>NZ_JBDPLU010000009.1:0-322185 GCF_039871525.1 Streptomyces sp. B6B3 | reverse complement strand
GGCATGCTCATCGGCGCCATCAAGGGCTGACCCCGCCCCACCCCCCCCCCCCCGCGCCGCTGCCCGGGTCGACCCAGTCGTCGTCCTCCCCGTCGCGCATCCGCGCGACGAGCGTGGCGAAGCCGCCGAGGAAGCCCCCGATGCCCAGGGTGGCGATCCACCAGGTCATGTCCCGTTGCAGCAGCACCGTCCCGATCAGCAGCAGCGGCCCGCCCAGCACCGCCACCCAGGCCAGCTTGGTGGTCATGTCGGACTGGGGCAGCGGGGGCGGCTCCGGCGGGACGAAGTGGTCCTCCTCCTCGTCCTCGGCCGCCTCCCAGTCCCTGGGACCCAGCTCGGGCGGTTCGGGCTCGGCGCCGGCGCGCTCCAGCGCCCGGTCGAGGGCCCGGTCCACGGTGTCGGTCAGGTCGATCTCCTCGGCCCGCGGCCACACGCCCGGCGGGTCGGCCGGCTCCTCGCCGTAGCCGGCGATGATCTCGGCCCAGGCGGCTTCCTCGTCGAGCGGGTCTCGGCCGTCGCCGCGCTCGGGGTCACGTTCCGTCACGAGCAGTCTTCCTTGTCGCCCTGTTCGCCAGCCGGGTGAGGAAGGCGTCCGTCTCCTGAAAGATACGCTCAGCGTCGTGGTCCAGCGTGGCCACGTGAAAGCTGTCCTCGAGCACGCGTTCGGCCACGTCCGTTGACGATACCGAGGCGAGCACCTGGGCCGAGTCGTGCGCCGGCACTATGTGGTCGACCCGGCTGCGGAGCAGCAGCAACGGCTGGGTCACCCGGGGCAGGTCGGCGCGGGTGGCGGCGAAGAGGCCGTGCAGCGCGTGGACGCCGTGCAGCGACACCCGGGTGTACCCGGTCTCCCTGACGCCGCCCTTGGCGATGTCCGAGACCAGGCCACGCACGCTGGGCACCACGTGCCGCAGCACCGGCAGCGCGTACCCGTGCCACCAGGGCAGCGAGATCGCCGGGTTGACCACCACGACGCCCGCCACCGCGGGACCGTGCCGCGCGGCCAGCCGCAGCGCCAGCGTGCCGCCCATCGACAGGCCGCAGACGAAGACCCGGTCACAGCGCGCGGTCAGCTCGCGCAGCTCCCTGGCCACGGTGGCGTACCAGTCGGTCCAGTGGGTCAGCCGCAGATCCTCCCAGCGGGTGCCGTGCCCGGGCAGCAGCGGCAGCGAGACGGTGAGGCCCTGCCCCGCGAGATGCTCGGCCCAGGGGCGCAGCGACTGCGGACAGCCGGTGAATCCGTGACAGAGCAGGACACCGGTGGCCGAGCCGCGGTGAGCGAAGGGCTCGGCCCCGGGAAGAAGCGGCATCGAGGGCTCCGTTCGGCGCGGGGCGATGGACGGGGTGCTCCCCCGGGCCCTGGCGGCCCGGGAGGGGCCCCCACCCAGGCCGACGAGGGCCTGGGGGAGGCCGCCGTCGGGGTGTCTGTCAGCCTACGTGGGCCGTAAGGTCAGCGGGTAGCCCGCGCATGGCGCCCCCTGGGGCGCCGAGAACGGGGTACCCCGTTAGGGTCGGGCAGAAATGAAGCCAGGAGGTCGCGGTGCTGTACGGCGCGATGAAGGTGTCCGTCGGGGCGGGGCTGAAGCTCGCCTTCCGTCCGTGGGTGGAGGGCAAGGAGCACGTACCCGAGACCGGCCCCGCGATCCTGGCCAGCAACCACCTGTCGTTCTCCGACTCCTTCTTCCTGCCGGCGGTGCTCGACCGCCGGGTCACGTTCATCGCCAAGGCGGAGTACTTCACCTCGCCCGGCATCAAGGGCCGGCTGACCGCGGCGTTCTTCAAGGGCGTCGGGCAGCTGCCCGTCGACCGGTCGGGCGCGCGCGGCGCGGGTGAGGCGGCGATACAGAGCGGCATCGCGGTGCTGGAGCGCGGGGAGTTGTTCGGCATATACCCGGAGGGCACCCGGTCCCCCGACGGCCGGCTCTACCGCGGCAAGCCGGGCGGCCTCGGCCGGATCGCGCTGGCCACCGGGGCGCCGGTGCTGCCGGTGGCCATGATCGACACGGAGAAGATCCAGCCGCCCGGCAAGGTGGTGCCCAAGCTGATGCGCCCCGGCATCCGGATCGGCGAACCCCTCGACTTCAGCCGCTACCGCGGCATGGAGGGCGACCGCTTCATCCTGCGTTCGCTCACCGACGAGGTGATGTACGCGATCATGAAGCTCTCCGGCCAGGAGTACGTGGACATGTACGCCACGGCCGCCAAGCGGATGCTGGCGGAGGGCACGGGCGGCGCCGAGGACAACGGGGACCAGCCCCGGCGGGGCACCGAGCGGACGGCCTGACCGGACAGGGGGATCGAGGCGATGGCCGGCGTGCCGACGAGTACCCCGGGGACGACGGGACGTGCCGTCGAGGCGCCGATGTGGCAGGCGCTCACCGGATACCGGGTGCTGACCAGCTGTTACGCGGTCCTGCTGTTCTGGCTGGGCTACGAGGACTACGGCCGGCCGCTGGTCGGCGTCTGCTACCTGTCGGTGCTGGTGGTGTGGACGCTGCTGACGCTGCGCCGGGTGTCCTCGGCCGCGCGCTGCACCCCGTCGTTCCTGGCCGTCGACCTGACCGTGGCGGTCGTCGGCATCCTGATCAGCCCGCTCGCCGACTCCCGCGACGCCGTGGACCCCACCCTGCCGTCCGTCTGGGTCGCCGGCGCGGTGCTGGCCGTCGCCATCAAGGGCGGCTGGCGGTGGGCCGGCTGCGCCTCGGTGCTGGTGGGCGTCGCCAACGTCGTGGAGGACGGCCACCTCTCGGGGAACACCCTGCACAACGCGCTGCTGGTGTGCGTGGCCAGCGTCGGCATCGGCTACGTCGTCGAGCTGGCCAGGGCCAGCGAGCGGACCCTGGCCAGGGCGCTGCGCATCGAGGCGGCGACCCGCGAGCGGGAGCGGCTGGCCAGGGACATTCACGACAGCGTGCTCCAGGTGCTGGCCATGGTGCAGCGCCGGGGTGCCGCGATCGGCGGCGAGGCGGCCGAGCTCGGGCGGCTGGCGGGCGAGCAGGAACGGGCGCTCCGCGCGCTGGTGGCCGGCGACGGCCGGCCCGCCGGGACCCTCACCGCCGCTGCGCCGAGTGCCCTCGGGGACGGCGGGGACGGCGGGGACGGCGGGGAGACCGCACCGGAGGCGGACCTGGGTCCGCTGCTCGCGGCGCACGGCGGCGTGGGCGTGACGTACGCCGGGCCCTCAGGGCCCGTGCTGCTGCCGGGGCCCGCGGCCAGGGAGGTCGCGGCGGCGGTCGGCGCCGCGCTGGACAACGTGCGGCGGCACGCCACGCGGCCGGACGGCCGGCCGGCGGGCGCCTGGATCCTGCTGGAGGAGGCGCCGGACGCGGTGCTCGTCACGGTCAGGGACGACGGGCCCGGCATTCCCGCCGGACGGCTCGCCGAGGCCGAGGCCGAGGGCCGGCTCGGGGCGTCGCTGTCGATCCGCGGCCGGCTGGCCGGCCTCGGCGGCAGCGCGGAATGGCTGTCGGTGCCGGGCGAGGGCACCGAGGTCGAACTGCGGGTGCCCAGACCCGGCCCCGGGGACCACGGGAGCCGCGGGCGGCATGACGGGCCGGGGTCCGTGCGGGAGACGAGGCGACGAGGACGCAGGGGCGCGAGGGGAGCGGCACCGTGAACGAGCGGCCGGTGACGGTGATGGTGGTGGACGACCACCCGATGTGGCGGGACGCGGTGGCGCGGGACCTCGGCGAGGCGGGCCTGGAGGTGGTGGCCACGGCCGGGGACGGCCCGGAGGCGGTGCGCCGGGCCCGGGCGACCCGTCCTGACGTGCTGGTGCTCGACCTGAACCTGCCGGGGCTGCCGGGGGCCGAGGTCTGCCGGCGGCTGGCCGGCGAGGACGGCGAACCTGATTCCGGGGCCGCCGTATCCCCCTCCCCGAGGGACTGGGGGAAGGTTCTGGTGCTGTCCGCCAGCGGGGAGGCGGAGGACGTGCTGGAGGCGGTGAAGGCCGGCGCCACCGGCTATCTGGTGAAGTCGGCCAGCGCCGAGGAACTCGTCGCGGCGGTGCGCCGCACCGCGGCCGGCGACCCCGTCTTCACCGCCGGGCTGGCCGGCCTGGTGCTCGGCGAGTACCGGAGGCTGGCCACGATCTCCGAGCCCCGCGATCCCCGGGGCCCCGAGGTGCCGCACCTCACGGACCGGGAGACCGAGGTGCTGCGGCTGGTCGCGAAGGGGCTCACCTACCGGCAGATCGCGGCCCGCCTGGTCATCTCCCACCGCACGGTCCAGAACCACGTCCAGAACACCCTGGGCAAGCTCCAGCTCCACAACCGGGCGGAGCTGGTCCGCTACGCGATAGAGCGCGGCCTGGACGCGCCCTGACGCCAGGATCGGACGCCGGCCGGCGCGGCCCACCGCCGCGCCGGCCGGCACCGGGCGGTCAGGCCGTCGGCGCCGCCGCCGGCTCGGCCGGTCGCGCGGTGAGCAGCGAGGCGACGATGGCCGGGCCGTTGAGGGTCAGCACCGACTCGGGATGGAACTGCACGCTCGCGAAGCCCGGGCCGCGCAGGGCGTACACCTCCCCGTGCGGGTCCCGGCTGACCGCCACGCCCCGGCGGGCGAGCGCCGCGGCCGCGGCGTCGTCACAGCGGGCCGCGTAGGAGCTGTAGAAGCCGACCGTCTCGGCTTGTCCGAACAGGTCGATCCGCTCCTGCGCGCCCTGGTAGGGCCGGTCCTTGCGGACCACCGGCAGCCCCAGCTCCGCGGCGATCAGCTCGTGCCCCAGGCACACCCCGAGCAGCGTGCCGTGGGACCGGGCGCCCCCGGGTGCGCCGGCGCGGCCCAGCAGGTCCGCGCCGAGCCCGCGCAGCAGCCGCATCTTCCGGTCCGTCGGGTCGCCGGGGTCGCCGGGTCCCGGGCCGAGCACCACGGGGCCCTCGTGGGCCAGGGCCCGCTCCCGCGCGTCCGGGGCGTCGAAGCGCAGCACCGTCACCTCGCGGCCGCCCGCCCGCAGCAGATGGGCCAGCATCGAGGTGAACGTGTCCTCGCCGTCGATCACCAGCGCCGGCGCGTTCTCCGCGACCCCGGCCGCGATCTCGGAGGTGACCCCGGCTGCGACCCCGGCGGTACCGTCCGGCGCCGGGCGCGGCCCGGTCTGCATCCGCAACCAGAACGGCGCCAGTCCCGCCCGCCGGCCCTCGAGCGCCGCCCGCACCCGTGGTTCCTCGGCCAGCCGCGGCCGGGCGCCGTCCGCCCGCTCCGCCCCCGCTGGCCGAACGCCCAGCGCGGCCAGCACGGCCGCCGCCTTCGCGTGCGTCTCGGCGACCTCGGCCTCCGGGTCCGAACCGCGCACCAGCGTCGCCCCCACGGGGACCCGGAGCCGTCCCGAGGCCGCGTCGACGTCCGCGGTGCGGATCAGGATCGGCGAGTCGAGCGTCTGCCCGCCGGTCGCGTCGTGGCCCAGCAGCGCCAGCGCGCCCGCGTAGTAGCCGCGCCCGCCGGCCTCGTGCCGGCGGATGACCCGGCAGGCGTTCTCCAGCGGGCTGCCGGTGACGGTGGCGGCGAACATGGTCTCGCGCAGCACCTCCCGCACGTCCAGGGTGCTGCGGCCGCGCAGCTCGTACTCCGTGTGCGCCAGATGCGCCATCTCCCGCAGCCGCGGCCCGACGACCACGCCGCCCTGGTCGCCGACGGTGCACATCATCTTCAGTTCCTCGTCGACCACCATGGACAGCTCCTCGGTCTCCTTGCGGTCGTCGAGGAAGTCCAGCAGGCCGGTCAGGCTCGGGCCTTCCGGCGGATAGCGATAGGTGCCGCTGATCGGGTTCATCACCACGGTGCCGCCGGTCATCCGCACATGCACCTCGGGGCTCGCGCCGACCAGCAGCCTCCCGGCCGCCCCGCCCGTGTGGACCACGAAGGTCCAGTACGCGTCGGGTTCGGCCGCGAGCAGCCGGCGGAAGACGGCGAGCGCGTCGGCCACGTGCCCCCGGTCCCCGGGCGCGGAGGCGTCCCCGGTCAGCCGCCCGGTGAAGGTGCGCCGGATGACGAAGTTGGCGCCCTGCCCGGCGCCGATCTCGCGCTCCAGCACCGTGCGGACCACCTCGGCGTAGCGCGTGTCGTCGACGTCGAAGCCGCCGTCGGCGACGCCGACCCGGTGGTCGGGCAGCGCCGCGAGCACCTCGTCCAGCGGCAGCTCGTGGGCCTCCTCGGGGAGCAGCACGGCCAGCGGGGTGCCGTCGTCGTCGACCTCGAAGCCGCGCTCCGCGAGCTGGCGGTACGGCACGAGGGCGAGCGCGCCCGGCCCGGGCCGGGACGGCTCGGGCAGCGGGATGTCCGCGAGCCGCTCGACCTCGACGACGGGTCCGGTGAGCAGCTCGACCAGGCTCGCGTCGCGGCCCGGGAGGCGGCGGCGCAGCAGCGCGAACGGGGCGTCCTCGGCCAGCAGCCGGCCGATCAGCGCCCCGGAGGCCCCGGAGGAGGGTTCGGGGCGGGGGAGTGGTGGCATGGGCGGTCGTCCTTCCGGTACATCCCGGTCGGTTCGGGATGGCTGGTTGGTCCGGAAGCCGCCAGGGCCGAGGGACGGCCGGCCACGCACGAGAAAGGCCGCCCCTCGGGGGCGGCCTCGCGTCGGTCAGTCGGAACGCGCAGTCAGTGGGCCGCCCGGGGAGCGGTCCACCACCAGCTGGTGACGTGCGGCTGATGCCGCTGCGCGTTCATGGCGCGCACTATACGCGCCGTAGCCCGGCGTGGCGACCGTCTCACTCCCTGGCCGATCGGGAAAAAGGATGGACACCACCCCGTAATCTGGCCTCGTGACCCTGAACGCTGAGAGCAGCCTCGCCACCGCCATCCCGAACGCCACGCCCGCCACCGGCGCCGCGTGGCGCGACCTGCCGGCGGCGCAGCAGCCCGAGTACCCCGACTCGGCGGCGCTGCGCGCCGTGACCGCTGAACTGGGCACGTATCCGCCGTTGGTCTTCGCCGGGGAATGCGACCAGCTGCGGGCCCGGATGGCCGCGGTGGCCAGGGGCGAGGCGTTTCTGCTGCAGGGCGGCGACTGCGCCGAGGCGTTCGACCAGGTGAGCGCCGAGAACATCCGGGCGAAGCTGAAGACGCTGCTCCAGATGAGCGCGGTGCTGACGTACGCCGCGGCGGTGCCGGTGGTGAAGATCGGCCGGATCGCCGGCCAGTACTCCAAGCCGCGCTCGAAGCCCACCGAGACCCGGGGCGGCGTGACGCTGCCGTCCTACCGGGGCGACTCGGTGAACGGCCCCGAGTTCACCGCCGAGGCCCGCACCCCCGACCCGGAGCGGCTGCGGCGGATGTACCACTCCTCGGCGGCGACGCTGAACCTGGTGCGCGGCTTCACCACCGGCGGCTACGCCGACCTGCACCAGGTGCACGCCTGGAACCAGGACTTCGTGCGCACCTCCGCCTCGGGCCAGCGGTACGAGGCGCTGGCGCGGGAGATCGACAACGCGCTGAACTTCATGAAGGCCTGCGGCGCCGACCCGGCCGAGTTCCACACGGTGGAGTTCTACGCCTCGCACGAGGCGCTGCTGCTGGACTACGAGGCGGCGCTGACCCGCACCGACTCCCGCACCGGGCGGCTGTACGACGTCTCGGGCCACTTCGTGTGGATCGGCGAGCGCACCCGTCAGCTGGACGGCGCGCACGTGGCGTTCGCCTCCGCCATCCGCAACCCCATCGGCGTCAAGCTCGGCCCGACCACCACGGTGGACGAGGCGCTGGCGCTGGTCGACCGGCTGGACCCGGAGCGCGAGCCAGGCCGGCTGACCTTCGTCACCCGGATGGGCGCGGACCGGGTGCGGGACCGGCTGCCGCTGCTGGTGGACGGGGTCAGGGCGGCCGGCGCCGAGGTCGCGTGGGTCTGCGACCCGATGCACGGGAACACCTTCGAGGCGGCCTCGGGGCACAAGACCCGGCGCTTCGACGACGTGCTGGACGAGGTCAAGGGCTTCTTCGAGGTGCACAAGGGTCTCGGCACCCACCCCGGCGGCATCCACGTCGAGCTGACCGGGGACGACGTCACCGAATGCGTCGGCGGCGGGGACGAGATCTTCGTGGACGACCTGCACCAGCGGTACGAGACCGCCTGCGACCCGCGGCTGAACCGCAGCCAGTCGCTGGACCTCGCGTTCCTGGTCGCGGAGATGTACCGGGCCTGACCCCGGTAGGACGGGGGCCGGTCAGCACACCGTCATCTCCCTCGGGTAAGGTGAGGCTAACCTCACCAGGATGGGCCTGGATCGTACGAGGTGAGCCATCCCGGGTGGAGGTGACGGTCTCGGTGTACATCTGCTCCTGCTTCGGCATCACCGAGGAACAGGTGCGAGAGCACGCGGCGGCGGGCTCCTGCACGCCGCGGCAGATCGCGTCGGCGAGCGGCGCGGGCACGGACTGCGGCTCCTGCGTCCGCCGCATCCAGGGACTGCTGGGCCGGGGCGGCTGCCCGGCCACCACGACGCTGCGCCGGACCCTGCCGGCCCAGGCGCCCACGCAGGCGCCTCGGCCGGCCGTTTCGCTGGCCTCCCAGGCCGTCGGCGGCTGACGGGGGCCGCCGCCCGAGGGCGCCGAGGCGACACCCCGGCACCGGGCCGGCGGGTACCGGCCGGATCTGGCCGGTACCGAGCGGATCTGGCCGGTACCGAGCGGATCTCTGGACGGGATCCGGACGGAACTAGGCCTCGGACGGCTGCTCGATCTGCTGCGCCAGGTACAGCTGCTCGCCGAGCTTCTCCAGCAGCTCAAGCTGCGTGTCGAGATAGTCGATGTGGTGCTCCTCGTCCTCCAGGATCGACTCGAAGAGCCGGGCCGAGGTGATGTCGCCCTTCGCCCGCATCACCTCGATGCCGCGGCGCAGCCGGTCGATCGCCTCGACCTCGATCTGCCGGTCCGCCTGGAACATCTCGGTGACCGTCTGCCCGACCCTGACGTGGAAGAGCCGCTGGTAGTTCGGCAGCCCCTCCAGGAAGAGGATCCGGTCGGTGAGCAGCTCGGCATGCCTCATCTCGTCGAAGGACTCGGCCCTGGTGTACTTCGCGAGCTTCGTCCAGCCGAAGTTGTCCTGCATCTTGGCGTGCAGGAAGTACTGGTTGATCGCGGTCAGCTCGGCGGTGAGCTGCTCGTTGAGGAACTCGATGACCTCCGGGTCGCCCTGCATGGCGGCGCGCTCCTTCCGACGGTGAGCGGTGCGAGGAACCGTGTCCGCGCATCGTGGCATCGTCGCGGCGTTCCGTCCAGTAAGAGAAGCCTAACCAAAATAGCGGCGAAATATGGTAGTTCGTCTGCCCTAAAGAGGAATTGCGGTGATGACGCCCGCCTGGTGGGGGAGGTGGTGCAAAGCAGCCGATGCGGTCTGTCACCATGGAGGCATGGGTCAGCCGGACAGCGGCACAGGTCAGGTGCCGAACGCCAGCGCGGAGCGGCTGCCCCCCGGGCAGCGGGAGCGTCGTGGCTGGCCGGTGACCCACTACGGGCCGGTACCCAGGTTCCGAGCCGAGCGCTGGGAGTTCCGGGTCTTCGGCGCCACCGCCGACGGCGACAAGCGCTGCTGGAACCACGAGGAGTTCAGCGCCCTGCCGTACCACACCGTGCTGGCCGATCTGCACTGCGTCACGAAGTTCAGCATCCTGGGCGCCGAGTGGGGCGGGGTGTCCGCCGACACGGTTCTGGCGCTCGCGCCGCCCGCCCCCGACGTCACGCACGTGATGGTGTGGGCCGAGTACGGGTACAGCGCCAACCTCAGGATCGCCGACTTCGCCGACGCGCACACGCTCTTCGCCACCCACCGGGACGGCGAGCTGCTGACCGCGGAGCACGGCTTCCCGCTGCGTCTGGTGGTGCCCCACCTGTACGCCTGGAAGGGGCCGAAGTGGGTGCGCGGGGTGGAGTACCTGACCGCCGACCGCCGCGGCTTCTGGGAGGAGCGCGGGTACCACAACATCGGCGACCCGTGGCGCGAGCAGCGGTACTCCTACCAGGAGGAGCCGGGAGACGGCCCGGCCCTCTGAGACCAGAGCTCTGAGGGTCGGTGTGCGCGACGAGGCCCCGTGCCTGATCCGCCGAGGTTGATCGGGCACAGGGCGTGGGCCGTGGGCAGGCGAACTCCGTGCGGGTGGCGCGGAGCCACTCGCTCCGGAGGGTCGCCGGGGGCGTCGACGAGAACCCGCACGCCGTCGGCGCCCACGGCGCTGGTGGCCACCCTCCCCGGCGAGGGGATCAGTACGCGCTGTCGACGTTGTCGATCGTGCCGTACCGGTCGGCGGCGTAGTTCGCCGCGGCGGTGATGTTCGAGACCGGGTTGTAGATGTCGTCCGGGGTGCCCGGGACGTGGTACGCGTCGAACGTCGGCTGAATCACCTGGAGCAGGCCGATCGAGGGGACTCCGTTCTTCGCGTTGATGTCCCAGTCGTTCATGATGTTGGGGTCACCGCTGGACTCGCGCATGATGTTCCGGTGCAGGCCCTCGTAGGTGCCCGGAATTCCCTTCTCGTCCATGATCTCGAGGGCCCGGTCTATCCAGCGGTCGAGGGCGCTGGTGCGCGCGGGTCGGGGGTCGCCGGTGTTCGGCGTGCGCTCCGGACGCGTGTGGTCGCCGCGGCCGTCCTCGGGGCTCCGCACGTGCGGGCCGGCGTCGCCGCCGCGGTCAGCGCCGCGGTCGCCGCCGTGATCGCCACCGCGGCCGCCACCGTGGTCATCGCCCTGCGTCGGCACACCGGTCTCCGGGCCCAGGCCGTCGGGGAGGCGCTGACCAGGAAGGTCGTCGGCCTTGATGTCCCAGGCGACGGCATCGGCGTGCGGCGCCGGCGAGGGGGTGACCTCCTGGGCGTCGGCGGGCACGGTCGCCAGGCCCAGCACCATGGCGGCGGTGCCGGCGGTGGCGAGCGCCGCGGCGGCCGTGCCGCGGGTACGCGTACTTCGGTTCAGTCGGGTGAGCACCTGAGTAGGCATGGGGGCACCTCGGGTTCCTGGCGGGCGGGGATTCGACGCCCTTGGTAACAGGCGGGGAAAAGCCGGCGCAATCGACCCGATTACTACGCTGGATAGTGGTGCCAGAAGAAATGCCCGGGCGCGGAGGGCGGATTTACCGGGCCCACGAGGCCGTTCGGAAACTATTCGCCTTAGTAGGAGGACCTTGGTCCTATGGCCGCCTTCACACCCCGGCCACCCTCGGGGCCCCCGTCCGCTGGTGTCACGGGCCCGCGAAGATCGGCCGGCAAGGCCCTAGCGGACCCAGAGCGTGATGGTGGAGCCGCGCGGGGCCCGGTCGCCGCCGTGGACGGACTGGTTGAAGACCTCGCCGGAGAAGAAGACCTGGTTCACGTCGACCTCGAAGCCCGCCTCCTGAAGGATCTCCGTGGCCTCGTCCACCGATTCCCCCCGCACGTCCGGCACGACGATCATCTCGGGGCCCGAGGAGAGGGTCAGGGTGATCGTCTCCCCGGCGGCGGCCGTGCCCGACGGGCCGGGCGACTGCTCGGCCACGGTGCCCGCCTCCTCGGGGGAGTCCACCCTCTCCTCGGCGACGCTGACCACGAAGCCCTCGGCGCGCAGCACCTGCTTCGCCTCGGCCTCCGGCAGCCCGACGACGTTCGGCACGGCGACCTCGGCGCCGCGGCTGAGCACCAGGTCGACGGCGGAGTTCGGCCGGCGCTCCGCGCCGTGGCCCGGCTGCGTGTCGATCACGGAGCCGCGCGGCACCTCGTCGGAGAACTCCCAGCGCTCCTCGCCCGGCGTCAGGCCGGCCTCCCTGAGCTCGTCCTTGGCCTCGGCGAGGGCCGAGCCGCGCAGGTCGGGCACCACCACGACCGCCGGCCCGTCGGAGACGACGATGGTGACCGTGGAGTTCCGCCGGACCCGCTCGCCGCGTTCCGGATCGGAGATGATGACGTGGCCCGGGTCCACGGTCTCCGAGGTCTCGTGCTCGACCTCGACCCGCAGCCCCGCGTCCCGCAGCCGCTCCTCGGCCTCGCTCTGCGACAGCCCGTACACCCCGGGTGTGCGCAGGAACTGCCCCGAGTTGATGTACCAGACCCCCAGGCCGATGCCGAGCAGCAGCAGCGCCGCGCCGACCAGCGTCAGCACCCGGCGGCGCGGCATCCGGCGGCGCGGGGGCAGCCCCTCCGAGCCGAACTCCTCCTCGGCGACGTACGGCGGCAGCAGCGGCACCTGGATGCGTGCCGTGTTCTCCCGACGACCGTCGGGAGCGCTGGCCCGCACCCCCTTGGGCAGCGGCACCACGCGGGTGCGGTCCTCCGAGCCCAGCTCAGGACCCACCCCGCCCGGCGCGGCCGGCCGGGGATCGGTGTCCAGCTGGGCCTCGCTGAGCACCGCGCGCACGGCCCGCACCAGGGAGAGCAGGGCCGCGGCGTCGGCCGGCCGGCGGCCCGGGTCCCGGGCCGCGGCCCGGGCGACCAGCCCGTCCAGCTCCGGCGCGAGGTCCTCGACCTCCTGGGAGGGCAGCGGCATGTCCTCGCTGACATGGGCGTACAGGACCCGCGCGGCGGTCTCCCCGGTGTACGGCTTGCGGCCGGTGAGCATCTCGTAGAGCAGCACGCCGCAGGCGTAGACGTCGGTGCGGGCGTCGACCGCGCCGCCCTCGATCTGCTCCGGCGCCAGATAGGAGAGCGTGCCGAGCACGGAGTCGGTGGCGGTGGACGTCGGTCCTTCCTGCGGATCGACCGCCCGCACCAGGCCGAAGTCCGCGACCTTGACCCGGCCGTCGTCGCCGATCAGCACGTTCTCCGGCTTCATGTCGCGGTGCACCAGGCCCGCCCGGTGCGCGGCCCCCAGGCCGGCCAGCATCGGCTCCAGGATGTCCAGCACCGCCCGCGGCTGGAGCGCGCCCCGGTCCCGCAGCACGTCCCGCAGGGTGCAGCCGGCCACGTACTCCATCGCCAGGTAGACGTAGCCGCCGTCGGTGCCCTGGTCAAGGACGCCGACGATGTTCGGATGGTCGAGCCGGGCGGTCGACCTGGCCTCCCGGATGAACCGCTCGACGAAGCCGGCGTTCTGGGCGAGTGAGGGGTGCATCACCTTCAGGGCCACCACCCGGTCGAGCCGGGTGTCCAGGGCGCGATAGACCGTGGCCATGCCGCCGACCGCGATTCGCTGCTCGACGCGGTACCTGGCGTCGAGCAGCCGGCCGATCAGCGGGTCCTGAAGGGTCGTGTCCACGGCTCACGAGTCTACGAGCCGGGTGCCGCGCCCCGGGCGTTTCGCGGCCCTCGGAGCCCGACTTGCAGCGGAACGGTGACCAACCAGCGGCACCGGGCCGCCGGGATCAGCCGCCGGTGGTCAGGCCCAGGGTCTGCCGGATGGCGATCTCCTGGTCGATCCCGAGCGTCGCGTAGCCCTCCGTGTACTCGCTCTCGAAGGCGGCCAGGTCCTGGGCGTCGGCCGCCCGGTTCCAGTGCGTCAGGCTGACCTCACGCGCCGCGACCAGCTCGTCGACCTGCCCGGCGACGTCCCCCGACCATGCGGCGGCCGCCAGGTCGCCCGCCTCCTGGTCGATGGTCCCGGCCATCTGCTCGGCCCACTCCCGTTGCGCCGGCAGCGGATCGTCCGGGTACGGCTCGTTCCAGATGACGATCTCCAGCGGCGTGGTGATCTCCAGGTAGCTCGCCTGGTCCGCGCTGAGCTCGCCGGGGTCGCCGCGCACCGAGCCCTCCAGCGGGGTGCCGTCGATATGGCCGAAGAAGCAGAGGATCTCCCGGTCACCGAAGGACCAGCTGGACTGCTGCGGGTAGTAGAAGTACATGGTGGTCGAGGTGTCGAGCTCCCAGGTGTCGAGCACGTAGGGCTGGACCAGCCGGCCACACTCGTCGAACGCGAGCTCGGTCAGCTCCGCGTCCCCGGGGAACTCCTGGTAGCCGGTCACCTGGGCGGTGCCGTACGCCTCCGCCTCGTGCGGGGCGTCGCAGGGCAGCCGGGTGACGGTGGTCTCCTCGGTGGCCTCGTTCTCCTCGTACTGGCCGAGGCCGGTGCCGGAGTCGAAGCAGTCGCCGACCCGGATGTCGAAGACGTCGATCTGCTCGCCGTCGTCGGGTGTCGGTTCGGTCGGGTTGGGGTCGTCGGTGGGCTCGTCGTCCGGCTCGCGCCGCTCCGGGCGCTGCTCCTCGGTGGCCTCGGTCCCCCCGCCGTCGTCGTCCGAGTTGGTCGCCGCGACGGGGATGATCACGGCGAGCGCCGCGATCTGCACGCCGGCCAGCACGACGCCGGCGATGGCCAGGCCCCGACCCCGCTCGGCCCCGGCGCGCGCGGAGAGCCGGGACAGCGCGACCAGCCCGAGCGTCAGGGCCACGGGGAAAAGCCCGACCAGGCCGGTGACCAGGGCGCCGATCGCCAGGCCGTTGACCGGCCGTGCCGGCGCCGGCTGGCCCCACGGCGGCGGCCCGCCGCCCGGCGGCTGCCCGGGACCGCCCGGATAGGGCGGCGGCGGACCGTACGGCTGCGGCGAGGGCTGTGCCGGCGGCGGGCCCGGCTGTGGGGCCGGTTGTGGGGCCGGCGGCTGCGACGGGGGTTCCGCCGACTTCCCCGGCTGCTGCTGGTGCGGTGGGGGCGGACCCTGCGGCGGTCCCGAGGGCGGCGGCCAGGCGCCATAGCCCTGCGGTGGCGGCGGAGTGTCCATGGTCCCCCCGGGGAGCGCGGTGATGCTGGGTGCGGCCCTGGAACCCTTGCGCCGCTGCGCCGGCCCGCCGCAGGGCGGATCGTATCTCAGTGCGAGAACGCCGGACGTTCCCGCTCCACGTCCGCGTCCAGGCTGGCCAGCCCCGCCATCGGGGACGAGGCGCGGGCGAAGTGCCGCCTCGGGATCCGCCCCGCGCGCCCGGCCAGCCGCCCGGCCAGCACCGCGTGCCGCATCGCCCGCGCCATCTCCTCGGGGCGCTGCGCCCGGGTGACCGCGGAGGCCAGCATCACGCCGGCGCACCCCAGCTCCATGGCCAGCGCCGCGTCGGAGGCGGTGCCGACGCCGGCGTCGAGGATGACCGGGACGCCGGCGCGTTCGGTGATCAGCTCGATGTTGTGCGGGTTGCGGATGCCGAGGCCCGAGCCGATCGGGGAGCCCAGCGGCATCACGGCCGCGCAGCCGGCGTCCTCCAGGTGGCGGGCCAGCACCGGATCGTCGTTGGTGTACGCGAGCACCGTGAAACCGTCGTCGACCAGGGTCTCGGCGGCCTCCAGGGTGGCCATCGGGTCGGGCAGCAGGGTGCGCTCGTCGGCGACCACCTCCACCTTCACCAGTTCGGTGCCCAGCGCCTCCCGGGCCAGCCGCGCGGTCAGCACGGCCTCGCCCGCGGTGTAGCAGCCGGCGGTGTTCGGCAGCGGCCGGATGCCGAGCTCGGCGAGCACGGAGAGCACCGAGCCGCGGGCGCCCGGGTCGATCCGGCGCATGGCCACGGTGGTCAGCTCGGTGCCCGAGGCGACCAGCGCGCGGCGCAACACGTCCAGGCTGGGCGCGCCGCCGGTGCCCATGATGAGGCGGGAGGACAGCCGCAGGCCGCCCAGCGCCAGGGCCTCGTCGCCGGCCGCGGTGTCGGTGGTGCCGGTGCTGGTGCCGGTGGTGTCGTTGGCGGGTGTGGTGTCGGTGGGGTTGGTCTCGGCCATGACGGTCTCAGCCTCCCTGTACGGCGGTCAGCACCTCGACCCGGTCGCCCTCGGCGAGCGCGGTCGCGGGCCACTGGCCGCGCGGGATCACGGTCTCGTTGACGGCGGCGGCGATCCCGCCCGGGCCGGCGGGCGCGGCGAGCAGCTCGGCCACCAGCCGGTCCAGCGTGGTGCCGGACGCGAGCCGGCGCCGCTCCCCGTTCACCCATACCTGGACGTCCGCGCTCACGTTGCTCACACCGCCACCTCCTCGCGCGCCGCGGGCGCCGGCTCGCCGGGCGACCAGCGCCGTGGGGTGAAGGGGCGGGCGTGTTCGGGAAGCTCCCCGCTCGTCAGCACCTCGGCCAGCACCTCGCCGGTGATCGGTGCGAGCAGCACCCCGTTGCGGTGGTGCCCGGTGGCCAGGTGCAGCCCGGCCAGCCCGCTCGGGCCGAGCAGCGGGGCGTTGTCGGGGGAGCCGGGCCGCAGCCCGGCGCGGCATTCGACGAGCGGCAGCTCGGTCACGCCGGGCACCAGCTCGTGGGCGTCGCGCAGCAGCTGGTAGACGCCGCCCGCGGTGACGGTGGTGTCCGGGCCGCACTCCTCCGAGGTGGCGCCGAGCACCAGCTCGCCGTCGGTCCGGGGCACCAGGTAGATCGAGCCGCCGCGGACCACCGCCCGCACCGTGCGGCTCAGCAGCGGCGGCCGGCCGGCCGGCATGCGCAGCCGCAGGATCTGGCCCTTCACCGGACGCACCGGCGGCGCGACGTCGGGCGGCAGCCCGGCGAGCTCCGCGCTGCGGCAGCCGCCGGCGAGCACCACCTGCCCGGCCGCCAACGTGCCGCCGTCCGACAGCGTCAGACCGGTGGCGCGCTCGCCCGTGACCGTCAGCTCGGTGGCCCAGACGCGGTGGAACGCCACGCCGGCCCGCTCGCAGGCGACCAGCAGCGCGGCCAGCAGCAGGCGCGGGTTCACCTGGTGGTCGCCGTCGACGCGCAGCCCGCCGCGCACGCCCGGTGCCAGCATCGGCTCCAGCCGGCGGCTCTCCCGGCCGGACAGCCACTGGGTCGCCAGGCCGCAGCGCTGCTGCAGCGCGTGCAGCTCGCGCAGCAGCGACCGGTCGTCGGCGTCCAACGCGGCCACCAGGGTGCCGCACGGGCGGTAGCCGACGTCGATTCCGGCCAGCTGCGTCAGCTCGGCGACGAACTCCGGATAGCGGGCGGCCGAGGCGAGGTTGAGGTCGAGCAGCGCCTCCTCGCCGTGGTGCAGTTCGGTGACGGCGGCCAGCATCCCGGCGGCCACCCCCGCGGCGCCGTCGCCGGGCCGCGGGTCGACCACCGCGGTGCGCAGCCCTCGTTGGGCCGCCCGCCAGGCGGTGACCAGGCCGATCACACCGCCGCCGACCACGACGACGTCCGCCGATCTACGCGCACTCACGCGACTCCTCCCTTCGCCGGCATGACCCGGATCAGGTTCGTACGGTCGGAGGCCGGCCAGCCTCCCTCTCAGCCCGGTGCGCCGGGCTCCCGTGGGTGTCCTTCGTCGGCAGCCTAGTACCGCCCTCGCCTGGCCGGAACCCGAGGGCGAGAGAGCGCTCTCTCGACTCGCTCCCGATCGCCCGTCATTGGCCGTCAGGTGCGCGGGCGAGTTCCGGGAATGCGTCGAACTTCTTGACGCCTTGTTTCGCCATCTCTAGGTTCCGGGTCAGAGAGCGCTCTCTCACACCCCCCACCTCATTCGAGGAGAGCACGTGAAACCACACACCTGGCCGCGGCGCGCGCTCTACGCCGGACTCGCCATCCTCGGCCTGATCGGCTCACAGTTCGTCGTCGGCGTCAGCGGCGCGGCCGCCGGTGACGATCCGGCGGGGGACAGCGCGGCGGCGGACGTCGTGCGCGTGGCGGAGTTCGTGGCGGAGTGCACGTTCAGCCACCAACTCCCCGACGACCCGATCGTCTTCCCCGGCCTGGCCGGAGCCTCACACATGCACAGCTTCTTCGGAAGCACGGTGACCAACGCACACACCAACCTCGGCGACCTGCTGGCGTCGGACAGCACCTGCGACCCGGCCATCGACCTCTCGTCGTACTGGGTGCCGACGCTCTTCGTGAACGGGCAGGCGGTCCAGCCGCAGTCCGCGACGTTCTACTACCTGGGCGAGGGCGTCAACGACCCCTCGAGGATCCAACCCCTGCCGCAGGGACTGAAGATCGTGGCCGGCAACGCGGTGGCCAGCGGTCCCGACCAGTCCATCGCGCGATGGTCGTGCCTGCACGCCGGGCACGTCGACCCGTCCAAGGACTTCGTGACCTGCCCGGCGGGCACGGCCCTGGAGTCGTACCTCGACTTCCCGCAGTGCTGGAACGGCGTCGACCTCGACTCGCCGAACCACAAGGACCACATGGCCTACCCGGTCAACGGCGCGTGCCCGGCGACCCACCCGGTGCCGGTGCCGAAGCTCCGTCAGGTGCTTCGTTACCCGGTCAACGGTGACCCCTCCGGGTTCGAGCTGGCCTCCGGGCCCGGCTACACGATGCACGGCGACTTCTTCAACGCCTGGCCGGTCGACGAGATGGCCCGGCGGGTCGCGAACTGCATCAACCCCGTCATCAAGTGCGGCCCCGACGGCACCCCGTAGTGCGCCGCCCCGACCGGCGCCGGCCGGCCCTCGCGGGCGGGCCGGCGCCCCTGGCGGCCGTGCTGGCCTCGGTCGTCCTGCTGCTCTGGGCCCTCACCGGATGCGGCGGGTCGGCGGCGGGTCCCGGTCCGGCGGGGCCCGGCGGGGACGCGACCACCGGCTCGGCGTCCGACGGCGGGGCGTCGGACGCGGCGGGGACCGGGGGAGCGGCCGGGCTGAGCCCGACCGACCTGGCCTGGGCCCAGCTGATGATCCCGCTGAACGACCGGATGCTCGCGATGCTCGACCAGGTCGCCCGGCACGGCCGGGACCCCGGCCTGCGCGGCTTCGCGGACGAGCTCGCGGCCAGCCACCGGACCGAACTGGGGCGGCTGCACGCCCTGCTGGACGACGCGGGCGTGACCTACACCAACCTCCACGAGGGCCACAACATGCCCGGCATGGTCACCGAGGAGGAGCTCGACGACCTCGTCCGGCTGCGCGGCGCCGCCTTCGACGCGGCGGCCAGGGACCACCTGCGCGAGCACCTGGCGGAGTCGGGACAGGTCTCCCGCGCCGAACGGGACGCCGGCGCGGACGACGACGCGACCACCCTCGCCGCGGAACTCGCCGACGCTCGCGTCGCCCAACTCGACGAGCTCGCCCGGCTCGGCGACTGAACACCCCACACGACCCCCCCACACGTACCCCCCACACGGGAAGGACCAGGACGACACGATGGATGTCACCACGCCGGGGCGCACCCCGGTGACCACGTCGCACCGGAGACGACCGCGCTGGCCGCTGGCCACGCTGATGGCGGTGCTCGCGACCGTTCTCGGCATCACCACGCTGGCGGCGCCGTCCTCCTCCGTGGCCGCCGAGGAGGTTCTGCTCTCCTACGACAAGCCGGCCCAGGCGTCCACCTCGCAGCACGACGGCACCTGCTGGGAATGCGGCCCCGACAAGGCGTTCGACCACGACCCGGCCAGCCGCTGGGCCACCTCCCCGGAGGGCGGCTGGGTGGACCCGGGCTGGATCTCCGTGGACCTCGGCGCCCCGGCCGACATCAGCCGGGTGGTGCTGCAGTGGGACCCGGCCTACGCCGTGGCCTACCAGATCCAGGTCTCGAACGACGGGCAGAACTGGCAGCCGATCCACGAGACCACCAGCGGCGGCGGCTACAAGGAGACCGTGCAGGTCTCGGGCAGCGGCCGCTACGTGCGGATGTACGGCACCCAGCGGTCCAACGGCTACGGCTACTCGCTGTGGGAGTTCCAGGTGTACGGCACCGGTGGCGCGCCGGAGACCCCGCCGGTGCCGGAGGACCCGACCTTCCCGGGCGAGCTGGTGTGGAGCGACGAGTTCGAGGGCGCCGCCGGCAGCGCGCCCGACGCGGCGAAGTGGACCGCCGACCCGGGCAACGGCAACAACAACGAACTCCAGATGTACACCGACAACCAGAACGCCCGGCTGGACGGCCAGGGCAACCTGGTGATCGAGGCGCGCCGGGAGCAGACCCCGGGCTCCAGTTGCCCGGTGGACCCGATCAGCGGCAGCACCACCTGCCAGTACACCTCGGGGCGCATCAACACCGCGGGGAAGTTCGACTTCACCTACGGCCGGGTCGAGGCCCGGATGAAGGTGCCCAGCACGGTCGGCCTGTGGCCGGCGTTCTGGATGCTCGGCTCGGACTTCAACGAGGGCCGGCCGTGGCCGTACACCGGCGAGATCGACATCATGGAGCACGTCGGCACCTCGCCCAACCTGGTGCACTCCACGCTGCACGCCCCCGCCTACTTCGGCGGCAACGGCTACGGCACCAGCCTGGACCTGGGCCAGCCGATCTCCAACGGCTTCCACACCTTCGCCGTGGAGTGGGACAGCCAGGGCATGGTGTTCACCGTGGACGACCGGGTCATCCACACCGTGGACCGGCAGGAGCTGGAGACGACGGTCGGGCCCTGGGTCTTCGACCACGACTTCTTCATGATCCTCAACGTCGCCGTCGGCGGCGACTGGCCGGGTCCGCCGAACGGGTCCTCGACCTTCCCGCAGCAGATGGTCGTGGACTACGTGCGCGTGTACCAGTAGCCGCGAGCACGGCCGAGCCCTGTCCGGGCGGTCGATGGGGGCACCTCCCAGCCTTCCAGGCTGGGGGAGGATCGGCCCGCGGCTCCCCCGGAGCTCGGGGGCCCGCCCGGACAGGGACTGGTGCCAGTCGGCCGGCAGTCAACGGTCAGCAGCAGCCGGCCCGGCTGGGACGCGCACAGCCGCCGGGTCCCCGCCTGGGGCCCGGCGGCCGCCCGCGCCCGGCCGTGTCCCCCGGCGCGCCGAGCGCGCCTATGCGCTCTGCCTGACCACCAGTTCCGGGTGGAAGACCACCGAGGGCAGCGGCCGTCCGCCGGTGTCGATCTGCCGCAGCAGCAGCCGGGCCATCTCGGCCGCCATCTCCTCCACCGGCTGCCGGATCGTGGTCAGCGGCGGATCGCAGTTCAGCGCGGGGACGCTGTCGTCGAAGCCGACCACCGCCACGTCCTGCGGCACCCGCCGGCCCTCCTGGCGCAGCATCGACACCGCGCCCAGCGCCATCAGGTCGGAGGCCACGAAAACCCCGTCGAGCTCCGGGTGCCCGGCCAGCAGCCGGCGCATCTCCATCGCGCCGCTGGCCTGGGTGAAGTCCCCCTCGGTCCACGGCACCTCGGCCTGCCCGCGCTCGGCCATCGCGGCCCGGAAGCCCGCCAGCCGCTCCTGCGCCACCGGCATGTCCTGCGGTCCGGCGATCGCGCCCACCCGCCGCCGCCCGATCGCCACCAGATGCTCGGCGGCCAGCGTGGCGCCGGCGCGTTGGTCGGCGTCGACGTAGGTGACCGGCGTCGGCGTGGCCGGCCGGCCGGCGAGCACCGCGGGCAGCGGGGTCCGGGACAGCAGCCCGGGCAACGGGTCGGTGGCGTGCGCCGAGATCAGCACCACGCCGTCCACGTGGCCCTGTTGCAGGTAGCCGAGCAGCTGGCCGCGGGACGGCTCGTCGTCCGCCAGCATCAACACCACCTGCACCCCGCGCGGCCTGGCCACCTCCAGCAGCCCGGTGACCACCCGGCCGAAGTACGGGTCGGTGAACATCCGCCCCACGAAGGGACCGGTGACCTCGCGCTGCTCGCGCTCCGAGACCACCAGTGCCACCGAGTCGGTGCGCCGGGTCACCAGCGAGCGGGCCGCCCGGTTCGGCACGTACCGGGTGCGGGCGATGGCCTCCTCGACCAGCCGGCGCAACCGCGGGTCGACGGTCGACTCGCCGTTGATGACGCGCGAGACCGTCGCCCGGGAGACCCCCGCGACGCGCGCCACATGTTCCAGAGTCACCGGTCTGGGCGGCGAGGCGGGCGGTTCCGTGGTCACTGTGCCTTTATACCCTCGGACGGATGTCCGCCCGGGAGTCGGCTCCCCACGGTCCTCGTAGGCTGGGCGGCGTGACGGACACGACAGACCGGCGCGGGCAGGCCGTGATCGCGGGAGCCGGCCTCGCCGGGGTGCAGACCGCCGTCCAGCTCCGGGAGCGCGGCTGGGAGGGGCCCGTCCTGCTGGTCGGCGCGGAGCCGCACCGGCCGTACGACCGGCCGCCGTTGTCCAAGGACCTGCTGCTCGGCAAGGCGGACGGCGCGGAGCTCGACGTGGACTACGCCGGGCTCGGCATCGAGCTGGTGCTCGGCCGCCGGGCCACCGGACTGCGCCCCGCCGAACGCCTCCTGGACACCGACGCGGGGCCGCTGCCGTACGAGCTGCTGGTGCTGGCCACCGGGGCGGAGGCGGCGACGCTGCCGGTCCCGGGCGGCGAGGCGGGCCACTCCGCTGGAGTGCATGTGCTGCGCACCCTGGACGACGCGCGCCGCCTGAAGCCGGTGCTCGACGGGCACGGCAGCCTGGTCGCGGTGGGCGCCGGCTGGATCGGCGCCGAGGTCGCCACGGCCGCCCGGGCCGCCGGCTGCCGGGTCACGGTGGCCGAGGCGGCGGGCCACCCGCTGCCCGGCGCGCTGCCCGCCGAGGTGGCCGAGCGCACCCGCGCCTGGTACGCGGAGGCCGGCGCCGAACTGCGCACCGGGGAGCCGGTGATCGCCGTGCGGGAGGGCGAGGTGGAGCTCGCCGACGGCACCGTGCTGGGCGCCGACGCGGTGCTGCTCGGCGTCGGCTCGCGGCCGGCCACCGGCTGGCTGGCCGGTTCCGGCATCGCCCTGGCGCCCGACGGCTCGGTGCGCGCCGACGCCCGGCTGCGTGCCGGCGCACCCGGGGTGTACGCGGTCGGCGACTGCGCGTCGTTTCCCTCGGCCAGGTACGGCCGGCGGCTGCTCGTGCACCACTGGGACAACGCGCTGGCCGGGCCGCGGACCGTCGCCGAGAACGCCCTCGGCGGCGCCGCGGGCCACGACCCGGTGCCGTACTTCTGGTCCGAGCAGTTCGGCCGCCACGTGCAGTACGCGGGCCGGCACGGGCCCGACGACCGGCTGCTGTGGCGGGATCCGGGGGACGGCGGGGGCTGGACCGTGTGCTGGCTGCGTGACGACGCGCCGACCGCGGTGCTCGCCGTGGACCGGCCGCGCGACCTCGCCCAGGGCCGGCGGCTGCTGGAGCGCGGCGCCCGGCTCGACCCGGAGCGGGCCGCCGACCCGTCCGTCCCACTCAAGGCGGCGGTCCGCTGACGAGTGTCGGTGGAAGATGGCAGGCTAGGACATGTGAACCACACCGATCCGACGACGATTGATCCGAAGATTGACGCCCTGGTCCCGTCCTGGCTCACCCTCCCCGATGTCGCCGAGGAGCTCGGCGTCGAGGTGACGCGCGTGCGGCAGCTGGTCAAGGAGGGCCAGCTGATCGCGGTGCGCCGCGGGGAGAACCGTGTGCTCCAGGTTCCCGCCCTCTTCCTCGCCGAGGGGAAGGTCGTCAAGGGCCTCACCGGCACCCTCACGCTGCTGAAGGACGACGGCTTCACCGACGAGGAGATGCTGGAGTGGCTGTTCACCCCCGACGAGAGCCTGCCCGGCACGCCGGCCCAGGCGCTGCGGGAGAATCGCGGGACGGAGGTGAAGCGCCGGGCTCAGGCGCTCGCCGTGTGAGCCGCGAGGCCCGGGCCGCGCTCGCCGGCAGCCAGCTGTACCTGTGCACGGACGCCCGGCGGCGGCAGCGGGACCTGCCCGAGTTCCTCGACGCCGTGCTGGCCGCCGGCGTGGACATCGTGCAGCTGCGGGAGAAGGGTCTGGAGGCGGCGGAGGAGCTCGCGTTCCTCGCCGTCTTCGCCGAGGCCTGCCGCCGGCACGGCCGGCTGCTCGCGGTCAACGACCGGGCGGACGTGGCGCACGCCGCGGGCGCCCCGGTGCTGCACCTGGGCCAGGGCGACCTGCCGGTGCCGGCGGCCCGGGCGATCCTCGGCGAGAGCGTGCTGCTCGGCCGCTCCACGCACGCCGAGGCGGAGGTGGACGTCGCGCTGGCCGATCCCGGCGTGGACTACTTCTGCGTCGGTCCCTGCTGGCCCACGCCCACCAAATCGGGGCGGGCCGCGCCGGGACTGCCCCTGGTGCGGTACGCGGCCGAACGCGCCGCCGGCGCCGCGCGGCCGTGGTTCGCCATCGGCGGCATCGACGCCGACACCCTGGACCAGGTGCTGGACGCGGGAGCCACCCGGGTGGTCGTGGTCCGGGCCATCACCGAGGCGGACGACCCGGGCGCCGCCGCGGCGGCGCTGGCCCGGCGGCTGCGCGAGCGGGGCGGGCGTCCGCCCAGCGGAACGCCCCCCGTCACGGGGGCGGGCGCTGGGTAGCCTGCGCTTATGGCCCTAGGGATTCCCAGCACCATGGCGGACCGAGCGCAGACCGTGCGCGAGCTGCTCGCCGTGGGTGAGCGCTCGTACTCGTTCGAGTTCAGCCCACCCAAGACGGAGCGCGGCGAGCGCACTCTGTGGAACGCGATCCGCCGGGTCGAGGCCGTCGCGCCGACCTTCGTCTCCGTGACGTACGGCGCCGGCGGCTCCTCGCGCGAGCGGACCGTGCGGGCCACCGAGCTCATCGCCACCGACACCACGCTGACACCGGTGGCCCATCTGACCGCGGTCAACCACTCCGTGGCCGAGCTGCGCAACATCATCGGCCAGTACGCGGCCGCCGGCATCCGCAACATGCTGGCGCTGCGCGGCGATCCGCCCGGCGACCCGATGGGGGAGTGGACCAGGCACCCCGAGGGCGTGAGCTACGCCGCCGAGCTGGTCCGACTGATCAAGGAGTCGGGGGACTTCTGCGTGGGCGTGGCGGCCTTCCCCGAGATGCACCCCCGGTCCACCGACTGGGACACGGACATCAGGCATTTCGTGAACAAGTGCCGCGCGGGCGCGGACTTCGCCATCACCCAGATGTTCTTCTACCCCGAGGACTACCTGCGGCTGCGCGACCGGGTCAGCGCGGCCGGCTGCCAGACGCCGATCATCCCCGAGGTCATGCCGATCACCAGCGTCCGGCAGATAGAGCGCTTCACCCAGCTCAGCAACGCCACGTTCCCACCGGAGTTGGAAAGACGGATCCTCGCGGTCAAGGACGACCCGTTGGCGGTACGCTCGGTCGGGATCGAATTCGCCACGGAGTTGTGTGCGAGGCTGATGGACGAGGACATTCCGGGGCTGCACTTCATCACGCTCAACACCTCGAGCCACGCCACGGCGACACTGGACGTCTACAGGAACCTGGGTCTGCACCAGCGGACGTAGGAATCACCGCGGAGAGGGGCGTACATGGGCTGGACGGTCCTCTACATCGCGTTCGGGGTGGTGGCCCTCTGGCTGCTGGGCGAGGTGCTCCTGCAGTACAAGGCCCGGCTGCGCTGGCGGCTGGTCGCCTTCTGCGGCTTCCTCGGCGTGGTGGTGGGGGTGGTGCTCCCCTCCGTGCCCGTCATCGCCCTGGGCGCCGTCGCGTTCGCCGCCGGCCAGACCTTCGTCACGCTCTCCTTCCGGCGCGGTTTCTCCACCGGCTGGGCGCTCGGGGGCAAGCCGGGCACCAGCAGGCGGCGCCGGAGCGGTGGCGGGATGCGGCCGATGGATCCGGTCGCCGAGGAGCAGCTGGCCGCCGGCGGCGGCGAGTATCCGGCGGTCGACGGGCCGCCGCCCCCGCCCGCCCCCTACCAGGAGGAGTACCGGCCCGCGCCGGACGGCGGGGCCGACGAGCCCGACGGCGGGTACCCCGACCAGTACGGCGACGCCCGGCAGGACGGCGGGTACGAGGAGCCCTACGAGACGACCGCCGCGTACCAGACCGTGCAGGCCCCGCCCGGCGGCGCCGACGGCGGCCCGTACCCGGAGGAGATATTCCCCGACGCGCCGCCGTACCAGCCGGCCACCGGCTACGGCGACGGGTACCCGGGCGGCTACGACGGATACGGCGCGGGCGACGGCTACCCGGGCCCGCCGCCGCCCGACCAGCAGCCGGTGGCCCAGCCCTACGAACCGGCCTACGCGGCCTACACCGACCCGTACCTCGGAGATCCCGCCGGCACCGGCGCCGACTCCTACGCCGACTACGGGGCGCAGCAGTCGTACCCGCCAGGGCCCGAGCCGGAACAGCAGGCCTACGGCGGCGGATACGCCCCGGACTACGGCGCGGGCCTCCCCGGCGAGGCGTACTACACCGAAACCCCGCCCGGCGGCGTCTGGATGCCGCAGCAGCGCGAGTCCGATCCGGCCGCCGAGGCGTACGGCTACCCCCAGGGCGAGCCGCAGCCCGACGGGTACGGCGGCCAGGGCTACTACTTCGACAGCGGCCCGCGCTACTGATCGGCCGGCCCGCCGCCTGACCGGCCCGCGGAGTCGCCGTCCGCCCTCCCCACCATCCCCGGGCTACCTACGCCCCGACCCGTACCTGAGTACCCGGCTGAGTACCCGTACGGATGGCCCCTCATCGGCGTCGCGACAGGCTGGGACCCGCGGCGAGACCCGCGGGCCGCACCGCCGGCACGGGGCGGCGGAGCGTTCCGCGGGCCTCACCGCACGAGGCCGGGCCGACGGCGGACGGCCCGGCCGCGTCGTCTCCCTCGGGCCCGCCCGGTCCGCTCGTCCCCGCTGGTGCACCCGGCCCGCAAGGCCCGCCACGGCGCGTGCCGTGGGCGTGAGGACGCGTTCCCTCCTCCGCCTCCCCGGTGTTCGCTCCCGCCTCCGCCGGCCACTCCGCGCGCGCACTTCCGCCGTGCTCGCCCGCCCTGCCCACCTCCGGGGCTCTTGGGATGCGTGGTGCGGGAGTTGGACCGTTTGCGGTGGCCCGGCGGAATTGTCAGTGCCATGGGTCACCATGTGCCCAAGTGCGAATAACACCGCACGAACGCGTGACCGCTGATGACGACAGGAGGCTCGTCATGACCGGACTCCCGACCGATGTGCACCCGGTGCCACGCCGGGCGCCCGCACCGCCCGCCGCGCTCGACCTGCTCGGCCAGGCCGAGCGCGGGCTGGCCGAGGCGTCGACGCTCACCGACCCGGGCGAGGCGTACGTCGCCGCCCATCTCGCCGCGCTGCGCGCCGCCGCCGCGGTGCTCGCCGTCCGGGGCCGCCCGGAGACCACCGCCCGTGCCCGCCGACGGATCCGCAGCGTCTGGGAGGTGCTCCCGGAGATAGCCCCGGAGTTCGCCGAGTGGAGCGTGCTGTTCGCGGCGAGCGCGGAGCGGCGGGCGCGGATCGAGGCCGGCATCCGCGGCGTCGTCGGCCGGCGCGACGCCACGGATCTGATCAGGGCCGCCGGATACTTCCTGCGCCTGGTCGAGGGGCGGCTGGTGCAGCAGCCGGTGCTGCGGGCGGAGGAGCCCCCGGGCGGGCCGGCCGCGAAGTAGGCTGGTGGCCGCCCAGCAGCACGCCAGCCTGCGGCCCGTTGCGGGCCCTAGCGAGGAGCCGTTCGCCATGCCCTCAGAGCCGATGGTCCGCCCCGTGGGCGCCTCGCCCGGATCGCTGCCGGGCTCGCCGCCCGGGCCGCACGCCGCGCTGCGCAGCGGCGTGGTGTGGCAGGTGCTCAGGGAGGCGCTCGTCGCCCGGTGCCGGGCGGCCGGGCGGGAGACGCTGGACGTGCTCGACACCGGCGGTGGCAGCGGAAGCCTGGCCGTGCCCGTCGCGCGGCTCGGGCACCGGGTCACCGTCGTGGACCCCAGCCCGAACGCGCTGTTCGCGCTGGAGCGCCGGGCCGCCGAGGAGGACGTGGCGACGGGCGACGCGGCGGACGGCAGCCGGGGCGGCGTGCGCGGCCTGCAGGGCGACACCGGGAACCTGCTGGACGTCGTCGAGAGCGGCGGGTACGACCTGGTGCTCTGCCACGGCGTGCTGGAGTACGTGGACGACCCGGCGGCCGACCTGCGCGCCGTGACGGGCGCGCTGCGCGCGGACGGCGGCACGCTGAGCCTGCTCGTGGCCGGCACCGGCGGCGCCGTGCTCTCCCGCGCGCTCGCCGGGCGCTTCGAGGAGGCGCGCCGGGTGCTCGCCGACCCGACGGGCGGCTGGGGGGACGGGGACCCGGTGCCGCACCGTTTCACGGTGGAGGGGCTGCGGGACCTGGTGACCGGGGCAGGTCTGGCGCCGGGCGCGGTGCACGGCATCCGGATCTTCGCCGATCTGGTGCCGGGCGCCTTGGTGGACACCGAGCCCGAGGCACTGCGGACGCTGACCAGGCTGGAGGCCGAGGCCGCGGTGGTGCCGGCCTTCCAGGCGGTCGCGGGGGAGCTGCACGTGCTCGCCGATCGGCGGCCCGGCCGCTCCTAGGCTGCCGACGTCGGCGTTCCTCGTATCATCGACATCAGTTCATCGGATCGGTCGTCCGGCATGACCGGCGGCCCGTGAGGGAAGGACTAGTCCACCTCCCAAGGCTCCCCTGAGCACGAGGTGGTGGGCGAAATTGGCGTACAGGGGTGGGTTTCACAGGGAGGTTTCCCTGCCTATCCTTGAAGAGTCGGATTCGGTCGCCACCGCGACCGACGAGTAGGAGGACTCCGTGCCGCTCTCGGACCACGAGCAGCGCATGCTCGAACAGATGGAGCGAGCGCTCTACGCCGAAGATCCCAAGTTCGCGACCACGCTTGAGGGCAGCGAGCTGCGCACGTACACCCGCAAGCGGGTCTACCAGTCGGTCGCCGGCTTCCTGCTCGGCATCGCCCTCCTGATGGTCGGCCTCCCGGTGGGACAGGAGTGGCTGAGCGTCGTCGGCTTCCTGATCATGCTCGGCTGTGCGGCGATCGGGGTCACCGCGTGGCGCAGGTCACCGCCCCCCGGCGAGGGACAGGCCCGCCCGGCCGCGGGCGGACGGGCGCGCCCCCAGAAGCAGCGGCGCTCGATGATGAACCGGATCGAGCAGCGCTGGCAGCGGCGCCGCGACGAGCGCGGCGACTGAGCGGACCGCGCCGGTCCGGCGCGCCGTCGCACGGATGGCGGTGGGGGAGTTCCGGGTTTCCGGAGTTCCCCCACCGCCATCCGCGTCTCGGTCTCCCGGGGCCCCTGGGCCCGCCTCCGGCGTGTCCGTCGGCGTGCCGTCGGCTTCGCCCCCGCCGGCGTGCCCCACGGGAGAGGGGGAGGCCGGCGGGGCGCACGGAGACCGGACCGTCACGCCCCCTGGCGCGACCGGCGCGGCGCCGTCACCCGGGCGCGCGCCCGGGTGAGCCGTCGAGCGACCCGTAGCCGGCGCTCGGTTATGGCGTACATCACCCGCATGGCGGAACGCGGCAGCAGGAGTGCCCGCAGCCGGGTGCCGCGGCTCGCCCCGGCCCGCAGTCCCGCGGTCACGGTGCGTACGTCCGCCCCGAGCCGGTCCACCCGCGTCTGCTCCGCGCCGGCCGGCGGCCGCGGCGCGTACAGCGCGTGCTCGACCGCGTCGGCCAGCCGGTGCGCCGCGCCCGCCGCCTCCTCGGTCAGCCCGGCGCCCCGCACGATGCGCGCCGCGGTCTGCCGCGGCGTCTCCGCGTTCCGCGGGGGCAGGCCGAAGTCCCACGCCGTGTCGGTGACTTCCCGCCAGGCCGGCAGCGCCCCGCCGCCCCGCCCGAGCCGTGCCCCGCGCAGCCGCCGCCGCCACAGCATCGGCCAGCACAGCAACCCGGCGAGCAGCAGCCCGCCGCCGCCGAAGATCATCGGCCAGACCGCCAGCGCCAGGCCGGCGTCGTCGCTGTCCGGCGTCCGGACCGGCTCGTCCGCGCAGGCGGCCGGGTCCAGGACCGGATCACACCCCTCCGACTCCGACGCCGAGGGCGTCGAGGGCTCCGTGTCGGAGGGCGTCGGCTCCGGCAGCGCGTCCTCCTCCGGGTCCGTCGGGTCCACCTGGTCCGGGTCGGTCTGCTCCGGCACCGTGTAGTCGGGGGCGCTGCCCTGCCCCGGGGTCGGTTCGAAGCGGACCCAGCCGATGCCCTCGAAGTACAGCTCGGGCCAGGCGTGCGCGTTGTGGATGCCCACCTCGAAGGAGCCGTCGGGCTGCAGGTCGCCGGGCGTGAAGCCCACCGCGACCTGCGCCGGAATGCCCAGCGTGCGGGCCATCGCCGCCATCGTGAAGGCGAAGTGCACGCAGAAGCCCTCCCGCTGCTCCAGGAAGCGGACGATCGCGTCGCTGCCGGTCCCCGAGGCCACCGACGTGTCGTATCGGAAGCCGCCGTCCTGGGTGAACCAGTCCTGGAGCGCGACCGCCCGGTCGTAGTCGTTGGTCGCTCCCGAGGTGATCTGCTCGGCCGCGTCGGACACCTCCGACGGCAGGTTCTCCGGGGTCCGGGTGTAGTAGTCGAGCAGCTCCTCGTCCGCCGTCGGCGCGGCGGCGAGCTGCTCGGCGGTCGGCTCGACCCGCAGGTACGCCACCTCGTAGCTGCGGCCCTCGGTGGTCAGGCCGTCGTGCGACACCAGGGTCTGGGAGCCGCGGTCGAAGGCCCAGTCACCCGTGGTGTCGATCCAGGTCGCGGGGTACGGCACCGGCAGGGAGTTCTGCGCGTAGTCGTCGTCCGCCGCGATGATCACGGTGGCCGGGGACGTGCTCACCTCGGTCGAGGTCAGCCCCGGCACCTGCCAGGACGCCGGCGGCGGGGTGTCCTCGTACCAGCCGGAGGACCGCCACTCCGCGCCGTCGAACTCGTCCAGCGCGACCAGCCGCAGGTAGAGCGGCTCGGTCTCCGACACGTCCGAGGCCGCGTACCGCAGCACCGTGCGGTCGTCCGGCTGGTTGAGCTGGTCCTGGAGCGCCACCACGGGATTGACCGCGGCGACGTCGCCCGCCTCGCCGCCGGCGCCCGAGCCCTGTCCGTCGAGCCCCAGCAGGCCGTCGCCGAGGGACGGCAGCAGCATCGGCGCGAGCACGGCCACCGCCAGCGTCGCCGCCCCGATCCGGCGCCCGGTGTGCACCCGGGGGCCCTGTTCGGGCACGGGCGGCGGCGGGGGCGGCGGGGCGGCGGGGTAGCCCTGCGCGGACGGTCGCCAGGCGACCGCGGGCGCCGAGAAGAAACGCCCCCAGCGGGTCAGCCGGTGCCGGCCCTCGGCCAGCAGCAGCACCAGGAAGCCGGCCGCCGCGCACAGGAAGTACGGCCAGCTGGCCCCGTCCTGGTTGACGCCCGCGGCCACCGAGTAGAGCGCGAGCAGCGGCAGCCCGGAGGCGGCGGCGCTGTGCAGCGACACGGCCAGCAGGTCGACCACCAGGCCGACCAGCAGCACCCCGCCGAGCAGCATCAGCTGTATGCCGTCGGTGACCGGCGCCGGCGCGACGTAGGTGCTGATGTCGTCGGCCCCGACGGACAGCAGCTGCCCGAAGCGGTCGAACGCCGCCGGCCCCGGCAGCACACCACCGATCGCGTAGTCCGGCACGGTCGTCGCCGTGAGCAGCAGCAGCGACACCAGCGCCTGCCCGAACAGCACCAGCGGTCCTGGCACCGCCCGCCAGCGCAGCAGCATGCCCGTCGCGGTCTGGCAGGCCAGCAGGGTGCCGGCCGGGACCAGCCACTCCCGCTCGCTCACCAACGGCAGCAGCGCGCTGGCCGCCGCCAGCGTGGCAAGCCAGGCGGCGAACGCGATGCGGACCCGGCCGTCCAGGCCCGCCGTCGTCTCGGTGCCCCCGCCGCCGTTCGGCATCCCCGCGCTTCCGGTCATCCCCGACCCCACTCCCTGCCCAGTCCCCACGCCGCCGGCGCTCATCCCGATCCCCTCACCGGCCGCCGGTGTCCTCCGCGGCGGCCCGTTGCCACAGCCGGGCCAGCGGCACCCCGGACTCCAGCGGCACCGCGGTCCAGCCCGCCGACCGCAGCCGGTCCAGCCGGGCGGCCTCCAGGGCCGGATCCACCTGCCCGGCCGCCACGAAGGCCAGCGCGCCGGTCGCCCGCCGCCGCAGCTGCGCCAGCACCGCGAGCTGCGTGCGGTCCACGGCGCCGAGGAAGGCGACCAGCAGGCCGCACTCCGCGCCCCGGAGAGCCGCGGGCGCGTCCTCCAGGGTGGTGCGGGACGAGTGGTCGACCACCGCCAGCGCGTCCATGATCATGCCGGTGATCTCGGCGGGGTCGGCCGTTCCCTTGGTGCCGGGCCCCGGCAGCAGCATCCCGGTGTCCGTCACCAGGCGCACCGCGTACTCCCTGGCCACCAGGTGGGAGACGACCGAGGCGGCCCCGGCCACCGCGCGCTCGAACGGCGACTCCGGACCCGACCCCGCGTAGCCCACCCGCCTGGTGTCCAGCAGCACCGTGCAGCGCGCCCGGAGCGGCTGCTCCTCCCGCCGGACCATCAGCGTGCCCCGGTGCGCGGTGGACCGCCAGTGCACCCGGCGCAGGTCGTCGCCGTGCCGGTAGTCGCGCGGCACGATGTCGTCCTCGCCGCTCAGCGCGAGGGCGCGGCGCCTGCCGTCGCCGTGGCCGCCGGTGTCCCCGCTGAGGCGCACGACCGGCAGCTGCTCGATCCGCGGCAGCACGGTCATCATGTCGAAGGCGTTGAACGACCGGCTCAGCTCCACCATCCCGAACGGGTCGGCCAGCCGCAGCTGCAACGGCCCCAGCGGATAGCGGCCACGCAGGTCGGAACGGACCCGGTAGGAGACCTCACGCCGCCCGCCCGGCTCGATGCGGTCGAGCACGAACCGCGGCCGCGGCCCCAGTACGTAGGGCACCCGGTCCTGGAGCAGCAGCATGCCGCTGGGAACCCGGGCGATGTTCTCCACCCGCAGGTGCACCCGCGCCTCGGCGCCGGCCGCCACCCGGGCGGGCGACAGCCGCCGCGCCGCCGCCACCTGGCTCCGGGTGAAGTACAGCACCAGCACGCACAGCACCGGCAGCGCCATCAGCAGCGCGCCCACCCGCAGCAGGTCGGGCTGGCCCAGCAGGTACGCGCAGGCGGCGGCCGCCCCGCCGGCGGCCATGAACGACCTGCCTCGGGTGGTGAGGCCGCCGAACGCCGCCCGCAACGGCCCTCGGTCGTCCGCGCCGGCGCCGCTCAGACCGGGACCGCCCATCAGTACCCCCGCATCCGCTGCGCCGCGAACGGGTCGGGGACCAGGGTGCCGCGCACGATGTCGGCGACGAACTGCTCCGTCGTGTGCCGGTTCAGCTGGGCCTGGGCGGTGGGCAGCAGCCGGTGCGCCAGCACCGGAACCGCCAGCTGCTGCACGTCGTCGGGCAGCACGAACCCGCGGCCGGCCAGCGCCGCCGCCGCCTTCGCCGCCCGCAGCAGGTGCAGCGTGGCGCGCGGCGACGCGCCGAGCCGCAGCTCGGGGTGGGAGCGGGTCGCCGTGGTCAGGTCGACCGCGTACCTGCGCACCGCGTCGGAGACGTGCACCTCGCGGACCGCGTCGATCAGCTTCACGATCTCGTCGGCGTGCGCCGCCGGCCGCAGCGCCTCCAGGGGCGAGAACCCGCCGTGCGACTCCAGCATCCGCAGCTCGGCCTCGGGGCTCGGATAGCCGACCGAGAGCCGGGCCATGAACCGGTCCCGCTGCGCCTCCGGCAGCGGGTAGGTGCCCTCCATCTCGATCGGGTTCTGGGTGGCGATCACCATGAACGGCCTGGGCAGCTCGTAGCTGCGCCCGTCCGCGGTGACCTGCCGCTCCTCCATGGACTCCAGCAGCGCCGACTGGGTCTTGGGCGAGGCGCGGTTGATCTCGTCGCCGATGACGATCTGCGCGAACACCGCCCCCGGCTTGAACTCGAACTCCTTGCGCTGCTGGTCGTAGACGCTCACGCCGGTGATGTCCGAGGGCAGCAGGTCGGGAGTGAACTGGATGCGCTGCACGGAGCAGTCGATGGACTTCGCCAGCGCCTTGGCCAGCATGGTCTTGCCCACGCCGGGGACGTCCTCCAGCAGCAGGTGACCTCCGGCGAACAGCACCGTGAGGGAGAGCCGCACGACCTCGGGCTTGCCCTCGATCACGCTCTCCACCGCGCGGCGCACCTCTTCCGCGGTGGCGCTCAGTTCGCTGAGCGTGGTGTGCTCCTCATAGGTCGTCACCCGGCCCTCCTCGGCCTGTCTTCAGCGCCCCGACCTCCTCAGCGATCGGGCATCACCGACTGCCCCGACACCGGATGGGTGCCGGGCGGTTGCTTCCGACAAGCATTCTTCACACATCCGGGCCCGCCCGTCACCGAACGAGCGGACCGGCGGGATCGACCTCGCGGAGCAGACCGGTTGTCACATCGAACACGAATCCGCGGACGTCTTCAGTGTGCGGGAGAAAGGGCGAGGTGCGCACGCGGACCATGGACTGGCGTACGTCCTGGTCGAGATCGGTGAAGGACTCCACCGCCCAGCTCGGCCGCTGCCCCACCTCGAGCTCCAGCTCGTGGCGGAACTCCTCGGTGAGTTTCAGCAGGCCACAGCCGGTGTGGTGGATCAGCACGACGGACCGGGTGCCGAGGACGCGCTGACTGATCGTCAGCGAACGGATGACGTCGTCGGTGATCACTCCGCCGGCGTTGCGGATCGTGTGGCAGTCACCGAGCTTCAGGCCGAGCGCGGCGTGCAGGTCCAGCCGGGCGTCCATACACGCGACGACGGCCACTCCGCGGACCGGCCGCGCGTCCATCCCGGGATCGGCGAAGTCTTCCGCGTAGCGTGCGTTGGCGCTGATCAGGTCGTCGGTAACCGTGCGAGGCATATCTGGGACGGTAGTACGAGAAGACGGTTTCGCGGTAGTGCGCCGCGACGCCGCCACGGTGCACCTCAGTGATTGACCGGCAACAGAGGTGGGCTAGGGTGACGCTCAGTGGGAGGCCCGAGGCCGCCAACCGAGCCCGTCACCCCGTCCCACCTCCCCTCGGAAGGCCCATGACCACCAGCAACGACCGGCCACCGGGAACCCGGCACCGTCCCGTCATGCTCCAGCGCTGCGTGGAGCTGCTCGGACCGGCGCTGCGCGGCCCGGAGTCGCTGGTCGTCGACTGCACGCTCGGCCTCGGCGGGCACGCCGACGCCCTGCTGACCGCCTTCCCCGGCCTCCGACTCGTCGGCCTGGACCGTGACCCCGCGGCGCTCACCCTGGCCCGGGAGCGGCTGTCCGGCCACGGCGACCGGGTCACCCTGGTGCACGCCGTCTACGACGAGCTGCCCGCGGTGCTGGCCGACCTCGGCGTGCCCCGGGTGGCGGGCGTCCTCTTCGACCTCGGCGTCTCCTCGATGCAGCTGGACGAGGCCGGCCGCGGATTCGCCTACGCACAGGACGCGCCGCTGGACATGCGGATGGACCCGACCACGGGCATCAACGCCGCCGACGTGCTGAACACCTACGCCCCGGGCGACCTGGTGCGGGTGCTGCGCGGCTACGGCGAGGAGCGGTTCGCCAGCCGGATCGTCGAGGCGGTCGTCGCCGAGCGCGCCCGGCGGCCGATCACCAGCAGCGCCCGGCTCGTCGAGCTGATCCGCGAGGCCCTGCCGCAGGCCGCCATGCGCACCGGCGGCAACCCGGCCAAGCGCACCTTCCAGGCGCTGCGCATCGAGGTGAACGGCGAGCTCGCGACGCTGGAGCGCGCGCTCCCCGCGGCCGTCGCCGCGCTGGCGCTGCACGGGCGGCTGGTCGTCCTCTCCTACCACTCGCTGGAGGACCGGATGGTCAAGCGGGTGCTCGCCGAGGGCGCGGCCAGCACCGCGCCGCCCGGCCTGCCCGTGGTCCCCGAGCAGTACCAGCCGCGGCTGCGGCTGCTGACCCGCGGCGCCGAACGGCCGGACGAGCGGGAGGTCGCGGAGAACCAGCGCGCCGCCCCGGCCCGGCTGCGCGCGGCCGAACGCATCAGGGAGGCGCCGCGGTGACCGATCAGCCCGACCAGTCCGACCGGTCCGCTCGGCGCGGCCGACCCGACCCGACGCGCGGCGCGGCGCCGGCCCGCCGGCCGCGCGCGCCCCGGCTGGCCGGCCTGCTCCCCACCGGCTCCGCCACCGCCGCCCGCACCCCGTTCGTGCTGCTCGTCGTGGTCCTGCTGGCCGTCGGCCTGCTCGGGCTGCTCTTCCTGAACGCCTCGCTCAACCAGGGCTCGTTCGAGCTCAGCGAGCTGCGCAGGGAGACCCAGGAGCTGACCGACGAGCAGCAGGAACTCCAGGCCGAGGTGGACGGCTACTCCGCGCCCGACGCGCTGGCCGAGCGCGCCCGCGAGCTCGGCATGGTGCCCGGCGGCCCGCCCGCCTTCCTCGCCCCCGACGGTTCCGTGCTCGGCGAGCCGGAGCCCGCCCCCGAGCCGACCCCGGAGGACGACTGATGAGCCGGCCCCGCGTGACCCCGGAACCGCGCAGCACGCGCCCGGCCCGACCCGCCGCCCGCCGCCCGCGCGGCCTCGGGGGCGCGCGATGAGCGGGCCGGGCGCACCGGGCGCGCCCCGCGGCACCCGGCCCGGGGCCCCGCTGCGGCTGGCCAGCCACCGACCCCGGCTGCGCCTGGTGGGCCTCGCCCTGTCCCTGGTGATGCTCGCCTTCACCGTCCGGCTGGTGCAGGTGCAGGCCGTGGACGCGGCCTCCTACTCCGACCAGGCCGAGGTGAACCGCATCGTCACGGTGCCGCTGGCCGCCCAGCGCGGCGACATCACCGACCGCAACGGCGTGGCCCTCGCCACCACCGTGGACGCCTACGACATCACCGCCGACCCCTTTCTCTTCACCAGGAAGCAGACCGGCACGGCCGACGCGCCGGCCCAGGCCGCCGCCCTGCTGGCGCCCATCCTGGACCGGGACGCCGCCGAGCTCGCCGACCAGCTCGACGACCCGGAGACCCGCTACGTCGTCCTGGCGCACCAGCAGACCCCGCAGGTCTGGCGGCAGATCCAGGACCTGAAGAACAACCTCGCCGAACAGGCCGCCGAGGGCACCGGACACGCGGTGCTGGCCGGCGTCTTCGCCGAGGAGAACGCCATGCGCGTCTACCCGGCGGGCGAGCTGGCCGCCGGCGTGCTCGGCTTCGTCAACGGCGAGGGCGAGGGCGGCGGCGGCCTCGAGGCGCAGCTGGACGGGCGGTTGGCGGGCGAGGACGGCACCATCACCTACGCCCAGTCCGGCGGCCGCCGGGTGCCCACCGCCGGGGAGCGCGAGGACCCCGCCGTGCCCGGCGCCGACATGGAGCTGACGCTGGACCGCGACATCCAGTGGGCGGCGCAGGAGGCCATCACCGAACAGGTCGAGGCGTCCGGCGCGGACGCGGGCTACGTGGTGGTACAGGACACCAGGACGGGCGAGATCCTCGGCCTGGCCAGCGCCCCCGGCTACGACCCGAACCGGATCGGCGACACGGACCCCGACCTGCTGGGCAACCCGGCGGTCGAGGACGCCTTCGAACCCGGTTCGGTCAGCAAGGTGGCCACCATGGCGGCGGTGCTGGAGGAGGGCACGGCCACCCCCGACACCCACGTCACGGTGCCGAACCGGCTGCCCCGCGCCGACCGCGCCTTCGCCGACGACCACAACCACGAGACGTACTACCTGACGCTGGCCGGGGTGCTGGCCAGATCCAGCAACATCGGCACCATCCTGGCCGCCGAGACGCTGGGCGACACCCAGCCCGAGGCCAACGAGGTGCTGCACTCCTACCTCACGGAGTTCGGCTTCGGCCAGCCGTCCGGGCTCGGCTTCCCCGGCGAGACCGCCGGGATCCTCGCCGACCCCGACGACTGGGACGCCTCGCAGCAGTACACCATCCCGTTCGGCCAGGGCCTGTCGGTGAACGCCGTCCAGGCCGCCTCGGTCTACTCCACCATCGGCAACGGCGGCGTCCGCGTCGAGCCCTCCCTGGTGCGCGGCGCCACCGGGCCCGACGGCGAGTACCAGCCCGCACCCGAGCCCGAGTCGCACCGGGTGGTCAGCGAGGACACCGCCGAGCAACTCACCCGCATGCTGGAGACCGTGGTCACCGACCCGCTGGGCACCGGCTCTGTCGCCCAGATCCCCGGCTACCGGGTGGCCGGCAAGACCGGCACCTCCAACCGGGTGGACCCGGAGACCGGCCTCTACAACGGCTACACCTCCTCCTTCGCCGGCTTCGCCCCCGCCGACGACCCGCAGGTCACCGTCTACTGCGCGGTGCAGAACCCGGTCGAGGGCGGCTACCACGGGAGCGAGGTGTGCGGCCCGGTGTTCAACGAGGTCATGCAGTTCTCCCTGAAGGCCCTCCAGATCCCGCCGACCGGCGAGGAGTTCGCCGGCCTGCCGGTGAGCTTCGACCCCGCGGCGTGAGCCGCGTCACCCCGAGCCAGCCAGCCGAGTCATCAGTCCAACGAGAGCCCAACGAGCGGAACGGAACGGCACGTGAGAACCATCACCGACGGGGAACGCGACCGGCCGGGGACGGCAGCCGGGCCGGCCCCCTCGTTTCGCACCGGCACCGCACCTCCCGGTACGCTCACCGCCGTGCCCCCTCGTGATCAAGGCGCCACGCGTACCGCCTCGGCACCGCCCCGCCCCAGGAAGGTGCGGCCCGTGCCGCTGGCGGAGCTGGCCACGCTGCTGGGCACCGCCCCCGCGGCCGGCGACCCGGCCGCGGACGGACCGTTGGTCACCGGCATCACCCACGACTCCCGGGCGGTGCTGCCCGGCGACGTCTACGCGGCGCTGCCCGGCGCCCGTTTCCACGGCGCCGACTTCGCCGCGCAGGCGGCGAGCCTGGGCGCCGTCGCCGTGCTCACCGACCCGACCGGCGCCGCCCGCGCCGCCGCGACCGGGCTGACCGTGCTCACCGTGGACGACCCGCGCCGCCGGATGGGCGCGCTGGCCGCCGCCATCTACGACGAGCCGGGCCGGGACCTGCTGCTCCTCGGCGTCACCGGCACCTCGGGCAAGACCACCACCAGCTACCTCGTCGAGGGCGGCCTGCGGCAGGCCGCCCGCGCCGCGGGCCGGGACCAGGGCCGGGGCCCCGGCGACGGCGACTCGACGGGACTGATCGGCACGGTGGAGACCCGGATCGGCGGCGAGCGCGTCTCCTCGGAGCGCACCACCCCCGAGGCCACCGAACTGCAGGCGCTGTTCGCGGTGATGCGCGAGCGCGGCGTCCGCTCGGTCGCCATGGAGGTCTCCAGCCACGCCCTGGTGCTCGGCCGGGTGGACGGCTGCCGCTTCGACGTCGCGGTGTTCACCAACCTCAGCCCCGAGCACCTGGACTTCCACCCGGACATGGAGGACTACTACCGGGCGAAGGCGCAGCTCTTCACGCCGGCCCGGGCCCACGCCGGCGTGGTCAACCTCGACGACGAGTACGGCCGGCGGCTGGCCGAGGAGTCCCCGCTCCCGATCACCACCTACTCGGCCGAGGGCCACCCGGACGCCGCCTGGCGCGCCGCCGACATCGAGCTCGGCCCGCTCGGCTCCACCTTCACCGTGCTCGGCCCGGACGGGCTGCGGCTGCCCGCCAGCGTCCCGCTGCCCGGGCCGTTCAACGTCGCCAACGCCCTGGCCGCCGTCACCGCGCTGGCCGTGGCCGGCGTCGACCCGGCGGTGGCCGCCGCCGGCGTGGCCGCGGTGCCCGGCGTGCCGGGACGGCTGGAGCGGGTGGACGCCGGCCAGCCCTTCCTCGCCGTGGTCGACTACGCGCACAAACCCGACGCCGTGGAGTCCGTGCTGCACGCGCTCCGCAAGGTCACCGAGGGCCGGTTGCACGCCGTGCTCGGCTGCGGCGGCGACCGCGACCCGCACAAGCGTGGCGCGATGGGCGCCGCGCTGGCCCGGCTGTCCGACACCGCCGTGCTGACCTCCGACAACCCGCGCTCCGAGGACCCCCTCGCGATCCTGGCCGCGATGCTCGCCGGCGCCGCCGAGGTGCCGGTCCACGAGCGCGGCACGGTGCTGGTCGAGGCGGACCGGGCCGCGGCCATCGCCGCCGCGGTGGCCCGTGCCGAGCCCGGCGACACGGTGCTGGTGGCCGGCAAGGGCCACGAGCGCGGCCAGGACGTGGCCGGCGTGATCCGGCCCTTCGACGACCGCGAGGAGCTGCGCGTCGCCATCGAGCGCGGCGCGCACCACCCCACGACCTCGACAGAACCCCCCACGGCGCCCCCCACCGCACCCCCTCCCACCGCTTCCTCCCCATCCGAGCAAGCATCCGACGCCAGGCGAGGCCCGCTGCAGTGATCCCCCTTCCCCTAGCTGAGCTCCTCACGGTCGTGCGGGGAGAGCCGCACGACATACCTCAGCCGCCACCCCGCATCACCGGGCCCGTGGTCATCGACTCCCGACTGGCCGAGCCCGGCGCGCTGTTCGCCGCGCTGCCGGGGGAGCGCGTGGACGGACACGACTACGCGGCCGGCGCCGTCGCGGCGGGGGCCGCGCTCGTGCTCGCCAGCCGCCCGGTCGGGGTGCCCGCGGTGGTCGTCGAGGACGTCACGGACGCGCTCGGCGCCCTCGCCCGGCACACGGTCGCCCGGCTCGTCGAGGGCGGCGGCGCCATCGTGGTCGGGCTCACCGGCTCGGTCGGCAAGACCAGCGCGAAGGACCTGACCGCCCAGCTGCTGGACCGCGCGGGACCCACGGTCTGGACCCCGGGCAACTTCAACAACGAGATCGGGCTGCCGCTGACCGCGCTGCGCGCCGAGCCCGACACCCGGCACCTGGTGCTGGAGATGGGCGCCCGCGGCACCGGACACATCCGCTACCTGACCTCGCTGACCCCGCCGCGGATCGGCGTGGTGCTCAACGTCGGCACCGCGCACCTCGGCGAGTTCGGCTCCGTCGAGGGCATCGCCGCCGCCAAGGGCGAGCTGGTCGAGGCCCTGCCGGCCGCCGCCGACGGCGGCGTGGCCGTGCTCAACGCCGACGACCCGCGGGTGCGCGCCATGGCCGACCGGACCGCCGCCCGCGTCCTGCTGTTCGGCACGGCGCCCGACGCCGCGGTCCGCGCCGAGGACGTCCGGCTGACCCCCGAGGGCCGGCCGTCGTTCCGGCTGACCACCCCCACCGGGTGCGCCGAGGTCACGATGCGCCTGTACGGTGAGCACCATGTGTCGAACGGGCTTGCCGCGGCCGCCGTTGCGCATGAGGCGGGCATGTCCGCCGCCGACATCGCCGACGCGCTGGCCGCGGCGGGCTCGCTCGCCCGGTGGCGGATGGAGGTCACGGAGCGGCCGGACGGCGTGACGATCGTCAACGACGCCTACAACGCCAATCCGGAGTCCATGCGGGCCGCGCTGCGCGCGTTGGCGGCGATGGGCGAGACCGCGGCGGCGAAGGGCGGCCGCACCTGGGCGGTGCTCGGCGAGATGGCCGAGCTGGGCGCGCGGTCGCGCGCCGAGCACGACGAGGTCGGGCGCTTCGTGGCCCGGCTGCACGTCAACAGGCTCGTGTCGGTCGGCGGCCAGGAGGCCGCCTGGCTGGACTCGGGTGCCAAGAACGAGGGTTCGTGGGGTGAGGAGTCGGTGCACGTGTCCGATGCTCAGGCGGCGGTCACGCTGCTGCGCGGTGAGCTTCGGCCGGGGGATGTGGTGCTGGTGAAGGCATCCCGGTCGGTGGGCCTGGAGCGGGTCGCGCTCCAGCTCGCCCAGGAGGGCGCCGAGGCGCCAGGCGTGGATGGCGAGGTCGCCGCCCCATGAGGCAGATTCTCTTCTCCGGGGCCATCGGACTCTTCCTGACCCTGATCGGGACCCCGCTGCTGATCAAGCTCCTCGCCCGCCGCGGCTACGGCCAGTACATCAGGGACGACGGGCCCCGCGACCATCACGCGAAGCGTGGCACCCCCACGATGGGCGGTATCGCGTTCATCCTGGCGACGCTGGTCGCGTACGTGGTCACCAAGCTCGTGACCGGCGAGCCGCCGACCATCTCCGGGCTGCTCGTCCTCTTCCTGATGGCCGGCATGGGCCTGGTCGGCTTCCTCGACGACTACATCAAGATCGTCCGGCGGCGCAGCCTCGGCCTGCGGGCCGGCGCGAAGATGCTCGGCCAGTTCTCGGTCGGCGTCACCTTCGCCATCCTCTCGCTGAACTTCGAGGACAAGCGCCAGCTCACCCCCGCGTCCACGCACCTGTCCTTCACCACGGACTTCGCCTGGACCATCGGCCCGGTGCTGTTCGTGCTCTGGGCGCTGTTCATGATCCTGGCCATGTCCAACGGGGTGAACCTCACGGACGGCCTGGACGGCCTGGCCACCGGCGCCTCCGTCATGGTCTTCGGCGCCTACGTCTTCATCGGCGTCTGGCAGTACGGCCAGACCTGCGCCGAGTTCGGCACCGCGGGCGCCACCTGTTACGAGGTGCGCGACCCGCTCGACGGGGCCGTGGTCGCCGCCGCGTTGATGGGGGCGCTCTTCGGCTTCCTGTGGTGGAACACCTCGCCGGCCAAGATCTTCATGGGCGACACCGGATCGCTCGCGCTCGGCGGCGCGCTGGCCGGTCTGGCCATCGTCTCCCGCACCGAGCTGCTGCTGGCCATCCTGGGCGGCCTCTTCGTGCTGATCACCATGTCCGTGGTGATCCAGGTCGGCTCCTTCCGGCTCACCGGCAAGCGGGTCTTCAAGATGGCGCCGCTCCAGCACCATTTCGAGCTGAAGGGCTGGAGCGAGGTGCTGGTGGTGGTCAGGTTCTGGATCATCCAGGGCATGTGCGTCATCGTCGGCATCGGCATCTTCTACGGCGCCTGGGTGGCAGACTTGTGACCGTGAGCAGGCCAGACACCCCGTCCGGGTACCCCGCGGGGCTCGGCGGCCCCGGCGACCCGGGCGACCTCGCCGGGCGGCGCGTCACGGTCGCCGGCCTGGGCGTCAGCGGCGTCAGCGCGGCCCGCGCGCTGGCCAGGATCGGCGCCCGGGTCACCGTGGTGGACGGCACCGACGGCGAACGGCAGCGCGCCCGGGCCGCGGAGCTGGCGGAGGAGGGCATCGCCGCCCGGCTCGGCGCCGGCCCCGGCGCCACCCTGCCGGCCGGCACCGAACTGGTCGTCACCTCGCCGGGTTGGCGCCCCGACAGCCCGCTGTTCCTCGCCGCCGAGGCGGCCGGCGCCCCGGTGCTCGGCGACGTGGAGCTCGCGTGGCGGCTGCGCGGCCCCGACGCCGCGCCCTGGCTCGCCGTCACCGGCACCAACGGCAAGACCACCACGGTCCGGATGCTCGCCGCCATGCTGGCCGCCGCCGGCCGGCGCACCGCCGCGGTGGGCAACATCGGCACGCCGCTGGTCGACGTGGTGCTCGGCACCGGGGGCGCGCCCGACGGGCGGCCCGAGGTGCTGGCCGTCGAGCTGTCCAGTTACCAGCTGCACTACGCCCCGTCGGTCCGGGCGCATGCCGCGGCCGTGCTCAACCTGGCCCCCGACCACCTCGACTGGCACGGCTCGATGGAGGCGTACGCCGCCGACAAGGGCCGGGTCTACGAGGGCAACGTCGCCGCCTGCGTGTACAACGTGGCCGACCCGGCCACCGAGACCCTGGTCCGCAAGGCGGACGTGGTCGAGGGCTGCCGGGCGGTCGGCTTCACCCTCGGCGTCCCGGCCCCCGGCCAGTTCGGCCTGGTCGACGACATCCTGGTGGACCGCGCGTTCGTCCCGGACAGTCGGCGGGAGGCCCAGGAGCTCGCCGAGGTCACCGACATCGTGCCGGGCGCCCCGCGCGCCGCGCCGCACACCATCGCCAACGCGCTGGCCGCCGCGGCGCTGGCCCGGGCGTACGGGGTGCCGCCGGCCGCGGTGCGTGACGGGCTGCGCGGCTTCCGCCCCGACCCGCACCGGATCGCGCACGTCGCCGACGTCGACGGCGTGGCGTACGTGGACGACTCCAAGGCCACCAACCCGCACGCCACCCAGGCGTCGCTGGTCGCCTACCCCTCCGTGGTGTGGATCGCGGGCGGGCTGGCCAAGGGCGCCGACTTCGACGACCTGGTCGCCGCGGCGGCCGCCCGGCTGCGCGGGGTGGTGCTGATCGGGGAGGACCGCCGGCTGATCGCGGAAGCGCTCGCGCGACACGCCGCGGATGTGCCGGTCGTGGAGTTGGACCGGACGGACACTGGGGCGATGGCGGCGGTCGTCCGCGCGGCGGCCGCGATGGCCAGGGGCGGCGACACCGTGCTGCTGGCCCCGGCCTGCGCCTCGTGGGATATGTTCACCAACTACGGCGCGCGAGGCGATGCCTTCGCCGCCGCCGTCCGCGACCTCGCCGCCGACCAGGCACGCAGCGACGAGCAGTAGCCCGCCGGTGGCCCGCGGACCGCTGGCGCGGGTCCGAAGGAGGGGCCGAGCATGACGGGCGACCACCCCGGAGCGGGCCGAGCGCGTCCGGCCGACCAGGCCGGCGACGCGCCCGGTGCCGCGGCCGGCCGGCCGCGGCAGGGCCAGGGCCCGGGTCAGGTGGTCGGATCGAGGGTGTATCCGCGCCGCCGCGCCGGGGACACGGACCGGGCGCGGGCCGCCAGGACCGCGCCGGCGCCCGCCCGGCGCCCCGCTCCGGCCCGCGTGCCCGCCCGCGTTCCGGCCGCGCGCACCCCCGTTCGGCCGCCCCGCACGCCCCGCTTCGTCGCCCGCGCCCGCCGGGCCTGGGACCGCCCGCTGACGGCGTACTACGTCATCATGGGCACCGGCCTGCTGATCACCCTGCTCGGCCTGACCATGGTCTTCTCGGCCTCCCAGATCCAGGCGCTGCGCTACGACCTGTCCGCCAGCTACTACTTCCAGAAGCAGCTCGTCGCGGCCGTGCTCGGCGGCGTGCTGATGCTGCTGGCCTCCCGGATGTCGCTGCGCCTGCTGCGCGCCCTCACCTACCCGTTCCTGGCGTTCTCCGTGGTGCTGTTGGGCCTCGTCCAGGTGCCGGGCGTCGGCGTCGAGGTCAACGGCAACACCAGCTGGATCTCCGTGGCCGGCCCGTTCCAGCTCCAGCCGAGCGAGTTCGGCAAGCTCGCGCTCGTGTTGTGGGGCGCCGACCTGCTGGCCCGGAAGGGCGAGCGGCGGCTGCTCACCCAGTGGCGGCACCTGCTGGTCCCGCTGGTGCCCGGGGCGTTGCTGGTCTGCGGACTGGTGATGCTGGGCGGCGACATGGGCACCGTGATGATCCTGGTGGCCATCCTGTTCGGCCTGCTCTGGCTGGCCGGTGCCCCCACCCGGCTGTTCACCGGCGTGCTGGCCACCGCGGCCGCGCTCGGCGCCTTCTTCATCGTCAGCAGCCCGCACCGCATGGACCGGCTGGCCTGCATCGCCGCCGAGCCCGGCGCCGAGGACGACTGCTGGCAGGCGGTGCACGGCATCTACGCCCTCGCCTCCGGCGGCTGGTTCGGCTCGGGGCTCGGCGCCAGCGTGGAGAAATGGGGCGAACTCCCGGAACCCCACACGGACTTCATCTTCGCCATCACCGGGGAGGAGCTCGGCCTGGCGGGGACGCTGTCGGTCCTCGCCCTCTTCACGGCTCTAGGCTATGCGGGTATCCGCGTTGCCGGACGCACGGAGGACCCCTTCGTGAGGTACGCCGCGGGCGGGGTGACGGCCTGGCTCATGGCCCAGACCGTGATCAACATCGGCTCCGTGCTGGGCCTGCTGCCCATCGCGGGGGTGCCCCTCCCGCTGTTCTCCTACGGGGGCTCCGCCCTGTTGCCGACCATGTTCGCCGTCGGGCTGCTGATCGCCTTCGCCCGCAGCGACGCGGCGGCCAGGACCGCCCTGGCGATGCGGCGCCCGTCCGGCCGACGGCTGGCCTGGTTCGGGCGGAAGACGACGAGACGGAAGACGACGTGACGGTGGCCCAGGCGGCGCCGTACGGAGAGCGGTGAAATTTCGGTGCATGTTGTCCTCGCCGGCGGCGGAACCGCCGGTCACATCGAGCCCGCGCTCGCCCTCGCGGACGCCCTGCGCAGGCAGGACCCCACGGTGGGCATCACCGCGCTCGGCACGGAGCGCGGCCTGGAGACCCGGTTGGTCCCGGAGCGCGGGTACGAACTCGGACTGATCCCGGCCGTGCCGCTGCCGCGGAAGCCCACGCCCGAGCTGATCACCGTTCCGGGACGGCTGCGCGGCACGATCCGGGCCGCGGAGGAGATCATCGAGCGCACCAAGGCCGACTGCGTGGTCGGCTTCGGCGGCTACGTGGCGCTGCCCGGCTACCTGGCCGCCAAGCGGCAGCGGGTGCCGATCGTGGTGCACGAGGCCAACGCCCGCCCGGGCCTGGCCAACCGGATCGGCGCGCGCTACACCCGCTTCGTCGCCGTGTCGACGCCGGACAGCAAGCTGCGACACGCCCGGTACGTCGGCATCCCGCTGCGGCGTTCCATCGCCACCCTGGACCGGGCCGCGGTCCGCGCCGAGGCCCGCGCGGCGTTCGGCCTGGACGCCCGGCTGCCCACCCTCCTGGTGTCCGGCGGCTCCCAGGGCGCCCGGCGGTTGAACGAGGTGACCCAGGCCATCGCGCCTACCCTGCAGCGCTCCGGCGTGCAGATCCTGCACGCGGTCGGCCCGAAGAACGAACTGCCGCAGCTGGACACGATGCCCGGAATGCCGCCCTACATCCCGGTACCGTATGTGGACCGCATGGACCTAGCCTACGCCGCGGCCGACATGATGCTCTGCCGCGCCGGCGCCATGACCGTCGCCGAACTGTCCGCCGTCGGGCTGCCTGCCGCCTACGTCCCGCTGCCCATCGGCAACGGGGAACAGCGGCTCAACGCCCAGCCGGTGGTCAGGGCGGGCGGCGGACTGCTGATCGACGACGCCGAGCTGACGCCGGAGTGGGTCAGGGGGACCGTGCTGCCGGTGCTGACCGATCCCGGACGGCTGGCCGCCATGTCCCGGGCCGCCGCCGAGTTCGGCCGCCGGGACGCGGACGACCTGCTGCTCGGCATGGTGCACGAGGCCATCGCCGCGCGCCGGGCGTAGCTGTTCCGCGCCGGGCGCGGAAGATCGTCAGCGAGTAGGTCAGGACGAGACGGGAGGCGAGGAGCGTGGCCGGAGCGACGACCGCCGAGCGCGGCGGAGGCCGTGGCCCGACGGGCCGCGTGGCCGGCCCGCCCTCGCCGGCCCCCCGCGCCCGGCGCCGGCTGCCCAGGCGGCGCATCCTGGTGGTGCTGCTGGTGCTCGCGCTGCTGCTCGGCGGCTTCGGCGGCTGGGCGCTGTACGGCTCCGACTGGCTGCGCGTCGAGCGGGTCACGGTGCACTGGACCGAGGGCGGCCCGCACCAGGTGACGGAGGACCAGATCCTGGCCGCGGCCCGGGTGCCGGTCGGCGACCCGATGATCGCGCTCGACAAGGACGCCGTGCGGGACCGCCTCCTCGACGCGCTGCCGCGGGTCGCGTCGGTCGCGGTGGTCCGGGCCTGGCCGCACGGCGTCACACTGAAGGTGACGGAGCGTGAGTCCGAGGTGGTGATGCGGAGCGCCGGCGGCTACACCGAGGTGGACGGCGCCGGAGTCCCGTTCGCCGAGACCGACGAGCGCCCGCCCGGCGTGCCACTCCTCGAACTGGAACTGGAGAACAGCCCGAGCCTGAGCCGTTTCGGCGCGGACCGCATTCGGCGGGAGGCGGTCGGCGTGGCCGCCGCGCTGCCGCCCGCGGTGCGCCGGGACACCCACGTCATCCGCGTCGCCTCCTACGACTCCGTCACCCTGGAGCTCTCGGGCGGTCGTACGGTGCTGTGGGGGAGCCCCGAGGACTCGGCGGCCAAGGCGGAGGCGCTCACCCGGGTGATGAAGGCGGCCGACGACGCTACGCACTTCGACGTCAGCGTGGTCACCGCCCCTGCCGCATCCGGGGGTTGACGTGCGCACCCAGGTTGACTGGCACCGAGCGCGATCACATAGGGTGAAAAGAAAAACGGGAGGTTCGGCGTGTTCGTTGAACGCGTACCACTTGCGGCTTAGTGTCCGTTCCGAGGAATCCAAGGAACAGCGAGCACAGGTAACCCTAAACTGAACCGTTAGGGTTCGGGGCGGCATTCCGAGTCGTCCCATCGGCATCAGTCGGCGCACTGCGGCACACGCGGAGCCCGACACGTAAATCGAGGCGAGAGGCCTTCGACGTGGCAGCACCGCAGAACTACCTCGCAGTCATCAAGGTCGTCGGTATCGGCGGCGGTGGTGTCAACGCCATCAACCGGATGATCGAGGTCGGTCTCAAGGGCGTCGAGTTCATCGCGATCAACACCGATGCGCAGGCGCTCCTGATGAGCGACGCCGACGTCAAGCTCGACGTGGGCCGCGAGCTCACCCGTGGACTCGGCGCGGGTGCCAATCCCGATGTGGGGCGCAAGGCTGCCGAGGACCACCGCGAGGAGATCGAGGAGGTTCTCAAGGGAGCCGACATGGTCTTCGTCACGGCGGGCGAGGGCGGTGGCACCGGCACCGGCGGCGCGCCGGTGGTGGCCAACATCTCGCGGACGCTCGGCGCGCTGACGATCGGTGTGGTCACCCGCCCGTTCACCTTCGAGGGGCGGCGCCGGGCCAACCAGGCCGAGGACGGCATCGCGGCCCTCCGGGACGAGGTGGACACCCTCATCGTCATCCCCAACGACCGGCTGCTGTCCATCTCGGACCGCCAGGTCAGCGTGCTCGACGCGTTCAAGTCCGCGGACCAGGTGCTGCTGTCCGGTGTGCAGGGGATCACCGACCTGATCACCACGCCCGGCCTCATCAACCTCGACTTCGCGGACGTCAAGTCGGTGATGTCGGAGGCCGGCTCGGCGCTGATGGGCATCGGCTCGGCGCGCGGCGACGACCGCGCGGTGGCCGCCGCGGAGATGGCCATCTCGTCCCCGCTGCTGGAGGCGTCGATCGACGGCGCCCGCGGCGTGCTGCTCTCCATCTCCGGCGGCTCCGACCTCGGCCTGTTCGAGATCAACGAGGCGGCCCAGCTGGTCAGCGAGGCGGCCCACCCCGAGGCGAACATCATCTTCGGCGCGGTGATCGACGACGCGCTCGGCGACGAGGTCCGGGTCACCGTGATCGCCGCCGGTTTCGACGGCGGCCAGCCGCCCTCGCGCACCCGGGAGAAGGTGCTCGGGTACGGCGGCCGGGACGACTCGTCGTCCGGTGCGGAGCCCGGCGAGACCGACCGCCCGTCGTTCGGCGGGCTGGGCTCGCTGCCCCCGCGCGAGGTGGCCGGCCTGTCCACGGACCTGGACGGCGGCTCCGGTGGCCGGGAGCCCGCGGAACCGGTCGCGGAGTCGAAGCCGCCGACCCCGCAGGTGCCGTCGGCCCGCCCGTACGACAGCGGCCAGGTCGAGGAGCTCGACGTGCCCGACTTCCTGAAGTGACCCGTCGTCTTCCGTGATAGAGCAACAGAACACCGAGAGCGGCGCCCACTTCGCCTTCACCGACCGGTGGGGCGGCGTGAGCGCCGCTCCGTATGACGCCCTGAACCTCGGCGGCGCGGTCGGCGACCGGCCCGCCGACGTGCGGGCCAACCGCGAGCGCGCGGCCGCGTCGCTGGGGCTCGACCCCGGCGACGTCCGCTGGATGAACCAGGTGCACGGCCGGGCGGTGGCGGTGGCCGAGGGACCGTGGCCGGACGGCGAACCGCCGGCGGCGGACGGCGTGGTCACCGCGGTCCCCGGGATGGCGCTCGCCGTGCTGACCGCCGACTGCGTGCCCGTCCTGTTGGCCGATCCGATCGCCGGCGTGGCCGGTGCCGCGCACGCCGGGCGGCCGGGGCTGGTGGCCGGGGTGGTGCCGGCGACGGTCGAGGCGATGGTCCGGCTGGGCGCGAAGGCGGCCCGGATCGTCGCCCGCATCGGACCCGCGGTCTGCGGCCGGTGCTACGAGGTCCCGGCGACGATGCGCGCGGAGGCCGCGCGGACCGCGCCGGGCAGCTCCGCCACCACCCGTCGGGGCACGCCCGCCATCGACATCCCCCGTGGGGTCAGGAACCAGTTGGTCGACCTCGGCGTCGTCGACGTCGTGCCGCCCACCGTCTGCACCCTGGAGTCGCCCGACCACTTCTCCTACCGCAGGGCGGCGATCACGGGGCGTCAGGCGAGCTACGTCTGGATCACGCCGTGAGCGCGACGCGACGGGCGGAGATCGCCGCCGGCCTCGCCCGAGTGGAGGAGCGCATCACCGGCGCGTGTGACGCGGCGGGGCGCGCACGGGAGGACGTCACGCTGATCGTCGTCACCAAGACGCGGCCGGCCACGGACGTTCGGCTGCTCGCCGAGCTCGGCGTGCGTCACGTCGCCGAGAACCGGGACCAGGAGGCCGCGGAGAAGGCCGAGGCCTGCGCGGATCTTCCGCTGAACTGGCACTTTGTGGGGCAGTTGCAAACGAACAAGGTGCGTTCCGTGGCGAACTACGCAGACTATGTGCACTCCGTGGACCGGCCCCGGCTGGTCGGCGCGCTCTCGACGGCGGTGGAGCGGCGCGAGCGCGGCCCGGTGCGCTGCCTCATTCAGGTGGCGCTGGAGAAGGAGCAGGGACACGGTGGCGACCGGGGTGGTGTGGCCCCGGACGGGGTGCCGGAGTTGGCGGCCGTGATCGGCGCCGCCCCCGGTCTGGTGCTGGCCGGACTGATGACGGTCGCGCCGCTGTCGGGGGCGTACGCCGGGCGGCCGGGCGTAGCCTTTGGGCGGCTGGTGGAAATCTCAAGGGACCTGCGCAGGACCGATCCTGCTGCGACCATGGTGTCGGCAGGCATGAGCGCGGATATGGAGGAGGCTGTCGCCGCCGGAGCGACACATGTGCGCGTCGGCAGCGCGGTGCTCGGAGTCCGTGAGTCCCTCGGGTAACGTCGCCACGCGAGGGATCACAACCGAAAATATGGTCATTTCCGACAGCACGTGGATGCGCGGCCCCGACAGGCGGAGCCGATCCACCACAGAGCGGAGGACGCAGTCGATGGCTGGCGCTATGCGCAAGATGGCGGTCTACCTCGGCCTCGTGGAGGACGACGGCTACGACCGCCCGGGGTACGCCCCCGACGACGAGTTCGAGCCCGAGCCGGAGCCCGAGCGGGGGCGGCGTCAGCAGACGCACGAACCGCCGCAGCGGGAGCGGGTGGAGGAGCCGGTCAGGGTCGTGCACCCGCCGGCGCAGCGGGAGACGGAGCCCACGCCCGCCGCGCTGCTGACCGAAAACAGACGGCCCGGGAGGATCGCTCCCGTGTCTTCCATCACATCCGACCGACAGAACGTGGAGAAGAGCGCGCCGGTGATCATGCCCAAGGTCGTGTCCGAGCGGGAGCCCTACCGGATCACGACGCTCCACCCCAGGACGTACAACGAGGCTCGTACCATCGGGGAACACTTCCGCGAGGGGACCCCGGTGATCATGAACCTCACGGAGATGGACGACACGGATGCAAAGAGACTTGTCGACTTTGCCGCTGGTCTTGTCTTCGGTCTGCATGGGAGCATCGAGCGGGTGACGCAGAAGGTCTTCCTTCTGTCGCCTGCTAACGTCGATGTAACGGCGGAGGACAAGGCCCGCATCGCTGAGGGCGGGTTCTTCAACCAGAGTTGACGGACGACACCGGAAGACATGCCCCCGACCAGGTGGTCGGGGCGGAGGACAGGGGAGAGGGACAGGCCGGATGGGCATCGTTCAGCAGGTGATCCTGATTGCCTTGTACTGCCTTCTCGGACTGCTGCTCTTCCGGCTGGTGATGGACTACGTCTTCATGTTCGCGCGCTCCTGGCAGCCCGGCAAGACGATGGTCGTCGCCCTGGAAGCCACCTACACTGTCACCGATCCGCCACTGAAGGCGCTGCGGAAGGTGATCCCTCCGCTGCGCTTCGGGGGTGTGGCGCTTGATCTGTCCTTCTTCGTACTCATGATCATCGTCTACATCCTGATCAGCGTCGTGGCCGGGCTGTGAACGGTTACGGTCTTGCCGATATGCCGACGAATTACGTTGAGGTGAAGAGATGCCGCTGACTCCCGAGGACGTGCGGAACAAGCAGTTCACGACCGTCCGTCTCCGCGAGGGCTACGACGAGGATGAAGTCGATGCCTTCCTCGACGAGGTCGAGGCCGAGCTGACCCGGCTGCTCAGGGAGAACGAGGACCTGCGCGCCAAGCTGGCCGCGGCCACCCGAGCCGCCGCACAGAACCAGCAGAACATGCGCAAACCCGAGCCGCAGGATCGGCCCGGAGGGCCCGCCGCCATATCGGGACCGCAGCCGGTGCCCCAACAGCACCCGCAGCAGCAGATGGGCGGCCCGCCGCAGTTGCCGGCGGGGCAGGGCGGCCAGGGGCATCCCGGCGGCCCGATGGGTCCTGGCGGCCACACCCCGGTGGCCCCCGGCGGGCTGGGCCCGCAGGCGCATCAGGCGCACCAGGGCCACCCCGGCGCACCCATGCAGATGGGTGGTCCCGCCGGTCAGTTGGGCGGACCTGCCGGCCAGCTCGGTGGCCCCGGTGGTCAGATGGGCGGCCCCGGTGGTCAGATGGGCGGGCAGATGGGCGGCCCCGGCGGTCAGATGGGCGGTCCGGCTCCGGCACCGCACATGCCGGGCGGCGGCAACGAGAGCGCCGCGCGGGTGCTCTCGCTGGCCCAGCAGACGGCCGACCAGGCGATCGCCGAGGCCCGTTCCGAGGCCAACAAGATCGTCGGCGAGGCCCGGAGCCGGGCGGAGGGCCTGGAGCGCGACGCGCGCGCCAAGGCCGACGCCCTGGAGCGGGACGCGCAGGAGAAGCACCGCGTCGCCATGGGCTCCCTGGAGTCCGCGCGCGCGACGCTGGAGCGCAAGGTCGAGGACCTGCGCGGCTTCGAGCGCGAGTACCGCACCCGGCTGAAGTCGTACCTGGAGAGCCAGCTGCGCCAGCTGGAGAGCCAGTCCGACGACTCGCTCGCGCCGCCGCGCACCCCGGCCGCCGCGCCGCTGCCCCCGTCCCCCCAGCCGTCGCTGGCCTCCGCCGGCGCCCCGGCGCCGGGCGGCACGATGGGCGGGCACCACTCCATGGGCGGCAACTCCATGGGTGGCAACTCCCCGATGGGTGCCCCCGGCTCCATGGGCGGCAACCAGTCGATGGGCGGCCCCGGGGGACCGGGCCCGCAGGGGTCCTACGGCGGTCAGCAGCAGATGTCCCCGGCGATGACCCAGCCGATGGCGCCGGTCCGGCCCCAGGGCCCGCAGCCGGTGCAGCACCAGGCGCCCTCGCCGATGCGCGGTTTCCTCATCGACGAGGACGACAGCTGACCGCTCGCGATCAGCGCACGACCCACACGGCGCCGGGGCCCGGATCTCCATCCGGGCCACGGCGCCGTGGTGCGACGTCTCTGCCGATACGCGGCGTAGCCGGACTCTGCCTATGCCCGGCGTAGCCGGAAGGTCAGACCGAGTGCCTCGTCGCGGAACTCCGGGCCGAACGCCTCGTCCCCGGCGCCCGCCGCGAAGTCGGTGGCCAGCACCTCGGCCGAGATCAGCGCCTGGTGCTCCTCGAGCGCCCGCTCCAGCTCCGGGTCGTCCGTGCCCCACCGCACCACGATGCGGTCGGCGACGTCCAGGCCGCTGTTCTTGCGCGACTCCTGGACCAGCCGGATCACGTCCCTGGCCAGCCCGGCCCGGCGCAACTCCGGGGTGATCTCCAGGTCCAGGGCCACCGTGGCGCCGGAGTCCGAGGCCACCGACCAGCCCTCACGCGGCGTCTCGGTGATGATGACCTCCTCCGGGGTGAGCGCCACCTGCTCGCCGTCCACCTCCACGGCGGCCGTGCCGGCGCGCAGTGCCTCGGCGAGCGCCGCCGCGTCCGCCGCCGCGATGGCCTGGGCCACCGGCTGGGTGCGCTTGCCGAACCGGCGGCCCAGCGCCCGGAAGTTGCCCTTGGCGGTGGTGTCGACGAGCGAGCCACCCATCTCGGACAGCGAGGCCAGCGCCGTGACGTTCAGCTCGTCGGCGATCTGCTCGCGCAGGTCGTCGCTGAGCAGTTCGAAGCCCTGCGCGGCGATCAGCGCCCGGGACAGCGGCTGGCGGGTCTTCACCCCGGACTCCGCCCGGGTCGCCCGCCCCAGCTCGACCAGCCGTCGAACCAGCAGCATGTCCCGGGACAGCTCGGGGTCGACCAGCGACAGGTCGGGTTCGGGCCAGGAGGTCAGGTGCACCGAGTCCGGCGCGTCCGGGGTGACCGGCACCACCAGGTCCTGCCACACCCGCTCGGTGATGAACGGGACCAGCGGCGCCATGAGCCGGGTGACCGTCTCCAGCGTGTCGTGCAGGGTGCGCAGCGCGGCCCGGTCGCCCTGCCAGAAGCGGCGGCGGGAGCGGCGCACGTACCAGTTGGAGAGGTCGTCGACGAAGGTCGAGACGAGCTTGCCGGCGCGCTGGGTGTCGTATCCGTCCATCGCCTTGGTGACCATCTCGGTCAGCGCGTGCAGCTCGCTGAGCAGCCAGCGGTCCAGCAGCGGCCGTTCGGCGGGCGCCGGGTCGGCGTCGCTGGGCGACCACTCGCCGGTGCGGGCGTAGAGCGACTGGAAGGCCACGGTGTTCCAGTACGTCAGCAGCGTCTTGCGGACCACCTCCTGGATGGCGCCGTGCCCCACCCGGCGGGCGACCCAGGGGGAGCCGCCGGCCGCCATGAACCAGCGCACCGCGTCCGCGCCGTGCCGCTCCATGAGCGGCATCGGCTCCAGGATGTTGCCCAGGTGCTTGGACATCTTCCTGCCGTCCTCGGCGAGGATGTGACCCAGGCACACCACGGACTCGTACGACGTCCGGTCGAAGACCAGGGTGCCGACCGCCATCAGCGTGTAGAACCAGCCGCGCGTCTGGTCGATCGCCTCGCAGATGTACTGCGCCGGGTACCGCTTCTCGAACTCCTCGCGGTTCCGGTGCGGATAGCCCCACTGCGCGAACGGCATGGCGCCCGAGTCGTACCAGCCGTCGATCACCTCGGGGACCCGGCGGGCGGTCGCCTCGCAGCCCGCCTCCGGGCAGGCGAAGGTGACCTCGTCGATGAACGGGCGGTGCGGGTCGAGCCCGGACTGGTCGGCGCCGGTCAGCTCGCCGAGCTCTTCGAGCGAGCCCACGCAGGTCAGGTGCTTCTCGGAGCACCGCCAGATCGGCAGCGGGGTGCCCCAGTACCGGTTGCGGGACAGCGCCCAGTCCACGTTGTTGTTCAGCCAGTCGCCGTACCGGCCGTGCTTGATGGAGTCGGGGTACCAGGTGGTCGCCTCGTTCTCCCGGAGCAGGGCGTCCTTGATCCGGGTGGTGCGGATGTACCACGAGGGCTGTGCGTAGTACAGCAGCGGGGTGTGGCAGCGCCAGCAGTGCGGATAGCTGTGCTCGTACGCCTCGTGCCGGAAGAGCAGACCGCGCTCGCGCAGGTCGGCGACGAGGGTCTCGTCCGCCTTCTTGAAGAACTGGCCGCCCACCAGGGGCAGGCCCTCCTCGAAGGTGCCGTTCGGCAGCACCGGGTTCACCACCGGGAGGCCGTACCCGCGGCAGGTCCGCAGGTCGTCCTCGCCGAAGGCCGGGGCCTGGTGCACGAGCCCGGTGCCGTCCTCGGTGGTCACGTACTCCGCGGTCACCACGTAGTGGGCCTCGGCCCCGCCGAAGTCGACCAGCTCGAACGGGCGCCGGTACGACCAGCGCTCCATCTCGGCACCGGTGAAGCGCTGCCCGGTGGGCGTCCAGCCCTCGCCGGCGACCTTCTCGAACAGCTCCCGGGTGGCCACCACGCGGCCCTGCCCCTCGGCCTCGAAGACGTCGTAGGTCACCTCGGGGTGCGCGGCGACCGCGGTGTTCGACACCAGGGTCCAGGGGGTGGTCGTCCAGACCAGCAGGTCGGCCTCGCCGGCCAGCGGGCCCGAGGTCAGCGGGAACCGGACGTAGACCGAGGGGTCGGCCACCGTCTCGTACCCCTGCGCCAGCTCGTGGTCGGACAGGCCGGTCTCGCAGCGCGGGCACCAGGGCGCCACCCGGTAGTCCTGGGTGAGCAGCCCCTTGTCGAAGATCTGCTTCAGCGACCACCAGACGGACTCGATGTACGCCGGGTCCATGGTGCGGTAGGCGTCGTCCAGGTCGACCCAGTACCCCATCCGGGTCGTCAGCTCGGCGAACGCGTCGGTGTGCCGGGTGACCGACTCGCGGCACCTGGCGTTGAACGCGGCGATGCCGAACTCCTCGATGTCGCGTTTGCCGGTGAAGCCCAGCTCCTGCTCCACGGCGAGCTCCACCGGCAGGCCGTGGCAGTCCCAGCCGGCCTTGCGGACCACGTGGTACCCGCGCATGGTGCGGAAGCGGGGGAAGACGTCCTTGAAGACCCGGGCCTCGATATGGTGCGCGCCGGGCATGCCGTTGGCGGTCGGCGGGCCCTCGTAGAACACCCATTCGGGGCGTCCCTCGGACTGCTCCACGCTCCTGGCGAAGGTCTTCCGCTCCCGCCAGAGCGCGAGCACCTCGTGCTCGAGGGCGGGCAGATCGACCTGGGCCGGCACGGGCCGGTACTGGCTGCTCATCGGATCGTTCCTCCGGCGGACACACGCTGCGTATTCCGTCGGAGGGACGAGGGCGCGAGCCCCCGCGGTACCACCCTCCTTGGCCGGGGCGGCCGGCCGGCATGGCCTGGCTGCCCGCGACCCGCTCGTTGGGCCGCGCTGCCGGGTCTACTCGCCCACGGATGACCGAGGGCTTTCTTCCGGCGGCTCCGGGGTGATCTTCGCGTCGCGCTCGCCCCCGGGCTCACACCGTCCCCGGGTCGCTCGCGGCTGCCTGACGACGCTACTCGTCCCCATCAACGCCTCTCGCTGGCTCCCAGTGTACGGGCCCGCCGTGGACCGGTACGACCGGTTATCCCGGGGCCGCGCGGGGCACAACGCAGGCAGACCGGCGTGGCCTCGTTGCCGTGAGCTCGCTGTCGATTTATCGTTCCGGTCACGATTCGCGAGCAAGATCACACTATGTGAAGGGGCCGCCGCCATGGTGGCGAGGAAGAGCGCGAAAGCCACGAAGGCGACGAAGGCGACGCCGAGGACGGGCGGGGCCACGGACGAGGGGACGACCGGGGCCACCGAGAAGAGGACCGCACGGAAGACGGCGCGGAAGACCGCCGCGGAGAAGCCGGCGGAGGCCGCGGAGACGGCGACAGCGAAGAGGGCCCGGAAGACAGGAGCCAAGAAGGTGGCTGCGAAGAAGAGCACGACGGAGAGGTCGGCTACCGCGGTACCGCAGGCCCGTACCGCGGCGCCCGCCGCCCCCGGTGAACTGGCCGTACGTGCCGGCGAGGAGCCCTGGAGCGAGGAGGAGGTGGCCGAGGCCCGGGCGGGGCTGCAGGCCGACGCGGACCGGCTGCGCGAGGAGATCTCCGCGGCCGAGGCGGCGCTGAGCGGGCTGATGCGGGACTCCGGCGACGGCGCGGGCGACGACCAGGCCGACACCGGGACCAAGAACGTCACCAGGGAGCACGAGATGGCCCTGGCCAGCAACGCCAGGGAGGTGCTCTACCAGACCGAGCGCGCGCTGCGGCAGCTGGAGGCCAGCACCTACGGTCTGTGCGAGAACTGCGGCAATCCGATCGGCAAGGCGAGGATGCAGGCGTTCCCGCGCGCCACGCTGTGCGTGGACTGCAAGCAGAAACAGGAGCGTCGATTCTGAGCCGGGTTCCGAACGGCGGTCCGAGGGACGTCCGGTGATCGCACTGCTGTGTCGTACGCTCATCCCGTGAGCAGTGAGGCGGAGCGGACCATCGAGTCACCCGACGACCCCCCGACGGCCGACGGCCCGGAGGACCCGGCGGGTCGTCCCGGCGCGGCCGACCCGGCGGGCCCGGACGCGGCGGAGCGGCCGGCCGCCGCGCGGCGCCCCGACACGGCCGAGGAGCCGGCGGGGGACGGCGCGGACGCCCCGCGCCGCCGGCGCATCCCGGTGCTGGTCGGCGTCGCGGCGTTCGCCTACGTGCTCGACCTGATCACCAAGATCATGGTGGTCGAGTGGCTGGAGCACCGGGAGCCGGTCGAGGTGCTCGGCCAGTGGCTCCGCTTCCAGGCGGTGCGCAACGGCGGCGCGGCGTTCGGCGTCGGCGAGGCGCTGACCGTCGTCTTCACCTGCATCGCCGTGGGTGTGATCGTGGTGATCATCCGGCTGGCCAGGAAGCTGTACAGCGCGCCCTGGGCGGTGGCGCTCGGCCTGCTGCTCGGCGGCGCCCTGGGGAACCTCACCGACCGGCTGCTGCGCGCCCCGGGCTTCCTGGAGGGGCACGTGGTGGACTTCATCGCGCCCCGCTACTTCGCGGTGTTCAACCTCGCGGACTCCGCGATCGTCTGCGGCGGCATCCTGATCGTGCTGCTGTCCTTCCGCGGTCTGGACCCCGACGGTTCGACGCACCGGGACTGACATACTCGGGTGGGTGAACCCGCTCTCCGAGATTCCCGAGATTCCCGAGACCCGCACGTTGCCCGTCCCCGAGGGACTTGAGGGGGAACGGGTCGACGCCGCGCTCGCCCGGATGCTCGGCTTCTCGCGGACCAAGGCCGCCGAGCTGGCCGCGGCCGGCAAGGTCCGCCTCGACGGCTCCGAGGTCGGCAAGTCGGAGCGGGTCACCGGCGGCTCCTGGATGGAGGTCGAGATGCCCGCGCCACCCACCCCGGTGCGGGTCGTCGCCGAGCCGGTGCCCGGCATGGAGATCGTGCACGACGACGCGGACCTGGTGGTGGTCGACAAGCCGGTGGGGGTCGCCGCGCACCCGAGCCCGGGTTGGACGGGGCCCACCGTGGTCGGCGGGCTGGCCGCCGCCGGCTACCGGATCGCCACCTCGGGGGCGGCCGAGCGGCAGGGCGTCGTGCACCGGCTGGACGTCGGCACCTCGGGCCTGATGGTGGTGGCCAAGTCCGAGTCCGGGTACGCGCGGCTGAAGCAGCAGTTCCGCGAGCGGACCGTGGACAAGCGGTACCAGGCACTGGTGCAGGGCCACCCGGACCCGCTCAGCGGCACCATCGACGCTCCGGTGGGGCGGCATCCGCAGCACGACTACCGGTGGGCGGTCATCGCCGACGGCAAGCCCGCGGTGACCCACTACGACCTGGTGGAGGCGTTCCGCGCGGCCAGCCTGCTCGACATCAGGCTGGAGACCGGCCGCACCCACCAGATCCGGGTGCACATGTCCGCGCACCGGCACCCGTGCGTCGGGGACACGACGTACGGCGCCGACCCGACGCTGGCCGGGCGGCTGGGGCTGACCCGGCAGTGGCTGCACGCGGTGCGGCTGGGCTTCGCCCACCCGAGCGACGGCCACTGGGTGGTCTTCCACAGCGACTACCCGGACGACCTGCGGCGCGCGCTCACGATCCTGCGGGCCGAGAGCTCCTGACCGTCCGGGACCTGGCCTCCGCCTCGGCCGCCAGCCCGGCCTCCACCTCGCCGTCCGCGGTCCGGGAGCCGCGCCCCCGCCCGTCCGTGGCCTGGCCGTCCAGGGCCTCGGCGCCGGGGAACGTCGCCGCGGGGGAGGTGGCCACCCGGGGCAGCGCGTACGGGTGGTGCTCGCCCAACCAGGCGATCAGCTCCTCGCGGACCGCGCACCGCAGCGACCAGGCGTCGTCCGGGTTCCGGGTGGACATCGCGGCCCGCACCTCGATGGTGGTGGGGGTGGTGTCGGTGACCACCAGGCCCCAGTGCCGCCCGTCCCAGTCCTCGCGGTCCCGCAGGAAGTCGTGCAGCCTCCGGCGCAGCGCGGCCACCGGCGTGGCGTGGTCGAGGTGGAAGAAGACGGTGCCGGTGATCTCCTGGCCGCCGCGGGACCAGTTCTCGTACGGCTTGCTGTTGAAGTACGACACCGGCATGGTCAGCCGCCGGTCGTCCCATATCCGCACGGTGAGGAACGCCAGCGAGATCTCCTCGACGGTGCCCCACTCGCCGTCGACCACCACCGTGTCGCCGATCCGCACCGAGTCGCCGAAGGCCACCTGGAGCCCGGCGAACAGGTTGCTCAGCATGGACTGCGCGGCGACGCCGGCGATGACGCCGATGATGCCCGCGGAGGCCAGCATCGACGTGCCGAGCGCCCGCATGCTCGGGAAGACCAGCAGGATGGCCACGGCCACGGCCACGATCGCCAGCACGGTGGTCACCACCCGCCGGATCATGGCGAGCTGGGTGCGGAACTGCCGGACTCTGGCCTGGTCGGTGGTGCGGGCGGCGTAGCGGGTCAGCGAGTTCTCGGCGACCGCGCCGGCCGCCCGGATCACCAGCCAGACGGCGGCCACGACGGTGATCGTGGCCAGCATGCTCTGTATGACGTCGCCCCGCCGCAGGTCCACGTGGAACGTGTCGTAGCTCACCTGCACCGCGGACGCGGCGAGGAGCAGCTGGAGCGGCATCTGGCAGCGGCGCAGCAGACTCCACAGCCGGGTGTCGGGGTGGCGGCGGTCGGCGGCGCACAGGGCGCGGTCGATCAACCAGCCGATGACCAGGGTGAGTGTGATGGTGCCGCCGATCACGAGAACCGGCCGCAACACATCATCCATGGTTCCTCCAGCTGAAGTCCGTCGGTCCGTGGTGGGTGGGCCACCTGGCAGGATGATGGCCGAGGCCCCCGGCCGGGGGCCAGTTTGCCCACCCGAAGGCGGTGCCCGCCGTGACCGATGTCATGCTCTTTCACTCCGTGTACGGCCTGCGCCCCGCCGTGTCGGCCGCCGCGGAGCGGCTGCGTGACGCGGGTCACCGGGTGGTCACGCCCGACCTCTTCGACGGGCGGACCGCGGACTCGGTGGAGGAGGGCACGGCGATCAGGGACGAGATCGGCCGGGACGAACTGCTCCGGCGGGCGATCGCCGCGAGCGCGCCGCTCTCCGACGCGGGCCTGGTGTACGCGGGCTTCTCTCTGGGCGGCGCACTGGCCCAGACCGTCGCCCTCGGCGACGAGCGGGCCCGCGGCCTGCTGCTCCTGCACGGTACCGCGGACCTCCCCGACGAGGCGAGTGCCGACGGCCTCCCGGTCCAGCTGCACGTGGCCGACCCCGATCCGTTCGAGACGCACGAGTGGCTGAACGCCTGGTACCTGCGGATGCGGAAGGCCGGCACGGACGTCGAGGTGTATCGCTACCCAGGGGCGGGACACCTGTACACGGATCCGGAGCTGCCCGACCACGACGCGGCGGCGGCCGAGGCCACCTGGCGGGTGGCGCTCGCCTTCCTGGAAACGCTGGGCGCGCGGGACTGAGCCGCGCCCGCGCCCGTCCCGGTCAGGCCACCGGACCCTCGGCCCGTTCCACGCGCCGCCGCCCGGCGCGGGTCAGGTAGGACCGCAGGTGGGTGCTGGTGGCGGCGGGGTCGGCCCGGTCGGAGAGCGCGAAGTAGTCCATCTGCGCCCGCTCGGCGGTGACGTCGAGCACCGCGTAGCCGTGCGAGTCCATGTCCAGCCAGCTCACGTGCCGGTTGGCGGCGCGGATCGCGGCGACGGCCACCGGCGACAGGGTGTGCGGCGGCACGCCGAGCGTGTCGTCGAGGTTGTCCGAGGTGACCGAGGTGACGACGAACTCGGTGGCTACGGAGGGGGAGTCGGGGTAGGTGGCGGCGGTCACCGGCACGTCGTTGGCCCAGTGCATGTGGATGTCGCCGGCCAGGAAGACGGTGTCGCCCGCGGACGCGTCGTTCAGGTGGGCGAGCAGCTCCTGCCGGTCGTGGGTGTAGCCGTCCCACTGGTCGGTGTTGATCGCCAGGCCGCCGGCCGGGATGCCCAGGATCTCGCCCAGGGGGCCCAGCAGGTACGCCGGCACCGAGCCGAAGGCCACCGGCGAGATCATCACCGAGGTGCCCACCAGGTGCCAGCGGGCGGTGCCGGCGGACAGCCCGGACTTCAGCCAGTCCAGCTGGGCGCGGCCGGTGATGGTGCGGTCGGGGGAGTCGACCTCGCCGTCGCCCGTGGCGGCCTGCTGGTCGCGGAACGAGCGCAGGTCCAGCAGATGCAGGTCGGCCAGGGCGCCGAAGCCCAGCCGCCGGTAGGTGGTGCCCTCGACGGAGGGCCTGACCGGCAGCCACTCGAAGTACGCCTGCTTGGCGGCGGCCACCCGGTCCGCCCAGGCGCCCTCGTCGGCCGAGTGGTTCTCGGCGCCGTCGCGCCAGCTGTCGTTGGCGGTCTCGTGGTCGTCCCAGACGGCGATCACCGGGTGGGCCGCGTGCAGCGCCTGGAGGTCGGCGTCGGCGCGGTAGTGGGCGTGCCGGATCCGGTAGTCGGCCAGCGTGCGGATCTCGTGGGCGGGTTCCTGCCGCCGGACCGGCTCGGCGGGGTACTCGGCGGTGCCGTACTCGTAGACGTAGTCGCCCAGGTGCAGGACGGCGTGCAGGTCGGCCCGGGCGGCCAGGTGGCGGTAGGCGGCGAAGTAGCCGGCCTCGTAGTTGGCGCAGGAGACGACGCCCAGGCGCAGGCCGCCGGCCGCGGGCGCCGGGGCGTCGGCGGCCGGGGTGGTGCGGGTGCGGCCGGCCGGGGAGACGACGCCGCCGGCGGTGAACCGGAAGTGGTAGGCGGTGTCCGGGCGCAGCCCGCGCACGTCGGCCCTGACGGTGTGGTCGGCCGCGGCGGTGGCGAGGGCCTCGCCCCGGGCGACGGTCCGGGCGAACGCCGCGTCCTCGGCCACCTCCCAGCCGACCGCGGTGTCGGGGCCCACGCCGGAGCCGGGCACGGCCTCCGGGGTGGGGGTGACGCGGGTCCACAGCAGGACGCCATCGGGCAGGGGGTCGCCGGAGGCGACGCCGTGGTGGAAGGCGGGGGCGTCAGCACCGCGGGCGGTGGGCGCGGCGGCCAGCGGCAGCGCGGCACCGGCCGCGGCCGTGGCGGCGGCGGTGACGACGGTGCGGCGGCGGGGAGTGAACGAGGGCCGGGTCACGGATGCCGATGCTATGCGCCCGGCGGCCCGCGGGTGGGCGAACACCGGGAACGTCACCGGATGTTCGCCCACCCGTCGGGCGTGCGGACGGGGCTACTTGGTGCTCTCCTCGACGAAGGCGTCGAAGTCCTCGGGGGTCTGCGGGGTCTCGATGATCTCGCCGTCCCACATCAGCGTCGGGGTCGACTCGACGCCCTCGGTGCCGTTGAACTTGTCCGACATCTGCAGCGCCCACACGGCGAACTTGTCGTTCCGCACGGCGTTGTCGAAGTCCTCGTTGTTCTTCAGGCCGTCGACGTCCTGAGCGATCTCGATCAGCCGCTCGTCGTCGGCGAAGGCGTCGTCGGTCTCCGCCGGGTGGTTCTCCAGCGTGTACAGCGCGTCGTGGAAGTCCAGGAACGCCTCGTCGCTGACGTCGAGCGCGGCGCCGAGCGCGTTGAGCGCGTTCTTGGAGCCGGTGCCGCCCATGTTGTCGTCGATGAAGGTGGCGAAGACGTACTCGGCCTGGTAGGCGCCGTCCTCGATGCCCTGGCGCACGTTCTCGCCCATGGACTGCTCGAACGCGGCGCAGGCCGGGCAGCGGGCGTCCTCGTACAGGCTGAGGGTGTGCTCGGCGCTCTCGTCGCCCACCACGACGGTCAGCCCGTCGTCGCCGCTGGCACCGGAGGGCGCGTCGGTGGGGTAGCTCTCCGCGTCCTCGCTCGCCTCGCCGTCCAGCTGGGCCCGGACGGCGTCCCAGTCGGTGTTGTCGCCGCCCTCGTCCATGCCGGCCACGACGATGCCGATGCCGGCGGCGATGGCCAGGATGGCCACCACGGAACTGCCGACGATCAGCTGACGGCGGATCTTCTCGCGCTTCGCCTGGCGCTCGCGTTCGGCGCGCAGCCGCTCGCGGGCGGCCCGCTTGGCCTCGGGGGAGTTGCGCTTGCTCATGGTTGGTGTCTCCGTCGGGTGAAAAAGGTCCTGCGTGCTGGTGGCTGCCGGGGCGCGCCGCCTCAGCGGGCGGGCGCGAGGAACGGCGGCGGCCCGCGGCGGGCGACGGAGTGGATGAGCAACGGAAGCGCCGGGGCGGTGCCCTCGGGGCGGCCGACCGGCGGGATGCGCCGCGGCGCCGCGCCGGAGCCTCCGGCGGGAACGCGGATCGCCGCCGCCAGCAGCAGCGGGCGGAACGTGGCGGCCGCCGCGGAACGCAGCAGCCGGCCGAGCGCGGCCTCGCCGCTGCGCAGCCAGGCGGCGGCGGCCAGGCCGACCGCCACGTGCGCGGCGAGCAGCAGCCAGGGACCCGCCGGGTGGTGCAGCTGCGGGGCGTGCTCGCCGGCAGCGATGCTGGCCCCCCAGTCCAGGGGGGTGCCGACGTCGCCGCCGGCGCACATCAGGTCCACGCCCATCACCCGCAGCGGCCCGGTGACCGGCCCGCCGCCCGGCCCGTAGCAGGTGGCCTGGCCGGTGGTGAAGACGGTGTCGGCGGCCAGCTGCAACGGGATCAGCAGGGCGGCGATGTGCCAGAAGCGGCGCTCGCCGTTCCCGGCGAGGGCGAGGGCGAGCACGAAGACGGCGGCCGCCACGGCGGCCACGGTGGGCAGCGGCAGCGGGGCGCCGGAGAGCAGCACGTGGGCGCCGGTGGACAGCGTGACGCAGCACGCGGTGAAGACCGCCGCGCGCGCGACCCGTACCCCGCTGATGCCCGGCGTTCCGGGGATCCGGAGTGCTGATATGCCCATCGAGCCAGAGTGTGCCACGCCTGGTGTCAAAGAGGTATAAGGGGTGACCGCACCGTGACCGCTTCGCGTTGAAGAGCCCGGAAGAGCACGGACGTCAGGCCGCGATGCCCGCCCAGGCGGCCTGTCCGAAGCTGCCCTTGATGTCCGAGGCGATGTTGTCCGGGTTCACCAGGAAGCCGAGCTCGTAGACCGTGGTCTTCTCGCGGCCCTCGACCTTCAGCCGGACCGGGGAGTCGCCGGGGTGGGCGCGCAGGGTGCGCTTGAGCTCGCCGACGACCTGTTGGGTGATCCGGTGCTCGGGCAGCACCAGCAGCACCGGGGGCCGGCCGCCGTGCTCGGCGGCGGAGACGTCGAGCGGGCTGAGCTCCTGGCCGAAGATGCTGATGGCGCCGTCCCGCTCGTTGAGCCGGCCGCGCACCGAGATGACGTTGTCGTCGATCAGCTCGTGCTGCACCAGCGCGTAGGACTTGGGGAAGAACAGCACCTCCAGGCTGGCGTCCCGGTCGGTCAGGGTGACGATGGCCCAGGGATCGCCCTGCTTGTTGATCCGTCGGTCGATGGCGCTGATCAGCCCGGCGAGCTTGGTCTCGCCCTCGGTGCGTCCGGAGGCGAGCAGCTCGGCGATGGAGGTGTCGCGGCTGCGGGCCAGGATGTGCTCGGCGCCGTCCAGCGGGTGCGAGGAGACGTAGAGGCCGAGCATCTCGCGCTCCAGGGAGAGCTTGGCCTTGCGGTTCCACTCCTGCTCGCCGACCTCGAAGTCCAGGCCCATGGCCGGGGTGTCGTCGTCGGTGGCCAGCGAGCCGAAGAGGTCGTCCTGGCCGATGGCCTGCTGCTTCTTGACGGGGAGCACCGAGTCGATGGCGGTCTCGTGCACGTCGCACAGGCCCTTGCGGGTGTGGCCCAGCGAGTCGAAGGCGCCGGCCTTGATGAGCGAGTCGATGGTCCGCTTGTTGCAGACGGCGATCTCGGACTTGTCGAGGAAGTCGGCGAAGGAGGTGTACTTCCCCTTGCCCTTGCGGGTCCTGACCAGCGACTCGATGACGTTCGCGCCGACGTTGCGGACCGACTGGAGTCCGAAGCGGACGTCGTCGCCGACGGCCGAGAAGTCGGCGACCGACTCGTTGATGTCGGGGGAGAGCACCCTGATGCCCATCTTGCGGGCCTCGGCGAGGTAGACGGCGGCCTTGTCCTTGTCGTTGTCCGTGGAGGTCAGCAGGGCGGCCATGAACTCGGCCGGGTAGTTCGCCTTCAGGTAGGCGGTCCAGTACGCCACCATGCCGTAGGCCACGGTGTGCGACTTGTTGAACGCGTATCCGGAGAACGGCACCAGCACGTCCCAGACGGCCTGGATCGCCTCGTCCGAGTACCCGCGCTCCCGGCAGCCGTTCTGGAACGGCACGAACTCCTTGGCCAGCACCTCGGGCTTCTTCTTGCCCATGGCCCTGCGGAGCAGGTCGGCCTGGCCCAGGCTGTACCCGGCGAGGATCTGCGCGGCCTTCTGCACCTGCTCCTGGTAGACGATCAGACCGTAGGTCGGCTCCAGGATCTCCTTGAGCGGCTCCTCCAGCTCCGGGTGGATGGGCTGGATCTCCTGCTGGCCGATCTTGCGCAGGGCGTAGTTGGTGTGCGAGCCCACGCCCATCGGTCCCGGCCGGTACAGGGCGAGGACCGCCGAAATGTCGTCGAAGCTGTCGGGGCGCATCAGCCGCAGCAGCGCGCGCATCGGGCCGCCATCGAGCTGGAACACGCCCAGGGTGTCGCCGCGGGCCAGCAGCTCGAACGTCTTCTGGTCGTCGAGCGGCACGGTGGCGGTGTCGATCTCGAGGCCGCGGTTGTCCCTGACGAGCTGGACGGCGTGATCGATGACGCCCAGGTTCCGCAGACCCAGGAAGTCCATCTTGATCAGGCCCATCTCCTCGCACTGCGGGTACGAGAAGCCGGTGATGATCACCCCGTCGCGGTCCCGCCTGTGCATCGGGACCAGGTCGAGCAGCGGCGTGCGGGAGAGGATGACCGCCGCGGCGTGCACGCCGGTGCCCCGGGTGAGGCCCTCGATGCCGCGGGCGGTGTCGAGCACCTTCTTGACGTCCGGCTCGTTCTCGTACATCTGCCGGACCTCGGCCGCCTCGCTGTACCGCGGGTGGTCGGGGTCGAAGACGCCGGTGAGCGGGATGCCCTTGCCCATCACGTCCGGCGGCATCGCCTTGGTGATCCGGTCGCTCATCGAGAAGGGGAAGCCCAGGATCCGGGCCGCGTCCTTGACCGCCGCCTTGGCCTTGATGGTGCCGAAGGTGTTCACCTGGGCGGTGTACTCGACGCCGTACCGCTCGCTCAGGTAGCGGACCATGACGTCGCGCTGGCGGTCGTCGAAGTCGATGTCGACGTCCGGCGGGTTGATGCGCTCGGGGTTGAGGAACCGCTCGAACAGCAGGCCGTGGCGCAGCGGGTCGACGTCGGTGATCCGGGTCAGGTAGGCGACCAGCGAACCGGCCGCGGAGCCGCGTCCCGGGCCCACCGGCACGCCGTTGTTCCTGGCGTGCCGGCAGATGTCGGAGACCACGAGGAAGTAGGAGTCGAAGCCCATCGGGGTGATGACGTTGAGCTCGGTCTCCAGCCGCTCCAGGATCTCGGGGGTCGTGCCGTCCGGATAGCGCTCCTTCAGGCCGCGCTCGCACTCCTTGCGGAGCCAGGTCGCCTGTGTCTCGCCCTCCGGGACGTCGAACTGCGGCATCTGGTCGACGTAGCTGAAGACCTCCTCGTAGGACTCCACCATCTCCGCGAGCCGCAGCGTGTTGTCGCAGGCGTCGGGCAGCTCCCGGAACAGCTGCCGCATCTGCTCCGGGGTCTTGATGTAGTAGCCGGAGCCGTTGAACTTGAAGCGGTTCGGGTCCGCCTTGGTCTTGCCCACGCCGACGCACAGCAGGCTGTCGTGCGCGTCGGCCTGGTCCTCGGTGACGTAGTGCGAGTCGTTCGTGGCCAGCAGCGGGATGTCGAGCTGCCGGGCGATGCGCAGCAGGCCCTCGCGGACGTCCCGCTCGATGTCCAGGCCGTGGTCCATCAGCTCCAGGAAGTAGTTCTCCTTCCCGAAGATGTCCTGGTAGGCGGCCGCCGCCCTGACCGCCTCGTCGTACTGGTCGAGGCGGAGCCGGGTCTGCACCTCGCCCGAGGGGCAGCCGGTGGTGGCGATGATGCCGGCCGCGTGCTCGGCGATCAGCTCCCGGTCCATCCGCGGCTTGCCGTAGTAGCCCTCGAAGGAGGCCAGCGAGGAGAGCCGGAAGAGGTTGCGCAGGCCCTGCGCGTTCCGCGCCCACATGGTCATGTGGGTGTACCGGCCGCCGCCGGAGACGTCCTTGCTGCCCTCGCCGTCGTCCGACACCGCCCGCTTGCCGCCCGGACCCCAGAAGACGGGCTTCTTGGTGTAGCGGGACTCGGGGGCGACGTACGCCTCGATGCCGATGATCGGCTTGACGTCCGACTTCTTCGAGAGATCGTAGAACTCGTAGGCCCCGAACATGTTCCCGTGGTCGCTCATCGCCACCGCGGGCATGCCCTGCCTCGCCACCTCCGCGAACAGCTTGCTGTTCTTCGCCGCTCCGTCGAGCATCGAGTACTCGGTGTGAACGTGCAGGTGAACGAAGCTGTCAGCCATGCGACAGGACTCCTCGCGAGTGGGCCATGGGGGAGGTGAGAGGGTCCACCTTAGCGTTGAGAGCGATCTTCGAAGCGGTCCGTCCGACGGCCGCCGAGCCCCGGACGACGCCCTTTTCCGGGCCGCGTGCGGGCGGTGGCGAGAAGTAGTCGGGAGTGATCTGCGTCACAGCTGCGGAGGGTGTTCGCCCTGGCCCCGACGGCGGTCCGGCGCGCCGCCTCGCGCCCTCACGGGTCCCTTGCGGCGCTTGTGTCAATCCCTTTGTTTGATGGGGGAGTTGCTTGGCCGGAAGATGGAGCGCGCTTTACCGAAGCGGGGCATAGCGGGCGCTACCTTCGGTGATGAGGTAATCGCCCATGTGAGGGGTGGGATGGTCATGGATGCCCTGATGGTCGCGAAGGCGGCGTTTCTTCTCGCGGACGCGCATGTGTCACGCCAGGACGCGGTGCACGCGCTGGCGGAGTACTTTCCCGGCAGCGCCTTCGACGATCGGCTGCGATGCGTCTCCGAGGCGTGGGACATGGCGCACCGCGGTGCGCCCGAAGGGGTCGTGGTGGCCTCGCAGCTGGCCGACGCGCGGTACTTCGCGTCCGCGCACGAGCGACACGGATTCACCGACTGACCCGCGGGATCCGAGTTCGGATCCGTACGCGACGAGGGCGTGCCCTTTCGGGGGTGCGCCCTCTCGGCGGTTCTCCCGGCGGTTCTCTCCGCGGTTCTCTCCGCGGTTCTCGCCGCCGTTTCCCGGCCGGCCATGACCGGGTGCTCGCACCCGGGTTCGTCCCCCGCGTCCCGCGCCTCGGCGAACGGGGCCTCGACGGGGGTTGCCCGATTCGCCACGCCGAAGATCAAGCAGGGCAGATAAGAGTGGCCTGGTCGGGCAGACTCATGAAAACGCTTCAACGAAGTCTCGGCGAATTCGGCGAAAGATCGGCGAAAGAGGTGCAACGTGGACCGCTGCGTCGTCCTGGTGGACGCCGGGTATCTGCTGGGCGCCGCCGCGAGCCTGCTCGCCGGGGAGCCTTCCCGCCCGCGCATCACCGTCGACTACGCCGCTCTCATCCAGGGGTTGCGGGACCGCGCCGAGGCGGACACCGGACGCGACCTGTTGCGGATCTACTGGTTCGACGGCGCGCCCGACCGGGTGCCCCAGCCCGAGCACCGGCGGCTGCGCGTGATGCCCCGGGTGACGGTGCGCCTCGGCGCCCTCACCCGCAGCGACGGCCGCTGGGCGCAGAAGGGTGTGGACGCCGCGATGCACGCCGAGCTCACGGAGTTGGCCCGCAACCGCGCCTGCGCCGACATCGTGCTGGTGACCGGCGACGGCGATCTGCTGCCCGGGCTGATGTCCGCCAAGGAGCACGGCGTCGCCGTCCACCTGTGGGCGGTCCAGGCCGCCGACGGCGACTACAACCAGTCGGAGGACCTGGTCGCGGAGGCCGACGAGCGGCGGGTGCTCGACCGGGCCTGGATCACCCAGGCGGTGCGGCCCAGCGAGGCGCCCGACGCCGGCGCCCCGCACGCCACCCCGCGCCCCGAGATCGCGGCGATCCTCTCCGCCCCGCTGCCCGAGACGCCGGCCGCCCCCCAGGACGCCGAACAGCACGAGCGGGCGGGACAGAAGAACGGCACGCACCGGGGCGGCGACGAGGTCGTGGGCGCGCCCAAGGACGCCGTCGGGGCGCCGGGCCGGGCCGTGCCCACCCCCAAGGACCTCGCCACCCTCGGCAGTCGGGCCACCCACCCGGAGCCCACCGCCACCCTGCGCTGGTCCTCCGACCGGGGCTGGGTGGACCGCGGTGGCCCCGAGGAGTCGCCGGAGACCGCGGCGTTGCCGATGCTCTCCCAACTCACCACGGCCGAGCAGCGGTGGGCCGACCGCGAGGAGGACATCACCGCGGTCAGCGGCGACCCGTTCGAGGTCGGCCAGGTCTTCGCGCGCCGCTGGGCGGAGCGCCTCGCCGGCGCCGACGCCCTGCACCGGCTGTCCGGCGAGTACCCGCGCATCCCGCACCGCATCGACGGCGAACTGCTGCGCTACGCGGCGCGGTTCGGGCTGTTGGCGCACAAGGACGACCAGATCGACGAGCGCGACCGGTACGCCATCCGCGCCGGCTTCTGGCGCGAGGTGGACACCCGGACCGGGGCCGTACGACCCTGATGAAACGGTCCGGAACCGACAACCCGGCGTGCCCGGGTCCTGACCCGGCACGTAGGCTCGGGTGCCGTGCCCACCTCCATCGCGCGGGCCGGACCTTCCCCCAGGCCCTCCGGGCCTGGGCGGCGCCCCCAGGCACCCCCCGCCGGCCACCCGCGCAGCGCCCCGGCCGAGACCGCGCTCAGCGTGCGCGAGCTCGTCAAGACGTACGCCGCCGGCCGCCGCGCCCGGCGGGCCGGAGCGCCTCCCGTCCGCGCCACCGACGGGGTGAGCCTCCAGGTCGCCCGCGGCGAGATCTTCGGCCTGCTCGGCCCCAACGGGGCGGGCAAGACCACCCTGGTCAGGCAGCTCACCGGGCTGCTCCGCCCGGACGCCGGCCGGATCACCCTGCTCGGCCACGATCTGGTGCGCCACCCGCGCCGGGCCGCCCGGCTGCTGGCCTACCTCGGACAGGAGTCCACCGCGCTCGACGAGCTGACCGTCGCGGTCGCCGCCGAGACCACCGCCCGGCTGCGCGGCCTGGACGCCGCGGCCGCCCGCCGGGAGCGCGACGCCGTGCTGGAGGAGCTCGACCTCACCGGCCTCGCCGGCCGCCCGTTGAAGCGGCTCTCCGGCGGCCAGCGGCGGCTGGCCTGCGTCGCCGCCGCGCTCGTCGGCCGCCGCCCCGTGCTCGTGCTCGACGAGCCCACCGCCGGCATGGACGCCGTCGCCCGGCGTGCCGTGTGGGCCGCCGTCGACCGCCGCCGCGCCCAGCAGGGCACCACGGTGCTGCTGGTCACCCACAACGTCTCCGAGGCCGAGACCGTGCTCGACCGGGTCGCCGTGCTGGACGCCGGCCGGGTCATCGCCTGCGACACCGCGGGCGGCCTGAAGGAGCGGGTCGGCGCCGAGGTGCGCCTCGACCTGGTGTGGCGCGCGGAGCCACCGCCCGCCGCGGCCGACGCCCGGGTCGCCGCGCTGCGCGAACGCGCCACGGTCGCCGGGCGGCGCTGGACGCTGCGGCTGCCGCCCGACGAGGCCCGCGCGGCCGTCGCCGCCGTCACCCAGGGCCCGGCCTTCGCCGCCCTGGACGACTTCACGCTCGCCACCCCCAGCCTGGAGGACGTCTACCTGGCGCTGGGCGGTCGGGCCGCGGGGCTCACCCGGTGAGCGCCGCAGCGCCGGCCGGCGACCAGGTCCGGATGCCGGGCGACCCGGGGGAACCGGCGCCGCTGACGCCGGGGCCGCGGCTGTGGCCCGCGCTGACCGCGGTCTACCGGGCGCAGCTGTCCCGGGTCAGGGTGGCCCGGATCCCGCTGCTCTTCGTCGCCACCTTCCAGTCCATCGGGATCATGGTGCTGATGCGCGGCGTCGTCGACGGCGACGGCGGCGCCGAGGCGCGCGCCGTGGTCGCCGGCTCCGCCGTGCTGGTGGTCGCGTTCGTCGCCCTCAACCTGCTGGCCCAGTACTTCGGCCAGCTGCGCGCCGGCGGCGGCCTCGACCACTACGCCACGCTGCCGGTGCCCGCCGCCGCCGTGGCCCTCGGCACCGCGGCCGCCTACGCCTCCTTCACGGTGCCCGGCGTCGCGGTCACCGCGGTCACCGGCGGGCTGCTCTACGGGCTGCCGCTGGGCGGCCTGTGGGTGCTGTTCGCCGTGGTGCCGCTGGCCGGCGCGGCGCTGGCCGGGCTGGGCGCCGCGCTCGGGCTGCTGGCCCCGCGTCCCGAGCTCGCCACCGTCTGCGGCCAGCTCGGCATGTCCGCCGCGCTGCTGCTCGGCGTGTTGCCCCCGGACCGGCTGCCGGAGCCCGCGCGCTGGCTGCGGGAGCCGTTGCCCTCCAGCTACGGCGTGGACGCCCTCGCCGAGGCCCTGCGCCCCAGCCCCGAATGGGGCACGGTGGCCGGCAACCTCGCGGTCTGCGCCGCCGTCGGCGCCGCGGCACTGGCTCTCGCCACCTGGGCCTACGGCCGCGCGGCGCGACACTGACCCCGGCCGCCGCCGCGCGCCGCGGGTCACGCACGATTCGCACGAACGGATGTCCCAGGCGTCGAACGACCACCCGCACCTGACAGGATGACTGAGTGACCCCAGCCCAGCCTTCACCGGATCATGACACGCACCACGAGACGGACGGCGCGGTGGCCCGGGACCGGGACCCCGGCCGCCACGGTCCGTGGGCGGCGCCCCTGCCGGACAAGGACGAGCCGGCGCGGCCCCCGACCCGCCACTGGTTCGGGGAGATAGCCCAGGCCGTCCTGGTCGCCCTTCCCGTGCTGGTGCTGACCGGCACCGCCCTGGGGCTGCTGTGGCTGTGGCGGGCGCCGCGGCTGCCGCTGGTCTCCGACGGCGAGCAGGTGCTGCTGGTGAGCTCCGAGGGCGAGCAGGTCGTCGGCGCGGACGGCACCTTCCTGCTCTACGGCCTCGCGGTCGGCGCCGTGGCCGGGCTCGTGGTCTTCCTGCTGCGCCGCACCGGGGGAGTGGCGGTGGTCGTCGGCCTCGCCGCCGGCTCGCTGCTCGGCTCGCTGCTGGCCTGGGGCATCGGCACCTGGTTCGGCCCCACCGACGACATCCGGGCGCACGCGCGCGCCGTCGGCCCGGACGTCGTCTTCGACGGACCGCTGGAGCTGACCGCCCGCGGCGTGCTGATGGGTCTGCCGCTGGCCGCGCTCGGCGTGCACCTCGCCTGCATGGCGCTCTGGGGTCCGCGCGACCCCGCCCCGCAGCCGCCCGTCCCCGTGCCGAGCTGGGGCGTCCCCGACCGCCAGCCCGGCGCCCCCGCGGGCGACGCCGCGCCGGGGCACGACATCCCCGGCCGGAACGGCGACCCCCCACGCGGCTGAGCACCCGGCCCCCGCCGGCCCGCCGGCCCTCGGCCGACAGGGCTAGGCGAGGCGGGCGATGGCGGCCGTGCGCGCGGCCGTGAGGGCGACCAGATCGGCGGGCGCCAACTCGATCTCCAGGCCCCGGCGGCCGGCCGAGACGAACACCGTCGGATGACCGGCGGCCGAGGCGTCGACCACGGTCGGCAGCCGCCGGCGCTGGCCGAGCGGCGAGATCCCGCCCCGCACGTACCCCGTCGCCCGCTCGGCCGCCGCCGGATCGGCCATCGCCGCCCGCTTGCCGCCCACCGCCGCGGCCAGCGCCTTCAACGCGAGCGAGGCGTCGACCGGCACCAGCGCCACCGTCAGCGCCCCGTCCACCTCCGTCACCAGCGTCTTCAGCACCCGCGCCGGCTCCACGCCGAGCGCCCGCGCCGCCTCCGCCCCGTACGACTGGGCGCCCGGCTCGTGCCGGTAGGCGTGCAGTGCGAAGGTCACGCCCGCCCGCGTCGCGGCCACCGTCGCCGGCGTTCCGCCCCCGGAGCCCGCGCCCCGCTTCCCGCCCACCACGTCGCTCCCGTCGTTCGACACCTTCCGGTCCGTTCCGGTCGGTTCCGGTCCGGTCCGTTCGGGTCCGGTCAGTTCAGGCTGGTCGGCCGGAGTGTGAACTCCGCCCCCGGCACCGTGGGCAGCCGGCGGATCAACGCCGTCTCCCGGCGCAGGATCCGCAGCTCCTCGGCCAGCCGCGTCGCCGTGTCGCGCGCCTGCAACAGCCGTTGTTTGTCCGGCGCGTACAGCATGGTCGCGGCCGCCACCAGGTAGGACACCACGCCCGGATCCTCCGGCAGCTCCTGGCCCGGCGCCAGCGTGCGCTCGTTCGCCCCCGCCAGCACCTTCTGATAGGTGCGGAACGCCCGCAGCACACCGGACGCCAGCGCGCCCGCGCCCTCGCCCGTCACCTCGGGCAGCGGCTCCACCTCCGCCGTCAGGTACTCGCCGCTCGCGTCCACCGACCGCAGCCGGAACCGGGTGGTGCCGGTGGCCAACACCTCGTAGCCCTCGGCTGCCTCGTCGGCACCGCCGTCGCCCGGCCGCGGCCGGATCGTGGCGGCGTCGGCCACGCAGCCCACGCCGTGGAAGGAGTCCATCGGGTCCGCCGCGAAGCCCGCCCCGGGACCGACCTCCGGCTGCTCCCCCGGCTCCGGCAGGCCGGTCGCGGTCGGCGCCACCTCGTGGCCGTCTCTGATGGCGATCACCCCGAAGGGGCGCGGGCCGTCCTCCGGTAGCTTCAGCAGGTCCCGCATCAGCGCCCGGTAGCGCGCCTCGAACACGTTCAGCGGCAGCACCAGCCCGGGGAACAGCACCGTGTTGAGCGGGAAGAGTGGCAGGCGCGTCGTCGTCACAGCCGGTGAGCCTAGCGGCTGAGCCGCCGCCTCCGGCCCGCATGGTGAAATGACGCGACCGCTCGTCGTCGCGTTCTGCGAGACTAGAGCCGTGCTGAACCGAATCGATCTGCGGGATTCCGACCCCTCGTCGGGTGGGATCGACCGCGCGCTGCTGCCCCGCGCCGAGCTCGACGTTGAGGCCGCCCTGGACCAGGTGCGGCCGATCTGCGAGAACGTGCGCCATCGCGGCACCGCGGCGCTCATCGAGTACGCGGAGCGGTTCGAAGGGGTGCGGCTGACCCGGACCCGGGTCCCCGCGGAGGCGCTGACCAGGGCCTTGGCGGAGCTCGACCCCGCGGTGCGCGCGGCCCTCGAGGAGTCGATCAGGCGGGCCCGCCTGGTGCACCGCGACCAGCGGCGCGCCGACTCCACCGTGCGCGTCGCGCCCGGCGGCACGGTCACCGAGCGCTGGGTGCCCGTCGACCGGGTCGGTCTGTACGTGCCGGGCGGCCGCGCCGTCTACCCGTCCTCCGTGGTGATGAACGTGGTGCCCGCCCAGGAGGCGGGGGTCGGCTCGCTCGTCGTCGCCTCGCCACCCCAGCGCACGCCGGGGAACGACTGGGGCGTGGGCCTGCCGCACCCGTCCATCCTCGCGGCCTGCGCGCTGCTCGGCGTCGACGAGGTGCACGCGGCCGGCGGCTCCCAGGCCGTCGCCATGCTGGCGTACGGCACCGAGGAGTGCCAGCCGGTCAGCCTCGTCACCGGCCCGGGCAACGTGTACGTGGCCGCCGCGAAGCGGCTGCTGCGCGGTGTGGTCGGCATCGACGCGGAGGCGGGACCGACCGAGATCGCGGTGCTGGCCGACGCCGGCGCGGACCCCGCCTTCGTGGCCGCCGACCTGATCAGCCAGGCCGAGCACGACGTGGTGGCCGCCGCCGTGCTGATCACCCCCTCGCTCGAGCTCGCCGACGCGGTGGACGCCGAGCTGCGCCGCCAGGTCCCCGCCGCCAAGCACCACGAGCGCATCACCGAGGCGCTGGCCGGCCGCCAGTCGGGCACGGTGCTGGTCCGCGACCTGGACCACGGCCTGGCGGTGGTCAACGCGTACGCCGCCGAGCACGTGGAGATCATCACCGAGGACCCCGCCGCCCTCGCCCCCCGGGTGCGGAACGCCGGCGCGGTCTTCCTCGGCCCCTACGCGCCGGTCTCCCTCGGCGACTACTGCGCCGGCTCGAACCACGTGCTGCCGACCGGCGGTTGCGCCTGCCACTCCTCGGGCCTGTCCGTGCAGTCCTTCCTGCGCGGCATCCACGTCGTGGACTACGACCGCGAGGCCCTCGCCGGCGTGGCCCACCACGTCGTCACCCTCGCCGAGGCCGAGGATCTCCCGGCCCACGGCACCGCCGTCAAGGCTCGTTTTGCCGGAGGCGAACCAGAAGGCGCCAGCGCCGGAGGCGAACCAGAAGGCGCCAGCGCCGGAGGCGAACCAGAAGGCACGAGTGACTGGAAGGTTCCCGGCCCGCAGTGACCCGCATCGACGATCTGCCCATCCGGGACGAACTGCGCGGCAAGAGCCCCTACGGCGCCCCGCAGCTCACCGTCCCGGTCCGGCTGAACACCAACGAGAACCCGTACCCGGTGCCCGAGCCCCTGGTGCGCCGCATCGCCGAGCGCGTCACCGACGCCGCCCGGTCGCTGAACCGCTATCCCGACCGGGAGGCGGTGCGGCTGCGCACGGAGCTGGCCGGCTATCTCACCCGCACCACCGGTTTCCCGCTCGATCACGACCGGGTCTGGGCGGCCAACGGTTCGAACGAGATCATCCAGCAGCTGCTCCAGGCGTTCGGCGGCCCCGGACGCACCGCCCTGGGCTTCGACCCGACGTACTCGATGCACGCCCTGATCTCCCGGGGCACCGGCACCCGTTGGGTCTCCGGGCCGCGCCGGCCCGACTTCACCGTGGACCTCGACGTCGCGGTGGCCACCATCCGGGAGCACCGTCCCGACGTGCTCTTCGTCTGCTCGCCGAACAACCCCACCGGCACCGCCGTCGCGCCCGAGACCGTGCTGGCGCTGTACGAGGCGGCGCAGGAGGCCAGGGGCGGGGCCGGCGCGCTGGTGGTCATCGACGAGGCGTACGCCGAGTTCAGCCACCGGCCCTCGCTGCTGCCGCTGGTCGAGGGCCGCCCCACGCTCGTGCTCAGCCGTACCATGTCCAAGGCGTTCGGCGCCGCGGGGCTCCGCCTGGGGTACCTGGCCGCCGACGCCGCCGTGGTCGACGCCGTGCAGCTGGTGCGCCTGCCGTACCACCTCTCGGCGGTCACCCAGGCCACCGCGCTGGCCGCCCTGGAGTTCGCCGACACGCTCCTGGGGTACGTCGAGGAGCTGAAGTCGGAGCGGGACCGGGTGGTCGCGGAGCTGCGCGCACTGGGCTGCGACGTCACCGACTCCGACGCGAACTTCGTGCAGTTCGGCGTCTTCGACGACGCCGCGGCCGTCTGGCAGCGGCTGCTCGACCGCGGCGTGCTGGTCCGGGACTACGGCATCGCCGGCCGGCTGCGCGTCTCCACGGGCACCCGTCCGGAGAACGACGCCTTCCTGGAGGCGATGCGCACCGTGGTCAAGGACCTGGAGAACGACCGGCACGACCGGACCGACCGGAACGAGAAGGCAGAGGACAACCGATGAGCCGCGTGGGCCGGGTGGAACGCACCACCAAGGAGACCTCGGTCACCGTCGAGATCGACCTCGACGGCACCGGCCGGGTCGACGTAGCGACGGGAGTCGGCTTCTTCGACCACATGCTGGACCAGCTCGGCCGGCACGGCCTGTTCGACCTCGCCGTGAAGACCGAGGGCGACCTGCACATCGACAGCCACCACACGATCGAGGACACCGCCCTGGCGCTGGGCGCGGCGTTCCGCCAGGCGCTCGGCGACAAGAGCGGCATCCGCCGGTTCGCCGACGCCTCGGTGCCGCTGGACGAGTCGCTCGCCCAGGTCACCGTCGACCTGTCGGGGCGCCCGTACCTGGTGCACCGCGAGCCGGAGGGCATGGCGCCCATGATCGGCTCCTACGACACCACCATGACCCGGCACATCCTGGAGTCCTTCGTGGCCCAGGCCCAGGTCGCGCTGCACGTCCACGTGCCCTACGGGCGGAACGCGCACCACATCGTGGAGTGCCAGTTCAAGGCCCTGGCCCGCGCGCTGCGGCAGGCCAGCGAGATCGATCCCCGGCAGACCGGGATCCCGTCCACGAAGGGCGCGCTGTGACCGGCGAGACCGGCGAGCGGAGGGCACGGTGAACGGCGCGTCCACCCTGCTGATCGTGCTGGGGCTGTTCCTGCTCGGCGGCGTGTACTCGTTCCGCAAACAGGGCATGCCGCGGAGCGTCGTGCTGGTGCTCGGCATAGGCAGCGCGCTGTGCCTGCTGGGCGGCGCGCTGAGGCTGGAGGTGTGAGCGTGTCGAAGGTCGCCAAGGACGTCGTGGTCTTCGACTACGGCTTCGGCAACGTCCGCTCCGCCGAGCGCGCCCTGGCCAGGACCGGCGCCCGGGTCGAGATCACCCGGGACTACGACCGCGCGATGACCGCGGACGGCCTGGTGGTGCCGGGCGTCGGGGCGTTCGCCGCCTGCATGGCGGGACTGACCAGGGCCCGCGGCCACTGGGTCGTCGGCCGCCGGCTGGCCGGTGGCCGGCCGGTGCTGGGCATCTGCGTCGGCATGCAGATCCTGTTCGCCCGCGGCATCGAGCACGGCGTGGCCAGCGAGGGGCTGGACGAGTGGCCGGGCACGGTCGGCCCGCTGCGCGCGGACATCGTCCCGCACATGGGCTGGAACACGGTGCGGCCCCCGGCCGACTCCCGGCTGTTCGCCGGCCTGGCCGAGGACGCCCGCTTCTACTTCGTGCACTCCTACGCGGTGCACGACTGGGAGCTGACGCCCCCGGGCCCGGCGGATCCGCTGGCCGCCGCCCGGGTCACCTGGTCCACGCACGGCGACCCGTTCGTCGCCGCCGTGGAGAACGGCCCGCTGTGGGCCACCCAGTTCCACCCGGAGAAGTCCGGCGACGCCGGCGCCCAGCTCCTCACCAACTGGATCGAGACCCTCTGATGCTTGAACTCCTCCCGGCCGTCGACGTCCGAGGCGGCCAGGCGGTCCGCCTGGTGCACGGCGAGTCCGGCACCGAGACGGGCTACGGCGACCCGCTGACCGCCGCCCTCGCCTGGCAGCGCGCCGGCGCCCAGTGGCTGCACCTGGTCGACCTGGACGCCGCGTTCGGCACCGGCGACAACCGCGCGCGGATCGCCGAGGTGGTCGCGGCCATGGACGTCCGCGTCGAGCTGTCCGGCGGCATCCGCGACGACGACACGCTGGCCGCCGCGTTGGCCACCGGCTGCACCCGGGTCAACCTGGGCACGGCGGCGCTGGAGTCGCCGGAGTGGGTGGCCAAGGTCATCGCCGAGCACGGCGACCGCGTCGCCGTCGGCCTCGACGTGCGCGGCACCACGCTCCGCGGCCGTGGCTGGACCCGGGACGGCGGCGACCTCTTCGAGACGCTGGCGCGGCTCGACGCCGAGGGCTGCGCCCGGTACGTGGTCACCGACATCAACAAGGACGGCACGCTGCAGGGCCCCAACCTCAAGCTGTTGCGGGACGTCTGCGCCGTCACCGACCGCCCGGTCGTCGCGTCCGGCGGAGTGTCCTCACTTGACGATCTGCGCGCGATCGCCACCCTGGTACCCGAGGGCGTCGAGGGAGCCATCGTGGGCAAGGCGCTCTACGCCAGGGCGTTCACCCTGGAGGAGGCCCTGGAGGCGGTGTCACCGTGACCATCGAGCGCGTGCGGAACGGCAGTTCCTGGCAGGAGTCCGTGGGTTCCGCGCGCGCGGTGGCCGCCGGCGACCTGGTGCTGGTCGCCGGGACGATGCCGCCCGCCGCCGGGGCCGCCGCCGTCGGGGACCCCTACGAGCAGGCCAGGTCGGCGCTGGCCGACGCGGTGGCGGCGCTGGAGCCGTTCGGGCTCGGCGTCGAGTCCGTCGTCCGCACCCGGCTGTACGTCAGCCACGGCCGGGACGCCGACGAGGTCGGCCGGGCCCACAAGGAGCTGTTCGACGCGGTCCGGCCGGTCACCACCCTGGTGGTGGTCTCCGGCTTCGCCGACTCCCGGGTGCTGGTGCAGGTCGAGCTCGAGGCGCACCGAGGAGCCGGCCGGGACGCCGGCGCCGCCCCGCACGCCGGCCCGCGGGCCGACCCTGAGACCGATCCGGAAGCACGCCGAGGAGCCGCCTCGTGACCCTGGCCGTACGAGTCATCCCCTGCCTGGACGTGGACGCCGGCCGGGTCGTCAAGGGGATCAACTTCGAGAACCTGCGCGACGCCGGCGATCCGGTGGAGATGGCGCGGGTCTACGACGCGGAGGGCGCCGACGAGCTGACCTTCCTGGACATCACGGCCTCCTCGGGCAATCGGGAGACCACCTACGACGTGGTGCGCCGCACCGCCGAGCAGGTCTTCATACCGCTGACGGTCGGCGGCGGGGTGCGCTCCACCGAGGACGTGGACCGCCTGTTGCGCGCCGGGGCGGACAAGGTGGGGGTCAACACCGCGGCCATCGCTCGGCCCGAGCTGATCGGGGAGATCTCCGAGCGGTTCGGCAGCCAGGTGCTCGTGCTGTCCGTCGACGCCCGCCGCTGCCCCGAGGGCACCACCACCCCCTCGGGATTCGAGGTGACCACCCACGGCGGCCGGCGTGGTACCGGCATCGACGCCGTGGCCTGGGCGACCCGCGCCGCCAAGCTGGGCGCCGGCGAGATCCTGCTCAACTCCATGGACGCGGACGGCACCAGGGACGGCTACGACACCGAGATGATCAGCGCGGTGCGCGAGCACGTCGGCGTGCCGGTCATCGCCTCCGGCGGGGCGGGCCGCCTGGACCACTTCCCACGGGCGGTGGCCGCCGGCGCCGACGCCGTGCTGGCCGCCTCCGTCTTCCACTTCGGCGACCTGCGCATCGGCCAGGTCAAGGACACGCTGCGGGCGGCCGGCCACCCGGTGCGCTGACCGGCCCCGCCGCCTCCCCGGCCCGGACGCGTACCGCGCCCGGGCCGCCGTCACGGCACGGGTACGGGCCCGTGCGCTATTGACATGTACGTAGCAAGCGCTTACCGTCCGGCAACATAGTAAGCGCTTTCTCGCGGCGGGGGCCGACCCGAGGAGACACGCATGAGCCGCTTGACCCGACGTCAGTTACTGACCGGCAGCGCCGCCACCGCGGCCGTGCTGGCCGTCGCCACCCCGGCGGCGCGCGCCGCCGCCCGTCCCGCCGCCCACCCCTCCGTGCTGAACGTCGCCGACGGCTTCGCGGGCGTCAACGCGCTGGGCCAGAACGGCACCACGGGCGGCGCCGGCGGCGAGGTGGTGACCGCCACCACGACCGAGCAGTTCCTCGACTACATCGCCCGTCCCGAGCCGCTGGTCGTGCAGGTGAGCGGGACGATCACGCTGCCCACCGGCGACAGCGACGGCATGCACGACGTGGCCTCGGACACCACGATCCTCGGCCTCGGCGCGAACGCGGGCCTCGCCGGAGGCGGCCTGAACATCGGCCTCCCGGTGGACGACGACACCACCAGCCCGCCGGCCGACGCGGTGCACAACATCATCATCCGCAACCTGGCGCTGACCGGGGCCACCGACGACCTGATCAACGTCCAGATGTTCACCCACCACGTCTGGATCGACCACTGTGACTTCTCGAACGGCGACGACGGCGCGCTGGACATCAAGCGGGGCTCCGACTTCGTCACGGTCTCCTGGAACCACTTCCACGACCACGACAAGACGCTGCTGCTCGGGCACGACGACGAGGCGTCGGCCCAGGACGTGGGCCGGCTCCGGGTGACCTACCACCACAACTACTTCGACGCCTCCGACCAGCGCAATCCGCGGGTGCGCTTCGGCGAGCCGGTGCACGTCTACAACAACTACTACCGGGAGAACAGCTACGGCGTCGCCTCCACGATGGACGCCGGGGTGGTCCTGGAGGGCAACTACTTCTTCAGCGTCAACAACCCCGCCCGGGTCGACTTCAGCGGGGACCTCGGCCGGATGGTGTCCCGCGACAACATCCTCGTCGACTGCAACCACGAGATCGAGGTCAGGGGTTCCGTCGAGGAGCCGTCCGCGTACTACTCCTACGCCCTCGACGCGGCCGCCGACGTGCCCACCATCGTGCCGGCGGGCGCCGGCACCGGAAAGATCTGAGGAGACAGACCATGAGCCGCATCACCCGACGCCGCCTGCTCACCGGCTCGGCCGCGACCGCGGCCGCGCTGGCCGTCGCCACCCCGGCGGCGCGCTCGGCCGTCCGTCCCGCCGCCCACCCCGCCGCCCACCCCTCCGTGCTGAACGTCGCGGACGGCTTCGCGGGCGTCAACGCCCTCGGTCAGAACGGCGTCACCGGAGGCGAGGGCGGCGAGGTGGTCACCGTCACCGACGCCGAGACGTTCCTCGACTACTGCGACCGGAACGAGCCGTACGTCATCCAGGTGCAGGGCACCATGAACATCAGCAGCAAGCAGGGGCTGCGCTCCAACAAGACCGTCATCGGCCTGGGCACGGACGCCACCATCAGCGGCGGCGGCCTGGACATGTACCGCCGGCAGAACGTGATCATCAGGAACCTGCGGTTCACCGGCGCCGACGACGACGCGATCAGCATCCAGCAGGACTCGCACCACATCTGGATCGACCACTGCGACTTCAGCTCGGGTGCCGACGGCCTGATCGACATCGTGCGCGGCGCGGACTACGTCACGGTCTCCTGGAACCACTTCCACGACCACAGCAAGACGATGCTGATCGGGCACTCCGACTCCAACGGCAGCCAGGACACCGGCCACCTCCGGGTGAGCTTCCACCACAACTACTTCGACGGCACCGAGCAGCGGCACCCCCGGGTGCGCTTCGGCGAGCCGGTGCACGTCTACAACAACTACTACCGCGGCTGCGCGCTCTACGGCGTCGCCTCGACCATGGACGCCGGCGTCCTGGTGGAGGGCAACTACTTCGAGAACGTGCCCTACCCGATCTACTCGGGCTACGACGAGAGCGGCCCGGGCCGGGTGGTGGAGCGGGACAACGTCTACGTCTCGTCCGGCACGCCGGAGACGCTGGGCACGGTCGCCGAGCCGAGCGGCTACTACTCCTACACGCTGGACGACCCGCGGAGCCTGCCGGACATCATTCCGGCCGGGGTCGGCGTCGGCCGGATCTGAGCACCGCGGGCCGGCGCACCGAGCGCCGAACGAGCACCCGGCCGGGGCCCGTGCTGGGCCCCGGCCGGGTCGAGCGGGCCGGCCCCGGCCGCGCCGTGCGGGGCCCGCCCCTGATCCGGGCCCGGCCGGCTGAGGCCCTGTCCGGCGGGTCTTCGCGGGCCCACGAAGACCCGCCGGACAGGACCTAGCCGCCCTTGCGGATCGCCCGCAGGTACTCGCGGTTCATGCCGCTGATGGAGCTCAGCGGGATGCCCTTGGGGCACACCGTGGCGCAGGCCCCGGTGTTGGTGCAGCCGCCGAAGCCCTCGGCGTCCATCTGCTCGACCATGTCCAGCACCCGGCTCTCGCGCTCCGGGGCGCCCTGCGGCAGCACGTTGAGGTGGTTGATCTTGGCGGAGGTGAAGAGCATCGCCGAACCGTTGGGGCAGGCCGCCACGCACGCGCCGCAGCCGATGCACTCGGCGTGCTCGAAGGCGGTGTCCGCGGCCGGCTTCGGCACCGGGGTGGCGTGCGCCTCGGGCGCCGAGCCGGTCGGCGCGGTGATGTACCCGCCGGAGCCGATGACCCGGTCGAACGCGGAGCGGTCCACCACCAGGTCCTTCACCACGGGAAAGGCGGCGGCGCGCCACGGCTCCACGTCGATGACGTCGCCGTCCGAGAACTGCCGCATGTGCAGCTGGCAGGTGGTGGTCCGCTCGGGGCCGTGCGCCTGCCCGTTGATGACCATGCCGCAGGCGCCGCAGATGCCCTCCCGGCAGTCGTGGTCGAACGCCACGGGCTCCTCGCCGCGGAGGATCAGCTCCTCGTTGAGGGTGTCCAGCATCTCCAGGAAGGACATGTCGGGGGAGACGTCGGCGACCTCGTAGGTGGACATGGCGCCGTCCGTGTCGGGGCCCGACTGGCGCCAGATGCGCAGGGTGAGGTTCACGCGTAGCTCCGCTGGGTGGGGTGGACGTACTCGAAGGTCAGGTCCTCCTGGTGCAGCACGGGCGCCTGGCCGGTTCCGGTGAACTCCCACGCCGCGGCGTAGGAGAACTCGTCGTCGCGGCGCGCCGCCTCGCCGTCCGGGGTCTGGCTCTCCTCGCGGAAGTGGCCGCCGCAGGACTCGGCGCGGTGCAGCGCGTCCAGGCACATCAGCTCGGCCAGCTCCAGGTAGTCGGAGATCCGGTTCGCCTTCTCCAGGGACTGGTTGAGCTCGGCGCCGCTGCCCGGCACCCTGATGCGCCGCCAGAACTCCTCCCGCAGTTCGGGGATCCGGCCCAGCGCCTTGCGCAGGCCGGTCTCGCTGCGGGACATGCCGCACTCGTCCCAGAGCAGCTCGCCGAGCTCCCGGTGGAACGAGTCGGGGGTCCGGTCGCCGCCGACGGCCAGCAGCCGCTGGAGCCGGTCGGTGGTCTCGGTGACGGCCTCGGTCACGGCCGGGTGGTCCGCGGGCACCGGCTCGGCGTGCGGGTGGCGGGCCACGTAGTCGGCCAGCGTGGCGGGCAGGATGAAGTACCCGTCGGCCAGGCCCTGCATCAGCGCCGAGGCGCCGAGGCGGTTGGCGCCGTGGTCGGAGAAGTTGGCCTCTCCGATGGCGAACAGGCCGGGGATCGTGGTCTGCAGGTCGTAGTCCACCCACAGGCCGCCCATCGTGTAGTGGATGGCCGGGTAGATCCGCATCGGCACCTGGTACGGGTCCTCGGCGGTGATCCGCTGGTACATGTCGAAGAGGTTGCCGTACTTCGCCTCGACCGCCTTGCGGCCCATCCGGGCGATGGCGTCGGCGAAGTCCAGGTACACGCCCTGGCCGCCGGGGCCCACGCCGCGGCCCTCGTCGCAGACGGTCTTGGCGGCGCGCGAGGCGATGTCGCGCGGCACCAGGTTGCCGAACGAGGGGTAGATCCGCTCCAGGTAGTAGTCCCGCTCGTCCTCGGGGATCTCGGCCGCCGGCCGGGTGTCGCCGGCCCGCTTCGGCACCCAGATGCGGCCGTCGTTGCGCAGCGACTCGCTCATCAGGGTCAGCTTCGACTGGTGGTCGCCGGCGCGCGGGATGCAGGTGGGGTGGATCTGGGTGAAGCACGGGTTCGCGAGGTAGGCGCCGCGCCGGTGGGCGCGCCAGATCGCGGACGCGTTGGAGTTCTTGGCGTTGGTGGAGAGGTAGAAGACGTTGCCGTAGCCGCCGGTGGCCAGCACCACGGCGTCCGCCAGGTACGTGGAGACCTCGCCGGTGACCAGGTCGCGGGCGACGATGCCGCGGGCCCGGCCGTCGACCACGATCAGGTCGAGCATCTCGGTGCGCGGGTGCATCTCGACGTTCCCCGCGGCGATCTGCCGGGAGAGCGCCTGGTAGGCGCCGAGCAGCAGCTGCTGCCCGGTCTGGCCACGGGCGTAGAAGGTGCGGGAGACCTGCACGCCGCCGAACGAGCGGGTGTCGAGCAGCCCGCCGTACTCGCGGGCGAACGGCACGCCCTGGGCGACGCACTGGTCGATGATCTCCACGGAGACCTGGGCCAGCCGGTAGACGTTGGACTCGCGGGCGCGGAAGTCGCCGCCCTTGACGGTGTCGTAGAACAGCCGGTGGATGGAGTCGCCGTCGTTGCGGTAGTTCTTCGCGGCGTTGATCCCGCCCTGCGCGGCGATGGAGTGGGCGCGGCGCGGGGAGTCCTGGTAGCAGAACTGGACGACCCGGTAGCCCTGCTCGGCGAGGGTGGCGCCGGCGGCGCCGCCGGCGAGTCCGGTGCCCACCACGATGACCGTGTGCTTGCGCCGGTTGGCCGGGTTGACCAGCTTCGCCTCGAACCGGCGGCGGTCCCAGCGTTCGGAGACCGGACCGTCCGGTGCCCGGGTGTCGACGACGGGCTCGCCCGTGGCGTAGTCGGAGTAGGAGCTCATGATCAGTCCACCAATCCGGTCATCACGCCGACCGGCACGGCGAGGAATCCGACGGTCAGCACCAGGGCGAGGGCGTTCGAGGTCAGCCGCAGCGCGCGGTCCCGGCCGCGGCCGCCGGCGCCCAGCGTCTGCGCGGCGCTGTTGAAGCCGTGCCTGATGTGCAGGCCGACGGCCAGCATCGCGACGATGTAGATCGCGTTGCCGTACCAGGTGCTGAAGGTCTCGACGATGTTGTGGTACGGCTCGCCCGACCGGAAGTCGGGGTTCACCGTGCCCGTGGTCAGGTCCAGCAGGTGCCAGACGACGAACAGCGCGACGATCACGCCGCCCCAGCGCATCGTGCGGGTGGCGTAGCTGGCCGGGCGGCGGCGGTGCGCGTACCCGACCGGGCGGGCGGCCAGGTCGCGGCGGCTGAGCTGGTAGGCGGCCACGCCGTGCACGACCACGGCGGCCACCAGCACCGGCCGCATGATCCACAGGAACCACTCGTGGTGCAGCACCGGGTCGCCGATGGTGCGCAGCCAGTGCGCGTAGCCGTTCATCTCGTCGGGACCGAAGAAGACCTTCAGGTTCCCGACCATGTGGGCCACCAGGTAGAGCAGCATGATCGCGCCGGTGACGGCCATCGCCGTCTTCTTGCCGATGGTGGAGTGCCACATCCGGCCCAGCGTCGAGGACGGGGGAGGAGGACGGTGCTCCGAGCGCGCGCGCTCCTTGGTCGCCACAGCCATACGTCAGACGGTACGAAGACCTGGGTGAATCAGTCCAAGACATAGAAACGCTGCTTTCGATAGGCGTGAGCTATGCCGTCGTATCCTGGCCACATGCAGTTCCAGCAGCTCAGGTACTTCACCGCCGTCGCCGAGACCCGGCACTTCACCCAGGCGGCCCGCCGCGAGCATGTGGCGCAGCCCTCACTGTCCCAGCAGATCCGGTCGCTGGAGCGGGAGCTGGGGGCCGAGCTGTTCCACCGGGCCCGCGGCCACATCTCGCTCACCGACGCCGGCGCGGCGCTGCTGCCGCTCGCCCGCCGCATCCTCGCCGACGCCGAGACGGCCCGCCGCGAGGTGCAGGAGGTCGCGCAGCTGCGGCGCGGGCGGGTGCGGCTCGGCGCGCCGCCGAGCCTGTGCGCCAGCCTGGTGCCGGACGTGCTGCGCACCTTCCGGGACAGCTATCCGGGCGTCGAGCTCTTCGTGCACGAGGACGGCTCGCAGGACCTGGTGCGCAGCCTCGCCGCCGGCGAGCTCGACCTGGCGCTGATCATCACGCCCGTGCCGGGGCAGGCCCCGGCGCTCACCACCCAGGAGCTGCTCCGCGAGGAGCTGGTGGTGATCTCCTCTCCGAACGCGCCCTCCCCGAGCGCTTCGAGCAGGGGATACCCCATGCCGGTGCGGGGAGCGAGTGCGGGCGCGGAGCCGCGGATCCGCATCGAGGACCTGCGCGAGACGCCGCTGGTGATGTTCCGGCGCGGCTACGACCTGCGGGAGCTGACCCTGGCCGCCTGCCAGCGCGCCGGGTTCGAGCCGTCCTTCAGCGTCGAGGGCGGCGAGATGGACGCGGTGCTCGGCTTCGTCAGGTCCGGGCTCGGCGTGGCCGTGGTGCCCCGCATGGTCGCGACCCGCTCTGGACTGCGCACCACCCCGCTCGCGCCGCCCGGCCTGCACCGCACCATCTCGGTCGCCCACCGCAGCGACGTCTCCCCACCCCGCGCCGCCCGCGAGCTGCAGCGCATCATCACCACCCACCGGGCGTAGACCAGCCCGCCAGCCCGCCAGCCCGCCGGCCCGCCAGCCCGCCAGCCCGGGGCCCTGCGGCTGAGGCGCTCCCCGGCCCGGTACTCCTCGGAGCGGGCCCGGTCCATCTGCTGGACCTCACCCTTCGGGTGTTCGCCCCCGGAGCGGCGCCCGGTGTGCCGGTCGGAACCGGACGTTGAGCTCCGCGTTCGGCGCGCCGTCGTGCACGCGCAGGAGGGGCACGGGCCGACCTCCGGGGTTGTCGAACAGCCGGATGCCGTCGCCGAGCAGCACTGGCGCTATGTGCAGGTCGATCTCGTCGATCAGGCCGCGTTCGATCAGCTGCGCGCCGATCGAGGCCGAGAGCACCTCGACGTTCTTGCCGTTCGCGGCCTCCAGCGCGATCCGCACGGCCTCGGCGACGTCGCAGCTGAGAAAGGTGACGTCGTCGGCCGGGGCGGCGTCCTCCGGATGGTGGGTGAGGACGAAGACCCGTCCCTGCCACACCTCGCCGCCGCCGTACGGGCGGGCGTCGGAGAACGCGTCCCAGCCGTCCCGGCCGCCGAGCACGGCGCCGGTGGTCGCGGCGTACTCCTCCTCCAGCCCGGACCGGTTGGTCAGCCCGGACATCTAGTCCATGGCGTGGTTCGGCCCGGCGACGAAGCCGTCAAGCGACATCGTGAAGTGCCAGAGCACCTTGCCGGCCGCGGTCTGCGGCTCGGGGTCAAGTGACGTTTCCATGCACGTTGAGACCGCTGCGCGCGACGAAACTCATCGGCGTGGCCGCACGGCGTCGACGGCGGAGAGCCCACCTCCGGTCGAGGGCTGTGGCATGGCGTACCGCCCGGGTGGCCTCACCGAACCGCCCCGTGCCGCCGCGACGATCCAGACCCACAATCGAGTGCTCGTTCGCTGGCCACCGCGTTCAGGGAGGCGTTCCAGAAGGCGGCGTAGCGGCCGTCGCGGCGCAGCAGTTCGTCGTGGTCGCCCTCCTCCACGATCCGGCCGTCGTCGACGAAGACGATGCGATCGGCGCGTCGGACGGTTCGCATGCGATGCGCGACCATCACCACGGTCCGGCCCGTCATCAGGCGTGCGATTCCCTCGTGGACGGCGGCCTCGTTCACCGGGTCCAGCGCGGAGGTCACCTCGTCCAGCAGCACGACGGGCGCGTTCTTCAGCAGGGCCCGCGCGATCGAGACCCGCTGGCGTTCGCCGCCCGAGAGCAGCGCGCCGCCCTCGCCGACCCTGGCCGCCCAGCCGCCGGGCAGGCGCTCGATCACGTCGTCCAGTCGGGCGGCGGTCGCGGCCGCCCGTACCTCGGCCTCGTCGGCGTCGGGGCGGCCGAGGCGCACGTTCTCCTCGAGCGTCCCGTCGAAGAGGTAGGAGTCCTGGAAGACGATGGCGATCCGGGACATCAGCGCCTCGGTGCTGATGTCCCGGACGTCCACCCCGCCGACGCGCACCGCGCCCGTGTCCACGTCGTAGAAGCGCGCGAGCAGGTGCAGCAACGTGCTCTTGCCGGCCCCCGACGGTCCGACGACGGCGAGGCGCTGGCCTTCCGGCACGGACAGCGACAGATTGTCGATCACCGCGTGGCCGCCGTGCCGGAAGACAACGGAGTCGAACTCCAGACCATGGCCCGCGGGCTGGACGGGTTCCCTGGCCTCCGGCAGCGGTTCGGCGCGCAACACCGCGTCGAGCCGGGCCAGCTCGGACCGCGCGCCGCGGAGCTTGCCCGCGATGTCGGTCAGCGACAGCAACGGGTCCGCGCCGCGGGCGGCCAGCACCAGGATCGCCAGCAGCTCGGCCGCGCCGATGTTCCCGCCGAGCGCGAGGTAGGTGCCCAGCACCAGCAGCCCGGTGAACACCACCTGCACGGTGAGCGCCAGGCCCAGCACGCCGGGCAGCGCCGACACGGTGCCGCGGCGGGACGCGCGCTGGAGCTCCGACAGCGAGTCGTCGAGCAACCGGAACCGCTCGGCGGTCCGGCCGCCCGCGCGCAGCACCGGCTGCGCCTGGAGGAACTCGATGACCCGGCCGGTGGCTTCGTGATCGCGTTCGGCGCGCTCCGTGTCGTGGATCGCCATCGAGCGCCCCGTCCAGGACTGGATCGCGGCCACGACCGGCACCGCGATCAGCGCGGCGAGCCCCATCTGCCAGTTGAGGGCGAGCATCACGACGACGATCGTCAGCGGGGTGACGCAGGCCGAGACGTACGGCGCCAGCAGATGCGCGATCACACTCATCGACTGCAGCACGCCCTGGCTGGCCAGGACGGACACCTCGCCGACGCGCCGGGCGGTGTACCACCCGATGGGCAGGCGGGCCAGATGATCGCCGATCCGGTGATACATCCCGTGCAGCAGCGTGGTTCCGGCGCGGAAACCGGACAGGTCGCTGCTGTAGCGCAGCACCGCGTAGCACGCGACCGCGGCCCCGAACGCGGCCAGCCACGGCCAGGCATCGCCCGGCGTGTCCCCGAACAGCGCCCGCAGCACCGGAACCAGCAACGCGTAGGACAGGCCCTCGGCGATCGCGGTCGTCGTCATCAGCGCCACGGTGCGTCGCACCGGCCGGGCGTACTCGTGCCCCAGCACGCGCAGCAGCGTTCGAATCACCGGGATTCTCCGATCTCGTCGCCGATCGCCGTACGGTGGGTTCGCCAGAACGCCGCGAACCTGCCGTTCCGGGTCAGCAGTTCGGCGGGCCCGCCGCGTTCGACGACGGATCCGTTCTCCAGCAGCACGACGGTGTCGGCGTCGGCGACCGTCTCGAGGCGGTGCGCGATGACCAGAATCGTCCGGTCCGCCCGCAGCGTCGCCAGGGCTCGGCGCACCGCCTGTTCGGTGTGCGGATCGGCGAACGCGGTCGCCTCGTCGAGCACCAGAACGGGCGTGTCCGCGAGCAGCGCGCGGGCGATCGAGATCCGTTGCGCCTCGCCGCCGGACAGTCCGGCTTCCTCCAGGAGCACGGTGTCGTATCCGCGCGGCAGCTCGAGGATCCGGTCATGGATGTTCGCCAGCCGGGCGGCGTGCACCACGGCGTCGCGGTCGGCACGCGGCACCGCCAGCGCGATGTTGTCCGCGACCGATGCCCGCAGCAGGGCGGTGTCCTGGAAGACGAAGGAGACCGTCCGGTAGAGCTCCCGGCTGCCCAGGTCGCGCAGATCGACGCCGCCGAGGAGGACCGAGCCGTGGGTCGGGTCGAAGAACCGCGGCAACAGCTGTACCAGCGTGGACTTCCCGCTTCCCGACGGTCCGACGATCGCGGTGACCGTCCCCGGTTCGAGCACCAGGTCGATCCCGCGCAGCACCTCGTGTTCGGCCTCGTAGCCGAACCGAACGTCCCGTAGCTCCACCCGGTGGCCCCGTGGCGCGACCGGCTCCGTGGGCTCGGGCAGGGGCCGCACGTCGAGCACGTCCCGGATCCGGCCGACGGCGCGCCGGGCGGCCTGCATCTCGTCGAAGCCGTGACCGAGGGCCGCCACCGGAGCGGTCAGGCCCAGTCCGAGCAGCAGGAAGGGCAGCAGGTCGGCTGGGGCCATGCCGCCGTTCGTGATCAGAGTCGTACCTCCGATCAGCACGACCAGCAGCACGAACGGCGGCGACAGGGCGAGCTGCATTCCCGCGGCGGGCCCGGACATGCCGCGCACCCACCGGTTGAAGGTGCCGACGAAGTCGTCCACGGCGGTGCGGAACCTGTGGTGGGCGCGTTCCCCTCCGCCGAACGCCTTGACCACCGAGATGCCCTGGACGAACTCGACGACCGAACTCGAGATCCGTCCCATGGCCCCGTCGAACGCCTCCTGCTCGCGCAGCCGGGCCGGGGTCATCATCAGCGGGACCACGGCCACCGCCAGCACCACCGGGATCAGCGTGATCAGGGTGAGCCGCCAGTCGACGGTGCAGAGGTAGACCAGCGACACCAGGGGCACCACGAACGCCGAGACGAGCTCGCCGGGGGTGTGGGCGATGAACGGGTGCACCGCGCTCACGTCCTCGCCGACCACCTTGGCAAGCTCGCCGGTCCGGCGCCGGGAGAACCAGCCGATCGGCACGTTGCCCAGCCGCGCCGCCAGTGCCCGGCGGAACGACAGCTGCACCCGGTCGTCGACCAGATGCCCGAGTCCGGCCGACGCGGCCGTGCACAGCAGCCGGACGAAAAGGCCGGCCGCGCCCGCGATCACGACGGTCCACACGTGATCGTGCTCGACCGGGCCGGGCGACAGCAGCGTCCGGCCCAGTTCGATGACCGCCACCAGCGGAGCCAGACCCGCGACAGCGCCGATCACCTGCAGGATCACCACGGCGGCGAAGCTCCGTCGGTGGGGACGCAGCAGCCCGGTCAGGCGCTGTCCCGCCGGAGCGTCGGGAGCGTCGGCTTCTGGTGGTGGGGGTGTGGACCGCTCCTCTGTCTGAGCACGTGCGGTGGCGCTCATCTCTCTCCCGTCGTCGTCATCTCGTCGCGAACCAACCCGGCGGGTGAGCCGCGTATCTGCTGCCTGACCTGGGGCGACAGGGCGCGAGCGGTGCGCCGGGCGCCCGCTGACGGGCTGCTCGGCACGTTCATGCTCGCATGTTGCACGCAGTGCGTGCAACACCAAGTGCATGGGCTAGGCTGAACCCGACGAGAGGGGTGGAATGGCAGGCAGACGACGCTGGTCGACCGAGGAGATCCTGGACGCGGCGGCGGAACTGCTGCGCACGGACGACCCGGACTCGTTCAGCGTGCGCAAGCTCGCGGCGGTGCTCGGCACCGATTCCTCCAGCCTCTACCGGCACTTCCGCAGCAAGACCGAACTGCTGCGCGCGGTCGCCGACCGGGTCCTGCTGGCCGCCATGGACGGCTACCGCCCCGAGGGCGACTGGAAGCAGCGCATCACGTCCCTGGCCCTGCGCATGCGGGAGGCCTTCGGCCAGCACCCCCAGCTCGCCTCGGTCTGGGGACGCCACGCCTCGGGCGGCACCGGTTCCCGGCTGGCCATGGAAGAGGTGCTGCAGGCCCTGCGCGCGTCGGGGCTGCCCGAGGAGGAGATCCCGGTGCGGTACCACCGGATCGCGGTCCTCATCGTCGCGTTGATCGCCTCCGAGGCCGGCTTCGGCACCGTCGCCCCCACAGAGCACGAACACGGCATGGAGCTGTTCCGCGTGGCGGTACTGGGCGCCGACCCCGAACGCTTCCCCGCCCTGGCCCACTTCGCCCGCGACGTCCGCCCCCTCGGGGAGGACCGCCGCGCCGCGTTCGAGGAGATCCTCGCCGCCCAACTCGCCCACATCGAGACTGCGGTCCGCCCGGGCTAGCTGCTCTCCCGGGGGTGGGCTCCGGGGCAGCCCGCCTGGTCGCGGGCCGTCCGCCGGTGGCAGCATCGTGGGATGCCCCTGCCCCCCTCCCTCCAGATCGGCCCGTACACCGTCATCGCGCTCGCCGACGGCGCGGGCCCCTTCTTCTCTCCCCGGGCGGAGGCGTTCCCCGGCGCCACCACCGAGCAGTGGGCGGCGGCCGACCGGCTCGATCCCGGCGCGCTCGACGGCGACGGGCGCTGGTGGCTCCGGTTCCGCGCGTTCGCGATCCGCGGCGACCAGGGCGTGACGCTGGTCGACGCGGGAATCGGCCCGGTCGACAGCCCGGCGGCCTCGTGGGCGCCCGTGCCCGGGGTGCTCCCGGATTCGCTGGCCGCCGCGGGGATCGATCCCTCCGACGTGGACACCGTGGTGCTCACGCACCTCCACACCGACCATGTGGGCTGGGCCGTCGTCGGCGAGCGGACGCGGCCGTTCTTCCCGAACGCCGAGTACCTGTTGCAGCGGGCCGAACTCGACGCGATCGAGGAGGTCAATCCGCGGCTGCGGTCCGCGCTGATCGACCCGCTCCGGAAGGCCGATCAGCTCCGGCTGCTCGACGGCGACACCCCGCTGCGCGGCGGCGAGCGCGTGTGCGCCACGCCGGGCCACACGCCCGGGCACCAGAGCGTGCTCGTCGGGTTCGGGCGCGAACGGGTCGCCGTCACCGGTGACCTGCTCGTGCACGCGATCCAGCTGCTGCACCCCGAACTCGCCTACGCCCACGAGATGGACCCCGAGCAGGCCAGGGCCTCAAGGGAACGGGTGCTCCGCAGCCGGGCCGCCAGCACCCTCCACCTCGCGACCCCGCACCTGACCGAGCCGTTCATCGCCCGCTGACCCGCCCGGCGGAGCCGCCTCAGGTGGTGAGGAGGGCGACCAGCCGGCTGGCCGGTTCCGTGGGGGTGGCCGGGTGGAGGAGTTCGGTGCGGTGGACCAGGCGGGGTTCGCCGACGCGGACGGCCGCTCCGGGGAGGGTGGTGGCGAGGGGGAGCGGGAGAGCGACGAGGCCGTGGCCCGCGGCGGCGAGCGCGGCGAGGCCGTGCACGTCGGTGCCGCGGTGGCGGATCCGGGGGAGGAAGCCGTCGGTCCGGCAGACGGCGCGCAGCCGGTCGAGGGGGACGGCGGCGTCCGGGGCGTCGATCCACCGGGCCTGCGCCAGATCGGTCAGCCGCACGGAGCGGCGCCGGGCCAGCGGATGGTCGTCGGGGAAGAGCACGGCCAGCGGCTCCTCGCCGGCGGCGAGGGGGACGGCGGGACCGAGGTCGGGGAGCGGCAGCGGATCGCTGGGCGCGGCGACGCCGTCCACCAGGGCGGCGTCGGCGCGCCCGGTGAGCACCTGCCCGATGACCGCGTCCCGGCCCAGCACCCGCACCTCCAGGTCCAGGATGGGGGAGGCCCCGCGCAGCCGGGAGAGGGCGCCGGCGACGGCGGGGCCGCAGGCGAGCGGTGAGCAGGCCAGGGTCAGCCGGCTGGCGTCGGTGTGGCGGATCCGGGCGACGTCGGCGCGGGCCGCGTCCAGGCGCAGCAGCAGGGCGGGGGCGTGCTCCAGCAGCCGGGCGCCGGCCGGAGTGGGAGCGACGGGGCGGCGCTCGACCAGCCGGGCGCCCAGGTCGGCCTCCAGCGCGGCGATGTGCTGGGAGACGGCGGACTGGGTGTAGCCGAGGGCCACGGCGGCGCCGGAGAACGAGCGGTGGTCGAGAACCGCGACGAAGGTGCGCAGCAGATGCGGGTCCATGGCGGCCAGTCTCCATCAGCGTTCCTGATGCGGGATCGCGGAATCATCGTTGGACCTGATGCGGGCTCCGGCGGGAGCATGAGGCCATGAACCAGGCACGCATCGCACTGGTCGGGGACCGCTCCGACGCCGTCCGTTCGCACACCCGGGTCCCCGGCCTGCTGGCGGCCCTCCGCGCACGCGAAGGGCTCGACCTGGACGCCTACTGGATCCCCTCCCCGGAGGCCGACCAGGACCTGGACGGCTTCGACGCGGTCTGGGTGCTGCCCGGCAGCCCGTACCGCAGCGAGGCCGGGGTGCTGGCGGCGATCCGCGCGGCCCGCGAGGGCGGCATCCCGTTCCTCGGCACCTGCGGCGGCTTCCAGCACACGCTGCTGGAGTTCGCCCGCAACGTCTGCGGCATGGCGCGCGCCGGCCACACCGAGAACGACCCGGGGATCGCCGACGAGGACGCCCTGGTCGTTCCGCTGGGCTGTTCCCTGGTCGGCCACGAGGGCACGGTCACGGTCGCCCCCGGCTCACGGGCCGCCGAACTGCTCGGCGTCGAGCGGGTGCCGGCGCGCTACCACTGCGGCTACGGCCCCAGTCCCGATCATCTCGACGCGCTGCGCGCCCACGGCCTGGAGTTCACCGGAGTCGACGAGTCGGGCGCGGTCCGCATCGCCGAACTCCCCGGCCACCCGTTCTTCCTCGGCACCCTCTTCCAGCCCGAGCTGGACGGCGACGGCACCCGGGCGCACCCGTTGATCACCGGCCTCGCCACGGCCGCCGTCGAGCACGCCCGCGCCCGCGTGGGAGTTGGCGACACGCGCTAGCTCTCGACGACGCCGCCGGCGGCGTCGGGGCCGGGCGTCGTGCGGGCCTCGTGGCGCAGCTCGACGGCCAGCGAGGCCAGGCAGAGCAAGCCGCCGGCCACCAGCACCAGCGGCAGCAGCATCCACACGAAGAGCCCGCACATCCCGCAGGCGAACGCCAGCAGCACCGAGCCGGCCGGATCGCGCCAGGCCCGCTCCGCGGTGGCGCGGAGCAGCTCGGCGCCGCCGGACGCGCCGGCACGCCAGCCGGCGGCGGTGCGGAGCAGCAGCACCGCCCAGGCCACCAGCAGCAGCGCCGAGACGGTGACCACGCCGCCGGCGCCGGGCATGACCCCGGCCTGGCCCAGCGACAGGTTCCACAGCAGCACCAGCGCCACGCCCGTGAGCCCGAGCGCGAGCCGCCACAGACCGCGGCACGCGGCTCCGAAGTCCCGCATCAGGTCGGCCACCCGGACGCTGTCGCCGGTGAGATGCCGCCGCAGGTGCGCGGTGCCGGCCGCCACCGCGGGCAGCGCGGTGACGACCGGCAGCGACAGCACGGCGACCAACACGCCGGTGATCAGGACCTCGCCGAACAGGGCGAAGCCGCTCGTCCAGCGCCTGCCGGTCATCGTCCGCCGCCTTTCGCCGTGCGTGCCCCGCTAGCCGCGGAGCCCCTGGGTCGACACGCCCTCGACGATATAGCGCTGGAAGAGGGCGAAGAAAAGGATCACCGGCACCAGCGCCAGCATCGCCGCCGCCATCTGCGCGCCGTAGTCGGAGACGCTGGTCTGGTCCGCGTACTGCCGCAGCATCAGCGGCAGCGTGTACTTCTCCGGACTCCGCAGGTAGATCAGCGGCGCCAGGAAGTCGTTCCAGCTCCAGATGAACGCGAAGATCGACGCGGTCGCCAGCACCGGACGCATCAGCGGCAGCATGATCGACCAGTAGATCCGCGGGTGTCCCGCGCCGTCGATGCGCGCCGACTCGTCCAGCTCCCGCGGCACCGTCCGCATGAACTGCACCATCAGGAAGACGAAGAACGCGTCCGTGGCCAGGAACTTGCCGATCAGCAGCGGCATGTACGAGTCGACCCAGCCGAACTCGTTGAACAGGATGAACTGCGGGATGATCACCACGTGGAACGGCAGCAGCAGCGTGCCGATCATGATGGCGAAGAAGAGGTTCTTGCCGGGGAAGTCGATCCGGGCGAACGCGTACGCCGCCACGGAGCACGACAGGCAGATGCCGATCACCGAACCGGCGCCGAGGTACACGGAGTTCATGAAGAACGTCCAGAACGAGACCCCGCCGATGCCGTCGAACGCGGTGCGGAAGTTGTCCAGCGTCGTGTTGTCGGGAATCAGCCCGGTCTCGCCGATGATCTCGTTCGTCGGCCGGAAGGACGACAGCAGCATCCACGCGCCCGGGTAGAGCATGACCACCAGCAGCCCCCAGACCGCGAGGTGGAACACCAGGGTCCGGCCCGCGCGCCGCCGCAGGTGCCCGGAGGACCCCCGGGCGGGGGAGTCCGCGGTGGACGGCCGTTTCGTCAACGTCGAGGTCGTCATCGCGACTCCCCTGCGTAGAACACCCAGTAGCGCGAGGTGCGGAAGAAGATCAGCGTGAGCACGCCCACCGCGATGACCAGCAGCCAGGCCATGGCCGCGGCGTAGCCGAGCTGGCCGCGCGGGCCGAAGCCGCTCTCGTAGAGGTACAGCGTGTAGAACAGCGTGGAGTTCGCCGGCCCGCCGGTGCCCCGGGAGATGATGAAGGCCGAGGCGAACACCTGGAACGAGTGGATGGTCTCCAGCACCAGGTTGAAGAACAGCACGGGCGACAGCATCGGCAGCGTGATCTGCCGGAACCGGCGCCACGCGCCCGCGCCGTCCACCTGCGCCGCCTCGTACAGCTCGTTGGGTATCTGCTTCAGACCGGCCAGGAAGATCACCATCGGCGCGCCGAACTGCCAGACCGCCAGCAGGATCATCATCGGCATGGTGAGATCGGGGTTGCCGATCCAGCCGCCGGCCTCCATGCCGAAGGTCTGGCCGATGCCGTCGACGATGCCCTCGTCGTTGAACATCGCCCGCCAGACGATGGCGATGGAGACGCTGGCGCCGATCAGCGAGGGCGCGTAGAACAGCGAGCGGTAGCTGCCCTGGCCGCGGCGCCGGTTGTTCAGCAGCATGGCGACGCCGAGGGCGGCGGCCAGCTTGATCGGGGTCCCGATGATCGCGTACTTGAGGGTGACCTCGACGGACTCCAGGTAGCGGGAGTCGTCGAAGAGTTTCTCGAAGTTCTCCAGGCCGATCCAGGACCCGCCGCGGATCGGGTGGTAGTCGGTGAAGGCCAGGTAGGCGGAGGCCACCATCGGGCCCGCGGTCAGCGCGATGAAGCCCAGCAGCCAGGGGGCGAGGAAGGCGTAGCCGGCCCGGGTCTCGGTCGCCCGCCGCGACGGCCGCCGGGGCGGCCGTCGCGGGGGTTTGCCGGTCTCCGAAGCCCGGTGCGCCTCATGGGTGACAGACACGAGGAGCTTTCCGTTCGGTATGCGGTGAGCGCCGGTCAGGCAACGGTGCCGGCAGGGGTCACTGGACGACGATGTTGGTCTCCAGCGAGTCGAACAACCGGGAGGCGAACTCCTCGGCGTCGATCTGCTGGTAGGAGAACTCGTCCGCGAGCACCGTGACGTACTCGCCCTCCACGGCGCCGAAGCCCTGCGCGGGGGTCGGCACCGGCTCGGTCACGTAGCCCTCGTCGCGCACCCGCGCCTCGTACTCGATGACCTTCTCGTCGTAGCTGCCCTCCTCGACCTCCAGGGCGTCGAGACGCTCCTGCGAGGCCGGCACGCCCAGGTCGGTGCCGAGGATCTGGCCGGCCTCGGTGTCGTTGACCAGGAAGTCGACCAGCTGGGCGGCCTCCTCGGGGTGCTCGGTGTTGGCGCCCATCGAGAGCAGCATGCTGGGCTTGAAGAACATGTGCTTCTCACCGTCGGAGCCGGTGGGTGGCGGCATCAGCTCGACGTTCTCGCTGCCCAGCTCGGTGCCCCAGTTGGTGATGAAGTTGTCCCAGGTCATGTCCGCGGGGGACTCGCCCGAGCCGAAGACGGAGGCCGGGTCCAGCTGGTCGACGCGCTCGGCCGGCACCATGCCGTCGAACCGCAGGTCCTCGGTCAGGCTGAGGAAGTCGATCAGGTCCTGCTCCGTGAAGTTCCACTGGCCGTTCTCGGCGAACGGCTCGATGCCCTCCTGGACCAGGTACTGCATGAACGTCCACCACACCATGGTGTAGTCGCCGCCGCCGTAGACCTGCGGGTCGTGGTCGGCGCCGGCGGCCGCCACCTCGGCGAGGAAGTCGTTGAACTCGTCCCAGGTGTAGTCCCAGTCGGGAGCCTCCACGCCGAGCTCGTCCAGCAGGTCCGGGTTGATGAGCAGCGCCCAGGTGTTGGTGGAGAGGGGGATGCCCACCTGCTGGTCGTTCACCGTGCCGGCGTCGAGCAGTTGCTCGTCGATGGTGGAGGTGTCGAGCTGCTGACCCGCGTATTCGCCCATGTCGTAGAGCAGGCCGTTGTTTCCGTATTCCTGGATGTAGGACAAATCCATCTGGAACACGTCGGGAAGGCTCTGGCCCGTGGCATCCGTGCTCCGCTGGGTCCAGTAGTCATTGAATTCCGCGAAGCTGGTCTGGACCTTGATATTGGGGTGTGCGGCCTCGAAGAGGTCGATGGCCTCCTCGTATCGGGACGCACGCTCATCGGCCCCCCACCAGGTGAAGTTCAGGGTGACGTCGCCGCCTTCACCACCGCCGTCGTCGGAGCCGCAGGCGGTAAGGCCAAGCGAGCCGAGAACGGCCACCGCGAGACCGCATATCGCGGTCCTCCTGATTGACATAAGAGCCTCCCTGCTCTGTCAATGCGCAACGGCACTTCATGAGCGGTGTCAGCGGATTCACAGCCCTCGCGACACCCGAAGTGAATCGTTACAATACCGTCGGCCTCGGGCAGGGCAACCTGGCGGCCGATAACTTTTCGGAAACGCTAAAGTGATCTGTTGGACGTGTGGCAAGTAACTGACACGTCGGTCATGTTGGATGCGCCGCGGGTGTGCGGTTCGCTGCTTGGTGGCGGGGGTGTTGCCGAGGTGAATCGATTCATTTCGTAGCCGTCCGTGTGCCGACGGTGCCCGGGTGGGGCGGGGCGGAGGGGTTCGCCGCCACGGGTGGCAAGCGCTTTCTGAGATGGGGGGAGTCTGACAACGGCGACTCCGCCGCGTCAAGCCCTTCCGGCGGGGAACAACGGAGGGCGGGTGGTGTGGATCTTCGCGGTCGAAGATCCACACCACCCGCCCTGGTTCCCGCGCGGCGCACGGCACCGGTCAGGCCCGTGATGTCGGGTTCGGTGCGTCGTGAGGCGGCGGGTGGCCGCGCGCGACCGTCGTGTGGAAGGCCCGGGCGCCCCGCTGTTGGGGGCTGTTGGGCGCCCGGGCCGGCTCGGGGCGCGGAGCCCGTGCCGCCCCACGCGGCGGCGCGGACTCCGCGCTGTGACCCGCTCGCCGGGGGCGGGCGGTCTGGATGGGCGGCCTACGGCACGGCGGCGCCGATGCCCTCGACGTGGCCGGCCAGCGGCACGTCGAGCGAGGCGACGTCGGTGGCGACCAGGCGCGCCATCTCGATGGCGCCGTACTCCTGGAAGTGCGTGTTGTCCTGGGTGCCGTCCGGGCGGTTCGGATACTCGCCCGGATCGGTCCACAGGAACACGTCCTTGGCGGCCTCGGGGCCGATCGCGTCCAGATAGGCGCGGCTGGAGGCGGAGAGGTCCACCAGCGGCACGTCCTCCTGCGCGGCCACCTCGACGGCCTTGTCGACGTACTCGGGGAAGGAGACGTTGAACTTCCCCGTCGCCGGGTCGTAGTCGCGTCGCGAGACGGGCGTGACGATCACGGGGATGGCGCCGCGGTCGCGCGCCCCCGCGATGTAGTCGTTGCGCAGGAACTCCTGGTAGTCCTCGGGCGGGGTGTAGCGCTCGGGCTTGTCCCAGCTGGCGTCGTTGTGGCCGAACTGCACGAAGAGGTAGTCGCCCGGCTGGATCTCGTTGAGGATCGTGTCCAGCCGTCCCTCCTCGATGAACGACCGGGAACTCCGGCCGCCGATCGCGTGGTTGGCGACCGTCACCGTGTCGTCGAAGAAGCGGTCGAGCATCTGTCCCCAGCCCGCCTGGGGTGCGTAGGAGGCGTTGTAGGTCTGCGCGGTGGAGTCGCTGGCGATGTAGACGGTCGGGCCGTCCGAGGCCCCCGCGTCGCCGGACGTCGCCAGTCCCACGGTGGTCGCCGCGACGAGGGTGGTGAGCCCGGCCGCCACGGCTCTGAAGGTGCCTCTCATCCGTCACTCCCGTCTCTGATCGGGATTCGCGGGTCGAGTAGACCGTGAATCGATTCATTTAACGCCTCAAGTCGCGTACATGGCAAGCGCTTTCCACGAATGAGATGTGGCGGGGTCGGGTGAGTGTTGCGGATGCGGTTCCCGTGCGGCGGGCCCGTTGCACGGGTGTGTGGGGTGTCCGGGTGGCGTCGACCCGCCGACGGACGTCCGGGCGGGCGTCGTCAGCCGGTTCCCGACTCGTGTTCGCGGGGGTCGCCCGGCGCGGGTCGGTTTGCCGCCGGGCCCGAGCCCGGGCTCGAACTCGGGTGGGGCGGAGCGCTGGGCCGTGCGGCGGTCAGCGGTCGTGGCGGGCATGGCCCGGGGCGCGCCCCGGGGGAACGGGTCTCGGACGGTGTCGTCACGCGGTGTGCGGGTGCGCTACGCGGTCGTGTGGCGGAGGGCCGTGGTTGCCGTGGTGGGTTGTCGCGGTTGCCGCACGTCGCGCCGTCCCGAAGGGCGGGACTGGGCGACCGTCGTCATGCGGTGCCTCGCGGCTGCGGCACGGGTCGGTTTGCCGCCGGGCCCGAGCCCGGGCTCGGGCGGGTGGAGCGCTGCGCCGCGGGGTGGCGGGTCGTGGTGGCCGCAGCCCGGGGTGCGGCCTTCCGAGGTGAGGGTGCGGCGCAGTGCCTCGTCGTTCGTCCAGCGGGGCATCAGCACGGCTACTGCTGGGGGATGGCGGCGACCAGACGGATGTGGTGGGGGTCGTCGCTGGTGGGGAGGTGAGCAGGGTCCTTCGGGGCAGGCGGAGGGTCAGTGCGGCGCTGGCGCGCCGTTCAGGTGGGCGGTGGGGTGGGCGGGGTCAGAGGCCGAGCTTTGCCTGGCGGAGTTTGGCCACGGCGTTCTCGTCGCCCGTCACCTCGACCCGTGCCGCGGCCTGGCGGCCGGAGACGAACATCAGCAGCTCGCCCGGCTCGCCGGTGACGGTGACCACCGGCGTGCCCCGGTGGGCCACCGCGGTCTGGTCGTTCGGCCGTCGCAGCACCAGGCCCACCGGGCTGCGGCGACCCATCAGCCGGGCGCCCCGCTCGAGGCGCCGCCACAGCGCGTCCGCGAAGACCTGGTCCACCTCCCGGGGCGTCCAGTCCGGCTGGGCGCGGCGCACGTCCTCGGCGTGGATGAAGAACTCGACGGTGTTCGCCGCCTCGTCGACCTGCTTCAGCGCGTACGGCGAGACCCGGGGCGGGCCGGTCCTGATGAGCTGCACCAGCTCCTCGTAGGGCCGGGCGGCGAACTCGCCCTGCACCCTTTCGAGGCGGGGCGCCAGCCGCTTGATGAGCATGCCGCCCGCGGCGTCCGCCCGGCGCTCCCGCACCACCGCGTGCGCGGCCAGGTCGCGCGTCGTCCAGCCCTCGCAGAGGGTGGGCGCCTCGGGCCCCACGCTCTCCAGCAGATCCGCGAACAGCAGCCGTTCCCGCTTGGCATGGGTAGACATGCCCCCACCCTACGGCGCGGCCCTCGGAAACGCGGCCGTCCGGACGACGAGCCGGTGCCGCGGGGCGGCAGAATGGGGTCATGTCCCCGGCATCTCCACAGCCCGCCGACGCCGCCCGCCTGGATCCGGCGATCGCGGCGCGGCTCAAGCGCACCCCCGACGGCCTGGTCGCCGCCATCGCCCAGCAGTACGACACCGGCGAGGTGCTGATGCTCGGCTGGATGGACGACGAGGCGTTGCGCCGCACCCTCACCTCGGGGCGCTGCACCTATTACAGCCGCAGCCGCCGCGCGTACTGGGCCAAGGGCGACACCTCGGGGCACGTGCAGTACGTCAAGTCCGTCGCACTGGATTGCGACGGTGACGCGGTGCTGGTCAAGGTTGACCAGGTGGGCGCGGCCTGCCACACCGGCGACCGCACCTGCTTCGACTCCGGCGCGTTGCCGCTCGGCGACTAAGCTGCTGCGGCATGACGAGCGTGACGAACGCCACTCCCGGCGCCGGCGACGCCGAGGTCAGCCTCGACCGTTTCCGGGTGCTGGCCAAGGACCGCCGGGTGATACCGGTCACCCGGCGCCTGCTCGCGGACGGTGACACCCCGGTCGGGCTGTACCGGAAGCTGGCCGGCGAACGACCTGGCACCTTCCTGCTGGAGTCCGCGGAGAACGGCAGGACCTGGTCCCGGTACTCGTTCGTCGGCGTGCGCAGCGCGGCGACCCTCACCGTCCGCGACGGGCGGGCGCACTGGCTGGGCGATCCGCCGGTCTCGGTGCCGACCGAGGGCGAGCCGCTGGACGTGCTCCGCGAGACCCTCCAGGCCCTGCACACCCCGCGTGATCCGCGGCTGCCCCCGTTCACCGGCGGCATGGTCGGCTATCTCGGCTACGACGTCGTGCGCCGGCTGGAGTCGATCGGCGACAGCGCCAGGGACGCCCTGGGGCTGCCGGAGCTGACCATGCTCCTCGCGTCCGACCTGGCGGTCCTCGACCACCGCGACGGCACGGTGCTGCTGATCGCCAACGCGATCAACCACAACGACCTGGACACCGGGGTGGACGAGGCGTACGCCGACGCCGTGGCGCGGCTGGACGCGATGGCCGCGGACCTGGTCCGCCCGGTGCCCGCCGGCGCGGTGCCGTTGCCGCCCTCGGAACTGCCGCCGTACACCGCGGAGTGGGGCGGTCCCGCCTTCCAGGAGGCGGTGGAGACGGTGAAGGAGCACATCCGCGCGGGTGACGCGTTCCAGGTCGTTCCCTCGCAGCGCTTCGAGACCCCGTGCGCCGCCAGCGCGCTCGACGTCTACCGGGTGCTGCGGGCCACCAACCCCAGCCCGTACATGTACCTCTTCCGGTTCGCGGGGCAGGACGGCGCCCCGGGGTTCGACGTGGTCGGCTCCAGCCCGGAGGCGCTGGTCAAGGTCGAGAACGGCCGGGCCATGCTGCACCCGATCGCCGGCACCCGGCCGCGCGGCGCCACCCCGGCCGAGGACGCGGCGCTCGGGGAGGAGCTGCTGGCCGACCCGAAGGAGCGCGCCGAGCACCTGATGCTGGTCGACCTGGGCCGCAACGACCTGGGCCGGGTCAGCGAGCCGGGCACGGTGGAGGTCGTGGACTTCATGTCCGTCGAGCGCTACAGCCACGTGATGCACATCGTCTCCACCGTCACCGGGCGGCTGGCGGCGGGGCACACCGCGTTCGACGCGCTGACCGCCTGTTTCCCGGCCGGCACGCTCTCGGGGGCGCCCAAACCGCGGGCCATGCAGATCATCGAGCGCCTGGAGCCGACCAGGCGCGGCCTGTACGGCGGTTGCGTCGGGTACCTGGACTTCGCGGGCGACGCGGACACCGCGATCGCCATCCGTACGGCGCTGGTGCGGGACGGCACGGCCTACGTGCAGGCGGGCGCGGGCGTGGTCGCGGACTCGGATCCGATCGCCGAGGACACCGAGTGCCGGAACAAGGCGGCGGCGGTCCTCAGGGCGGTGGCGGCGGCTTCCCGACTGCGCGGTAGCGTTGAAGGGTGAATCGTGACCCCGCCGAGGACGACAGCCAGGACGGCCAGCGCGCGACCCGTCGCGCCCTGGCGCTGGCGCTGTTGTGCGGCGCGGCCGGCGCGACGGTGGTGCTGATCGCCTCGGGCCAGACCTGGGGTGAGGCCGAGGCGGCGATGGGCGGCGTGGAGCTGCCGGTGACCGCGAGCGGCGGCGACGTGTCGGGACTGTCCAGCGCGCTGGCGCTGGTCGGCCTGGCCTCGCTGGTCGCGGTGTTCGCGGTGCGGCGCACCGGGCGGATGGTCGTCGCGTCCGTGCTGGCGCTCAGCGGCGCCGGCGCGGTGGGCGCGGCGCTGCTGGGCTCGGGCGACACGGAGGCCCTGGAGTCCCGGGCGGCCGAGGCGATGGGCCTGACCGAGGCGTCGGTCACCAGCGTCAGCCACACGGGCTGGCCGTGGGCGTCCGCGGTGGGCGGCCTGCTGCTGCTGTGCGCCGGGCTGCTGGCGCTGAGCTACGGGCGGCACTGGCCCGCGATGTCCGGACGGTACGAGCGCGCCGGGACCCGCCGGGTCTCCCGCCGCCCGGACCCGGACCGCCCCGAGGACATGTGGCGGGCGCTCGACCGCGGCGAGGATCCGACGACCTGAGCGAATGCCTTGCCGGCGGCGTTGGCCCGTGGTGGCGCCGTGCGCGGTGGCCCTGACCACCGCTCGGCGGCCGCGCCCGCGGCAGCATGTGAGCAACGCCACGGTCGGCGCGTTCGCCGTCGACGGCGGCGGCCGGTCGACCTGCGTCCGGTGAGGGCTGGCCGGGGGAGCGCGGCGGACGGCTCGTGCCGGGGCAGCGGGGCATGACCGCGTACCGCCCGTCTGGACCCGGGGGACCTTGGGGACCTGGGGACCGAACCGTGGTCGGCGCCTGTCAGAATCGTTCACGGACGCGCGGCGCGGCATCGAAACGCGACCGGCCCGCGACCACGGATCGCCAGACACGAGGAGCACGCACAATGGCGGGCAACTACCACCACGGAAATTCCCCGGCCGCCTGGACGGGCGTCGTCATCATCATCATCGGTTTCTGCGTCGGCGGACTCTTCACGGTGCGGGCCGAGCTGCTGGGCGTGGCGGCGAGCTGCGGCATCGTCGCCCTGGGCGTCATCGTCGGCCTCGTCATGCGCGCCATGGGTCTCGGGCAGGAGCCGGCCGCTCCGGCCCGGCCCGCGGCCCGGGCCGGGGCCGAGCCCACCGTCGTGGCGGTCCAGGCCGAGGAGGGCGCCCCGGTGGCCCCGGCCACCTCCGCACCGGCGGAGGCCACCGCCGGCTGACCACGGGTCGCCTCCCGGGCGCGGTCGGCACGCCGCGTCCACCGTCTCCCGCGCCCCGTCCACCCTGCGGTCCGAGCGCGCCGCGACCGGCCGGCTCGCCGGCCGGTCGGCGTCCTCCGCTCGGCCACCCGGCGTAGCCCGCGCGGTGCCGCCGCCCGTTCGGTTGCGGCGCTCCGGCGTGCTGGGGAGGCTGGCCGGGTGCGCACACCCCGGGACACGCCCCCGCGCTCCCTCGCGGCGCGGACGGCCGCGCCGCTGGTCGCGTTGGGCGCGGGAGCGGCGGCGCTCGGCTACGTCGGCGCGGTCGATCCGAACCGGCCGGGACGGTACCCGGCCTGCCCGGTGGCCGCGCTCACCGGGCTGTCCTGTCCCGGCTGCGGCGGGCTGCGCAGCGCTCACGCCCTGGCGCACGGGGACCTGGCCGCCGCGCTCGGGGCGAACGCGCTGGCCGTCGCCGTGCTGGCCGCGCTCACCGTGGCGTTGCTCACGTGGCTGCTGCGGGCCGCGCGCGGACGGCCCGGCGCACCGCCCCGCCCGCGCCGGTGGTCGACCGTCGGGCGGCCGACGGGCCGCGCCGCGGTCCTCGCGGCGTCCCTGCTCGTCGCGGCGTTCACCCTGGTCAGGAACCTGCCGCCGGGCGCCGCGCTGGCACCCTGACCAGCCGTCGGGACGCCGCCGTCCCGGTGGGTGGGCAGGTGCGAACCTCTGCCTACCGACCTATACCATCGGTGTGTCTGTCCCCGTCGCCTTCGTCCCCGGGCGCATCGACCGGGTCGCCGGCAGGCACCTCGACACGGAAAGGGGCCGCTCGCGTGAGTGTGCTCGACGAGCTCATCGAAGGAGTCCGCGCTGACCTCGCCGAACGGCAGGCGCGCGTCAGCCTCGACGACCTCAAGGAGACCGTCGCGCGAACCCCGGCGGCCAGGGACGGAGTAGCCGCGCTCAAGGGCGAGGGCGTCGCCGTCATCTGCGAGGTCAAGCGGTCGAGCCCGTCGAAGGGCGCGCTGGCCGCGATCGCGGACCCGGCCGGACTGGCCGCCGACTACGAGGCGGGCGGCGCCGCGGCGATCTCGGTGCTGACCGAGGGCCGCCGTTTCGGCGGATCGCTCGCCGACCTGGCCGCCGTCCGCGCCAGGGTCGACGTGCCCGTGCTGCGCAAGGACTTCATCGTCAGCTCCTACCAGCTCTGGGAAGCCAGGGCGCACGGCGCGGACCTCGTCCTGCTGATCGTCGCGGCGCTGCCGCAGTCGGCCCTGGTGTCGCTGGTCGAGCGGGCCGTGTCGATCGGCCTCACGCCACTCGTCGAGGTGCACGACGAGGACGAGGCGGTCCGCGCCCTGGACGCCGGGGCGAAGATCATCGGGGTGAACGCCCGGGACCTGCGGACGCTCGAGGTGGACCGGGACACGTTCGCCCGGGTCGCGCCCACCATCCCCGACGACGTGGTGAAGATCGCCGAGTCCGGGGTGCGCGGGCCGCACGACCTGATCGCGTACGCCAACGAGGGGGCCGACGCGGTGCTGGTGGGCGAGTCCCTGGTGACCGGCCGCGACCCGCGCGCCGCCGTGGCCGACCTGGTCGCCGCCGGCGCTCACCCCGCGCTGCGGCAGGGCCGCTGATCGCGATGCACGGGCCACGCGCGAGCCGGGCGGACGGGGCGGCGAACCCGCCCCGCCGGACGCCCGCGCGCGCCCGCGGCCACCTCTCGTTGGCCCCCCGCGGCGCCGCGGGGCTCGCGGTCACCGCCGCCGCCCGCCCCGGGGACCGGTTCTCCGGACTCGCGCGGGGCGCCGGGCCGCGCGGCTGCCGGGCGCCCGCCCGTCGGATACTCGGCCGGCGCGTGCGCTACCACATCGGCTGCGAGCCCGGGCAGACCAGGGGACGGCGATGGCGCTAGCGCGTGTGCGCGCCCGCGTGCGCACCCCGGGGCACCGCCCGGCCGTCGTGCCGGGCCGGTCCGAGGCCGGGGCGCCGTCGTCGCGTGGCGCCGCGCGCCGCCGGGCCTGACCGGGCACCGCGCCCGCCACCGGGTCCGCGTCGTCGTCCGTCGGCGCCCGCCCGTCTTCCTTTTCGCGTTCTTTTCGCGTTCCCGTCGAAATCCGTTCTGCTGCTGCCCCGGAGGGCTCAGTCATGTCCGATGAACGTTTCTTCCATCCCGACCCCGAGGGGTCGGTGCCGAACGCCGGAGGGTACTTCGGCGCCTACGGCGGCACCTTCGTCCCGGAGGCCCTGCGGGCCGCCGTCGAGGAGGTCGCCGCCGAGTACGAGAAGGCCAAGGCCGATCCGGCCTTCGCCGCCGAGCTGGAGGAGTTGCTCGTCAACTACACCGGCCGGCCCAGCCCGCTGACCGAGGTACCGAGGTTCGCCGAACACGCCGGTGGAGCCCGGGTCTTCCTCAAGCGGGAGGACCTCAACCACACCGGCTCCCACAAGATCAACAACGTGCTGGGCCAGGCCCTGTTGACCCGCCGGATGGGCAAGCCCCGGGTCATCGCGGAGACCGGCGCGGGCCAGCACGGCGTGGCCACCGCCACCGCCTGCGCGCTGTTCGGCCTGGAGTGCACCATCTACATGGGCGAGGTCGACACCCAGCGGCAGGCGCTGAACGTCGCGCGGATGCGGATGCTGGGCGCCGAGGTGATCCCGGTGACCTCCGGCAGCCGCACCCTGAAGGACGCGATCAACGAGGCGTTCCGCGACTGGGTGGCCAACGTGGACCGCACCCACTACCTGTTCGGCACCGTCGCCGGGCCGCACCCGTTCCCCGCCCTGGTGCGCGACCTGCAGCGGGTGGTCGGCGTGGAGGCCAGGCGGCAGATCAGGGAGCGCGCCGGCCGGCTGCCGGACGCCGCCGTCGCCTGCGTCGGCGGCGGGTCCAACGCCATCGGGCTGTTCCACGCGTTCCTGCCGGACCAGGAGGTCGGGCTGGTGGGCTGCGAGGCCGCCGGGCGTGGCCTGACGTCCGGCGAGCACGCCGCCACCCTCACCGCCGGCGAGCCGGGCATCCTGCACGGCTCGCGCAGCTACGTGCTGCAGGACGAGGAGGGCCAGATCACCGAGCCGTACTCGATCTCGGCCGGCCTGGACTACCCGGGCATCGGTCCCGAACACGCGTACCTGAAGGACACCGAACGGGTCAGCTACCGGCCCGTCACCGACGAGGCGGCGATGCTGGCGCTGCGGCTGCTGTCCCGCACCGAGGGCATCATCCCGGCCATCGAGAGCGCGCACGCGCTGGCCGGTGCCCTCGACGTGGGCCGCGAACTGGGCCGCGAGGGGCTGGTGCTGGTCAGCCTGTCCGGGCGCGGCGACAAGGACATGGACACCGCCGCCCGCTACTTCGGGCTGTACGACGCGGAGCGGGGCGGGCACGGCGAGCGCGGCAAGGGAGAGGCGCGATGAGCGACACCACGAGCGGCAGTACCACCGGCACCCGTACCGGCGCGGAGGCGCTGGGCGCCGCGCTCGCGGCGACCCGCGAGGCCGGCCGGGCCGCCCTCATCGGCTACTTCCCCGCCGGCTTCCCCACGGTGGACGGCGGCATCCGGCTGGCCACCGCCATGGTCGAGGGCGGCTGCGACGTCCTGGAGATCGGGCTGCCGCACAGCGACCCGGTCCTGGACGGCCCGGTCATCCAGACCGCCGACGACATCGCGCTGCGCGGCGGCGTCCGGATCGCCGGCGTGCTGCGCACCATCCGCGAGGTGCACGCCGCCACCGGCGTCCCGGTGCTCTGCATGACCTACTGGAACCCGGTGGACCGGTACGGCCCCGAGCGGTTCGCCGCCGAGCTCGCCGCCGCGGGCGGCGCCGGCTGCATCCTGCCCGACCTGCCGGTGGAGGAGTCGGAGGCCTGGCGGAAGGCGGCCGAACAGCACGGCCTGGCCACGGTCTTCGTGGTCGCCCCGAGCAGCCGGGACGACCGGCTCGCCACCATCACCGCGGCCGGCAGCGGCTTCGTCTACGCGGCCTCGCTGATGGGCGTCACCGGCACCCGGGAGTCGGTCAGCCGGGAGGCCGCCGACCTGGTGCGCCGCACCCGGGCCACCACCCGGCTGCCCGTGTGCGTCGGGCTCGGCGTGTCCAACGCGAGGCAGGCGGCCGAGGTCGCGGCGTTCGCCGACGGCGTGATCGTCGGCTCCGCGTTCGTCAGCCGGGTGCTGGACAACGCCGACGACGAGGCGGCGGCGCTGCGCGCGGTGCGGGAGCTGGCCGGCGAGCTGGCGCGCGGCACCACCAGGACCGGAGGCCCGGACGGGGCGGCCGGTTCCGACGCCGCCTGACCAGTCGTCCACCGCGGTCGGGACGCGGGACGGGCCCGCCGGCCCGCGTTCCGACCGCCCCCCGGCGCCGTATAGGGTCGTGGCCCATGTGGAGCCAGGGTGACGCGGCGGACTCGGGGGACGACGCAGGGCGAGCAGACCCACGCTGGGAGCCCCCCACGGCCGTGGAACGGGACCTCTACGACGCCGGGCTGCGCGAGGACTGGGCCGGGTACTTCGCGGTGCTGGCCGCCACCGACCTGTTCCTGCCGCAGTCGCGCGAGCTGTCCGACGCGCTGCCCGACCGCATCCGTTTCAGCCCGTTCCGCGACCCGCGCTTCGAGGGCCTGTCGCTCGCCGTCTTCACCCGCGGCATGGTGCCGGCCCCGAACGGCGGCCAGGTCTTCGAGCGGGCCGAGCTGGCCTCGCTCGCCAGGGGATGGTCCGGCACCATCCGCTGGCTCGCGGTCAACCCCGGCACCCCGGTGGAGACGTTCCTGCCCGCCGACCCCAAGCGCTGGAAGCGGTACGCCAAGCGGGCGGAGCCGGAACCGCGGCTGAAGTCGCTGTGGACGGGGCCCCGGCACGACGCCCTGGCGCACGGCATGGCCTGCGGCGCGCTGCTGCTCGTCAACAACGGCGAGATATGGAACCACCTGGGCTGGCAGTACGGCGGCTACACCGAGGAGAAGACCCGGCTGCGGCAGTGGTGGGACATCGCCAGCCGGGAGCAGTGGCAGCGCGCGCAGGAGAGCCTGCTGCACGGCGAACTGACCTCTCCGGTGTGGGAGTTCGTGCTGCGGGTGCGGCAGGCGCTGATCCAGGAGTACCGCACCACGCCCGGCGCGGCGCAGTGGCGGGAGACCGCCGAACGGGTGCTGCTGTCCCGGACCGCCGAACTGGTCGACCAGACGGGACGGCCGCCCGAGTTCGACCTGGACGCCGACATCGCCCTGGTGCAGGGCCTGATCGGCCGGATGCTGCGCTACGAGGCGCGGTTCCGCGCCGACGGCATCCTCGACGACGACGCCTGCGTCCGTTCCGTGCTGGCCTGGGACTTCGGCCGCGCCTCGTGCATGGCCCGCTGGGGGCTCGGCGCCCGCTTCTGCGACGTCTCCGAGACCGAGCGGGCGCTGCTGCGCGCCGGCGAGGCCAGCCGTCAGGTGTACGCCTCCTGGGGCGACTTCGCCGTCGGCTTCATCCTCGGCCGCTGTCTGCACTTCGACAGCGAGGAGTTCGGCGAGTGGTACACGGACATGGTGACCGTCTACCGCATCCTCACCACCGACCCGGAGAGCCCCTGGCTGAGCGTTCCCTGGAAGGTCGACTGGGAACGTCCGGAGCGGGACCGCGAGCACCGCTGACCGCTGACCGCTGACCGCTGACCGCTTGCCGCTTGCCGCGGCGAGTTGGCCACGTGCCGCGCGGGCACGGGGGAATCGTTCGACCCATGCGCCGCCCGCGACGTCGGCGCTCCCCACCGGGCCGGCGTCGCGATCGCCCGGCGGGGCCGTCCGCCCGACGCCGCCGGTGACCGCCCCCCGCGCCCCGGACGGCGGTCGGCCGCACCGTGACCTTACGGAACGCTGACGTATCGCCCGCGGCGCGCCGTTGGACGGCGGCGCGTGGCTAGCGTGGCCGGCATGCGCGTACTGGTCACCGGAGGAGCCGGGTTCATCGGCTCGCACGTCGTGGAGGAACTGCTCGCCCTCGGCCGGGAGCCGGTGGTGCTGGACACCAGGGGCCCCGACCCCGACGCCGTGCCGCCGCCGGTGGCATGGGTGCGGGGCGACGTGCGCGATCCGGCCGACCTGGTGCGGGCGCTGGCCGGGGCGGACGCGGTCTGCCACCAGGCCGCGATGGTCGGCCTCGGCCGGGACTTCGCCGACGCGCCGGCCTATGTGGAGGTCAACGACCTCGGCACCGCGCGGCTGCTGGCCGCCATGGCGGAGGCCGGGGTGCGACGCCTGGTGCTGGCCGGGTCGATGGTGGTCTACGGCGAGGGCCGGTACGACTGCGCCCGGCACGGCCGGGTGCGGCCCGGGCCGCGGCGGCCCGCGGACCTGGCGGCCGGCCGGTTCGAGCCGCCGTGCCCGGAGTGCGGCGCGCCGTTGGCGCCCGGCGAGGTCGGCGAGGACGCCCCGACCGACCCGCGCAACGTCTACGCCACCACCAAGCTCGCCCAGGAACACCTCGCCGCGGCCTGGGCCCGGGCCACCGGCGGCCGGGCGATCAGCCTGCGCTACCACAACGTCTACGGCGACCGGATGCCGCGCGACACCCCGTACGCCGGGGTCGCCTCGTTCTTCCGCTCCGCGCTGGAGCGCGGCGAGCGCCCGCGGGTCTTCGAGGACGGCGCCCAACGGCGCGACTTCGTGCACGTGGCGGACATCGCGGCGGCCAACGCGGCGGCGCTCGACGCGCTCGCGTCCGGCGACGCGTGCCGGGACGGCGAGCTGCGCGCGTACAACGCGGGCAGCGACGAACCGCACACGGTGGGCGAGATGGCCCGCACGTTGGCCGAGGCGTTCGGCGGCCCCGAGCCCGAGGTGACCGGCGAGTACCGGTTGGGCGACGTGCGGCACATCACCGCCTCCTCGGCCCGGCTGCGGGCCGAGCTCGGCTGGCGGCCCCGGGTGCCCTTCGCCGAGGGCGTGGCCCGCTTCGCCACGGCCCCGCTGCGCGCCGTCTGACCGGGCCGCCCGGGTGCTCGTGGGGCCCCGCCGCCCGGCCGTGGGTGGGGCGCGGGCGGCGGGGCGGGTCCGGTCCGCCGCCGAGCTCAGTCGACGAGCGCGTTCTTGTAGAAGATGTTGCAGCGCCGGTCGCCCGTCTCGCCCGAGGCGAAGCCCAGGAAGAGCCGCGTCTCGCCGGCCACCGTCCGGTACAGCGCCATGCCCTCCGGCTCGCGGTGGGTCAGCGTGGAACCGGCTCCCGTCAGGAAGCTCTCGACGAGCCGGCCGCCGTCGTTGAGGTCCACGCTGTGCACCGTGGAGTTGCCGTCGGGGTTGTCGTCGCTGTAGGCGTCCCCGGTCAGCAGATAGGCGTACTGGCCGTACAGCGTGTATCCCTGGAAGGTGCCGAGCCCGGTCGGCAGCGCCACGTCCACCAGCTTGTTCCCGTAGTCACCGGAGGCGACGTCGGCGACCTCGAAGACGGCCATCCGGAAGCCGCCGTCGGTGGCGTCGTAGCGGATCGCCATCCGGTTGTTGACGGTGTCGATCGCGCAGGTCATGGCGTCGGCGGACACCGGCGTGTGCTTGGCCAGGGCCGAGGAGGTGCGGTCCAGCGTGCTGCCGCTGCTCCAACGGAAGCGGGCGAGTCGCACGCCGCGGCCCTCCGTGTTCGTGTCGGTCTCGGTCCACAGGTAGGTGTCGCCGCCGACCGGCTGCGCCGCGAAGGACACGCCGTGGCCGAACCCGGTGAGGTACATGTAGCCCAGCTCGTTGCCCGAGAAGTCGAGCTCGGTGACGCAGAGGTCCCCGTCCTCGGTGGCGGTGCTGTTGCGGACCTGCGCGACGAAGAGCCGGCGGTTGACGTTGTCGAAGCAGAAGGACTGCTGCACCGTGTCGTTGTGCAGCGGCTTGTGGCGGAACAGGTCGTAGGAGGGCTCGCTCAGCACGAAGCGCTGCGAGGTCGGCAGGGCGGCCGCGGCCCGGTCCGCGCCGTAGCCCACCGCCAACGCCGCTCCCGCGGCCAGCCCGCCGCCCGCCCGCAGCACTCCGCGGCGGCTCATCCGTCGTTGCGCGCGCTCTTCTGACACGAAGCCTCCCAGTGTGGATCGTCCCGGTGCCCGAGCACGGACCAACTGATGATGCATGCAACGAGGTTGGCGCGACAGGGCGCGTCGCGTGGGGAGGCTGTGACGGCCGCGTCGAAGACGGGCACTGGGAGGCCGCGGTGAGGCTCAGCCGGCGGCCGGCAGGATCACCTCGAACCGACAGCCTCCCGGCACGTTGCGCACCCCGGTGCGGCCCTCGTGCGCCTCGACGATGCCGCGCACGATGGCCAGGCCGAGCCCCGCGCCGGCCGGCGGGGTACGGGCGTCGCTGCCGCGCCAGCCCGTGTCGAACACCCGGGGCAGGTCGCCGTCCGGGATGCCGCCGCAGCCGTCCGTCACCGACAGCACCACCGAGTCGGCGCGGCGGCTGGCGGCCACGGCCACGGTGCCGTCGGTCGGCGTGTGGCGGATGGCGTTGACCAGCAGGTTGGCCAGCACCCGGCTCATCTCCTTGCCGTCCACCTCGACGGGCACCGGCTCGACCCCGCGGTCGGCCAGCAGCACGCCGCGCTCCCTGGCCAGCGGGTCCACGCCGGCGATGGCGTCGCTGACCAGGTCGTAGGCGGAGACCCGGGTGGGGGCGAGGGCCAGCGAACCGGCCTGGATGCGGGAGAGCTCGAAAAGGTCGCCGACCATCCCGCTGAGCCGCTCCACCTCGCCGCGGATCTGCCGGTGGTACCGGTCGGGATCCTCCGCGATGCCGTCCTCCAGCGCCTCCGCCATGGCGCGCAGCCCGGCCAGCGGCGAGCGCAGGTCGTGCGAGATCCAGGCGACCAGCTCCCGGCGCGAGGACTCCAGGGCGCGCTCGCGTTCCCTGGAGGCGGTCAGCCGCTCGCTGGTCTCGGCCAGCTGACGGGCCAGCGAGGCGAGTTCGGCGGGCATCGGCGCGGTGGGCGGCAGGAACGCGCCCGGCGCACCGGCCCCGCCGGGCCGCGCGCCGTCGCGCTCGGCCATCGCGCGGGCGGCGCGCTCCAGCGCCCGGTGCGCGCCGATCACCCAGCGGCCGAGCAGCAGCGCCGTGAGGGTCGCGCCGAGCGCTCCGACCAGGCCGACCGTGACGACCACCGCGAGGTCGTGCGCGGACAGGAACATCGCCCAGGCCACCGACAGCGTGCCGGCGAGCATCGCGCCGACCGTGACGGCGATCAGCACGGCCAGCGACACCGCCACCGAGCGCCGGCGCACGCTGACCAGCACCAGCGCGCCCAACGCGCCGACGACGGCCGCGCCGACCGCCGCGTACAGCGCGATCAGCGGCAGTTCGCCGAGCAGTTCACGGAATCCCACCCGCCCTCACCCCTCGTCCGGCGCGTCGAACCGGTAGCCGACGCCCCACACGGTGGTGATCAGCCGCGGCCGGGCCGGATCGGCCTCCACCTTGTGCCGCAGCCGCCGCACGTGCACGGTGACCGTGGACAGGTCGCCGAAGTCCCAGCCCCACACCTGTGCCATCAGCTGCTCCCGGCTGAACGCCTGCCCCGGATGGCGCAGGAAGTGGGCCAGCAGGTCGAACTCCCGCAGCGTCAGCCGCAGCGGCCCGCGCCCGTCCGCGGCGGTGCGGGCGGCCGGGTCGAGCGTGATGCCGCCGCCCCGCAGCGCCCGGGCGCCCCCGGGACCCGCCGGCGCGCCGGCGCGGCGCAGCACCGAGGCGACCCGCAGCACCAGCTCGCGCGGGCTGAACGGCTTGGTGACGTAGTCGTCGGCGCCGACCTCCAGGCCCAGGATCCGGTCCTCCTCGTCGCCGCGCGCCGTCAGCATCACCACCGGCACCGGACCCGCCTCGCGCAGCCGCCGGCACACCTGGAGCCCGTCGAGTCCCGGCAGCATCAGGTCGAGCACCACCAGGTCGGGCGGGTGGGTGGCGGCGCGGGCCAGCGCGCCCGGGCCGTCCGCCGCGCGGTCCACGGTGAAGCCGGCCCGGTCGAGGTAGCCGGCGACGACCTCCGTCACGGTCGGATCGTCGTCCACCACGAGGACGCGGCGGGACGGCCGCTCGGGCTGCTGCACAGGCGCGTTCATGGCGTCGAGTGTCACACCGGGAGGGGCACGTGCGCGGGGCGGGCGCCCGCCCCGGCCCACGACGTCAGGGTTTCGTAAGCATCGGGTGTCCCGGTATGTCCTGGTTGTCCTCGTAGGGTTGAGGGGTGATCGACTCCCACTCTGTGCAATCCGCACGGGGCGACGTGGTGTTGCCCTGTCTGAACGAGGCCGAGGCGCTGCCCTGGGTGCTGGGGCGGGTCCCGCGTGGCTGGCGGGCGCTGGTCGTGGACAACGGGTCCACCGACGGCTCGGCCGAGCTCGCCGCCGGACTCGGCGCCCGCGTCGTCCACGAGCCCCGGCGCGGGTTCGGCGCCGCCTGCCATGCCGGCCTGCTGGCCGCCGAGGCCGAGCTCGTCGCGTTCTGCGACTGCGACGCGTCGCTCGACCCGGCCGAGCTGCCGCGGATCGCGGCGCCGGTGATCGCGGACGACGCGGACCTGGTGCTGGCCAGGCGCCGCCCCACGACGCGCGGCGCGTGGCCGTTGCACGCCCGGCTCGGGAACCGCGCGCTGTCCCGGATGACGCGCCGGCGCACCGGCGTGCGGCTGCACGACCTGGGGCCGTTGCGGGTCGCCAGGCGGCAATCGCTGCTCGACCTCGCGCTGACCGACCGGCGCAGCGGCTACCCGTTGCAGATGGTGGTGCGCGCCGCCGACGCCGGCTGGCGCATCGAGGAGACCGAGGTGCCCTACCGGCCGCGGGCCGGCCGCTCCAAGGTGACCGGCACCTGGCGTGGCACGTGGCAGGCGGTGCACGACATGCGGGCGGTGCTGCGGTGACCGCCGGCCTGGCCACGCTGCTGGTCATCGCCAAGGAACCGGTGCCGGGCCGGGTGAAGACCCGGCTCTGCCCGCCGTTCACGCCGGAGCAGGCCGCGGCGCTCGCCGAGGCGGCGCTGGCCGACACGCTGCACGCGGCGCTCGGGATGCCCGCGCGCCGGCGCGTGCTGGTGCTCGACGGCCGGCCCGGGTCCTGGCTGCCGGCCGGCTTCGAGGTCGTGCCGCAGGTGGGCGGTGGGCTCGACGAGCGCATCGCCGCCGCGTTCGCGGCCTGCGCCGACACCGGTCCCGCGCTGCTGGTCGGCATGGACACCCCGCAGCTGACGCCCGAACTGCTGGCCCCGGCCACCCGCCCCGACTCCTGGCCGCCGGGCCGGGCGTGGTTCGGCCCGGCGGCGGACGGCGGCTTCTGGGCGCTCGGCCTGGCCGAACCCGACCCGGCGCTGGTGCGCGGCGTGCCGATGTCCACGTCGACGACCGGCCTCGTGCAGCGGCGCCGGCTGGTCGCGGCGGGCCTGGCGGTGGCCGACCTACCGGTGTTGCGGGACGTCGACACGGCGGCCGACGCGGCGGCGGTGGCCGCCCGCCAGGCGCCCGGCGGGCGCTTCGCCGCCCGCCTCGCCGGACTGCGGGAGGTCGTGGTCCGATGACGCTCGCCACCGCACCCGACAGCGCGGCCGTGGCCTGGTCCGCCGACCCGTACGGCACCGCGCTGGCCGAGGGACGCGGCCCGCTGTTCCTGCGCCGGGCGGACGGCCGCCGGCTGCGGCTCGACGTGGAGCGCTGGTGCGCCACGCCCGACGCGGCCGACCGGACCGTCCTGCGCCGCTGCGCCGGCACCGTGCTCGACGTCGGCTGCGGCCCCGGGCGCATGGTCATCGCGCTGGCCCGGGCGGACCGCCCGGCGCTGGGCATCGACACCGCGCCGGCCGCCGTGGCCCGCACCCGCGGCGACGGCGGCGCCGCGCTGCTCCGCTCGGTCTTCGACGAGCTGCCGGGCGAGGGCTGGTGGGGGAGCGTGCTGCTGATGGACGGCAACGTGGGCATCGGCGGCGACCCCGCCGCGCTGCTGCGCCGGATACGCCGGCTGGTCACGCCCGGCGGGCTGCTGCTGGCGGAGGCCGACGCGGCGGACGTCGACGAGCGGTTCGAGGTCCGGCTGGACGACGGCACGGCCCCGGCGGGGCCGTCCTTTCCCTGGGCCCGCGTCGGCCAGGAGGCGCTGCACGCCCACGCGACGCGCACGGGCTGGACCCCCGCCGGCCGCTGGACCGTACAGGGCCGCGCCTTCCTCGCCTTCCAGACGTAGCGGCAGCGCTTGCCCCGCGGCGCCGGTCGGCCATTCCGCCCGGGCCTCGTGCCCACGGGGCCGACCGTCGGCGCCGACCCGGGCGGCCCGCCTACCCGGACACGCGTCCCGGACACGCCCTCCGGCGCCGCCCGCCTCCGGCCCGTGCCGTCCCGGAGGGCAGGCACACCCCGGCGGGTGGCGTCGTGCTCCTCGGGGAGACCCGATGCTCGGCGGGGCCGGGGCGTGCCGGGGGCGCCGTGCCGCCCGTTGCCCTGGGCCAGTCCCCGCCCGGCGGCCGCACGCGTGCGTGCGGATCCGCCCCGGACGCGTGGTCGCCACGTGGTTCCGCGGGTGGGGCACGGCCGGCGCGGCGTGGGGCCGCTCGCCGCGGGGCCGCGGCCCGGGGTGGGGGCCGGTGCCCACCCCAGCGCCCTGTCGGTCGGGCCGCGGCCCCGGAGGGACGCGGACGTGCGGGGCGGGGATCCTGCCGGCGACGGCCCGGTGCGACTCGTCGTCGTACCGCGACGGCAGCGATCGGCCGGTGCGGTGCCTCGGGCGCGATCGGGTGGGCCCGCCGGGACCCGGGTCGGGCCCGGCTCAGGGGTCCCGCGGGTCCGGGGTCCGGCGGGACCGGCGCGCGACCGCCACCGCCAGCGCCACCGCGGTCGCCAGCGCCACCGCGAGCAGGATCCCGAGCAGGTTGCGCGGGTAGTCCAGCGGCAGTTCGGTCGGGTTGCGGGGGGTGCCGGGGCGGAGCAGCGGCGGCAGCGCGACCAGCGTGACGCAGCCGGCCGCCAGCAGCCCGGCGCGCAGCGCGCGCCGGGCGCCGCCCGTCCGCCCCAGCGCCAGGCCGAGGAGCAGCACCAGCGGCGCCAGCAGCAGGTCGTGCGCCAGCAGGGCCGCCAGCAGCCAGTACGCCACGCCCCGCAGCGAGTCGGCGTCCGTCTCGCCCAGCAGCAGCCAGCCACCCCACACCAGCAGCCCGCACCCGACCAGGCCGAGCGCCCCGCGCGCCGCCGTCATGCCCCGCGGCCGCCTCATGCCAGCACCTCGATCCGGGAGACCCATTTGGTCTGCCACACGCCCGGCCGGTTCGGCGCGATGATCCGCGCCGGGAAGCCGTGGTCCAGCGACAGTTCGGCGCCGTTCAGCCGCAGCGCCAGCAGGGTCAACGGGTCCCGGGTGTAGCCGGCCGGCATCTCCATCACCCGGTAGCCGCCGTGCGCCTGCAGCGACACGACGCGGACCGCCGAGCCCGCCGGCGCCCCGGCCCGGTCCAGCAGGTCCGCGAGCCGCACGCCGGTCCAGTCCGCCGACGCGCTCCAGCCCTCCACGCAGGCGATCGGCAGCCGTGCCGTGTGCTGCGGCAGCGCGCGCAGTTCCGCCAGCGTCAGCGCGTAGCCGCGCGGTCCGGCGACCCGCAGCCGCCAGGCGTCGGCCGCCACCATGGCCGGTCCGACGCCCGCCTCGGCCGCGGTGCGGTTCACCGGCACGCCCTGCCGGGAGTGGTCGGGGTCGCGCGGCGCGAGCAGCGTCAGCTGCCGCAGCGGCGCGAACGTCTGCCCCGCGGTCACCGCCGTCACCGCGCCGACGGCCGCGCCCAGCCCCAGCAGCAGGGAGCGGCGCTCCCGGGCGTCGGGGTCCGCGCCGGCGGGCGCGCGTCGCCAGTGCTCGACGATCAGCGGGGCCTTCGCCGCCAGATGCAGCAGCAGCGACCCGGCCAGCACCCAGGCCAGCGCGTAGTGCACCGGCCGGAAGGAGAAGGGGAAGGCGTACCACTGGAAGATGTTCAGCAGGCCGAGCGCCACCTCGAGCAGCGCCGTCGACACCAGCACCGCGATGGACAGCCGTTCCAGCGCGTGCCACGGCGAGCGCGCCGGGGGCCACGCGAAGAGCCGCGGGTAGACCGCCCACAGCTTGCCCAGCAGCAACGGGACCAGCGCGATTCCGGTGGCCACGTGCAGCCCCTGGCTCACCCGGTAGCCCCACACCGGACGGGCCGGCAGACGCGGCGCCAGCCAGTCGGGCGGGCGCTGCAGGCCGTGGCTGACCAGTCCGGTCAGGAAGCAGACCAGCACCGCCGCCCCCAGCCAGCGGCCGATCGCCGTCGCGGTGCGCGGATCGTGCAGCCGGCCGCGGAAGCGGGGCAGCAGCGCCGGTCGCTCCGGCGGCCAGCCCGGAAGGCCGAGGAGGCCCCGGCGTCGTCTCGTCGGCACGCCGCTCACCAGTGCGTCACCAGCAGGTGGTTGACGGTCAGCGCGAGCACCGCCTGGGCGGCCAGCCACCACCGGGCCCACCGGGCCGGCAGCAGCGCGGTGGCCGGCAGCAGCCACACCAGGAACGGCAACCAGATCCGCTCGGTCTCCGCCTTGCTCATCCCCGACAGGTCCGCGACCAGCATCGCCAGCGCCGCCGCCGCGACCAGCCAGAGCAGCGCCGCGCACCCCCGCGTGGGCCGGCCGGCGCGCAGCGCGCCGAGCGCGCCACGGGTCGCGCCCGGCAGCGCGCACGCCGTCCGGCGCAGCGCGGCCACCGTGGCCAGCCCGCCGGTCAGCACCTGGGCCGCGTAGTTGGCCCACACGAAGTACGCGTACGGCCGGTGCTCGGCGACGCCCTGGTAGTAGCGCTCCACCAGGGTCGTGTAGCCCTCGTACCACCAGAATCCGGCGGTGGTGAAGGCCACCACCCACGGCACGATGCCGAGCAGCACCCAGGGCAACGGGCGCGGGTTCCGGGCGAGCAGCAGCACCGCGACGCCCACCACCGCCATCAGCGTCAGGCCGTAGGACAGGTACAGCAGCAGGCCGAAGAGCAGCCCGGAGCCCAGCGCCGCGGCCCGCGGGGCCCGCACCGTCCGGGTGGCGGCCAGCGTCAGCAGGGCCACGGCCCAGGCGGCCACCGCGGCGAAGTAGCCGTCCGCCGAGACCCCCATCCAGACGGCGGCCGGGGCCAGCAGCAGGAACGGCGCGGCCCGCCTGGCCAGCCGCTCGCCCCGGCCGGGACCGGCCAGCGCGCGGACGGTCACCAGCACCGCCACCCCCGTGCTGGCCGCCACGGTCACGCAGAACGCCGCGGCCCAGCCGCCCCCGCCCAGCCCGATCCGGTCGAGGCCGACGAAGGTCAGGGTGGCGCCCGGCGGATGCCCCGCGACGTGGGCCGGCCAGTTGTGCTCCGGGGCCCCCATCAGGATGTGGTCGGTGAAGGTGCCGAGGAAGTGCCGGATCTCCGCCCAGCTCCACGCCTCCTCGTCGTTGACGGTCTGGAGGTACTCCGACTTCTGGTAGAAGCGGTTCGCGATCCCGTCGCGCCAGCCGTCCACCAGCGCCAGCGACCAGATCCACGCCATCGACCCGCCCCAGGTGGCGGCCAGCAGCCTCCGCCAGCGCAGCCGCCGGGCGACCGCCGGCCCGTACCCCACGACCAGCGCGGCGACGAGCAGGGCGGCCGGGGTGCCCGGGCCCAGATGCGGGTCCCAGTGGGCGTGGATCGGGGGGAAACGGAGGATCAGCCGGTTGTCCTCGTTGATCGCGAAGCCGATCACGGAGGCGAGGGCGAGCAGCGCCGCCGCGAGTCCGGCGGCGAGCAGGTCGGCCCCGTTCCGGGACGCGAGCCGGGCCACCGCCCGCCGGCCGGCGGAGGACCGCCGCGGCGGCGGCGTCGGCGGCGTCCCTGGCGTGGTCCCTGCGGGCTGCGTCGTCGGGGTCGCGGGGCCCGACGTCTGGGAAGCGGTCACCCTGCTCACGCTAGGTGAGCGGACGCTCGAAACGGCCCGTCAACCGGCGGACGTCACCGCTTCGTCAGATCCGGCCCAAGGCGCCCGCGCGCCCGTGTCCTGCCCGGGCCGGGTTCGTTGCACGGGCGTGAGCAAGAAGAACCGTGACGGAAAGAGCACCGCCCGTGAGCGGCTGCGGCAGGAGCGCGAGCGCGAACAGGCCAGGGAGCGGCGGCTGCGGCTGGCCAAGGTGGTCGGGGCGACCGTCCTGGTGCTGGGCGTGGCCACCGCGGCCGGCGTCTTCGCCGCGGCCCAGGACGGCGACGGCGACGACGGTGGCGGCGACGGGCAGGACGCCGCGCCGATCAGCGTCGGCGAGCCCGGCACCCCGACGCTCACCGTCTACGAGGACTTCCGCTGCCCGGCGTGCGCGGGGTTCGAGGACGCCTTCCGCGACACCATCCACGACCTCACGGAGCAGGGCCAGCTCCAGGTCGACTACCACCTGGTCACCATCATCGACGGCAACATGGGAGGCACCGGTTCGAAGGCCGCCGCCAACGCCGCCGCCTGCGCGCGGGACGCCGACCGGTTCACGGAGTACCACGACGTCCTCTACCGGAACCAGCCGGAGGAGACCGACGACGCCTTCGCCGACACGGACCATCTCATCGACCTCGCCGGCGAGGTGGAGGGCCTCGACGACAAGACGTTCCGGGACTGCGTGAAGAGCGGCCGGCACGACGAGTGGGTCGAACAGTCCACCGCCGACTTCCTCAACTCGGACTTCAACGCCACCCCGACCGTCCTGCTGAACGGCGAGGATGTCTACGGCAACGTCCAGGAACCGCTCACCCCGGAGTCGCTGCGGGAGCGGGTGGAGGAGCTGGCGGCCGGCTGAGCCGGGGAGCCCGCGTCACCGAGCGCGCGCCAAAGCGGACACTCGGTGACACAGTGGACGATCGCCGGACGCGGATTCCCTGTCGGCCGCCCGCAGGGTAGCGTCGGATCCACCATGGAGATCCTTGCCTCTATCCCCAGCCCGAGCGAGAGCGAGATCCACCTCGGGCCCTTCCCGTTGCGCGGCTACGCCCTGTGCATCATCGTCGGCGTCTTCCTGGCCATCTGGCTCGGCGGACGACGCTGGGTCGAGCGCGGCGGGCGCCCCGGCACGGTCGCCGACATCGCCGTCTGGGCGGTGCCGTTCGGACTGGTGGGGGCCCGGATCTACCACGTCGTCACCGACTACCAGCTGTACTTCGGGGACGGGCGCGACTGGGTCGACGCGTTCCAGATCTGGGACGGCGGCATCGGGATCTGGGGCGCGATCGCGGGCGGGGCGCTGGGCGCCTGGATCGCCTGCCGGCGCCGCGGCATCGCGCTGCCGCCGATGGCGGACGCCCTCGCGCCCGGGATCGCCCTCGCCCAGGCGGTCGGGCGCTGGGGCAACTGGTTCAACCAGGAGCTGTACGGCCGCTCGACGGACCTGCCGTGGGCCGTCGAGATCGACAACGGCATCGACGAGGGCACCTTCCACCCGACGTTCCTCTACGAGTCGCTGTGGTGCCTGGGCGTCGCCGTCCTGGTGATCTGGGCCGACCGCCGGTTCCGGCTGGGCCACGGCCGGGCCTTCGCGCTCTACGTCGCCGCCTACACGGCCGGCCGGTTCTGGATCGAGTCGCTGCGGATCGACGAGGCCCACGAGTTCCTCGGCATGCGGCTGAACAACTGGACCTCGCTCGTGGTCTTCCTGGCCGCCGTGGCCTACCTGGTCATCTCCGCCCTCCGCCGCCCGGGCCGCGAGAAGCTCGTCGAGCCGGGCGCCGACGGCGACGACGACGGTGACGCCGGCACCGTGGACGACGCCGGACCGGCGTCGGACGACGTCGACGGGACGACGGAGCCCGGCAAGCCGTCCCTGGAGAAGGAGACGGCGGACGGCGACGGGCCCGCCGCGGACGACCGCGCGGACGGGAGGTCGGCCGGGGACGCGGACGCCGAGGTGACGCCCGACCCCGAGCCCACCGAACGAGTGGCCGGGGACGAGCCCGCGGAGCCGGTGACCGCCGACGCGACCACGGTTGACGAGAAGGCCGAGACCGTCACCGCCGGTGACCGCCCCGCCGGTGCCGAGCCGGGCGGGCGCTGACCCGCCCGATGCCCGGATCGGCCGAGGCGCACCACCAGCACCGCGACGTCACCGGCGGCTGGCTGCGCCCTGCCGTCTTCGGCGCCATGGACGGGCTGGTCTCGAACCTGGGCCTGGTCAGCGGCGTCGCGGGCAGTTCGGCCGGCTCCCGGGCCATCGCGATCGCCGGCCTGGCCGGCCTCGCCGCGGGCGCGTTCTCCATGGCCGCGGGGGAGTACACCTCGGTGGCCTCGCAGCGCGAGCTCGTGCTCGCCGAGCTGGACGTCGAGCGGCGTGAGCTGCGGCGCCATCCGGAGGCCGAGCTGACCGAGCTGGCCGAGGTCTACATCGCCCGCGGGGTGGATCCCGAGCTGGCCCGCGAGGTCGCCAGGCAGCTGTCCGTCGACCCCGAGCAGGCCCTCGAACTGCACGCCCGCGAGGAGCTGGGCGTGGCCCCCGACGACCTGCCCTCGCCGACCATCGCCGCCGTCTCCTCGTTCGCCGCCTTCGCGCTCGGCGCGCTGCTCCCGGTGCTGCCGTACGTGCTGGGCGCGACCGCGCTGTGGCCGGCCGTCGTGCTGGCGCTGGCCGGGCTCCTCGCCTGCGGCGCGTTGGTGGCCCGGGTGACGGCTCGGCCGTGGTGGTTCAGCGGGCTCCGGCAGCTCGGCCTCGGCGCGGCCGCGGCGGCCCTCAGCTACGGCCTCGGCTCCTTCTTCGGCACCGCCGTCGGCTAGGCCCTGTCCGGCCGATCTTCGCGGGCCCCACCGGACAGGATCTGGGCCCCGTCCGCGGGGCGTATCGCTACTCCCCGCCGCCGGGGGGAATACTCCGCCCGGGTCACCACGCTATGTCATTCGGGTGTGCTTCATGGGTAAGCTTTGTTTCCTGAGGGTTTCAGGTCGTTGACGCGGGGCATGAGCCTCGCAGCCGCGAGCAGCGACGCCGCGCCGACCCCGAGCCCTGGGCGGTAGACCCCGCCGTCGCCGGTAGCGCCATCAGCGGTGCCAAGTCCGTATCGTGGACAGTGCTATCCGCTTCCCGGCATCCGGGCCCATTGTGTTACCTGTACGTTTACTTTCATCTCCTTGCCAGGGCCAGCGTCGTCCCTCGGAATCACCACGCACCAGACGACGACGGGAGAGCCGATGCGTTCAGCGTCCCACCCGGCACCGCAGGGGATGTACGACCCGCGCCACGAGCACGACGCGTGCGGCGTGGGCTTCGTCGCCACGCTCACCGGCGAGCCCAGCCATGCGCTGGTCGACCAGGCGCTGACCGTGCTGCGCAACCTCGAGCATCGCGGTGCCACCGGCTGTGACCCCGACACGGGCGACGGTGCCGGGATCCTCATGCAGGTCCCCGACGCCTTCCTGCGCGCCACCGTCCCCTTCGAGCTGCCCGCGGTCGGCGGCTACGCCGTCGGCATCGCGTTCCTGCCCGCCGACCCGGACGAGGCGGCCACGGCCGTCGCCGCGGTCGAGGGTCTGGCGGCCGACGAGGGCCTGACCGTGCTCGGCTGGCGCGACGTGCCCGTGGCCCCCGAACTGCTCGGCGCCGCGGCCCGGGAGACCATGCCGTCCTTCCGCCAGCTGTTCCTGGCCGACGCCCCGGTCGACGCAGCCGCCACCCCGCGGACCGGGCTGGCGCTCGACCGTCGCGTCTTCGTGCTGCGCAAGCGCGCGGAGCACGAGGCCGGCGTCTACTTCCCCTCGCTGTCCTCCCGCACGCTGGTCTACAAGGGGATGCTCACCACCGGGCAGCTGGAGCCGTTCTTCCCCGACCTGTCCGACCGGCGGCTGGCCAGCGCCATCGCCCTGGTGCACTCGCGGTTCTCCACCAACACCTTCCCGAGCTGGCCGCTGGCCCACCCGTACCGCTTCGTGGCGCACAACGGCGAGATCAACACCGTCCAGGGCAACCGCAACTGGATGCGGGCCCGGGAGTCCCAGCTGGTCGGCGACGTGTTCGGCGGCCAGGAGGCGCTGGAGCGGATCTTCCCGGTCTGTACCCCCGAGGCCTCGGACTCCGCCACCTTCGACGAGGTGCTGGAGCTGCTGCACCTGGGCGGGCGCACGCTGCCGCACGCGGTGCTGATGATGGTGCCCGAGGCGTGGGAGAACCACGAGTCGATGGACGCCGACCGCCGGGCGTTCTACCAGTTCCACTCGACGATCATGGAGCCGTGGGACGGCCCCGCCTGCGTCACGTTCACCGACGGCGTCCAGGTCGGCGCCGTGCTCGACCGGAACGGCCTGCGGCCCAGCCGCTACTGGGTCACCGACGACGGCCTGGTGGTGCTGTCCTCCGAGGTCGGCGTCCTGGACATCGAGCCGTCCCGGGTGGTCCGCAAGGGCCGCCTCCAGCCGGGCCGGATGTTCCTGGTGGACACCGCCGAGCACCGGATCATCGAGGACGACGAGATCAAGGCCACGCTGGCGGCCGAGCACCCCTACGGCGAGTGGCTGCAGGCCGGCCTGATCGACCTCGCCGACCTCCCGGACCGCGAGCACGTGGTGCACACGCACGCCTCGGTCACCCGCCGGCAGCAGACCTTCGGCTACACCGAGGAGGAACTGCGCATCCTGCTGGCCCCGATGGCGCGGACCGGCGCCGAGCCGATCGGCTCGATGGGCACCGACACCCCCATCGCCGCGCTCTCCGACCGGCCCCGGCTGATCTTCGACTACTTCAGCCAGCTGTTCGCCCAGGTCACCAACCCGCCGCTGGACGCCATCCGGGAGGAGCTGGTCACCTCCCTGTACTCCTCGCTCGGCCCGCAGAGCAACCTGCTGGAGGCCACCCCGGCGTCCTGCCGCAGCGTGACCCTCCCGTTCCCGGTGATCGACAACGACGAGCTGGCCAAGCTCATCCACATCAACGCCGACGGAGACCTCCCCGGGTTCGCCTCCGCGACGCTCTCCGGCCTGTACCGGGTCGCGGGCGGCGGCACGGCGCTCGCCGACCGGCTGGCCGAGATCTGCGCCGAGGCGGACACCGCCCTCGCCGACGGCGCCCGGCTGCTGGTGCTCTCCGACCGGCACTCGGACGCCGAGCACGCCCCCATCCCGTCGCTGCTGCTCACCTCGGCCGTGCACCACCACCTGATCCGCACCAAACAGCGGAGCCAGGTCGGCCTGCTGGTGGAGGCCGGCGACGTGCGCGAGGTGCACCACGTCGCGCTGCTCATCGGCTACGGCGCCGCCGCGGTCAACCCCTACCTGGCGATGGAGTCGGTGGAGGACCTGGCGGGGCGCGGCACCTACCTGCCCGGCGACGACCCGACCCTCGCCATCCGCAACCTCATCAAGGCGCTCGGCAAGGGCGTGCTGAAGGTGATGTCCAAGATGGGCATCTCCACCGTCGCCTCCTACCGCGGCGCCCAGGTCTTCGAGGCCGTCGGCCTGAACCCGGACTTCGTGGACACCTACTTCCACGGCACCACGACCAAGATCGGCGGCGTCGGCATCGACGTCATCGCCCGCGAGGTCGCCGCCCGGCACGCCAAGGCCTACCCGGCCTCCGGCGTCGCGCCGGCGCACCGCGACCTGGAGATCGGCGGCGAGTACCAGTGGCGCCGCGAGGGCGAACCGCACCTGTTCGACCCGGACACGGTCTTCCGGCTCCAGCACGCCACCCGCCAGCGCCGTTTCGACATCTTCCGGCAGTACACCGAGCAGGTGAACGAGCAGTCCGAGCGGCTGATGACGCTGCGCGGCCTCTTCCGGATGAGGAACGGGGAGCGCCCGCCGGTGCCGCTGGAGGAGGTCGAGCCGGTCAGCGAGATCGTCAAGCGCTTCTCCACCGGCGCGATGAGCTACGGCTCCATCTCCAAGGAGGCGCACGAGACCCTGGCCATCGCCATGAACCGGCTCGGCGCCAAGTCGAACACGGGCGAGGGCGGCGAGGACTCGGAGCGCCTGGTCGACCCGGAGCGGCGCAGTGCCATCAAGCAGGTGGCCTCCGGCCGCTTCGGCGTGACCAGCGAGTACCTGGTCAACGCCGACGACATCCAGATCAAGATGGCGCAGGGCGCCAAGCCGGGGGAGGGCGGCCAGCTGCCCGGCCCCAAGGTCTACCCGTGGGTGGCCAAGACCCGGCACTCGACGCCGGGCGTCGGCCTGATCTCCCCGCCGCCGCACCACGACATCTACTCGATCGAGGACCTGGCCCAGCTGATCCACGACCTGAAGAACGCCAACCCGGCGGCGCGGATCCACGTCAAGCTGGTCTCCGAGGTCGGCGTCGGCACCGTCGCCGCCGGCGTGTCCAAGGCGCACGCCGACGTGGTGCTGATCTCCGGGCACGACGGCGGCACCGGCGCGTCCCCGCTGACGTCGCTGAAGCACGCCGGCGGCCCCTGGGAGCTCGGCCTGGCCGAGACCCAGCAGACGCTGCTGCTCAACGGCCTGCGCGACCGGATCGTGGTGCAGACCGACGGCCAGCTCAAGACCGGCCGCGACGTGCTGATCGCGGCGCTGCTCGGCGCCGAGGAGTTCGGCTTCGCCACCGCCCCGCTGGTCGTCTCGGGCTGCATCCTGATGCGGGTGTGCCACCTGGACACCTGCCCGGTCGGCATCGCCACCCAGAACCCGGTGCTGCGCGAGCGGTTCACCGGCAAGCCGGAGTTCGTCGTCACCTTCTTCGAGTACATCGCCGAGGAGGTGCGCGAGCTGCTCGCCGAGCTGGGCTTCCGCACGCTGGCCGAGGCCGTCGGCCACGCGGAGCTGCTCGACGTCTCCCGCGCCGTGGACCACTGGAAGGCCCAGGGACTCGACCTGGCGCCGCTGCTGTACGTGCCGGAGCTGCCCGAGGGCGCCGCCCGGCACCGGACCACGGAGCAGGACCACGGCCTCGGCAAGGCCCTGGACAACGAGCTGATCCGGCTCTCCGCGGACGCGCTGTCCGCCGAGACCCCGGAGGACGCCCAGCCGGTGCGGGCCCAGCTCGCCATCCGCAACATCAACCGCACCGTCGGCACCATGCTCGGTCACGCCGTGACCAAGCGGTTCGGCGGCGTCGGGCTGCCGCAGGACACCATCGACATCACCTTCACCGGATCCGCCGGGCAGTCCTTCGGCGCGTTCCTGCCGAGCGGTGTCACGCTGCGGCTGGAGGGCGACGCCAACGACTACGTCGGCAAGGGCCTCTCCGGCGGCCGGCTGGTGGTCCGCCCCGACCGGGACGCCGACCATCTGCCCGAGCACGCGGTGATCGCCGGCAACACCCTCGCGTACGGCGCCACCGGTGGCGAGATGTTCCTGCGCGGCCGGGTCGGCGAGCGGTTCTGCGTGCGCAACTCCGGCGCGGTGGTCGTCGCCGAGGGCGTCGGTGACCACGGCTGCGAGTACATGACCGGCGGCCGGGCCGTGGTGCTCGGCGAGACCGGGCGGAACTTCGCGGCCGGCATGTCCGGCGGCGTCGCGTACGTTCTCGACCTGGACCCCCAGCTCGTCAACCCGGGCTTCGTCGCCGTCGAGGCGCTCGACGAGGCCGACCGGACCTGGCTGCACGAGGTGGTGCGCCGGCACGCCGAGGAGACCGGCTCCACCGTCGCCGACACGCTGCTGAAGGACTGGGACGGGGCGCTGCCCCGCTTCGGCAAGATCATGCCGATCACCTACAAGGCCGTGCTCGCCGCCAAGGACGCCGCCGAACGGGCCGGACTGAGCGAATCCGAGACCCACGAGAAGATGATGGAGGCGGCGAATGGCTGACCCCAAGGGCTTCCTCACCACCACCGAGCGGGAGATCGCGCGCACCCGCCCGGTCGCCGAGCGGGTCCGGGACTGGAACGAGGTCTACGTCCCCGGATCGCTGCTGCCGGTCATCAGCAAGCAGGCCGGGCGCTGCATGGACTGCGGCATCCCGTTCTGCCACAACGGCTGCCCGCTGGGGAACCTCATCCCCGAGTGGAACGACTACGCCTACCGGGGCGACTGGGAGGCCGCCAGCGAGCGGCTGCACGCCACCAACAACTTCCCGGAGTTCACCGGTCGGCTGTGCCCGGCGCCGTGCGAGTCCGCCTGCGTGCTGGGCATCAACCAGCCCGCGGTGACCATCAAGAACGTCGAGGTCACCATCATCGACAAGGCATGGGAGGCCGGGCACGTCACCCCGCAGCCGCCGCAGCGGCTGACCGGCAAGACCGTCGCGGTGATCGGCTCGGGCCCGGCCGGCCTGGCCGCCGCCCAGCAGCTGACCCGCGCCGGCCACACCGTCGCGGTCTACGAGCGCGCCGACCGCGTCGGCGGGCTGCTGCGCTACGGCATCCCCGAGTTCAAGATGGAGAAGCGCCACCTGAACCGGCGCATCGAGCAGATGCGGGTCGAGGGCACCAAGTTCCGCACCGGCGTGGAGATCGGCCGTGACATCGACGCGAAGAAGCTGCGCAAGCGGTACGACGCGGTGGTCATCGCCGCCGGCGCCACCACCGCGCGCGACCTGCCGGTGCCCGGCCGGGAGCTGACCGGCGTCTACCAGGCCATGGAGTACCTGCCGCTGGCCAACAAGGTGCAGGAGGGCGACCTCGTCTCCTCGCCGATCTCGGCGGAGGGCAAGCACGTGGTGGTCATCGGCGGCGGCGACACCGGCGCGGACTGCGTGGGCACCGCGCACCGCCAGGGCGCGGCCTCCGTCACCCAGCTGGAGATCATGCCGCGTCCTGGCGACTCCCGGCCCGGACACCAGCCGTGGCCCACCTTCCCGATGACCTACAAGGTCACCTCGGCGCACGAGGAGGGTGGCGAGCGGGTCTACGCCGTCTCCACCACCCACTTCGAGGGCGACGAGGAGGGCAACGTGCGCTGGCTGCACCTGGTCGAGGTGGAGTTCGTGGACGGCAAGCTGACCCCCACGCCGGGCACCGAGCGGCGGATCCCCGCCGAACTGGTCACCCTGGCCATGGGCTTCACCGGCACCGACCGGGACAACGGCCTGGTGGAGCAGTTCGGTCTGGACCTCGACGAGCGCGGCAACATCGCCCGCGACACCGAGTACGCCACCAGCGTGCCGGGCGTCTTCGCGGCCGGCGACGCGGGGCGCGGTCAGTCGCTGATCGTCTGGGCCATCGCCGAGGGGCGGGCCGCCGCCCGCGGCGTGGACCGGTTCCTGTCCGGCGGCGAGTCGTCGCTGCCCTACCCGATCCGCCCGACCGACCGGGCGCTCGCCGTCTGATCGGCCGCACGCTCGTTCCGCACAGCGTCGTGCGGACGTGCGGCGTGGCGCCCGACCCCGCCCCCACGCCGGGCGGGCGCCACGCCTCATCGCCGCGCCTCAGCGGCGCGTCACTTCGGCTCGCGCGTCAGTTCCTCGCCGGTGCCCGCGTCCACGATCGCGCGGTCACCGAGGTCGGAGCCCAGCGACAGGTCCACCTCCTCCAGCATCAGCTGGTCGGTGCAGACGTCGGCCTCGGGGTCCGGCTCGGTCCAGGCCCCGACGATCACCAGGTCGTCGGTCTCCTCCAGCCAGGCGCCCCAGTCCAGATCGCAGGCCCCGCGGCCCACCGTCACCGTGATCTCCTGGTCGGCGGGTCCGGCGTCCGAGGTCAGCCCGAGCTGGGCGTCGTCCCGGTCCGGCGCGACGCCCGACACGTCGGGCCACTGCGTGGCGATCTGCTCGGCCCGTTGGCCGAACTGCTCCTCCGTCATGGTCAGTGCCGCGTCGTCGGACTGCCCGCCGTCGTTCCCGCCACCGTTCCCGCCGCCGGTTCCGGCGCTGCTTCCCGCGCCGTTGCCCCCGGCTCCGCCGCCGTCCGAGGTCTCCTCGCCGCATCCGGCCAGCAGCAGGCCGACCACGGCCACCAGTGGGACGATCGCACGCCTGTTCATGGCTGCTCCTTTGGTCCTTTGGCTCGTTCCGTCCTTGGCTCGCTCCGGAAGCGCATGTGGATGTGACGGAGCGCACCGGCGACGGGTTCCCGTCCGGGCCGGCCACGGGCCTGGTCCGGCGCTTCGAGACGGCAGTGGTCTACACCACAATCGGTGCCGTTCCGTGATGTCGCGACCTGGCTCGTCTGAGCCCGCGCTGCCACAATCGACGCTCAGTCGGGCTCATTGATCTAGACCAGGAGGGGACCGGCATGCCGCTTTCACCAGGGGGTCACCATCCCCGTCGCCGCACGCGCCGCGCTCTCGCCGCCGCGGCCACGCTCTCCCTCGGCGTCGGCCTGCTGACCGCCTGCGGAGGGGACGACGGCGGTGACGGCGACAGCGAGTCGCTCGACCTGTGGATCATGGAGGGGACCAACCCCGACGCCGACCCCTATGTCGACGACCTCAAGGCGGCGTTCAGGGAGCAGACCGGCGCCGAGCTGAACGTCGAGTTCGTCCAGTGGGCCGACGCGCACGACCGGATCACCCGGGCGATGGCCGCCGACGAGCTGCCGGACGTGGCCGAGATCGGCAGCACGTGGGCCGCCGAGTTCGGCGCCGCCGGTGCGCTGGCCGACCTCTCGGAGAGCATCGAGGCCGACGGCCTCGGCGACGACCTCGTGCCCGCCCTCCAGGAGGCGGGGACCGTGGACGGCGCGATGTACGGGATGCCCTGGTACGCCGGCACCCGCTCGCTGATGTACCGCGCCGACATCTTCGAGGAGCACGGCCTGGAGCCGCCCACCACCTGGGACGAACTGCGCGACGTGGCGCTGGAGCTGAAGGACCTGGAGCCGGACATGATCCCGTTCCCGGTGATCGGCGGCGGCGAGTACAGCGTGGACGCGTTCATCTGGGGCGCCGGCGGCGACATCGCCGAGCAGACCGACGAGGGCGAGTGGCAGGCCACCATCAACGAACCGGCCGCCGTCGAGGGCATCGAGTTCTACACCTCACTGGCCACCGAGGACGACCTTTCGGTGGCGGCGGCCAACACCTGGGACGAGGTGGACCAGCTCCAGTCGTTCCAGGACGGCGAGTCCGCCATGGTGATCAACGGCAACTGGACGGTCGCCACGCTGCTGGACGCCGACCCGGCCTGGGAGGACCAGGTCGGCGTCGTGCCGATCCCCGGCCAGGAGGAGGGTTACAGCCCGTCCTTCGTCGGCGGCTCGCTGCTCGGCGACTTCAACAGCGACGACCCCGAGCTGTCCTGGGAGCTCATCAAGCTGATGAGCACCGGCGAGCTCGCCACCCAGTGGGCCGACTCCTCCGGCTACTTCCCCGGCCAGGCATCCGCCCTGGACGAGGTGCGGACGCAGGAGGACCCGCTGGTCACGCCGTTCGCCACGCAGATGGCCGAGGCCGGCGCCAGCGTCCCGGTGACCGAGCACTACGGCACCATCCAGGGCGAGCAGGTCACCCTGCAGATGCTCCAGGCGATCCTGTCCGGCGAGAAGAACGTGCAGCAGGCCGCCGACGACGCGGCGGCGGCGATGGATGAGACCTTTGGTGGCAGCTGATCCCGAGGACCGGGGCGCCTCTGGCCGGGAAGGCCCGGGCGCCCCGGAACCCGTCACCGTCTCTCCCGCACCACCCCGCGAGGGCCAGGAAACGGGACCCGGCGCGGTCACCCTGGCCGGCGACGAGCGGAAGCTCGCCAAGGAGGACACGGCCGCCGGGCCCGAAGAGACCTCGCGGGTCCTCAGGGCCTGCATGGGCGCCGTCCGCGCGGTCGGCGCCCGCCGCTGGCGCCCGTGGCTGCTGCTCGCCCCCGCGCTCGGCGTGCTCGCCGTGCTGCTGCTCTGGCCGATGGTCCAGGTCGGCATGCTGTCCTTCCAGGACTACGGGCTGCGGGAGATCAACACCGGCGAGTCCAACTACAACGGCCTGGACAACTACCAGGAGATCCTCGGCGACTCCTTCCTCTGGGACACCGTGCTGCTCAACACGGTGCTGTTCGCCGCCTCCTGCGTCGTGCTCACCGTCATCGTCGGCACCCTGGTCGCGCTGCTGCTGGAACGCCTCGGCAGGGTCTGGCGGACGATCTGCTCGACCGTGATCATGATGGCCTGGGCGATGCCCGCCGTCACCGGCACCTACGTGTGGATCTGGATCTTCGACCCGCTCAACGGGGCGGTCAGCGGCGGCCTGGACGGCCTCGGGCTGATCGAGCCGCGGGAGACCAACTGGTTCGCCGACCGGTGGTCGTTCTACGCCATCGCCACCCTCAACGTGGTGCACCACAGCTTCCCGTTCGTCGCCGTCACGGTGTTCGCCGGGCTGCTCACCATCCCCAAGGAACTGCCCGAGGCCGCGCTGGTGGACGGCGCGAACGGCTGGCAGCGGTTCTGGAAGATCACGGTGCCGACCATCAAGCCGATCTTCATGGTGGTCACCATCCTGTCCACCATCTGGGACTTCAAGGTCTTCGCGCAGATCTACCTGATGCCGGGGGGCGCCGGCTCCAATCCGGACGTGCTCAACCTCGGCGTGTGGTCCTACATCCGGTCCTTCAACCAGAACGAGTACGGCATGGGCTCGGCCATCGCGGTGCTGCTCACCCTGCTGCTGCTCGTCATCACGGTGGTGTACGTGCGGGCGCTGTTCAAGGAGAGAGACGAGCTGTGAGCCGGACGACCCAGACCACGACGGCCGGCCGCGTCGGCCTGGCGGCCGGCGTCACGGCGCTGATGCTGTTCACGCTCTTCCCGGTCTACTGGATGGTCAGCTCGGCCTTCGACCCGGGGGCCGACCACCGCGGCTCCGCGGTGCTGCCCGAGGGCCTCACGCTGGAGCACTTCAGATACGTCTTCGGCACCGGCGAGTTCGGCGGCTATCTGCTCAACTCCCTGCTGGTGGGCCTCGGCACGGTGCTGCTGTCCGGGCTGCTCGCGCTCTTCGCCGCGGTCGCCGTGGCCCGCTTCGCGTTCCGGATGCGCACCACGGTGCTGGTGCTGATCCTGGTGGTGCAGATGGTGCCGCTGGAGGCGCTGGTCATCCCGCTCTTCCTGCAGATGCGCGATCTGGACCTGTTGAACAGCCTGCTCGGCCTGACGATCGTCTACCTGGCGTTCTCGCTGCCCTTCGCGATCTGGACGCTGCGCGGCTTCGTGGCCGCGGTGCCGAAGGAGGTCGAGGAGGCGGCCTACCTGGACGGCTGCGGCTGGTGGCGGATGTTCCGGTCCGTGCTGCTGCCGCTGGTGGCGCCAGGCCTGGTGGCGACGAGCGTGTTCGCGTTCATCGTCGCCTGGAACGAGTTCGTCTTCGCGGTCACCTTCCTCCAGGACGACGAGAAGTACACGGCGGCCGTCGGGCTGCACCGCTTCTTCGGCCAGTACGAGACGGAGTGGGGCGCGGTCATGGCCGGCTCCACGCTGATCACCCTCCCCGTGCTGATCTTCTTCGTCATCGTCCAACGCCGCCTGGCCGGCGGCCTGGCCGCCGGCGCGATTCGCTAGCGCTGTGCTTCCGCGGCGCCCCGGCCCACGCCGGGGCGCCGCGGCGACGCCCGCGTACGTCCCCGTGTGCGAGGGCGACCCGCCGGGGTCCGGGGCATCGCGCGCCCGCTCGTCGTCGGCCCGTCCCGGCGTGATCAGCCGGCGGCGGGGGCCGACGCCTGCCAGGCGGTGAAGAGCGGGACCGTGCCGCTGCCGTCCAGCACCACCACGCCGAACGGCCGGTCGAACCGCACGGCGTGCACCCGCCTCGGCCGGTACGCCGAACCCGCCCGCATGGCCACCGCCGTGACCGCCGCCGCCTCCACCCCGCGCTCCGCGACCCGCAGCACGCACTCCTGCACCACCTCGCTGATCCGCAGCGGCTCGGGCGACAGCCGGGAGAAGTCCGCGGCCCGGGTACCCGCCGTCCGCATGCCGAGCGCCCGCAGTCGCGGCAGCAGATCCTCGCTGCCGCGCAGGGCCAGCCGGGGCAGCGCGAGGACCACCTGCTCCGCGTCGAGGCCGGTGCGCCGTTCGGGACCCGCCCAGGCCGCCGGCAGCACCCGGCCGGCCGGCGCGCCCTCCGGGCCCAGCACGAACCGGACCACCGCCGGAAGGCCGCCGGTCTCCGTGGCACAGCGCAGTTGCACCACCTCCACCGGCTCGTCGCCGCCCGCCGCCGGCGCCCGCCACGCGTCGCCGAGCGGGACCGAACCGTGCATCGTCGGCACCGCGTGCGCGACGCCGGCCGCGTCCGTGAACGGCCGGTCGTGGGTGCTCGACCCCTCGAAGGGCGTCTCCCAGCGGGCCTTCAGCAGCAGCGCGTTGACCAGCACCAGCAGGGTGTCGGCGGCCACCCGGACCGGCAGCCGCTCGATCAGGCCGTCCGTCGCGTCGCGGACCCACGCGTCGATCGCCTCCGGCTCCTGGAGCGGCCCGAACCCGATGTCCGGCAGCGACTCCCGGAACGCGCGGTAGACCGGCACCCGCGACCACACGCCCGTGGCCACGCCCAGCGCGTCCGTTCCGGCCAGCTCGCGGGCCACCCCGGTGGCCGCCGCCGCGGCCTCCTCGCCCGCCACGCCCAGCAGCGCCCGCAGCTCGTCCGCGGTGTCGCCCTCGGCGCCGGCCGCCACCGCGGCCAGCGCCAGCCACAGCCCGGCGGGGGAGTGGACGACGTCCGACGCCGCGTCCCGCTGTTCGGCCAACCACCGCTCGGCGAGGGCCCGCACCGCCCCGCCGTGCTCGACCAGCGTCCCCGACTCCCCGCCGGTCACGTCCGCGTCCGTCACGTCCCCGTCTCCTCTCGTGTCCCGCGCCCGGTCGGGTGCGGGTCGTCAGCGCGCAGCCAGCTGCCGACGCCGGTCAGCGCGTCGGGCCCGCTGCCGGACTCCACCCGCTCGGCGAGGTCCGCGATGGTGACGGACCGCAGCGCGGCCCGGCGTGCCGACTCGGCCGTCGCCATCGCCTCGGCGATCGGGCAGGGCGCCGTGCAGGCCTCGGCCGGGGTCGCCAACGGGCCGCGCTGCCGGATCTCCGTGCAGACGAACGCCGGATCCGGCCCGTCGACGGCCTCGACGACGTCGAGCAGGGTGATCGTCTCCGGCGGGCGGGTCAGCACGTAGCCGCCCGACTTCCCCTGCACCGCCTGCACGAGCCCGGCGCGGGAGAGCGCCTGGAGCTGTTTGGCCAGGTAGGTGGGTGACACGTCGTGCAGTTGGGCCAGGCGGACGGCCGGCACCGGTTCGGCCACGGAGGTCAGCACCACACAGCAGTGCAGCGCCCATTCCACTCCCCCAGACATCTTCACCCGTTCACTCTAACCACGGAGGCGCGGTTGACTCGGACAGGTATTGTCCGAGTATCCTGCTGCCCGCGAAGCGGACGACGTCCGCCCCGGACCGAGGAGAGCGCATGAGAATCGCAGTCATCGGCGGCACCGGCCTGATCGGCTCGCAGGTCGTGCGCGACCTCACCGCGGCCGGGCACGAGGCCGTGCCGCACGCCCTGTCGACCGGGGTGGACGTCATCACGGGGAAGGGCCTCGACGACGCCGTCGCCGGCGCGGACGTCGTCGTCAACCTCACGAACTCCCCGACCTTCGACGACGCGTCGCCCGACTTCTTCCGGACGTCGATGGACCACATCCTCGCCGCGAGCGCCGGCGCGGGCGTCGGGCACGTCGTCGTCCTCTCCATCGTCGGCGTCGACCAGGTGCCCGAGCTGGTCTACTACCGGGCCAAGCTGCTCCAGGAGGACGCGCTGCGGAACGGCCCCGTCGCGTACTCGATCGTGCGGGTCACGCAGTTCATGGAGTTCGTCAACGCGGTGATGTCCTGGACCGCCGACGGCGAGACCGTGCGCCTGCCGCGGACGCCGATCCAGCCGATCGCCGCGGCCGACGTGGCGGCCGCCGTCGCGGAGGTCGCCGCGGGCCCGCCGCTGAACGGCGTTCGCAACGTCGCGGGTCCCGACGTCTATCCGCTCGACGAGCTCGGCAGGATCACCCTGACCGCCAGGGCGGACGGGCGCTCCGTGGTCACCGACGACACCGCGGGAATGTTCGCCGAGGTCAGGGGCGACGTCCTCACCGCGCCGGACGACGCCCGCATCGCGCCCACGACGTACCGCGACTGGCTCGCCGCCGCCCGCCCGGCCTGAGCCACCCGGCGCCGGCCGGCCCGGCGGCCGGGGTCACGTGTCGCAGTCCAGCACCGTGCCGCACCGGCCGCAGCGGGCCCGCAGCCGGCCGCGGACGGGCAGCCGCAGCCGCCCGCAGCACACCGGACAGTCGAACGTCACGTGGGCCGGCCCGCCCGCGGCGCCCGGCTCGAACGCGTACGACGCGCCGCCGGCCGGGGCCTCGGCCCGCAGCGCGAGCGTCCGCCGCGCGGCGTACCCGGCCCGGGCGGCGGGACCGGCCGCCGCCAGCGGCGGCCGGCCGGCGTCCCGCGCGGCCAGCGCCCGCCCCCGGCCGTACGCCTCGTACGCCTGGGGGCTGGTGAACCACACCCGCGGGTCCTCGCCGAACGCGTCGGCTCGTTTGGCCAGCACGTACCCGAACTCCTCCGGCGTGAGGTAGCCGAGCCGCTGGGTGGACAGCGCGTCCTCGCGGAAGGCGTCGAGCAGCAGCCAGCCCGCGCCCAGATAGCTGGCCGCGGTGTCGGTGAGCACCTCGTTCTCCTCGGTGTCCGGCACCGACAGCCCGGCCCGGTGCAGGAAGACGTGGGTCATCTCGTGCGCCAGCACCGCCCCGAGGTCCCGCCGCTCGCCGGCGAACCGCTCGTGCAGGTCGACCGCGTAGCCGGGCCCCTCGGCCAGCTCCACCCAGGCCGCCTCCGCCATGGCCAGGAACCGCACCGAGACCGGGGCCGGCGGGAGCCCCAGATGCTCCGCCATGACCCGGACGATCCGCCGCACCGCCGCCGCCGGATCCTCGTCCTCGTCCCACGCCACCTGGGCCGGCAGCACGCTCACCGCGAAGCCGCGCACCCGGTCGCCGCCCAGGCCCCGGTACAGCCTGGCGAGCGCGTCCCGCACCAGTTCCAGCCGCGGGAACGGCGGCGCGGTCACGGTCGGCGGCCCGCCGCACTCAGGCCGGACCTCGCCCGGCGGCGGCGAACCGCTGTCCAGGTGGTGACCTCGGCCGTCACGATCACTCCCGCAGCATAAGCTGGTCACATGAACAGCGGCCCCGGTAACGCCATCGACGGCCTCGACGAGGGCGTGCGCGCCGAGCTGGTCCAGCTCCGCGACAGCATCGACAACATCGACGCCGCCGTCGTCCACATGCTCGCCGAGCGCTTCAAGTGCACCCAGCGCGTCGGCCGGCTCAAGGCGGTCCACCAGCTCCCGGCGGCCGACCCGGCCAGGGAGGCCCGGCAGATCACCCGGCTGCGCCAGCTCGCGGAGAGCGCCAAGCTCGACCCGGCGTTCGCCGAGAAGCTGCTGAACTTCATCATCGCCGAGGTGATCAGGCACCACGAGACGCTGGCGAGCACGGCCACGGGCCGGCCCCCCGAATGACGGGGCGCGGCCGGCCCGTCGGCCGGCGCCGCGGCCGGCCGCGGCCTCAGCTGCCGGTGTAGCGCGCGAAGACGCTGGTGAACTCCCAGTCGGTCTGGTCCACGCCGGAGCACGAGTCCGTGGCGCCGCCGGTGCAGGGGCGGTCGCGGTTGACCGACCAGAAGGTCAGCCGCGCGATCTGGTGCTCCTGCGCGTAGGCGAGCATCGTCTCGAAGTCCGCCACGGTGATGGTCTCGCCGACGTCGGTGGTGCCGTTCATCGAGGAGATGCCCATCATGCTGTAGGCCTCCTCCGCCGAGTAGCCGTAGGCCGCCATCAGCGCCGACCTGAGGCCCTCGGCGGCGCCGACCGAGAGGTCGCCCATGTTCTGGCCGTTACCGCCGAAGTTGAACGGCATGATGGTCCAGGCGTCCACGGTCAGCCCGGCCGCCGCGGCCCGGTCGATCAGGCTGGTGTCGGGGCCGCTCTGGCCGGTGCCGATGGTGACGTAGACCTCGAGGCCCGGGTTGTTCGCCTTCACGGTGGACAGCGCGTCCACCGTGCGCTGCTGGGTGGCGGGGTCGTCGTACGCCTCCGCCTCCAGGTCGATGTCGATGGCCGTCAGGCCGAAGGCGTCGATGACCGTCTGGTAGGCCGCGGCCAGTTCCGCCGCGGTGGCGCAGGAGCTCTCCAGCTTGTTGCCGCTCCAGCCGCCGAAGGACGGCACGACGTCGCCGCCCGCGGCCCGGACGGCGTTGATGGTCTGCTCGTCCACGCCGCCGGTGAGCGGGCGGGAGCCGTCCCACCGCGGGGTGCAGTAGCCGTTGCTGAGGACGAACGCGAGGGTGAAGTTCCGTACCCCGGTCGCGTTCATCACCGTGGTCGGGTCCGGCGGGTCGCCCCAGCCGTTGTAGAGGTACGGGGCGACGCCCAGGGTGGCGTGGGGGGTGGGGGCCGCTGTGGGGGTCGGGGCCGGAGCGGCCGCCGCGGTACCGAGGATGCCCAGGGAGGACAGCGCGATGAGCGTGCCGAGGATCCGGCGACGTTGTGGGGATCGCAAGGGAATCACATCCAGGTTGACAGGGCTGACAACGGCCGCCGGAATACGCCGGCCATTGGTACAGACCTCGTTCTTAGGAGTGAACACGTCAACCGTCAAGGTCTACACCACTGTTCCGGAACCGGGACGCCGTTCCGGGCCACGGGTGCCCCGGCCCATCGCGGCCGGCCGCGCTGTTGCACCATGGAGCCCATGGCGATCCTGACCCGCGACGAAGCGGAAGCCCGTGCCCGGCTCATCGAGGTGCACCACTACGCCGTCGAACTCGACGTCACCGGCGGCGCCGACACCTTCGCGTCGTGGACCACCATCCGGTTCACCGCCCGGGAGGCCGGCGACACCTTCGTCGAGGTGCTCCCCGTCACCCTGCGCGCGGCCACGCTGGACGGCGCCGAGCTCGACCCCGGGACGCTCGTCGACGGCCGGCTTCCGCTGACCGGTCTCGCCGCGGGCGCGCACGAGCTGCGGGTCACCGCCGACATGGCCTACTCGCACACGGGGGAGGGGATCCACCGTTTCACCGACCCGGCCGACGGCCTCACCTACCTCTACTCCATGTGCTGCCTGTCCGACGGGCCGCGGGTCTTCGCCGCCTTCGACCAGCCCGACCTCAAGGCCAGGTTCGACGTCACCGTCGTCGCCCCCGAGGAGTGGACGGTGCTGGGCAACGGCGTCGCCACCCGGGTCCCCGACCAGCCGGGCCACTGGCGCTGCGCCACCACCCCGCCCATCAGCAGCTACCTGGTCGCCGTCGCCGCGGGCCCGTACCACTCGGTGCGCACCGAGCACGCGGGGCTGCCCTTCGGCCTCCACGTGCGCCGCTCGCTGGCCGAGCACCTGGACAAGGACGCCGAGGAGATCCTCGACATCACCCGGCGCTGCTTCGACCGCTACCACCAGGTCTTCGACGAGCCCTACCCGTTCGACTCCTACGACCAGGCGTTCGTGCCGGAGTTCAACTACGGCGCCATGGAGAACCCCGGGCTCGTCACCTTCCGCGAGGAGTTCGTCTTCCGCTCCGCCGTCACCGAGGCCGAGCGGGAGGTGCGCGGCACCGTCATCGCCCACGAGATGGCCCACATGTGGTTCGGGGACCTGGTCACCCTGCGCTGGTGGGACGACGTCTGGCTGAACGAGTCGTTCGCCGAGTACATGGGGTACCAGATCCTCACCGAGGCCACCGACTACCAGCCCTGGACCGATTTCGCCGTGATGCGCAAGCCCTGGGGCTACGAGGCCGACCAGCGTCCCTCCACCCACCCCGTGGCGCCGGCGCCCGAGGACGTCCCGGACACCGCGTCCGCCTGGCTCAACTTCGACGGCATCTCCTACGCCAAGGGCGCCTCGGCGCTCCGTCAACTCGTCGCCTGGCTCGGCGAGGAGACCTTCCTGGCCGGCGTCAACCTGCACTTCGCCCGGCACCGGTTCGGCAACGCCACGCTCGCCGACTTCATCGGCGCCATGGCCGACGCGTCGGGCCGCGACGTGCCCGCCTGGGCCGACTCCTGGCTGCGCACCGCGGGCCCGGACACGCTCACCCCGGAGATCGCGGACGGCGGCGACGCGGCCACGGCGGGCTGGCGGCTGCGCCTGGCGCACGCCGGCGGCCGCCCGCACCGGCTGCGCCTCGGCGCGTACGACGTCGCGCCCGACGACCGCACCAGGGTGGTCGTGCGCGAGCGGCGCGAGCTCGAACTGGCCGCCGACGAGTCCACGACCACGCACGACTTCCCGGGAGCGCGCCCCGACCTGCTGATCGTCAACGACGGCGACCTCAGCTACGCCAGGGTCCGGCTGGACGCCGGCTCCTGGGACACCGCCCGACGCGCCGTGTCCTCGCTCCCCGAACCGCTGAGCCGCACGGTGGTGTGGAACGCGGCCCGCGACATGGTGCGGGAGGGCGCGCTGGCCCCGGCCGACTACCTGGAGGCGGTCCGCGACTCGCTGGCCAGGGAGCCCGGCATCCCCCTGATCCAGGGCGTCTTCGGCTTCGCCCGGGGACACATCGCCGACCGCTACCTCGACCCGGCCCAGCGACCGGCGGCGCTGGCCGGGCTCGGCGCCGTGGCGCGCGAACTGCTGGTGCCCGACGCCGCACCCGACCGCCGGCTGGTCGCCGCCCGGGCGCTCATCGACAACGCCACCGAACCGGGCGAGATCCGCGACTGGTGGCGGGCCGGCACCGTGCCCGGAGGCCCGGAGCTGGACAACGAGCTGCGCTGGCGGCTTCTGCACCGCCTCGCCGTGCTGGGCGCCACCACGACGGAGGAGATCCGGGCCGAGGCGGAGCGCGACCCCAGCTCCATCGGGGAGGAGGGCGCCGCCCGCTGCCGCGCCGCGCTGCCCGACGAGGCCGCCAAGGCGGAGGCCTGGGAGGCCATGTTCGACCCGGCCGACCGGCTCTCCAACTACCTCTTCACCGCCACCGCCCAGGGCTTCTGGCAGCACGAGCAGCGCGCGCTGCTCGCCCCCTACCTGCCCCGGTTCTTCCCGGCCGCCGTCGAGTTGGCCGCCCGCCGCGGGCACGCCCTGGCCCAGGCGGGGACCCGGTACGCCTTCCCGCTGCCGTTCACCGAGCAGGAGACGCTCCGGCTCGCCGAGGAGTGCCTGGCCGGCGACGCCCCGACCGCCGCGCTCCGCCGTGGCCTCGCCGACCAGCTCGACGACCTGCGCCGCGCGCTCCGGGTGCGGGCCCAGTGGGGGTGAGCCGGCGCACGTCGCCGCGCGGGCGGGCGTTCAGTCCGCGGTGAGGGCCAGGTGCGTGCGGTGGTGCCGCGGCGTCTCGATCTCGTCGAGCAGCGCCACCGCGAAGTCCTGGTAGCTGATCCGGCTCGCCAGGTCCCCGGCCTCGGCGACGCGGTAGCGTCCGGTGCGCTCCCCGTCGTGGTCGAAGTCGCCGGCGGGGCTGGCGTAGAGCCAGTCCACGTCGGCGCCCTCGGCCCGCAGGAGCTCCAGACCGGCGCCGTGCGCCAGGCAGAACGGCCGGGCCTCCGCGGGGATCCCGGCGGAGTCGAGCAACGGCGTGCCCGCGCCGTCGGCGAGCAGCGCCGAGAGCCCGACCACGACCAGCCGGCGCACGCCGGGCCGCCGCGCCGCGGCCAGCAGCGCGCGGGACGAGGCCGTGAAGAACGCGTCCGGATCCGTGCCGGCGCCGTAGACCGCCGCCGCCGAGACGATCACGTCCCGGCCGTCGGCCGCCGCCGCGACGCCGGCCGGGTCGGTGGCGTCGCCCGCCACCACCCGGACCCCGTCGGCCGCCAACCCGGGGTGGCCCGCCGGGTCCCGCACCACGGCGGTCACCTCGTGCCCGCGCCGTCGCCCCTCCGCCACCAGCCGCCGCCCGGCCCGACCACCCGCGCCGAACACCACGATCCCGCTCATCGCTCACACTCCTCGCGTCGGGCCGGCCCCGGCGGCCGGCCACCCGCGGACGCTAACCGGGCGACCGGTTACCTCCCGGATACCGCCCGGGACCCGGCACCTCGCCATTCCCGCCCCCTCCGGGCGCGACCTATCGTGGGCTCATGAGGCAGACGGACGCGACGCGTTCACGCAGAAAGCCCCTCGACGCGGACATGTTCGACGAGGCGTGCCCCTCCTCCCTCGTTCCGATCCGCTTCGGCGACAAGTGGGCGGCCCTGGTCATCCGGTGCCTGGAGAGCGGGCCCCGCCGCTTCTCGGAACTCCGGGTGCCGCTGCGCCGGGTCACGCCCAAGGTGCTCACCGGCTCGCTCCGCGCGCTGGAGCGCGACGGGTTGGTCAGCCGGACCGTGCATCCGGGACCCATGCCGCACGTCGAGTACGAGCTCACCCCGCTCGGCCGCAGCCTCCTGGAACCGATGGAGGCCGCCTGCCTCTGGGCCAGCGAGCACTGGGAGGAGTTGCTCGACGCCCGCGAGGCGTACGAGGGCACCGGGAGCGACGCCTCGGCCGCCTCCTGAAGCCTCCCTGGTCACACGCTCCCCATCGTTCACTCGTTCGGGCGAAGCGTGTGCCACCACTCCGTCAACATGCCTATCTTTGACGTAACTTGGGGCGCGTAGTCGTCATCGGCCTCACCCCATCACCCGCTCGAGAGAGGCTGCCGTCATGCCCGCCCCGCCCGATCCCGGCCTGCTCGCGGGTGGCGCCGGAGGCCCGCGGGCCCTGCGCCCGCTGCTCGACGTCGTGCTCGCCGCGCTCGCCGACGGCGCCGCAGCCCGGGGCGGCCCGTTGCCGCCGGGCGGACCCGACGCCGTCGCCCGCCGTGTCGCCGCGTTGGGCCCGTTCCTGCCCGAGCAGGGCGTCGGCGGCGAGGCCGCGCTCCGCGAGCAGATCGAGGCGCTCGCCGAGGGCGCCGCCGATCCGGCCGACCCGCACTGCGTGGCGCATCTGCACTGCCCGCCGCTGGCCCTCGCCGCCGCCGCCGACCTGGCCGCCAGCGCGCTCAACCCCTCCCTCGACTCCTGGGACCAGGCCCCGGCGGCCTCCGTCCTGGAGGAGCGACTGACCCGCGAGCTCGCCGCCCTCGTGCACCCGCGAGGACCGGCGCCCGACGCCCTGGTCACCACCGGCGGCACCGAGTCGAACCTGCTGGGCGCGCTGCTCGCCCGCGAGGCGCACGGCATCCGACTCACCGTGATCTGCGGCGCCAACGCCCACCACAGCGTGCACCGCGCGACGTGGCTGCTGGGCCTGCCCGAGCCCGTCGTGCTGCCCACCCCGCGGGGCGTGCTCGACGCCGCCGGCGTCCGCGCCGCGCTGGCCGGCCTGCCGGCCGACTCCCCGGCCCTGGTGGTGGCCACCGCCGGCACCACCGACACCGGCGCCGTCGACCCGCTGGTGCCGCTCGCCGACGCGGTCGCCGACCGCCGCGCCACCGGCCGGCCCACCGCCCTGCACGTCGACGCGGCCTACGGCGGCCCGCTGCTGTTCAGCGACGCCCTGGCCGCCCGGCTCGCCGGCCTGGACCGCGCCGACACCGTCGCCCTCGACCTGCACAAGCTGGGCTGGCAGCCGGCCGCGGCCGGCCTGCTCACCGTCCCCGACGCGGCCACCCTCCGCCCCCTGGACCACAGCGCCGACTATCTCAACGCGGAGGACGACACCGCGGCCGGCCTGCCCGACCTGTTGGGCCGCTCGCTGCGCACCACCCGCCGCCCCGACGTGCTGAAGATCGCCGTCACCCTGCGGGCGCTCGGCCGCGCCGGGCTCGGCGCCCTCGTCGACGCGACGTGCGCCGCCGCCGAGGAGTTGGCCGATCTGGTCGCCGCCGAGCCGTGCCTGCGGCTGCACGCCCGACCCACCATCAGCACCGTGCTGTTCCGCCCCACCGGCGCCGACGACCCGCAGGTCGCCGCCATCCGCCGCCGGCTGCTCGCCGACGGCCGCGCGGTGCTCGGCCGGGCCACGGCCCACGACCCGGCCGATCCGGAGGGCCCGCCGGTGCTCTGGCTCAAGGCCACCCTGCTGAACCCGCACGCCCAGGCCAGCGACCTGGCCGCGCTCGTCAAGCTCGTCCTCGACCACGCGCACCATGGAGAGGTCCCCGCCCATGACCGCCGCTGAGCCAGGCACCACGCCCGAGCAGCCGCTCGACCTCCTCGGCGTCGGCATCGGCCCGGCCAACCTCTCGCTCGCCGCGCTCGCCCACCCGCTGCCGGACCTGACCACCGCGTGCTTCGAGCGGCGCCCGGCGTTCCACTGGCACCCCGGACTGCTCATCGACGGCACCACGCTCCAGGTGCCGTTCCTCGCCGACCTGGTCACCCTCGTCGACCCGACCAGCGAGTGGAGCTTCCTCAACTACCTGCGGCACACCGAGCGGCTGTTCCCCTTCTACTTCGCCGAGCGGTTCCACAGCCCGCGCGCGGAGTACGACGCGTACTGCCGCTGGGTCAGCGAGCGGCTGCCCGGGCTGCGCTTCCGGCACGAGGTGGACGCCGTCCGGTGGAACCCGGAGCCGGCGGTCTTCGAGGTCGACGTCACCGGACCCGATGACGAGGGGGCCGCCGACACCCGGGTGTACGCGCGGCACCTGGCCATCGGCATCGGCACCGCCCCGCACGTGCCCGAGCCGCTGCGGTCGCTGGCCAGGGTCGCCACCTCGCCCGTGGTGCACTCGGCCGACTACCTCGACCACCGGGAACGCCTCCTGGCCGCCGAGCACGTCACCGTCGTCGGTTCGGGGCAGTCGGGCGCCGAGATCTTCCTCGACCTGCTGCGCCACCGGCCGCCGGGCCGCGAGCGGCTGCACTGGCTCGCCCGCACCCCCGCGTTCGCCCCCATGGAGTACAGCAAGCTGGGCCTGGAGCACTTCACCCCCGACTACACGCGGTACTTCCACGCCCTCCCCGAGCCGGTCAGGGACCAGCTCGTGGCGCGCCAGTGGCAGCTGCACAAGGCGATCGACCACGACACCCTCGCCGCCATCCACGACGAGCTCTACCGGCGCTCCGTCGGCGGCGGCTGGCCCGACGCCGTGCTCACCCCCGGCGTCGCCGTCCGGACCGCGGGCCGGGTCGGCACCACCCGGATCGAGCTCCACCTGGACCACGCCGAACAGGGCGAGCGCAGCCGCCTGGTCACCGACGCCGTGGTGCTCGCCACCGGATACCGGGAGCGGCCGCTCGCCCCGCTGCTGGCCGCGCTCGACCCGCGCCGGGACGCCGCCGGCCGTCCGGTCGTCGACGCCCGGTACCGGCTGGCACTCGCCCCCGAGATCACCGGCACCGTCTTCGTGCAGAACGCGGAGCGCCACACCCACGGCGTGGGCGCCCCCGATCTCGGCCTGATCGCGCACCGCAGCGCCACCATCCTGAACACGCTCACCGGCGAGGAGCGCTATCCGCTGCCCGAGCGGTCCGCGTTCACCACGTTCGGACTGCGCCGGGACACCGGCGAGCGGCGGGGACCGAGAGAGCCGCGGGTGCCCGCTCAGCTCAAAGGAGCGAGTTTGCGCTCATTCTGAGAATTGTCGGTGCCTATTTAAATCCGGGTCTCCCGCTCGTCACTTTCGGATAGCTCTCTACTCAGTGGTAACTCCTAGGGTTGCCGTATGCGTCGAGCAAAAATCGTCTGCACACTTGGGCCTGCGACTGACTCATATGAGCGCATCGCGGACCTGGTCGAGGCGGGTATGGATGTCGCCCGCCTCAACCTCAGCCATGGCAGCCACCGCGAGCACGAGTTGCGGTACCAGCGGGTGCGCCGCGCCGCCCAGGAAAAAGGGCGCAGCATCGGAATTCTCGCGGACCTCCAGGGGCCCAAGATCCGGCTCGGCAGCTTCCAGGAAGGACCCGTCCTCCTCGAACGCGGGGACGAATTCGTCATCACCACCGCCGAGGTTCCCGGCGACCAGCACCGTTGTGGAACCACGTATTCCGGACTCGCCGGTGACGTGGCGCCGGGCGAGCGCATTCTCATCGACGACGGCCGCGTCGCGCTCGACGTCACCGCCGTGGACGGCTCGGAGGTGCACACCCGGGTCGTCGAGGGCGGCCTGGTCTCCGACCACAAGGGCATCAATCTGCCGGGCGTCGCGGTCTCCGTCCCGGCGCTCTCCACCAAGGACATCGAGGACCTGCGCTGGGCGCTGCGCACCGGCGTGGACATCATCGCCCTCTCCTTCGTGCGCAGCGGCGACGACATCAAGGACGTGCACCGGGTGATGGCCGAGGAGGGCCGCTTCCTCCCGGTGATCGCCAAGATCGAGAAGCCGCAGGCCGAGGAGAACCTCCAGGACATCGTCGGCGCCTTCGACGGGATCATGGTCGCCCGTGGTGACCTCGGCGTCGAGGTGCCGCTGGAGGCCGTGCCGATGGTGCAGAAGCGCGCGGTCAAGCTCGCCAAGCGGAACGCCAAGCCGGTCATCGTCGCGACCCAGATGCTGGAGTCGATGATCGAGTCCTCCCGGCCGACCCGCGCCGAGGCGTCCGATGTCGCGAACGCCGTCATGGACGGCACCGACGCGGTGATGCTCTCCGGCGAGACCAGCGTCGGCCGGTATCCGGTCGAGACGGTCCGCACCATGAGCCGGATCGTGGTCGCCGCCGAGGAGGACATGCTCTCCCGCGGCCTGTCGCCGTTGACCGAGAGCAGCAAGCCCCGCACCCAGGGCGGGGCGGTGGCCCGGGCCGCCGCCGAGATCGGCGACTTCCTGGGCGCCGAGTTGCTCGTCGCCTTCACCCAGAGCGGCGACACCGCCCGCCGGCTCTCCCGGTACCGGTCGCCGATCCCGGTGGTCGCCTTCACGCCCGACCCCGCCACGCACGCACAGCTCACCCTCACCTGGGGCGTGGAGACCTATCTGGTGCCCACCGTCCAGACCACGGACGAGATGGTCGCGCAGATGGACGAGCAGTTGCTGCGGCTCGGCCGGTGCCGCAAGGGCGGCATCGTGGTGATGACCGCGGGTTCGCCGCCGGCCACGCCCGGCACCACCAATCTCGTCCGGGTGCACCACGTGGGCGAGGACGACTCCCCGAGCTGAGCGCCGTCCCGCGCGCCCCGTTCCCAGAGGGCCGGCCCGTCCGTCGGGCCGGCCCCCTCTTGTCATGCCAGGGCGTCGCGTGATTGGCTTCGGACGACCGGAACGAAAGCGCTTACTGCGGCGCCCTGCCACCGCAGCCTGGAGTCGCACCGCATGGCTGACCCCGCACCGTCGACCACCCGCGTCCGCGCCGCCGTCGTCGGCACCGGAGGCATCGTCACCCACGCCCACCTGCCCGCGCTCGCCGCCCACGCCGCCGAGGTCGAACTCGTCGGGGCCGTGGACGTCGACGACGGGCGGCTCGCCGCCTTCCAGGCGGCCGCCGCCGAGGCCGGGTTCGACGGCGACGCGGGGCCGGTCGCCGGCTACCGGGAGCTGGCCACGATGCTGGCCGAACAGCGGCCCGACCTGGTGCTGATCGGCACCCCGCCCAACCTGCACCACGAGCAGACGCTGGCCGCGCTGAGCGCCGGCGCCTGGGTCTGGTGCGAGAAGCCGCTGTGCCTCTCCCTCGCCGAGTTCGACGAGATCGCCGACGCGGAGAAGTCCTCGGGGGCGTTCGCCTCGGTGGTCTTCCAGCACCGCTTCGGCTCCGGCGCGGTGCACGCCCGCGAGCTGATCTCCTCGGGTGAGCTGGGCCGGCCACACGTCGCGCACTGCCAGACCACCTGGTACCGGGACGCCGCGTACTACAAGGTCCCGTGGCGCGGCCGGTGGAGCACCGAGGGCGGCGGCCCCACCATGGGCCACGGCATCCACCAGACCGACCTGCTGCTGCACCTGCTCGGGGACTGGTCCGAGGTCCGCGCCCTCACCGCCCGGCTGGTCCACGACGTGGAGAGCGAGGACGTGGCCACCGCGCTGGTGCGCTTCGCCAACGGCGCGGTGGCCACCGTGGTCAACAGCGTGATATCGCCCCAGCAGGTCAGCCGGATCCGGATCGACTGCGCCGAGGCCACCGTGGAGCTGACCCACCTCTACGGCCACCGCAACGAGGACTGGGTCTACACCCCGCGCCCCGGCCTCGACGACGAGGCACGCGTCGCCCGCTGGCGCACCCCCGCGTCCGATCTGCCCAGCTCGCACGCGGCGCAGTTGGCCAGCCTGCTCGCCGCGTTCCGGCAGGGCGCCCGCCCGTCGAGCAGCGGCGCGGACGCCCGGCGCACCCTGGAGTTCAACGCCGCCCTGTACAAGGCGGCGTTCACCGGCCGGACGGTGCGGGCCGGCGAGATCACCTCAGGAGACCCCTACTACGCCGCCATGCACGGCGACCACCCCGACTGGGCGCCGCCGGCGCCCGAGCCGACGCAGGCACCCACCGGCAGTTGAGGAGACCGAGCAGTGACCGCGCAGCTCACCGCCACCCACACGCACGGCGAGCGCATCACCGTCGCCGCCGACGGCACCGAGATCCTGACGTACGTCTACCGCCCCGACCCGGAGGCCTTCGAGTCCCGTAAGCCCTACGCCCATCCGGTGCGCACCCTCGCCGGCAACCTGGTCACCGGCTACCGGCCCAACGACCACCGGTGGCACAAGGGCGTGCAGATGACCGCCAGCCACGTCTCCGGACAGAACTTCTGGGGCGGCAACTCGTACCTCAACCCCGACGTCGGCTACCAGCGGGTCGAGGAGCGGGTCGGCTCCATGCGGCACGACGGCTTCCCGCGCATCGAGGCGCCCGCGCCCGACGGCGACCGGGTGGCGATCGCCGAGGACCTCACCTGGCTCAACCACGGCGGCGAGGAGTGGGCCAGGGAGTCCCGCACCGTCACCATCCACTCCGTGGAGCCCGCCGAGGGCGCGTGGGCCCTGGACTGGTCCATCCACCTCACGAACGTCCGCGGCGAGGCGCTGCACTTCGGCAGCCCCACCACCGCGGGGCGGGAGATGGCCGGCTACACGGGCCTGCACTGGCGCGGCCCGCGGGACTTCGCCGGCGGCCAGGTGGTGACCCCCGCCGGGCCCAGCACCGACGAGGAGACCATGGGCACCCCCGTCGCCGACGCCCCCTGGCTCGGGTTCACGGCGGAGCGAGACGACGTCGACGCGCACACCACCCTCGTCTTCGCGCACGCCCCGGAGAACCTGGGGGAGACCGCGATCCACCCCTCGCACTGGTTCGTCCGCTCCGGCGCGACGCCGACCGTGGCCTTCTCGTGGGCCTTCTTCGAGGAGTTCGCGTTGGCCCCCGAGGAGTCCTTCGCCTTCCGCTACCGCATCGTGGTGGCCGACGGCGCCTGGGACGCCGCCCGTATCGAGAACCACCTCAAGAATCACCCCTGGTAACAAGGACGCACGGTATGACCCTGGACAACCCGCTCCCCGGCGCGGTGGGACTCTCCCACATCAGCGCCTACGACTGGCTCGCGACCGACGGCGTCTGCGGCGGCAGCCCGCACATCCACCTGGCGTGCACCGAGGCGTACGTCGTCACCGCAGGGGAGGGGGCCGTGCAGACCCTCACCCCGGCCGGCTACACCGAGACCCCGCTGCGGCCCGGCGTGGTCGCGTGGTTCACCCCCGGCACCATCCACCGGATGGTCAACGGCGGGGACCTGAAGATCACCGTCCTGATGCAGAACAGCGGCCTGCCCGAGGCGGGCGACGCCGTCTTCACCTTCCCGCCCGAGGTGCTCGCCGACCCGGAGCGGTACGCCGCCGCCGCGGCCCTGCCGGGCCGGGAGGGGCCGGAGGTGGAGGAGCCGGCCCGGCGCCGCCGCGACCTGGCGGTACAGGGCTACCTGACCCTGCGCGAGGCCGTGCGGTCCGGCGACACGGAACCGCTCCGCGCCTTCTACGCGGCGGCCGCCCGGCTGGTCGGCCCGCGGGTCCCGACCTGGCGCGAACGCTGGCGGGCCGGACCGCTCGCGGCGGCCGAGGCCACCGCGCGGCATCTGGACGGGCTCGCGGCGGGCGACGCGGGACATCTGTGGGAGGCGGCGCTGCACACCTCCGGACCCACCCGCGAGGCGGGCTACGGGATGTGTGGCCGGCGGCAGGAGTACGAGATTCCGGGAGCCACCCTGCCCGGCGACGGGCCGCGCGACGGGAAGACGGGATAGCGCGGGGCGAATTCCACCGTTTCCATCGCGCGGATACCGGCTATCGAGATACCGGCTTCACCTTGGAATCGTAGCTGTAAGTGCCCCGGGTGGGACTCGAACCCACACTGTATGCTGTTTGAGAGCATCGCCTCATGCCAATTGGGCTACCGGGGCTTTCGAATCCAAGGCTCACGGCTTCTCCGTGTCCCCTAGCGTACCTCAGCTGGGTACCCTCGATGGTGCCCAGCCCGGCACATACCGAGGAGCAACGTGAGCACCCCCGACGTCCCCGACGAGAACCCCGCTCCGGCCGAGGCCGGAGACGACAGCGCTCATGTCCCGCCGCACACCACCCGCGTCGTCATCGCGGAGGACGAGGCGCTGATCCGGCTCGACCTGAAGGAGATGCTGGAGGAGGAGGGCTACACGGTCGTCGGGGAGGCGGGAGACGGCGAGCGCGCCGTGGAGCTGGCCCGGGAGCTGGGCCCCGACCTGGTGATCCTCGACGTGAAGATGCCGGTGATGGACGGCATCTCGGCGGCCGAGAAGATCGCCGCCGAGAACATCGCCCCGGTGCTGATGCTGACCGCGTTCTCCCAGCGCGACCTGGTGGAGCGGGCCAGGGACGCCGGGGCCATGGCGTACCTCGTGAAGCCGTTCAGCAAGAGCGACGTGGTGCCCGCCATCGAGATCGCCGTCTCGCGGTTCAACGAGCTCAGGACGCTGAGCGCCGAGGTCGCCGACCTCGCCCAGCGGCTGGAGACCAGGAAGCTCGTGGACCGCGCCAAGAGTGTCCTGCAGACGCAGTACGGGCTGACCGAGCCCGCCGCGTTCCGATGGATCCAGAAGACCTCCATGGACCGCCGCCTGTCGATGCATCAGGTGGCCGAGGCGGTCATCCAGGACGCCGCCGAGAAGAAGCAGCAGAAGCAGAAATAGCCGGCGCCGGGCGTCCGATTTCGGCGTCCCCCGAGATGGGCCCGGGTTGAGTCGATCTTGGCCGGATCGTCCGCTCACCGGTTGGTCGTGTTCTGTTTCCGGCATGTGGCGGAGGTCACGAGGCGATCACAACTGTCGCCGCGGCGTGTCTGTGGAGCGCGCGGGGCAATAGATTCCGCTGCACGCCGCACCCGTGTGCCGTGGTTCGCATGTGTGTGCATGTGAACTGTGCGGCGACGACATGACTGGGCCCGCTCCAGGGGGTTTTCGAAGTGTTCAACAAAACCATCGTGAGGCTCGCGATACCCGTCGCCGCCAGCACGCTCCTGCTCACCGGCTGCGGAGGTGGGGGAGGTGACGGAAGCATCAAAATCGGCTTCCAGGGTCCGCTTTCGGGCGATAACGTCGGGCTTGGCGAGAACATGGAGCGCGGTATTCAGCTCGCCATCCAGGAGGCCAATGCCTCCGGCGAGTACGACTTCGAGCTCGAGTACTTCCCGGCCGACGACGGCGGCGTGGAGGGGCAGGCCAACACCGCGGCGCAGCTCGCCATCGACGACACCAGCGTCGTCGCGGTGATCGGCCCGGCCTTCTCCGGCCCGGCCAACGTGGCCGCCCCGCTCTACGGCGAGGCCGGCCTCACCGCGATCTCCAGCTCGGCGACCGACCCCACGCTGACCCAGCAGGAGTTCCCGACCTTCCTGCGCGCGGTGCCCAACGACAACGCCCAGGGCGCCGCCATGGCCGAGTTCCTGTCCACCCAGGAGGGCGTCGAGTCGGTCATGGTGATCGACGACGTCACCGCCTACGGCGAGGGCCTGGCCGGTGTCGCCGAGTCCAGCCTGCGGGACGCCGGGCTCAACGTGCAGCGGGAGAGCGTTCCCGACGACACCGTGGACTACGGCAGCGCGGCGAGGACCGTGGTGGACTCCGGCGTGGACGCCGTGATCTACGCGGGCTACTACGCCGACCTCGGGCCGTTCGCCACCCGGCTCGACGAGGCCGGCTACGACGGCATCGGCATCTCCGGTGACGGCTCGAACGACAGCGAGTTCGTCAACCTGGCGGGCGACGCGGCCGAGGGCTGGTACCTGACCTGCCCGTGCACGGACGCCAACGAGAACGCCGCCACCGAGGAGTTCGCCCAGCGGTACCAGGAGGAGTACGACGTCGCTCCCGGCACCTACTCGGCCGAGTCCTACGACGTGGCGAACATGATCATCGAGCAGATCGCCGAACTCGGGGGCGACCCGTCCCGCGAGGAGCTGTACGAGGCCCTGGCCGGTGCCGAGTACGAGGGGCTGACCAAGACGTTCAGCTTCGACGACACCGGCGAGTTCGAGAACGAGGCCATCTACTTCTACCAGGTCGAGGGCGGCGAGATCGGCTACCTCGGCGAGACCAGCGAGGTGGCTGGCAGCTAGGGCGACCCGACTTCGGCGGCCGGTGTGGGCGCACCACACCGGCCGCGTCGCCCCGTGCGCCACCCGCTCGTTCCCACAAGGAAGTCAGTCCATGTCGCTTTCTGATATCTGGGAAGTCCTCGTCCTCGGCCTGGTGCTCGGCTCGCTCTACGCCGTCATCGCCATCGGCTACACGCTCGTCTACGGCGTGCTCCAGCTGCTGAACTTCGCGCACAGCGAGGTCTTCATGGCCGGGGGCTTCGGGGGCCTGATCGCCCTCACGCTCGTCGAACCCGTCGCCGATCCGTCGGGGTTCCAGTCCTTCCTCTACATCCTGTTGGGCATGCTCGCCGGTGCGCTGCTCGGCGGCGCGATCGCGTTCGGCCTGGAGAAGGCGGCGTACCGGCCGCTGCGCCGGCGCCACGCACCCCGCCTGGTGTTCCTCATCACCGCCGTCGGCGCCTCCTTCTTCCTCTACAACCTGGCGGGCAAGCTCTTCGGTCGCTATCCGATCCCCATGCCGGAGATGTACGACAACAGGCGGCTGTTCACGCTCTTCGGCACCGGGATCAGCATCACGCAGACACTCATCCTGGTGTCCGCGGTGCTGATGCTGGTCGGCGTCGACTTCGTGGTGAACCGCACCAAGCTCGGGGCCGGCATCCGCGCCGTGGCCCAGGACGCCGAGGTCGCGTCGCTGATGGGCGTCGACATCGACAAGGTGGTGTCCCGGACGTTCGTCCTGGGCGGCCTGATGGGCGGCGTGGCCGGCTTCCTCTTCGGCACCAACCTGCAGGTCGAGTACACGATGGGGTTCCTGCCCGGCATCACCGCGTTCGCCGCGGCGGTGCTCGGCGGCATCGGCAACGTGCGGGGCGCGATGCTCGGCGGCCTGACGCTGGGCGTCGTGGAGGCGTTCACGGTCGAGCTGTCCAGCGACGCCTGGCGGTACGTGGGCGCGTTCGCCGTGCTGGTCCTGGTGTTGATGTTCCGCCCGACGGGCATTCTCGGTGAGCGCGTGGGGAGGACGGCATGAGCACGGAGACGGTGCTGGCCAAGGGCGGCAGCGGCGGCGAGAAGCGCCCCTCCGCGGCGCGGCTGCGCCATGTCGCCTGGCACCAGCAGCCCCGGTGGCGACGGCTGGCCGCGCTGCTCGCGACGGCCGTGGTGGTGGCCCAGGTCACCGGAGAGCAGGGCGTCAGGAACGACCTGTTCGCGGCGCTGAAGAACAACGTCACGGGGCCGAACACCGCGATCTGGGTGGGCGTGTTCCTGGGCATCTGGCTGATCCGGGAGTTCCTGCACGGGGTGGTGTCCCGCTTCGTCGGGCAGGTCAAGCAGGAGGCCGCGCTCCCGGTGCGCCGACCCGCTGACATGTGGGCCAGCACGGAGAACGCGCCCCACTACGGACTGATCCACTTCTGGGCACCGGTGATGGTCATCCGGTCGGTCCGGAGCGTGGCCGAGGCACTGCGCCTGCACCGGAGCTACCGGATGGTCGCCCTGGCGCTGGGCCTGGCGTTCCTGGCCGTGCTGCCGCTGATGGTGGCGACGTACTGGCAGCAGGTGCTGGTCGACCAGATCGGCGTCTACGTGCTGCTGGCGATCGGCCTCAACGTGGTGATCGGCTGGGCCGGCATGCTGGACCTCGGCTTCATCGCGTTCTTCGCGATCGGCGCCTACAGCGCGGCCTTCTGGACGGGCGCGCTGCCGGCGAAGCCGCCGATCGAGGTGAACACCTTCCTGGTGATCCCCATCGCGGTGGTCACCTGCCTGATCGCCGGCGTGCTGCTGGGCGCGCCCACGCTGCGGCTGCGCGGCGACTACCTGGCGATCGTCACCCTCGGCTTCCACGAGATCGTCTACCTCCTCGCGCGCAACTGGCCGGAGTTCTCCGGCGGCACCCGCGGCACGGCGCCGGAGACGGTGGACGACTTCTCGGTGGACCTGGGCTTCCTCTCCTATACCTGGGGCCTGGACCCGGTGCCGTACTACTGGCTGCAGCTCGGCTGCGCCGTGGTGATCGTCTTCCTCTTCCTCCGCCTCGAGCACTCGCGGGTCGGCCGCGCCTGGACCGCGATCCGGGAGGACGAGGTCGCGGCCGCGTCGACCGGCGTGGACACCGTCAGGTTCAAGCTGATGGCGTTCGCCATCGGGGCCTCCACCTCGGGCGTCGCCGGCGTGATCTACGCGGGCAAGTCGGGCTTCATCAACTCCGAGATGTTCGTCGTGCTGTTCTCCGTGCTGGTGCTGTCGTACGTCATCTTCGGCGGCATGGGGTCGATCCCCGGCGTGATGGCGGGTGCGGCGCTGCTGATCTGGCTGCCCGAGCAGCTGCGGGACTTCGTCGATCCGGCCGACCGGTACATGTACCTGGGGGCGGTGCTGGTGATCATGATGATCTACCGGCCGCAGGGGCTGATACCGTCCCGCCGGCGCCAGCGCGAGCTACGGCTCGCCGAGGAGGGCACGTTGTCGGCCGACGGCCTGGGCGTGCGACCGGGAGGTGGACAGGCGTGACGACCACGACCAGCGAGGCCGGAGGGCCCGCGAAGGCGGCGGGCTCCGCGACCGACGAGGTGCTGGTGGCCTCCGACGTCACCCTGCGCTTCGGCGGCCTGACCAGCCTCGACCGGGTGAGCCTGCGGATGCGCCGCGGCGAGATCCTCGCCGTGATCGGGCCGAACGGGGCGGGGAAGACCTCCCTGTTCAACTCGCTCACCGGCGCGTACGTGCCGCAGGAGGGCAGCATCGCCTTCCAGCCGCGCGACGGCCGCCGGCACGAGCTGCGCGGCCGCAAGCCGCACCGGGTCAGCCGGCTCGGCGTGGCGCGCACCTTCCAGAACATCCGGCTGTTCGGCGCCCTGACCGCGATGGAGAACGTCAAGATCGCGGTGGAGACCCGGCAGAAGACCGACCCCGTGTCGATCATGCTGGGGCTGCCCAACGCCCGGCGCGACGAGGCGGAGAGTGACCGCAAGGCGCACGCGGTGCTGTCGTTCGTCGGCCTGGGCGGTCGGCTGAACGAGCTGGCCTCCGCGCTGAGCTACGGCGAACAGCGCCGTCTGGAGATCGCCCGCGCGCTGGCGACGGAGCCGGAGCTGCTGCTGCTGGACGAGCCCGCGGCGGGCACCAATCCGACGGAGAAGCATGACCTGGAGGAGCTGATCCGCCGGATCAACGTCGAGCGCGGCGTGAGCGTGCTGCTGATCGAGCACGACATGCGGCTCGTGATGTCGGTGGCCGACCGGGTGGCGGTGCTCAACTTCGGCAGGAAGATCGCCGAGGGCAGCCCGGACGAGGTGCAGCGGAACCCCGACGTGATCGAGGCCTACCTGGGCGCCCCGGCCGAGGACGTGGCACGGGAGACGGCGGTGCCGGCCCAGCGGCCGGCCGCCGACGGGAGCGACGAGTCGGCGGAGCCGGAGGAGGGGGACTGATGGACGTCCAGCTGGAGAAGGAACCGCAGGACGCGGCGTGGGGCGCGGACGCGCCGCCGGCGTTGCTGGAACTGCGCGACCTGCGGGTCGGCTACGGAGCGATCGAGGCGCTGAAGGGCATCAGCCTGACCGTCGCCGAGGGCGAGATCGTGGCGCTGCTCGGGGCCAACGGCGCGGGCAAGTCCACCACCCTGAAGGCGGCGTCCGGCATGCTGCGGCCGAGCTCGGGCGAGGTGCTGCTGCACGGAGAGCGCATCGACGGCATCCCCTCGCACGAGCTCGTGCGGTTCGGCATCGGGCACGTGCCGGAGGGCCGGCGGGTGTTCCCCCGGATGACGGTGCTGGAGAACCTCCAGATGGGGGCGTACCGGTTGCGCCGGCCCGACCGGGCCGACCTGGACCGGGTGTTCTCGTTGTTCCCGGTCCTCGCCGAGCGGCGCAAGCAGATCGGCGGCACGCTCTCGGGCGGCGAGCAGCAGATGCTCGCCATCGGGCGGGCCCTGATGGGCAAGCCGGAGCTGCTGCTGCTCGACGAGCCGTCGATGGGCCTCGCCCCGCTGATCGTGCGGCAGATCTTCGAGATCCTGAAGGAGATCAACGACCAGGGCACCACCCTGCTGCTCGTCGAGCAGAACGCGGCGCAGGCGCTGCAGCTGGCCGACCGCGGGTACGTCCTGGAGACCGGGTCCGTGGTGATGTCCGACATCTGCGAGACGCTGCTGGCGGACCCGCGGGTGCGCGCGGCGTACCTCGGCGAGTTGGACGATCCGGACCAGCTCGACCAGCTGGACGAGCCCCGGGAGTAGGGAAGTCCCGGCTCCCGCGGACCCGGGGTCCGGGATTCGGGTGCCGGAAGCCTAGCCCGCCTCGCCGCCCCCGCTCTCCTGGGCGGCGGCGGGGTCCGGCTGGTTCGGCTGGGCCGCCGGGCGCAGCGCGCACGTCAACCGCGCCGTGCAGATCCGCTTGTCCCGTTCGTCGGTCACCACGATCTCGTAGGTGGCCGAGGTGCGCCCGGCGTGCGCGGGCGTGGCCACGCCGGTGACCAACCCGGAGCGCACCGGCCGGTGGTGGGTGCAGTTGAGGTCCACGCCCACGGCGATCTTGTTGGGTCCCGCATGCAACATGGCGCCGACGGAGCCCAGGGTCTCCGCGAGCACGGCGGTGGCACCGCCGTGCAACAGCCCGTAGGGCTGCGTGTTGCCCGCGACCGGGAGCGTGCCGACGACCCGGTCGGGCGCGGCCTGGAGCACCTTCAGGCCCATCCGCTCGCCCATCTCCCCGGCGGAGAAGAGGGCGGTGAGGTCCACGCCCAGGGAGGTCCACTGGTCGAGGATCTGTCGCGGGAAGGTGGTGCTGGCGCTCTCGCCCATGAGGCACTCCGGTCGCTGGCTGGGAGCTTGTGGTCAGCACGCGTTCTATCAGGTGGCGGGAGAGTGGACCGGAACCGGGTCGCTGTCAGTGGTCCGTGGCAGGATCGGGTGCGTGGCTGAGAACGCATCGCAGACGACCACCGCCCCCCGCCTGCTCCTGTTGGACGGGCATTCGCTGGCCTACCGGGCCTTCTTCGCCCTGCCCGCGGAGAACTTCACGACCACCGTCGGCCAGCCGACGAACGCGATCTACGGCTTCACCTCCATGCTGGCGAACACGCTGCGCGACGAGCAGCCGAGCCATGTGGCGGTCGCGTTCGACGTCTCCCGGGTGACGTGGCGCTCCGAGCGGTTCGCGGAGTACAAGGCCACCAGGTCGGCCACGCCCGACGAGTTCCGCGGCCAGGTGGAGCTGATCGGCGAGTTGCTCGACGCGATGCGGGTGCGGCGGTTCGCGGTCTCGGGCTTCGAGGCGGACGACGTGATCGCGACGCTGGCCACCCAGGCCGCGGCCGAGGGCTTCGAGGTGTCCATCGTGACCGGGGACCGGGACGCCTTCCAGCTGGTCAGCGACCAGGTCACGGTGCTGTACCCGACCAAGGGCGTCTCCGAGCTCACCCGCTTCACGCCCGCCAAGGTCGAGGAGAAGTACGGCCTTACGCCCGAGCGGTATCCGGACTTCGCCGCGCTGCGCGGCGACCCCTCGGACAATCTGCCCGGCATTCCCGGGGTGGGGGAGAAGACCGCGGCCAAGTGGCTCGCGCAGTTCGGCTCGCTGGAGGCGCTGGCCGAGCGGGCGGCCGAGGTGAAGGGCAAGGCCGGCCAGAATCTTCGCGACCATCTGGAGTCGGTGCTGCTCAACCGCGTGCTGACCGAGCTGGTGCGGGACGTGGAGCTGGGCTGCGACCCCGCCGACCTGATCCGTGAGCCGTACGACGGCCCGGCGCTGCTCGGCCTGCTGGACGCGCTGGAGTTCCGCAACCCGAACCTCAGGGAGCGGCTGTTCGCGGTCGACCCGGGCGCCGAGCGGGAGGAGCCCGTGGCGGTCGAGGACGGCGTGGCCGTGGCCGGCGAAGTGCTCGCCGTGGGCGCGCTGTCCCCCTGGCTGGCCGCGCACGGCGGCGCGCCGCTGGGCCTGACCACCGTCGACGACTGGAAGCTGGGTGCCGGCAGCGTGCACGCGGTGGCGCTGGCCACCGCGGAGGGCCCCGCGGCCTGGTTCGACCCGGCGCAGCTGGACGAGGCGGACGAGCGGGCCTTCGCCGCCTGGGCCGGCGCCGCGGACCAGCCCAAGGTCGTGCACAACGCCAAGGCCGTGCAGCGCGCCTTCGCCGAGCACGGCTGGCCGCTCGCCGGCGTCACCATGGACACCGCGCTCGCGGCGTACCTCGTCCAGCCGGGCCGCCGGTCCTTCGCGCTGGACGCGCTGAGCCTGGAGTTCCTCGGCCGGGAGCTGGAGCAGCCGGTCGAGGGCGGCGGCCAGCTGGCCCTCGGCGCGGACGACGCCGCCGAGGCGGAGACGCTGATGCGACACGCCCGGACGATCCTGGACCTGGAGGAGGTGTTCCGGGCCCGGCTGGGCGACGTCGGTGCCGCCGAGCTGCTCGACGATCTGGAGCTGCCCACCTCGGCGCTGCTCGCCCGGATGGAGCGGGCCGGCATCGCCGCCGACCGGGCCTGGCTGGAGCGCCTCGAACAGCAGTTCGCCGCCGCGGCGCAGCAGGCCGTGGCCGAGGCCCACGCCTCGGTGGGGCACGAGTTCAACCTCGGCTCGCCCAAGCAGCTCCAGGAGGTCTTCTTCGGCGAGCTGGGGCTCCCCAAGACGAAGCGCACGAAGACCGGGTACACCACCGACGCGGACGCGCTGGTCTGGCTGGCGGCGCAGACCGAGCACGAGCTGCCGGTGATCATGCTGCGCTACCGGGAGCAGTCCCGGATGCGCACCACCGTGGAGGGGCTGATCAAGACGATCGCCTCGGACGGCCGCATCCACACCACCTTCCAGCAGACCGTGGCGGCCACCGGGCGGCTGTCCTCCACCGACCCGAACCTGCAGAACATCCCGGTCCGCACGGACGAGGGCCGCGCCATCCGCCGCGGCTTCGTCGTGGGCGAGGGGTTCGAGTCGTTGCTGACCGCGGATTACAGCCAGATCGAGCTCCGGGTGATGGCCCACCTGTCCGAGGACGCCGGCCTGATCGACGCGTTCACCTCGGGCGAGGACCTGCACACCACCGTGGCCTCCCAGGTCTTCGGCGTCCCGAAGGACGCGGTGGACGCGGAGATGCGGCGCAAGATCAAGGCGATGAGCTACGGCCTGGCCTACGGCCTGTCCGCGTTCGGCCTCTCCCAGCAGCTCGCCATCACCCCCGAGGAGGCGCGCGGGCTGATGGAGACGTTCTTCGAGCGCTTCGGTGGCGTGCGGGACTATCTCCGGCGCGCTGTCGAGGAGGCCAGGGCCGTGGGCTATACGGAGACCATGTTGGGCCGGCGCCGGTACCTGCCGGACCTGACCAGCTCGAACCGGCAGCGCCGGGAGATGGCCGAGCGGATGGCGCTGAACGCGCCGATCCAGGGCACGGCCGCCGACATCGTCAAGATCGCCATGCTCCGGGTGGACCGGGCGCTGACCCGGGAAGGGCTGGGCTCCCGGTTGCTGCTCCAGGTGCACGACGAGATCGTGCTGGAGCTGGCCCCCGGCGAGCGGGAGCAGGTCACCGACCTGGTCCGCGAGGAGATGGGCGCGGCGACCACGCTGCGCGCCCCGCTGACCGTCTCGGTGGGCGTCGGCGCCACCTGGGAGGCCGCCGCGCACTGAGCGCCTGTCGCCGCCGCCGGCCGTCGGGGCAGGTCGCCCCGGCCGTCGGGGCAGCTGGCCCGGCCCTTCGGGGCATCCGCCCGGCGTCGGCGTAGGCCGATGGTGGCGTGTTTCCCACCCGCTCCCTCGTGGGACTCCCGGATGTCCTGGCCCGGGAACCATACTCGTCGTACTGTCGTCCCGGTCATGGGGTCAACACACGGAGGGGAACACGCGTGGCATTGCGTATCGGTGGGCGTAGTGGGCGGGTTCGCAAGGGCATCTCGGGATCGGCGGTGGCGGCGGCCGCGATGGCCGCGCTGACGGCCTCTCAGGGACCGGACTGGGTCGGCGGCGGCGAGCCGCAGGACACCAGAGAGCCGGCCGCCGAGAGCACCGGGGACGCGTCCGCGACGGAGGAGGAGACCGGCGAGGGCGTCGACGTCGACCGCCCGTACCACACCGACCTCCCCCCGCTGGACACCGCGGAGAACGACGAGGACGACGCGGAAGGCGACACGGGTCTCGACCCGCTCGGCCCCGCCGAGGCCGGGATCCCCGCCACCGTGCTGGACGCGTACCGCCGGGCCGAGTCCGTGCTCGCCGACACCACCCCCGCCTGCGGACTGGACTGGGAGGTGCTGGCGGCCATTGGCAAGGTCGAGTCCGGCCACGCCGCGGGCGGCGCCGTGGACGCCGACGGCACCACCCACGAGCCGATCCTCGGCCCGGTGCTCAACGGCGTCGGCTTCGCCCAGATCACCGACACGGACGACGCCCGCTGGGACGGCGACGCCACGTACGACCGGGCGGTGGGCCCGATGCAGTTCATCCCGTCCACCTGGGCCAGCTGGGGGGCCGACGGGAACGGCGACGGCGTGGCGAACCCGAACAACGTGTACGACGCCGCGCTCGCCGCCGGCGACTATCTCTGCGCGGGTGGCCGCGACCTCACCGACCCGGACGGCCTGGACCAGGCGCTGCTCAGCTACAACCACTCCTGGGACTACGTGAACACGGTTCGCGCCTGGCTGGACTTCTACTACCGCGGCACCCACGAGGTGCCGGACGGCGAGGGCCCGCTGCCCGACAGCCCGGGCGCCGGCAACGGCAACGGGAACGGCAACGGCAACGGCAACGGACAGAACGCCGGCGACGGACCGGGCCAGGAGCCGGGCCCCGGCGAGGACGACACGCAGACCACCCCGCCGCCGGCCCAGGGCAACGGGTCGGTGAAGCCGAGCGAGCCGGACGAATCGGAGGACCCCGACGGCGAGGACCCGTCCGAATGCCCGGTGGATCCCGAGCAGCCGGATGACGAGGAGCCCGGCGAGGAGGAGCCCGGTGGCGAGGAGTCGACGGACTCCGACCCGGGTCTGATCGACCTGCTGCTGCCCGACGACTCCACGGAGCCGGGCGACGAGGACTCCACCGACCCCGAATGCCCCACCGAGCCCGAGGACCCGGATGACGAGGACCCGGGCGACGAGGACCCCGGTGACGAGGACCCGGGCGGCGAGGACCCGGGCGGCGAGGACCCCGGTGACGAGGAGCCGACGGACCCCGAGCCGGCCCCGACCGACCCGCCGGCCGACGACACCACGGAGCCGGGTGAGCCGGGCGACTCCGACGAGTCGACGGAGCCGGAGTGCCCCGCCGATCCCGGAACGGAGGAGTCCGAGGAGTCGGACTCCGCCGCGGAGGAGGCGCAGGAGGCGGAGGAATCAGCCACCGGCAGCTCCGACGGCACGGCGGAGGCGGCGGAGCCCACGGACGGCGCGACCACGAAGCCGGCCGACCCGGACCAGTCGGACGAGCCCGAGCAGGGCTGCGAGGACCCCGCCGACCAGGGCGGGTCGGACGAGCCGTCCGACCCCGAGGAGTCGGACGGTTCGGGGTCCACCCCGGCCGACCGGACCGTCGAGTCGGGCATCCTCTCCCGCCTCATCGCCTGACCGTCCGAAGCGCCCGGCTCTCTTTCCGTGAGCCGGGCGCTCGCCGTACAATCGCGGAACCTTCGCCGCCGCGCGGGTCGATCTGCGCCGCGTGTCCCGCCTCACAGCAGGTGTGACGCCAGGTTTGGCCCGATAGTGCCCTTCGTGGGGCGAACCGCGCATTGACCATGCTCGGAAGCCCCCGTATGCTATAAGACGCGCTGCGGGCCTGCGCGCCTCGGACGGAGCAGGTCGCGCTCGCATCTGTTGTATGTCCCCTCGGTTGTCGAGGCGCTTCCGGTTTCGGAGTCTTCGGAAAGCGCTTCTCAGGCTGTCCGGCTTCGGCAGTGCGAACATGGGCCTTCGGCGTAGCAGTGCCGACGACACCATGTCCGTACCGGAGCCCTTTACCACATGACGAGCAGCACCGAGCCCACCGTGACCAGCCCGCAGGTCGCGGTCAACGACATCGGTTCCGAGGAAGCCTTCCTCGCCGCGATCGACGAGACGATCAAGTACTTCAACGACGGCGACATCGTCGACGGCGTCATCGTGAAGGTCGACCGGGACGAGGTCCTGCTCGACATCGGTTACAAGACCGAGGGCGTCATTCCCTCGCGCGAGCTGTCGATCAAGCACGACGTCGATCCCAACGAGGTCGTGGCCGTCGGCGACGAGATCGAGGCACTTGTCCTCCAGAAGGAGGACAAGGAGGGTCGCCTCATCCTCTCCAAGAAGCGCGCCCAGTACGAGCGCGCCTGGGGCACGATCGAGAAGATCAAGGACGAGGACGGCATCGTCACCGGTACCGTGATCGAGGTCGTCAAGGGCGGCCTGATTCTCGACATCGGCCTGCGTGGCTTCCTCCCCGCCTCCCTCGTGGAGATGCGCCGGGTCCGCGATCTCCAGCCGTACGTCGGCAAGGAGCTCGAGGCCAAGATCATCGAGCTGGACAAGAACCGCAACAACGTGGTCCTGTCCCGTCGCGCCTGGCTGGAGCAGACGCAGAGCGAGGTCCGCCAGACCTTCCTCACCACCCTGCAGAAGGGCCAGGTGCGCTCCGGCGTCGTCTCCTCCATCGTCAACTTCGGCGCCTTCGTGGACCTGGGCGGCGTGGACGGTCTGGTCCACGTCTCCGAGCTGTCCTGGAAGCACATCGACCACCCGTCCGAGGTCGTCGAGGTCGGCCAGGAGGTCACGGTCGAGGTGCTGGACGTCGACATGGACCGCGAGCGCGTCTCGCTGTCCCTGAAGGCGACCCAGGAGGACCCGTGGCAGCAGTTCGCCCGGACCCACCAGATCGGCCAGGTCGTGCCCGGCAAGGTCACGAAGCTGGTGCCCTTCGGCGCGTTCGTCCGGGTGGACGAGGGCATCGAGGGCCTGGTGCACATCTCCGAGCTCGCCGAGCGCCACGTGGAGATCCCCGAGCAGGTCGTCCAGGTCAACGACGAGATCTTCGTCAAGGTCATCGACATCGACCTGGAGCGTCGTCGGATCAGCCTCTCGCTGAAGCAGGCCAACGAGAACTTCGGCCCCGACCCGATGGCCGTGGAGTTCGACCCCACCCTCTACGGGATGGCCGCCTCCTACGACGACCAGGGCAACTACATCTACCCCGAGGGCTTCGACCCGGAGGCCAACGACTGGCTGGACGGGTACGAGAAGCAGCGTGAGGAGTGGGAGCGCCAGTACGCGGAGGCGCAGTCCCGCTTCGAGCAGCACCAGGCGCAGGTCATCAAGTCGCGCGAGGCGGACGCCCAGGCGGAGGCCGAGACCGGCGGCGGTTCGAGCTCCCCGCAGCCGGGTGGCGGCGGTGGCGGCTCGTACTCCTCCTCCGGTGCGGAGGACTCGGGCGCGCTGGCCTCGGACGAGGCGCTGGCCGCGCTTCGGGAGAAGCTGGCCGGCGGGCAGAGCTAGCCGTTCGCTCACCTTCACAGCCCACGATGGCCGGGTCGCTCCGCGGAGCGACCCGGCCATCGCCGTGTCACCGGCCGGGAATGCCGCGACGGTACGGTGCGTTGTGCTCGGTGCACGGGAAACGGCTGAAGGAGTGCGGTGACGGTGCGCGATCCGCAGGAGTTGTACGCGTGGGACCCCGAGGGGCGCGAGCGTGCGTTGCAGGCCGCGGGCGGCGAAGGCAGCACCGGGCTGGTGATGCTCTACCACTTCGAGGGCTTCATCGACGCGGGGGAGACGGGTGAGCAGCTCGTCGAGCAGCTGCTCGACGGCCATCCGCAGACCACCGTGGCGCGCTTCGACCACGACCGGCTGATCGACTACCGGGCCCGCCGCCCGGCGATGACGTTCCGGCGCGACCGGTGGACCGACTATGAGACGCCCGCGCTGGACCTGCGGCTGGTGCACGACGCCACGCGGCAGCCGTTCCTGTTGCTCAGCGGCCCCGAGCCTGACGTGGAGTGGGAGAGCTTCGCCCTCGCCGTCCGGCAGCTGGTGGAGGAGCTTCGGGTCCGGCTCAGCGTCACCTTCCACGGCATCCCGATGGGCGTCCCGCACACCCGTCCGGTCGGGCTGACGCCGCACGGGAACCGCACCGATCTGGTGCCGGGGCACCGCGGCCTGTTCGACGAGGCGCAGGTGCCGGGCAGCGCCGCCGCGCTGGTGGAGCTGCGGCTCGCCCAGGCGGGTCACGACGTGCTCGGCGTCGCCGCGCACGTGCCGCACTACATCGCCCGCTCCCGGTACCCGGACGCGGCGCTCGTGGTGCTGGAGGCCATCACCGGCGCCACCGGGCTGGTCCTGCCGGACGCCGCCCACCTGCTGCGCAGCCGCGCGTTGAAGACGCAGGACGAGATCGAGCGGGAGCTCGCCGAGGGCGACTCGGAGCTGGTCGCCGTGGTGCGCGGCCTGGAGCAGCAGTACGACGCGCTCGCCGGGGTCACCACCCGCGGCAGCCTGGTCGCCGAGCCGGCGGAGCTGCCCTCGGCCGACGAGCTGGGCGCGGTCTTCGAGCGCTTCCTCGCCGAGCGGGAGGACGGCGGCGAGGAGGGCTAGGCCCGGTCCGGCGCAGGGCTTGGGCGGCTGTCACCGGCCACGGGTAGCCTGCCGGCATGCTGATCGTGGGACTGACCGGCGGGATCGGCGCCGGCAAGAGCGAGGCGCTGCGGCTGCTGTCCGCGCGCGGCGCGGTGGCCATCGACGCCGACCGGATCGCCCGCGAGGTGGTGGCGCCGGGCACCGAGGGCCTGGCCGCGGTGGTGGCCGAGTTCGGTTCCGGGGTGCTGGCCGCCGACGGTTCGTTGGACCGGCCCCGGCTGGGCGGCGTCGTCTTCGCCGACCCCGAGCGGCTCCGCGCGCTCAACGCCATCGTGCATCCGCTGGTCGCCGCCCGGTCCGCCGAGTTGCGCCAGGCCGCGGACCCCGACGCCGTGGTCGTCGAGGACGTGCCGCTGCTCGCCGAGAACGGGCTGGCCGACCGGTACGACACGGTGGTGGTGGTGGACGCCTCGGACGCCACGCGGATGGATCGGCTGGTGCGGTCGCGCGGCATGGCCGAGGAGGACGCCAGGGCCCGGATGGCGGCCCAGGCCAGCCGCGCGGAGCGGCTGGCGATCGCCGACGTCGTGCTCGACAACGACGGCAGCCGCGCGGATCTCGAACGCCAGGTGGACGAGCTGTGGGAGCGGCTGGCACGGCGCGCCCGGGACGCGGCCTGAGGGCATCGGCTCCGGGCCGTGGCGATCCGCGGAGCGCGGCATGGCGGCGACCGGTCCGGCCGGACTACCGTGCTGTCATGGACGTCGAAACCGCCATCGCCCTGGTACTCTCCGCGACCGCCGTCAGCACCGCCACCGAGGCGGGCCGCGCGATCTGGCAGTCGCTGGCCACCCTCGGCCGTTGGGCCACGGGCCGTGGGTCCGGGAGCGACGCGGAGCCGGCGGCCGTCCCCGAATCGCCCGAGGAGCGCCAGGCGCTGGTCGGTCATATCGTCGACCAGGCCCGTGGCGACGAGGAGTTCGCGGGCCAGTTGACCCGGTGGGCGACCGAGCACCAGGAGTCCGTTCGGCTCACCGTCGACCTGAGCCGGGGCACGGTGCACAACACCATCGCGCCGGGTGCGCGGATCCAGGGCCAGGTGATCCAGGCCCGCGACATCCACGGCAACATCAGCTTCGGCTCGTAGCCGGACGGTTGGCGGCGGCGTGGCGCCGGCGCCAACCGGTCAGCCGCCGCGTCGGCCCGACGCGGCGCGCTTCCCGCGCTTCCACAGCCGCTCGCCGAACGACGGCATGGCCCGCGGGCGGTCGGGACGCTCGCGGGAGTAGCGGTCCAGCTCCTCCGCGAGGTGCATCGAGCGCCGCTCCACGTCCAGCTCGTCCAGCATCCGGTCGATGTCCGCCAGCAGCGAGCCGTGCAACTGCCACTGGCGGGGATGCTCCTGCACCCGGCCCAGCAGCATCCAGGCGACCTGTTCCCGGCAGGCGCGGCTGGCCTCCAGCTCCTCCACCAGTCGGCTCTCCGCCTCCTCGGCGTTCTCGCTGACCTGACTGGTGATCAGGACCGCGAAGCTGGCCACCGCGTCCCCGAGGCGGGTGAAGAGCTCCCGCAGTATGACGGCCACGTCGGGCGGGAACAGCTCCTCGTCCGCCGCCCGGTGCCGGGCCAGGTCGGTGAGCGTCCGGGAGAGTGTGCGCAGCAGCACCGCGCAGACCTCCAGCGTGTCCAGGCCGGTCCGTAGCACTATCCGGGTGAGCAGCCCCTCCTTGACCCGCGGGTTGAGGCGCAGGCTCTCCTCGGCCTGGGTGAGGGACGCGTCCACCTGGGCCACGTCCTGGTCGAGCTGACGGGCCTCGCGCAGCTGGGCCGTGACGCGGGCCACCGGGGTCGGTCCCTCGTCCGAGTCCTCGCCGAGGCGCACCAGCAGTTTCCGCATCCGGCGGGCCTGCTCCTCGATGTCCTCCTCCGCGGAGCGCACCCACACCGGCGGCACGATGACCACGTTGAAGAGCAGTCCGACCACCGCGCCGATCACCGTTTCCAGCACCCGGTCGAGCGCGGTCGCGGTGACCTGGGTGACGCCGAGCACCAGCATCGCGCTGATCGCCACCTCGGGCACGAACTCGCCGACCCGTGCGACGTGACCCAACGACAGCGCGCAGAGGATCAGCAGGCCCAGGCTCCACCAGCTCAGGCCCACCACCTCGCTGAACCCGGTGGCCAGCACCACGCCGGCCACCACGGAGTTCACCCGGCGGATGCCGCTGGTGATGGTGGCGAAGAGGGTGACCTGCACGACGAGCAGCGCGGTCAGTGGGGCGAGCAGCGGCGCCGGCACGCCGGTCAGCCACAGCGCGGCGAGGTAGGCGAGGGTCGCGGCGGTCGCCGACCTGAGCGTCTGTGCCACGACGGGTTGGGAGACCCATCTGGCGAGTCGGGCGACGTCGGCTACCTGCGGCACGTTTCCGATCGTAACGGTCAGGGCCGGGTAAACCGGGTTGCCGAACGCGGCGCCGGCCGGGAGGCCGACGGGCCCTCCGCGGCCCACCGGCCCCGCCGGGTGGGGATGATGGTGCGCATGCGGCTGGAGGCGATCACCTGGGAACGACTGACCGACGCGCTGGCCGACCGGGTCGCCGGGCTCACGGCGGCGGACGGCGGCCCGTGGCTGCGGGTGCTGCTGGACGGCGCGCCGGCCGCCGACCCGGGAGGGCCGGCCGAGGCCCTCGGCGCGGCGCTCCGGCTGCGCGGCCGTCCGGCCCTGGTGGTGGCCGCCGCCGGTTTCCTGCGCGCCGCCTCGCTCCGCTTCGAACACGGCCGGCGGGACGCCGAGGCCTACTACGAGCGCTGGTTGGACACCGGAGCTTTGTGGCGCGAGGTGTTCGGTCCGCTGGATCCGGGCGGCTCCGGACGCGTGCTGCCCGACCTCTGGGACCCGGACACCGACCGCGCCACCCGCAGCGCGCGGGTGACCCTCCCGCCGGGCGGTGTGCTGGTGCTGCACGGCCCGCTGCTGCTCGGCCACTGGTTCCCCGCGGACCTCTCGGTCCACGTGAGCCTCTCCCCGGCCGCGCTCGCCCGTCGCACGGACCCCGCCGAGCAGTGGACGCTGCCGGCCTTCGCCCGCTACGACGCCGAGGTCCGTCCCACGGAAGCGGCCGACATCCTGGTCCGCGCCGACAACCCCATCCACCCCGCCTGGTCCGCGTCCGGCTGACGCGGCCTCAGGCCGCGCCGCTACACGCCGTGCCGTCGTCGGCGGGAACCAGGGCCCGGGCGTCCCTGACGGGCTCGCCGACCGGATCGCCGAGCCCGACGACCACGCGGCTCTCCCGTTCCTCGCCGGCGGGGGAGGGGCAGCCGACTAAACCCATCAACGTGAGGAGCTCGGCCTGCAACTCGGAGGTGAACAACTCCTGCTCCCGCGGCTGGAGGTGCAGTCGGGTCATACCACCGCCCGTCAGCCAGGAGTGGAACGCCCGCATCAGCAGAATGAACTGGTTTGGGGGCATCCGCGCGCGTAGCGTATCGACGTACACATCCAGCTGTGCCGGGCCCGTCTCCTTTTCCATGTCTCCATCGTGCGTCCGAAGTTGGGAGAGCGGAAGGTCGCACCCTGCTCATCTGTCCCGCCGTCGGCGAACGCGGGGTCAGGACTGGGTGGCCTGCCCGAGGGTGAGGACGGCGGTGCCGGTGACGCGGTCGCCGGCGAGGTCGTCGAGGGCCCGGTCCGCCTGGTCGAACGGGTAGCGGGTGAGGGTGGCGTGGACGTCGTGCTCGACCGCGGCGGCGAGGAAGTCGCGACCGTCCTGCCGGGTGTTGGCGGTGACGCTGCGCAGCGTCCGTTCCCTGAAGAGGTGGCGTTGGTAGTCGAGCGGCGGCACGTCGGTCAGGTGGATGCCGGCCACGGCGAGCGTGCCGCCGGCGTCGAGCGCCTCCAGCGCCACCGGCACCAGGTCCCCGACCGGCGCGAAGAGGATCGCGGCGTCCAGCGGCTCGGGGGGCGCGTCGCGGGCGTCGCCCGCGGAGGCCGCGCCGAGCGCGAGGGCCAGCTCCCGGGCGGCCGGCGACCGGGTCAGCACGTGGACCGTCGCGCCCTGCCGGGCGGCGAGCTGCGCGGTCAGGTGGGCCGAGCCGCCGAAGCCGTAGACGCCGAGGCGTCCGCCCGGCGGCAGGTCGGCGCGGCGCAGCGCCCGGTAGCCGATGATCCCGGCGCACAGCAGCGGCGCGAGCTCCTCGGGGGAGCGGTCGGCGGGCAGTCGGTAGGCGTACGCGGCGGGCACGGTCACGTACTCCGCGTAGCCGCCGTCCGCGTCCCAGCCGGTGTAGCGCGAGTGCGGGCAGAGGTTCTCCTGGCCGCGGCGGCAGTACCGGCAGGTGCCGCAGGTCCGGCGCAGCCAGGCGACGCCGATCCGGGAGCCGGGCGGCGGCGCGTCGGCCCGGGGGCCGGCGGCGACCACCTCGCCGACGACCTGGTGTCCCGGCACCACGGCCGGCCGGTGCGGTGGCAGCTCGTGGTCGCGGACGTGCAGGTCGGTGCGGCACACGCCGCAGGCCAGCACCCGCACCAGCAGCTCGTCGTCGGCCGGCTCCGGCACCGGCCGGGTGACCGGCTCCAGCCGGCCCGGGGCCGGCACCGCCCAGGCCCGCATCGTCGCCGGCATGCTCCGTTCCATGCCCGCCAACCTACCGACGGAGCCGCTCGGTAGCGTGTCGGCATGACGACAGAGCAGACCGACGAGATACCGGGGCGCAGCGGCCCCTCCGCCACCGTCGAGGTGGCGGCGCGCGGGGTCGGCCAGGTGCGGACCCAGTACGCGCCGGAGCCGGACGGTGACCCGGATCCGGGCGAGATCGTGTGGACCTGGGTGCCGTACGAGGAGAACGACGGGCGGGGCAAGGACCGCCCGGTGCTGGTGGTGGCGCGCGAGGTGGGGCGGGAGACGCTGCTGGCGGTGCAGCTCTCCAGCCGGGACCGGGATCACGACGACGAGTGGATGCCGCTGGGCTCCGGCCCGTGGGACCGCTCGGGGCGGGACTCCTGGGTGCATCTGGACCGGGTGCTGCGGGTGTCTCCCGGGGGGATGCGGCGTGAGGCGTGCGCGCTGGACCGGGCGCGGTTCAACCGGGTGGTGCACACCCTCCAGCTGCGCCACGGCTGGCGCTGAGTCCCGGACCGGTCCCCTCGGGCGCGGCTAGGGTGATGACGCCCGGACCGCGCGGAGGCGGCGGGGAGACGGCACGAGGACGGGAGGCCGACGTGGCTGATTCGGTGGTGGAGGCGCTGGCGGAGACGCCCCTCGACTGGGAGCGGGCCCTGGCGGTCGTCGCGCACCCCGACGACCTGGAGTACGGCGCCGCCGCGGCCGTCGCGGAGTGGACCGAGGCCGGCAGGGAGGTGTCCTATCTGCTGGTCACCCGAGGTGAGGCCGGCATCGACGGGATCGAGCCCGGCGAGGCGGCGCGGATCAGGGAGGCCGAGCAGCGCGCCAGCGCGGCCGTCGTCGGGGTGCGGGCGGTGGAGTTCCTCGACCACCGGGACGGGGTGATCGAGGAGGGGCTCGCGCTGCGCCGGGACCTGGCGCTGGCGATCAGGCGACACCGGCCGGAGCTGCTGATCACGCTCAACCATCGGGACACCTGGGGTGGCCAGGCCTGGAACACCCCGGACCACCGGGTCGTGGGCCGGGCGGTGATCGACGCGGCCGGCGACGCCGGGAACCGCTGGATCTTCCCCGAGCAGCTCGGCCCCGGGGCGGGCGGTCTGGAGCGCTGGGACGGCGTGCGCTGGGTGGGGGTGGCCGGCTCCCCGCGGCCGACGCACGCCCAGGCCGTCAGCGAGCGCTCCAGGGAGCGGGCCATCGCCTCGCTCGCGGAGCACCGGGCCTATATCTCGGCCCTGAGCGACGAGGAGCCCGCGGCCTACGCCAGGCGGTTCCTCACCCAGGGATGGGAGGGCTCCGCCGGGCGTTTCGGCGGCCGGCCCTGCGTGCCGTTCGAGCTGTTCCCCCGGTGATCCCGGAGTTTTCGAGGGATTCGCGGTGAGGTACGCCACAGGGGAAAACCGAATTACGAAGCCGGGTAGGAGCAGGAAGTGACGAATGGCCGGGACTTTGGTCCCGGCGGGGGCGGGATATTCGGCGGGGCGCGTCCGACGTTGGGCTCGGCGCACCCTTACGTGTCCGCTTAGAGCGAGGTCAGACGGGGTGTCGGGGGCCACAGGAGCGGCCCTTCCGGAGGGCGGGAGAGCCGGTTTCCGGGGTCTCTTATTCCGGTTTCGCTGCTACGAGGAACGTTAGTAATTGCCTCACTTGAGGCGGGAGAAATCAGCCGTTACCAAGGGACGTGCAATTCCCCCGACCTCAGCGAGGTAGTCCCCCCATGTCGAACAGCACCACCCGCCGCACCGCGCTTCGTACCCGCCTGCGCAGCCGCGCCGCCATCGCGACCGCCGGGGCCTGCGCCTCGGCCGTGCTCGCGACCGCCGGTGTCGCCACGGCGGCCGTCGCCGCGGGCTCCGATGGTGCCGGCTCCGACGTTTTCGCCGCGCACACCGCGTCTGAGCTCGCCGACTCCACCCGCAGCCAGGCCGACGTCCAGCGGGATGCCGCCAAGGCCGCCGAGCAGAAGCGACAGAAGCAGCAGGAGCTGCAGCGCTCCTGGGTGTCGCCGATCTCCGGCGACTACGTCCTGTCGGCGCCCTTCGGTAACAGCGGTGACAACTGGACCTCGACGCACAGCGGGCAGGACTTCGCGGTCCCGACCGGCACCCCCGTGGACTCCGTGCACGGCGGCACGGTCGTGAAGGCCGGCGGCAACGGCGCCGGTGACGGCCCCGCCTACGGCAACGCCGTGGTGATCGACCACGGCGACGGCACGTACTCGCAGTACGCGCACCTGTCGGACCTCGAGGTCTCCGTCGGGGAGAACGTCTCCACCGGCGAGCAGATCGCCCTGTCCGGCGACACCGGTAACAGCACCGGGCCGCACCTGCACTTCGAGATCAGGACCAGCCCGGACTACGGCACCGCCGTGGACCCGATGGACTTCCTGCACCAGCACCACACCGACGTGTGACCGGCGGCCCGGACCACCCGGCAGCACAGCCGGGCCCGGGCCTCGGCCCACGACCTGACCGGCCGCTCAGGCCGCCCGCGTGGCGGTCTGGGCGGCCGCGTGCTGTCTGCGGCACTCCAGCTCCAGGGAGGGGTACGCGGCGGCGATGGCGGCGTAGATCCGCTCGGTGAGCAGTCGCTGCCCCTCCGTCCGGCTGGTGCCTGACGGCAGCGCCTCCAGCAACGCCCGGTGCTCGGCCAGGGTGTCCCGCAGGTAGAGCACCTGCCAGCGGATCAGCTCGGCCGGGTAGACCGACTCCAGGCTGGCGGGATGCGGCCGGTGGCCCCAGGACAGCGCGGCGCGCTGCGCGTCCCGCAGGTTGCGGTGGTCCACGGCGCGGGCGGCGAGCTCCCCGGGGTCCATCCGGGGCAGCTCCAGCCGCACGGTTCTGATGGCCTCCAGCGCGCGCTCCCTGCGTCTGGTGATGGCGTCCCGCAGGGCCTCGGCTCGGCGCCGGCGCAGGTCGCGGGCCGCGACGAAGTCCGGCCTGGCCTCGGTCTCCCGCACCCGCGAGGACAGGTACAGGGGGACCGGGACGGTGCGGTCGGGCTCGCCGAGGAAGGTACGCACGAGAAACGGCGTCCAGCCCCGGGCCCGCAGGGTGTCGAAGGAGAGATAGGTGATGGCGGTCCGTTGCTGACTCGACTCCTGGGGTATGGCCATCGTCGCCCTCCCGGGTGGGAGACGGGGAACGCGCTTTCATGGGTGATTCCCAGACAGTCTGATGGTCATACTCCTCCGACCATCAGAAAAGCGGTTGCGGCAGCACACCCTCCAGGGCGAGAAGCTCGCGCTTCGTGGTCAGTCCGCCACCGAAACCGCCTATCCCGCCGTCCGCGGCCACCACCCGGTGGCAGGGCACCACGACGGGCAGCGGGTTGGCTCCCATCGCGGCCCCGACCGCCCGCGCCGCGTCCGGCTCGCCGACCCGCTCGGCCAGCTCCCCGTACCCGACCACGCTGCCGAACGGCACCGAGGCGGCCAGCTCACGCAGCACCTGCTCGGTGAATCCGGAGACCAGCGACCAGTCGAGTGCGGTCGCGAACGCGCGCAGCTCCCCGCGGAAGTACCCGTCCAGCTCGGCCACGGCCCGCCGCAGCACGTCCTCGGCGCCTTCCCCCTCAGGCTCGGTCCGCTCGGCCCCGGTCTGATCGGCCCCGGTCTGATCGGGCTCGGTCCGATCAGGGCGTGGGCCGAGCACCGCGGTCAGCCGGCCCAGCGATCTGCGGATGGTCCGCTCGTCGGCGTGGAAGACGACGCTGACCAGGCCCCGCTCCGTGGCCGCCAGCAGCAGCGGGCCGATCGGGGTGTCCCGCACGACCCAGGCCCAGTCCCTACCCGAAGCGCTCATGCCCGCAGGCTACGGCCCAGCACCGACAACGGCGCCGCTCCCCGCCCTCGACGCGGGGAGCGGCGCCGTGCCGGCCGGCGGTGGTCAGCCGCCGACGGCGGCACGCACCACGTCGGGGAAGTTGGTGATGATCCCGTTCACCCCCAGGGCAGTCACGTCGGCCGCCGTCTCGGCGTCGTTGACCGTCCAGGTGTGCACCTCCAGCGGCGCGCCGTGCGGTCCGGACAGCGCCTGGATCTCGGCCACGTAGTCGGCGGTCAGGTCCCGGTACGTGGGGTTGATCTGGTCGGCGAACTCGGCGAACGCCGGCAGCTCCGCCACCTCGGGGCTGCCCAGGAAGCCGATCTCGACGTCGGGGTTCAGCTCGTGCGCGGTGCGCATCGATGCCTCGTCGAAGCTCTGCAGCACCAGCCGCTCCCCGGGCGCCGCCTCGTCCAGCCAGCCCTCGGCCGCCAGCTCGGCCAGGATCTCCTCCTCGATGCCGGGGTAGAGGTCGGGCGCCTTCAGCTCCAGCAGCAGCTGCTGACCGTTGGCCGCCAGCTCGTCGAGGAAGTCGGTCAGGGTCGGCACCGGCTCGCCGGCGAACTCGGCACCGAACCAGCTGCCCGCGTCGAGCTGCGCTATCTCCTCGGCGGTGAAGTCCGCCACGTTCCAGGGCGCGCGGTCGGGGAACAGCTCCTCGGCGTCGGTGGTGCGGTCCAGCGTGGTGTCGTGCATCAGCACGAGCTCGCCGTCCGCGGTGCGCTGCACGTCGGTCTCCACCCAGGAGGTGCCGAGGTCGGCCGCGACCTGGGCGGCGGCCACGGTGTTCTCGGGAGCGTATCCGGAGGCGCCACGGTGGGCGATGATCACCGGGTCGGCCTGTTCGGCCGCGCTCTGCGCGGCGGCCTGGGACGCGGCGGCCGGTACGGCCAGCGCCGCCAGGCCGACGGCGGGCACGATCCAGCGAACGGCGGGGTGCGGGTGCATGGGGGGACTCCTCGCGACTGATCGCGTACGAAACGGTCGCGGGCAGCTTCCCGCACGGAGGTGACCACTGGACAGGGGGCGAGCTGAACGCCGAAGGTGCGCCCAATGACGGCGAGACGGAGAGTGGGATGTCAGTGGGGGGTCGTACCGTGGGGACCATGCGGCCCGTTTCACAGATCGAACGCACGATGGCGCCCTTCGAGGTCGTCAGTCCGTACCAGCCCAGTGGCGACCAGCCGGCGGCCATCGCCGAGCTCGCCGAGCGCGTCAGCGGCGGCGAGAAGGACGTGGTGCTGCTGGGCGCGACGGGCACCGGGAAGTCGGCGACCACCGCGTGGATGATCGAGCGGCTGCAGCGCCCGACGCTGGTGATCGCGCCGAACAAGACGCTGGCCGCCCAGCTGGCGAACGAGTTCCGCGAGCTCATGCCGAACAACGCGGTCGAGTACTTCGTCTCGTACTACGACTACTACCAGCCGGAGGCGTACGTCCCGCAGACGGACACCTACATCGAGAAGGACTCCTCGATCAACGAGGAGGTCGAGCGCCTCCGACACAGCGCGACGAACTCACTGCTCACCCGGCGTGACGTGGTGGTGGTCGCCTCGGTCTCCTGCATCTACGGCCTGGGCACCCCCCAGGAGTACGTGGACCGCATGGTGCCGCTGCGGGTGGGGGAGGAGAGCGACAGGGACGCGCTGCTGCGTCGGTTCGTCGACATCCAGTACGCGCGGAACGACCTGGCCTTCACCCGCGGCACCTTCCGGGTGCGCGGCGACACCATCGAGATCTTCCCGGTCTACGAGGAGCTGGCCGTCCGCATCGAGATGTTCGGCGACGAGATCGAGGCGCTCTCCACGCTCCACCCGATCACCGGCGAGGTCATCTCCCAGGACGACTCGCTGTACGTCTTCCCCGCCTCGCACTACGTGGCGGGCCCGGAGCGCATGGAGCGGGCGATCTCCGGCATCGAGGCGGAGCTGGGGACCCAGCTCGCCGGCCTGGAGCAGGCGGGGAAGCTGCTGGAGGCGCAGCGGCTGCGGATGCGCACCACGTACGACATCGAGATGATGCGGCAGATCGGCACCTGCTCGGGCATCGAGAACTACTCGCTGCACATCGACGGCCGGGACACCGGATCGCCGCCGCACACCCTTCTGGACTACTTCCCCGACGACTTCCTGCTGGTCATCGACGAGTCGCACAACACGGTGCCGCAGATCGGCGCGATGTACGAGGGCGACGCCTCCCGCAAGCGGACGCTGGTCGACCACGGCTTCCGGCTGCCCTCAGCGCTGGACAACCGGCCGCTGAAATGGGAGGAGTTCCTGGGGCGCATCGGCCAGACGGTCTACCTCTCGGCGACCCCCGGGCCGTACGAGCTGTCCCGATCGGACGGCGTGGTGGAGCAGATCATCCGGCCCACCGGCCTCATCGACCCCGAGGTCGTGGTCAAGCCCACTGAGGGCCAGATCGACGACCTGGTGCACGAGATCAGGGGCCGGGCGGAGCGGGACGAGCGGGTCCTGGTCACCACGCTCACCAAGAAGATGGCCGAGGATCTCACCGACTACTTCCAGGAGCTCGGCATCCGGGTGCGGTACCTGCACAGCGACGTGGACACGCTGCGCCGGGTGGAGCTGCTGCGCGAGCTGCGCTCCGGCGAGTTCGACGTGCTGGTCGGCATCAACCTGCTGCGGGAGGGCCTGGACCTGCCCGAGGTCTCGCTGGTCGCCATCCTGGACGCCGACAAGGAGGGCTTCCTCCGCTCGGGCACCTCGCTGATCCAGACCATCGGCCGCGCCGCGCGGAACGTGTCGGGTCAGGTGCACATGTACGCCGACCGGGTGACCGCGGCGATGGAGCGGGCGATCGACGAGACCAACCGCCGCCGCGCCAAGCAGATCGCGTACAACGAGGCGCGCGGCATCGATCCGCAGCCGCTGCGCAAGAAGATCAACGACATCGTGGCGACGATCGCCCGCGAGGAGGTCGACACCCAGGAGCTGCTGGGCACCGGATATCGCCAGGGCGCCGAGAGGGCCCGGGGCAAGGCACCCGTGCCGACCGTCCCCGCCGGGGGGAAGGGCCGCGCCCCCGGGGAGCTGACCGACCGGCCGGCCGCCGAGCTGGCCGAGACGATCGAGCAGCTCACCGAGCGGATGCGGGCTGCCGCCGCCGAGCTGCAGTTCGAGATCGCCGCGCGGCTGCGGGACGAGGTGTCCGAGCTGAAGCGGGAGCTGCGCCAGATGCGGGAGGTCGGTCTGCGCTGAGGCGCGCCGCCCGGGGCGTTAGTAGAGCGTTAAGAAGCGACACGAGCCCTGGGGCGGGCTGTGGAGCGCGCACGGGGCTGCGTAGGGTTTCTCCGTACATCCGGAGGGAGACCACCCTGATGAGCGTGAACCTGTCCAAGGGACAGGCGATCAGCCTGCGGAAGTCCGACGGCGGCGGACTCACCACGGTGCGGATGGGCCTCGGCTGGCAGGCGGCGCAGCGCTCCACGGGATTCTTCGCCAAGCTGTTCGCCACCCGCAGCGACATCGACCTCGACGCCTCGGCCGTGCTCTTCGCCGGCCGCGAGGCGGAGGACGTGGTGTACTTCCGCAAGCTGACGAGCGACGACGGTTCGGTCACCCATACCGGGGACAACCTGACGGGTGGCGCCGGCGAGGAGGACGACGAGTCGATCCTCGTGGACCTGCACCGGGTGCCACCGCAGGTCGACCAGATCGTCTTCACGGTGAACTCCTTCACCGGCCACAGCTTCGCCGAGGTCGGCGAGGCGTTCTGCCGGCTCATCGACGAGGCCACCGGGCGGGAGCTGGCCCGCTACACCCTGGCCGGCGGCGGCCCCTACACCGCCCAGATCATGGCCAAGGTGCACCGCGAGGACGGCGGCTGGCGGATGACCGCGATCGGCGAGCCGGCGAGCGGGCGCACCTTCCAGGACCTGCTGCCGTCCATCGCGCCGCATCTCTAGGCCCTGTCCGGCGGATCTTCGCAAGCCCACGACTCCCCCAGACTCCGTCCGGGGGACGCACCTCGCTGCGTTACCGAATCGCCCACGTACGTCCCCCAGACTCCGTCTGGGAGGTGCCCCCATTCGTACGAGTGGCGATCCGGTGCCTTGCGACGCACGGCGTCATGGGGGCACCTGGCCTCAAGGGCCTGGGGGAGCCGCCGGCTGATCCTCCCCCAGCTTGGAAAGCTGGGAGGTGCCCCCATCGATCCACCGGACAGGACCTAACCCTCAGGGACGGCGCCGCGGGAACGCGGCGCCCGGGCCGGGGGAGCGCCCCGGCCCGGGCGGCGATGCTCAGCGGCTGATCTCCAGCCACATCTCCCGGCTCACCCCGCCGACCTCCACCGCCAGGCGCGCGCGGCCCGGCCGCAGGCCGGTGAGCTCGCCCGTGGCCGGGTCGAAGGCGGCCGTGTCCCAGCGCCCCGCCTCGTCCGCGGGCCCGACGAACAGCTCACGGGACCCCGACCAGTCCGCGCTCACCGGGAAGGCCACCGGCACCTCGCGGGTCCCGGCCGCGCCCCACTGCTCCAGCGTCGCGCCCGCCGCCACGGTCTCGCCGACGCCCAGCGACGCCGGGGCGTCCAGCGTCAGCTCGTCGACGTGCGGGCGGGTCTGGACGGTCATCCAGTCCGGCAGCGGCCGGTGCGGCCGGGCCCGCGCCGCGGCCTGCTCGGCGCGCGAGACCTCGTCGACGCCGACCATCGCCCAGCCGGTGAAGCCGCCCTCGTCCGGCGCGGCGGCCGGCGCCTTGCCGGCGTCGCCGCCGACGAAGTACGGCACACCCTCCTGGTGGTAGGCGTCGAAGACGCCGACGTGCGCGCCGAGGAAGGCGGCGCCCTTGCCGGTCTCGCGTCGGAAGTCGGCCAGCCAGTCCTCCAGCAGATCCGCCTCCATCCGGTCGGACAGCTGGCTGGCCGGCTGCGCCGTGGTGTCACGCGGCGGCACGTGCGCGACGACCACGACCGAGTCCACCGCCGGGTCGGCCGCGGCGGCGTCCAGCTGGTCCCTGAGCTCCCGCACCTGCTCGTAGCCGGCGCCGCGGATCGTCAGCGAGGAGGTGTCCAGCGTGACGAAGCGGGTCCCGCGGTGGTCGAAGGTCAGCTGCGAGTCGCCGAACTCCGCCTCGAACTGCTCGATCGAGCCGCCCATCACCTCGTGGTTGCCGGGCACGTAGTACCAGGGGGTGTCGCCCAGCTCCTCCTCGATCATCCGGCGGGCGAACTCCAGATCGGCCGGCGAGCCCTCGTCCACCCAGTCGCCGTTGATCAGCACGAAGTCCGGGTCGGCGGCCCGGGCCTCGCGCAGCGTGCGCCGGGCCTTCTCCACGATCTCGCTGTCCGGATCCCTGGCCACGAACTGGGCGTCGGAGACCACGGCGAACCGCCAGTCCCGCTCGGCCGCCTCCTCGGCCGAGCCGATCAGCGCGTCGACCCGCGGCTCCTGCCGCGGCAGCTCCGCCTCCGGCGGTATCTGCGCCCGCAGTTCGTCGATGACGAGCTCGCTGGTGTAGCTCACGGTCGGCCGGGTCTCGGCGACGTAGAAGCGGTGCACCGACAGCGGGTAGGCCACGCCCTCCGGCACCTGGAAGGTGACCTGGCGCCAGCCCTCCCAGGTGACGTGGTCGCCGCGCAGCACATGGTCGGTGCCGTGGGCGTCGACGAGGTGCAGGGAGGGCCAGGCGCCCCGTCCGTCCCCGTTGAGCCACAGGGTGAAGCTCTGCGGCTGCCCGGGCACCGGGATGTCCGCCGGCGGGGTGGCGTACGCGGCCCGGGTGGCGGTGCTCAGGCTGAAGTCGTACGCCATGCGCAGCGCAGTCCCCTCCTGACCCGCGGGCTCGGGCACGATCGAGCCGTCCGCGCGGGCGTGGGTGAACTCCCAGTCCGCGGCGTTCTCGAAGTCGGCGACCAGGGTGTCGTTCAGCCCCACGGTGACGGCGACCGCGGCGGTCACGTCGCCCACCCGGGCGGTGATGGTGCCGGAGGCGGTCGCCGCGTCGGATGCCGCGGCGACCGTGAAGCCGCCGGCCGCCACGTCCGGCTCTACGGCGAACAGCGAGGCGTCGTAGTCGAGTTCCACGTCGCCGGGCTCGACGGGCGCGGTGTTCCCGGCGGCGTCGTAGCCGACCAGGCCGAACCGGCCCAGGGCGTCGACGTCGGCCAGCCCGACCCGCTGGGTGGTGGGCGTCATCCGGTCGAGGTCGCCGAGCACCGTCAGCTCCAGGCTTCCCCCGTCCGCCCCGCCGCCGTCCGCGGTGACCGTCGTGTCGCCCGGGCGGCGGGCGGTGAACAGGCCGTCCCGCGACACCGTGCCGACGGAGCGGTCGTCGGTGCGCCAGTGCGGATCGCCGTCGGCCGGCCCGTACGCGTCGTCGTAGCCGGTGGCGGTCAGCTGGCGGGTGAGGCCGGGGAACACCCGGTCGGGGTGCCCCTCGGCGACCGTGTCCGCGGTCGGCGCGCGGTTCGGGTCGGCGGCCGTGTCCACCCGGTAGCCGGCCAGTTCGCCGTCGCCCACGGGCGCGGTGATGGCGAGCCCGTTCGGCACCGAGCGCTCCTGGCCGTCCGACGGGCTGTTCACCAGGGTGGGTGCGGCGTCGCCCGGCTGGCGCGCCAGCAGCGTGCTGGAGCCGCCGCCGTCCAGGTTGAGGGCGTTGTACGCCCCGAGGTCCGCCATCATCACGGCCAACTCGGTGAGGGTGGCGCCACCGGAGTGCGCCTGCCGGCCGTCCACCGTCAGCACGTACATCTCCTGGCCGTCCCGGGAGAAGCCGACGGCGGTGCGCGGCGCCGTCTCGTTGTTCGGCAGGCCCTCCCAGTTCCGCGGCTCGCCGTCGACGACCAGCAGCCCGCGCCCGCCGACCGCGGTGCGCGGCAGGGCGCCGCCGTCGGAGGTGCGCGGCCCGTACTCCAGGTCCACCGCGTCGCCCACGGCGAGCGACGCCAGGGTCTCCGCGCCCGCGTCGCGGCCGAGCAGCACCACGGCGTCCTCGGGTACCGGGCCGTCACCCGGCTTGTCGGACACGGAGGTCACCGCGCCGTCCGTCACGACGACCTCGGCGACGTCCGCGGCGCCGGACACCGGCTGCGCGCGGTCCGCCTCGCCCCAGAGCGGGCTGTAGACGCCGATCCCGTCGCCCGGCAGCACCGCAGCGTTGTAGCCGTCGAGGCCCACCGTCGCGTCGGGCAGGGTGAGCGTGCCGTCGAAGTAGAGATCGAGGATGCGGCCCGCGTCGTCCGGGCCGACGCCCACCACCTGGGTGGCGCCCTCGGAGCCCGACTGGGTGAGCTCGCCGCCGGACAGGCCGGGGCCGAGCGGCGCCTGGGTGGCGTTGATGTCGAAGAAGTCGCCGTTGATCGCCGCGACGGTGGTGCGTCCCTCGCCCGGGTCGTGACCGGCCACCAGCTCGCTGACCGGAGCCGAGTCGGCGACGGGTCCCGGGGAGAGGTAGTCGATGCCCAGCCCGCTGGTGAGGTCCAGGCTGAGCGCCTGGGCGTTCAGCCACTTGTCCGACTCCAGGCGCTGGTACGTCGTCAGGTCCGCGCCGGGCGCGAGCTCCTGCTCGGTGCGCGACAGCTCCATGCCGTCGCCGTCGACGATGCCGGTCGGCGCGGCCGACGCCACGCCGACGGGCGCGGCGGCCGCCGACGGGGCGGCCACCGCCGGGACCAGACTGACGGTCAGCGCGGCGACGACGCCCGCCGTCGTCACCGCACGTGCGCGAACTCCCCCGTGACGGGCACCTGATGCCACCGCAGCTCCTCGGAACGCCTCGACCGGCCGCGCCCTGCGCGCGTCCGGCGGCTCAGGCTTCCAAGGAGGAGCGGTCTACACCAGAGGGCGGCCGAGAACATTCGGGAAACAACTCACCGCCCGAACCGCCCGAACCGCCCGCCCGGATCAGCGGGGCTGGTCCCCGAGGATGTCCCGCAGGAACTTCCCGGTGTGGCTGGCCGGCTCCGAGGCGACCTGCTCGGGCGTGCCCTCGGCCACCACGAGCCCGCCCGCGTACCCGCCCTCGGGTCCCATGTCCACCACCCAGTCGGCGGTCTTGATCACGTCCAGGTTGTGCTCGATGACGATCACCGTGTTCCCCTTGTCGACCAGGTCGGAGAGCACCGAGATCAGCTTGCGGATATCCTCGAAGTGCAGCCCGGTGGTGGGCTCGTCCAGCACGTAGACGGTGCTGCCGGTGGCCCGCCGCTGCAATTCGGAGGCGAGCTTGACCCGCTGCGCCTCGCCGCCGGACAGTGTGGGCGCCGGCTGGCCGAGCCGGACGTACCCGAGACCCACGTCGTTCAGCGTCCGCAGATGGCGGGCGATCGCCGGGACCGCCTCGAAGAAGTCCAGCGCCTCCTCGATCGGCATGTCCAGCACCTCGGCGATGGACTTGCCCTTGTAGTGCACCTCCAGCGTCTCCCGGTTGTACCGGGCGCCGTGGCAGACCTCGCAGGGCACGTACACGTCGGGCAGGAAGTTCATCTCGATCTTGATGGTGCCGTCGCCCGAGCAGTTCTCGCAGCGGCCGCCCTTGACGTTGAACGAGAAGCGGCCCGGCAGGTAGCCGCGGACCTTCGCCTCCATGGTCTCCGCGAAGAGCCGGCGCACATGGTCGAAGACGCCGGTGTAGGTCGCCGGGTTCGACCGGGGGGTCCGGCCGATCGGCGACTGGTCGACGTGCACCACCTTGTCGACCAGATCGTCGCCCGACACCCGGGTGTGCCGCCCCGGCACCGCCTTCGCGCCGTTCAGCTCGCGCGCCAGGTGGGTGTAGAGGATGTCGTTGACCAGCGTGGACTTGCCGGATCCGGAGACCCCGGTGACCGCGGTGAGCACGCCGAGCGGGAAGCTGACGTCGATGTCCCGCAGGTTGTTCGCCCGGGCGCCGTGCACCGTCAGCCGCCGCTCGCCGTCCACCGGGCGTCGCGCCGCCGGCAGCGGGATCGACCGCGCACCCGACAGGTACTGCCCGGTCACGGACGCCTCGTTCGCCAGGAGCTTCTCCAGCGGGCCGCTGTGCACCACCTCGCCGCCGTGCTCGCCCGCGCCCGGTCCTATGTCCACCACCCAGTCCGAGGTCTTGATGGTGTCCTCGTCGTGCTCCACGACGATCAGCGTGTTCCCCAGGTCGCGCAGCCGCACCAGGGTCTCGATCAGCCGGTGGTTGTCCCGCTGGTGCAGGCCGATCGACGGCTCGTCCAGCACGTACAGCACGCCGACCAGGCCCGAGCCGATCTGGGTCGCCAGCCGGATCCGCTGCGCCTCGCCGCCGGACAGGGTGCCGGCCGCGCGGTCGAGCGAGAGGTAGTCCAGGCCCACGTCGACCAGGAAGCGCAGCCGCTCGTTGACCTCCTTCAGCACCCGCTCGGCGATGGTCCGCTCCCGGTCGGTCAGCCGCATGCCGCGCAGGAACTCGGCGCACTCGCTGATCGACATCCCCGCGATCTCGGCGATCGACCGGTCCTGCACCGTCACCGCGAGCACCAGCGGCTTGAGCCGGGTGCCCTGGCAGGCCGGGCAGGGCGCCTCCCGCATGTACCCCTCGAAGCGCTCCCGGCTGGAGTCGGACTCGGCCTCCGCGTGCCGGCGCCTGATGAACGGGATCACGCCCTCGAAGGCCGTGGTGTACGCGCGCTCCTGGCCGTGCCGGTTCTCGTAGCGGACCTCGATCTTGGTCTTGTGACCGTGCAGCAGAGCCTTGCGGGCGCGCTGCGGCAGCCCCTCCCAGGGGATGTCGGTGCGGAAGTTCAACGCGTCGCCGAGGGCGCCGATCAGCAGGTTGAAGTACCCCTTGGTGTGGCCGTGCGACCAGGGGTGGATGGCGCCGTCCTCCAGCGTCCGCTCCGGGTCGGGGATGATCAGCTCCGGGTCCACCTCCATCCTGGTGCCGATGCCGGTGCACTCGGGGCACGCGCCGAAGGGGGAGTTGAACGAGAAGGAGCGCGGCTCCAGCTCCTCGAAGGACAGGTCGTCGTACGGGCAGTACAGGTGCTCGGAGAACATCCGCTCGCGCTGCGGATCGTCCGCGGGCAGGTCGACGAAGTCCAGGATCACCATGCCGCCGGACAGGCCCAGCGCCGTCTCCACCGAGTCGGTCAGCCGCCGCTTGGCACTCTCCTTGACCGTCAGCCGGTCCACCACCACCTCGATGGTGTGCTTCTCCTGCTTCTTCAGCTTCGGCGGGTCCGTGAGCTGCACCGTCGCGCCGTCCACCCGGGCCCTGCTGTACCCCTTGGTCTGCAGGTCGGAGAAGAGGTCGGCGAACTCGCCCTTCCGCTGGCGCACCAGCGGCGACAGCACCTGGAACCTGCTGCCCTCCTCCAGGGACAGCACCCGGTCCACGATCGCCTGCGGCGACTGCCGGGCGATCGGCCGGCCGCACTCCGGGCAGTGCGGCTTGCCGATGCGCGCGAAGAGGAGCCGCAGATAGTCGTAGACCTCGGTGATGGTGCCGACCGTCGAGCGCGGGTTCCGCGAGGTGGACTTCTGGTCGATGGAGACCGCGGGGGACAGGCCCTCGATGAAGTCGACGTCGGGTTTGTCCATCTGCCCCAGGAACTGCCGCGCGTACGCGGACAGCGACTCCACGTACCGGCGCTGGCCCTCGGCGAAGATCGTGTCGAAGGCGAGCGAGGACTTTCCGGATCCGGAGAGGCCGGTGAAGACGATGAGCGAGTCGCGGGGCAGGTCGAGCGAGACGTTCCTCAGGTTGTGCTCGCGAGCGCCTCGCACGATGAGTCGGTCGGCCACGCCGGATGACACCTTTCCTGTGGTTCCAGGATCCCGCGGCATGCGGAAGACCCCGGCTTCAAGGGTATGGGGGGCCACTGACACTCGTGCCGACGATCGCCGGCAAGCGGGCCGACACGCGTGTTTGGGTGCCGGCGAGCCCCGCGACGGCAGCCTATAGCAAAGATGTTCGATTCCCCGGCGCGTTGCCATACTTTCACTCGATGGGGTGGCGAGCTAGCGTGTGATCATGACGGCAACCACGGCTCCCACCACTGATCTCGCCGCCCTCGGGGAGGCCACGGCCCGGCTGCTGGCCGCCGTCGACACCCTCGACGACGCGGCCGTCGGCCAGCCCTCCGCGCTGCCGGGCTGGACCAGGGGCCACGTGCTCGCCCACCTCTCCCGGAACGCCGACGCCCTGGTCAACGTGCTCACCGGCCGGCCGATGTACCCCAGCGAGGAGGCGCGGGACGCCGACATCGAGCGGGACGCGCCCCGCCCGGCGGCGGCCCACCGCGCCGACCTGCGGGACAGCGCCGCCCGGCTGCGGGCGACCGCGGCCGAGCTCACCGACGAGCGGTGGGGGGCCGTCGTCACATTCCGCAACGGCGTGACCGACGTCGCCGCCAGCATCCCGCTGCGTCGCTGGATCGAGGTCGAGCTGCACCATCTGGACCTCGCCCTCGGGCTGACCGTCGCCGGGCTGCCCGGCGCCTTCCTGGACCGGGCCCTCGGCTACCTCGCCGCCCGCTTCGCCGGCCACCCCGACGTCCGGCCCCTGGAGCTGCGCGCCGAGGACGGCCGCCACTGGCGCACCGGGGCGGACCCCGACGAGTCGCGGGCCGGCGTGGTGGTCGTCGTCGGCACCCCCGCCGCCCTGGTCGGCTGGCTCTCCGGGCGCACCGCGGGCGGCGGCCTGAGCACCACGGGCGGCGAGTCCCTGCCGGCGCTGCCGCCGCTCTGAGAGACTCCCGCCATGTCCTACACCGGGAAGGTCACGGTCGGCGGACCCGCCGACGTGCACGAGCTCACCCAGTTGATCATCTCCAAGGTCGCCGTCGGCCCCATGGAGAACAACGCCTACCTGCTGCGCTGCCGGCGGACCGGCGAGCAGCTGCTCGTCGACGCGGCCAACGAGCCCGACACGCTGCTCCGGCTGGTGGGCGACGACGGACTCGGCGCGGTGGTCACCACGCACCGCCACGGGGACCACTGGCAGGCGCTCGACGCGGTGGTGCGCGCCACCGGCGCACGCACCTACGCCGGCGAACACGACGCCGAGGGCATCCCCGTGCCCACCGACGCGCCGGTCGCGGACGGTGACACGGTGCCGGTCGGCGCCTGCCGGCTCACCGCGCGTCACCTGGTCGGGCACACCCCGGGTTCCATCGCGCTGGTGTACGACGACCCGGACGGTCACCCCCACGTCTTCACGGGGGACTGCCTCTTCCCCGGCGGCGTCGGCAACACGCGTGGTGACCAGGAGGCCTTCGGCCGGCTGCTGCACGACGTCGAGACCAAGCTCTTCGCCGCCCTCCCGGACGAGACCTGGGTCTACCCGGGGCACGGCGACGACACCACGCTGGGCGCCGAGCGCCCGCATCTCGACGAGTGGCGCGCCCGCGGCTGGTGACGTTCCGTGTGCCGTCCTGTCCGACCTCGGCAGTAGGCTGGCGCACATGGCCGATCCCTCCAGCTACCGCCCGGAACCGGGCCAGATCCCGGACTCGCCGGGGGTCTACCGGTTCCGGGACGAGCATCGCCGGGTGATCTACGTCGGGAAGGCCAAGAGCCTGCGGCAGCGGCTCTCGTCGTACTTCCAGGATCTCTCCGGGCTGCACCCGCGGACCGCGACCATGGTGACCACCGCCGCCTCCGTGGAGTGGACCGTGGTCTCCACCGAGGTGGAGGCGCTCCAGCTGGAGTACTCCTGGATCAAGGAGTACGACCCCCGGTTCAACGTCAAGTACCGCGACGACAAGAGCTATCCGTCGCTCGCCGTCACGCTGAACGAGGAGTTTCCCCGCGCCCAGGTGATGCGCGGCCCCAAGCGCAGGGGCGTGCGGTACTTCGGTCCCTACGCGCACGCCTGGGCCATCAGGGAGACCGTCGACCTGCTGCTGCGGGTCTTCCCGGTGCGCACCTGTTCGGCCGGCGTGTTCAAGCGGGCGCGCGCCGTCGGACGCCCCTGTCTGCTGGGGTACATCGACAAGTGCTCGGCCCCGTGCACGGGCCGCGTCACCCCCGAGGAGCACCGCGCCCTGGCCGAGGAGTTCTGCGACTTCATGGCCGGCCGCACCGGCGCCTACCTGCGTCGCCTGGAGGAGGAGATGCGGCAGGCCGCCGACGACCTGGAGTACGAGCGGGCGGCCCGGCTGCGGGACGACACAGAGGCGCTGCGGCGCGCCATGGAGAAGAACGCCGTGGTGCTCGCCGACGCCACCGACGCGGACCTGATCGCGCTGGCCGAGGACGAGTTGGAGGCCGCGGTGCAGATCTTCCACGTCCGCGGCGGCCGGGTGCGCGGCCAGCGCGGCTGGGTCACCGACAAGGTGGAGAACGTCGACACCGCCCAGTTGGTCGAGCACGCGCTGCAACAGCTCTACGGCGACGAGCGCGGCGAGGGCGTGCCCAGGGAGGTGCTGGTCCCGGTCCTGCCCGAGCCGGAGGAACCGGTCGCCGAGTGGCTCGGCGAGCGCCGCGGCTCCCGGGTGAGCCTGCGGGTGCCCCGGCGCGGCGACAAGCGGGACCTGATGACCACCGTGCAGCGGAACGCGCAGCAGGCGCTGGCGCTGCACAAGACGAAGCGCGCCTCGGACCTCACCACCCGGTCCCGCGCCCTGGAGGAGATCGCCGAGGCGCTCGGCCTCGACTCCGCGCCGCTGCGCATCGAGTGCTTCGACATCTCCCATCTCCAGGGCGAGGACGTGGTGGCCTCGATGGTCGTCTTCGAGGACGGCCTGGCCCGCAAGAGCGAGTACCGCCGCTTCCAGATCAGGAGCTTCACCGGTCAGGACGACGTCCGGGCCATGCACGAGGTGGTCTCCCGGCGCTTCCGCCGGTACCTCAGGGAGAAGGAGCGCACCGGCGAGTGGGCCGGGGAGGAGCCGGACCAGCCGCCGGCGGGCCCGGCCGGCGGCGCCGAGGAGGAACCGCCGGACGGAGCGGCCGCGTCGTTCCGTGCGGACGACGGCCGCCCCAAGCGCTTCGCCTATCCGCCACAGCTCGTCGTGGTGGACGGCGGGCAGCCGCAGGTGGCCGCCGCCCGCCGGGCCATGGACGACCTGGGCATCGACGACGTCGCCGTCTGCGGCCTGGCCAAGCGCCTCGAGGAGGTCTGGCTGCCCGGCGAGGGCGATCCGGTCATCCTGCCGCGCAGCAGCGAGGGCCTGTACCTGCTCCAGCGGGTCAGGGACGAGGCGCACCGGTTCGCCATCCGCTACCAGCGGGGGAAGCGGTCACAATCGATAAGAACGGGTCCCCTCGACGCCGTACCCGGCCTCGGGGAGACCCGGAAGAAGGCGCTGCTGAAGCACTTCGGTTCGGTCAAGCGGCTCCGCTCCGCCACGGTCGAGGAGGTCACGGAGGTCCCGGGCATCGGCCGCAAGACCGCCGAGACCGTCGTCGCCACCCTGGCCCAGGGAGCCCTCCCGGCGCCGGCGGTCAACACTGCCACCGGTGAGATCGTCGAGGACTGAGCGGTCCCAGCCGCCGCTCCGTCCCGAAACCAGGCACCATGGCATAAGCGGCATACCCGACACGAGACACGTCAGAACACACGAGACATCGGGGGACGGCACCATGAGTGAGCACATCGCAGACGCGGAACAGGCCGGCGCGGGCGGCGCCGAGGCCGTCACCCTGCCCGAGCTGGTGATCATCTCCGGCATGTCGGGCGCCGGGCGGTCCACCGCCGCGAAGTGCCTGGAGGACCTGGGCTGGTTCGTCGTGGACAACCTCCCGCCCTCCCTGATCCCGACCATGGTGGACCTCGGCGCCCGCTCCCAGGGGAACGTGGCGCGCATCGCCGTGGTCGTCGACGTCCGGGGCCGCGGCTTCTTCGACACCCTCCGGGAGTCGCTGACCGACCTGGACACGAAGGGTGTCACCCGCCGCGTGGTCTTCCTGGAGGCCTCGGACAACGCGCTGGTGCAGCGCTTCGAGTCGGTCCGCCGCCCGCACCCGCTGCAGGGCGAGGGCCGCATCGTGGACGGCATCGCCGCCGAGCGCGACCTGCTGCGCGAGCTGCGCGGAGACGCCGACCTGGTGATCGACACCTCGAACCTCAACGTGCACGAGCTGCGCGCCAAGATGGACGCCCAGTTCACCGGCGGTGACGAACCGGAGCTGCGCGCCACCGTGATGTCCTTCGGGTACAAGTACGGGCTGCCGGTGGACGCCGACCACGTGGTGGACTGCCGCTTCCTGCCCAACCCGCACTGGGTCCCCGAGCTGCGCCCCTTCACCGGCACCAGCGAGGAGGTCGCCGGGTACGTGTTCAACCAGCCGGGCGCCAAGGAGTTCCTCGACCGCTACGCCGAGCTGCTCAGCCTGATCGCCGACGGTTACCGCCGCGAGGGCAAGCGGTACGTCACGATCGCGGTGGGCTGCACCGGCGGCAAACACCGCAGCGTGGCGATGTCCGAGCGGCTGGCCCGTAGGCTCGCCGCCGAGGGCGTCGAGACCGTGGTGGTGCACCGGGACATGGGGCGCGAATAGCGATGGCGGGCAGAGCCGTCTGGCAGCGCCGGGTGGGCGAGGGCCGCAGCCGCCGGGCCCTCCGCTCGCTCCGCGGCGGGCGCCGCGGCGCGCAGCCGAAGGTCGTCGCCCTCGGCGGCGGCATGGGCCTGTCCGCCTCGCTCACGGCGCTCCGGCGGATCACCGGCGACCTCACCGCCGTCGTCACCGTCGCCGACGACGGCGGGTCCAGCGGCCGGCTGCGGGACGAGCTCGGCGTGCTGCCGCCCGGTGACCTGCGCAAGGCCCTGGCCGCCCTGTGCGGCGACGACGAGTGGGGCCGCACCTGGTCCGAGGTGGTGCAGCACCGCTTCAAGAGCGGCGGCGCGCTGCACGACCACGCCGTCGGAAACCTGCTGATCGTGGCGCTGTGGGAGCAGCTCGGCGACCATGTGCAGGCCCTCGACCTGGTCGGCAAGCTGCTCGGCGCGCACGGCCGGGTGCTGCCCATGTCGGCGGTGCCGCTGGAGCTGGAGGCCGTGGTCCGCGGCCATGACCCGGCCGCTCCGCACCGGCTCAGCAAGGTGCGCGGCCAGGCCACCGTCGCGCTCACCCCGGGCGAGGTCCGCCGGGTGATGCTGGTGCCGCCCGACCCGCCCGCGGTTCCGGAGGCGGTCGAGGCGGTGCTCGACGCCGACTGGGTGGTGCTCGGCCCCGGCTCGTGGTTTTCCTCCGTCATCCCCCACCTGCTGGTGCCGCGACTGCTCGACGCGCTCACCCGCACCCAGGCGCGCAAGGTGCTGTCGGTCAACCTCGCACCACAACCCGGGGAAACTGATGGCTTCTCCCCGCAGCGTCATGTGGAGGTTTTGGTACAACACGCCCCTAAACTCGCCTTCGACGTGGTGCTGGCCGACCGGGCCGCCGTGCCCGACCAGGACAGCCTGGGCCGGGCCGCCGAGCGGCTGGGGGCCACGGTCGAGCTGGCGCCGGTGGCCGCGTCCGGCGGAGTTCCCCGCCACGACCCTGAGCTGCTGGCCGCCGCGTACGACCGTATTTTTCGGATGCATGGAAGGATCGGCCCATGGCGATGACGGCTGCGGTGAAGGACGAGATCTCCCGGCTTCCGGTCACCCGTACCTGCTGCCGCAAGTCGGAGGTGTCGTCGATCCTGCGGTTCGCGGGCGGTCTGCACCTGGTCAGCGGGCGCATCGTGATCGAGGCCGAGCTCGACACCGGTATCGCGGCCCGGCGGCTGCGCCGGGACATCCTGGAGATCTTCGGGCACGCCTCCGATCTGGTGGTCATGGCCCCCGGCGGACTGCGGCGCGGCAGCCGTTACGTGGTGCGGGTGGTCGCCGGGGGCGACCAGTTGGCCCGGCAGACCGGCCTGGTGGACGGCCGCGGCCGTCCCATCAGGGGCCTGCCACCGCAGGTGGTCTCGGGGGCCACCTGCGACGCCGAGGCCGCCTGGCGCGGCGCCTTCCTGGCGCACGGTTCGCTCACCGAGCCGGGCCGCTCCTCGTCGCTCGAGGTCACCTGCCCGGGCCCGGAGGCCGCCCTCGCCCTGGTCGGCGCGGCCCGCCGGCTGCAGATCGGCGCCAAGGCGCGCGAGGTGCGCAGCGTGGACCGGGTGCAGGTGCGCGACGGGGACGCGATCAGCGCGCTGCTCACCCGGCTCGGCGCGCACGAGTCGGTGCTGGCCTGGGAGGAGCGCCGGATGCGGCGCGAGGTGCGGGCCACCGCCAACCGGCTGGCCAACTTCGACGACGCCAACCTGCGCCGTTCCGCCCGCGCCGCGGTGGCCGCCGGAGCCCGGGTGCAGCGCGCGCTGGAGATCCTAGGCGAGGAGGTCCCCGACCACCTGGCCGCCGCCGGCCGGCTGCGCATGGAGCACAAGCAGGCCTCGTTGGAGGAGCTCGGCGCGCTCGCCGAGCCGCCGCTGACCAAGGACGCCGTGGCCGGCCGGATCCGCCGGCTGCTGGCCATGGCCGACAAGCGCGCCCAGGACATCGGCGTCCCCGGCACGGAGTCCACCCTCACCGAGGAGATGGTCGGCTAGCCGCCGGTCACACCCGTCGCCGCCTCGCGCCGGCGCGCGGCCCCGCGCGCCCGCTGCCCCGCCAGTGCCACGAGGTCGCGGAACCCCCGGCCCGAACACGCCCGGTCGGTGTCACCCGCCCGGAGCCGGCGCGGTAGGGTCGGAGTCGGTCGGGGACATCCCAATACAGCAGCGCCGGTGTCCGCCACCGGCACACCAACGAGGAGATCGGTTCGTGACGATCCGCGTAGGAATCAACGGCTTTGGCCGTATCGGACGTAACTACTTCCGCGCGCTCCTTGAACAGGGAGCGGATGTCCAGATCGTCGGTGTCAACGACCTGACCGACAACGCGACGCTGGTGCACCTCCTGAAGTACGACAGCGTTCTCGGTCGCCTCCGTCAGCCGGTCAGCCACACCGAGGACACCATCACGGTGGACGGCCAGACGTTTCGGACGATGGCCGAGCGCGACCCGGCCGCCCTGCCCTGGGGCGACCTCGGCGCGGACATCGTGATCGAGTCCACCGGCATCTTCACCAAGCGGGACGACGCCGCCAAGCACCTGGCCGCCGGCGCCAAGAAGGTGCTCATCTCCGCCCCGGCGAAGAACGAGGACCTCACCATCGTCATGGGCGTCAACCAGGACGCCTACGACCCGGCGCAGCACCACGTCGTCTCCAACGCCTCCTGCACCACCAACTGCGTGGCGCCGATGGCGAAGGTGATCGACGAGGCCTTCGGCATCGTCAAGGGCATGATGACGACGGTGCACGCGTACACCAACGACCAGCGCATCCTCGACTTCCCGCACAAGGACCTGCGTCGGGCCCGCGCCGCCGCGGTGAACATCATCCCGACCACCACCGGCGCCGCCAAGGCCACCGCCCTGGTCCTGCCGCAGCTCAAGGGCAAGCTCGACGGCATCGCGATGCGGGTGCCCGTGCCCACCGGTTCCGTCACCGACCTGGTGGTCGAGCTGGGCCGCGAGGTCACCAAGGACGAGGTCAACGCCGCCTTCCGACAGGCCGCGGACAGCTCGCTCAAGGGCATCCTGGAGTACACCGAGGACGCGCTCGTCTCCTCGGACATCGTCAACTCCCCGGCCTCCTGCACCTTCGACTCCAGCCTCACCATGGCGCAGGGCTCGCAGGTGAAGATCGTCGGCTGGTACGACAACGAGTGGGGCTACTCCAGCCGTCTCGTGGACCTGACCGTCTACGTCGGCGAGCGGCTCTGATCCGTTCGGCAGGCAGGGCTCGCAGGGCGCACCGTCGCGCGCTGCGAGCCCTTACGCCGTGCGGCGCGCGCCGCACGGCGGGAGCGGCCCCAGCAGTCTCGAGAGAGTCCGGAACCTAACGCATGAAGACGATTGACGACCTCGAGGTCGCCGGGCGACGGGTCTTCGTCCGCGCCGACCTCAACGTCCCGCTCGACGGCGGGACCATCACCGACGACGGCCGCATCCGGGCCGCCGTGCCGACCATCACCCGGCTCGCCGAGGCGGGTGCCCGGGTGATCGTGGCCTCCCACCTGGGCCGCCCCAAGGGCGCCCCCGACCCGGCGTTCACGCTCGCCCCCGTGGCCACTCGGCTCGGCGAACTGCTCGGCAAGACCGTCGCGTTCGCCGCCGACACGGTGGGCGGCGCGGCCCAGGCCATCGTCGAGCACCTGGCCGACGGCGACGTCGCGCTGCTGGAGAACCTCCGCTTCAGCCCCGGCGAGACCAGCAAGGACGACGCCGAACGCGGCGCCTTCGCCGACCGGCTCGCGCGGCTCGCGGACCTCTACGTCGGCGACGGCTTCGGCGCCGTGCACCGCAAGCACGCCTCCGTCTACGACCTCCCGGCCCGGCTGCCGCACGCCGCCGGCGGCCTCATCGCCACCGAGGTCGGCGTGCTCAGGCGCCTCACCGAGGAGGTCAGCCGCCCCTACGCCGTCGTGCTCGGTGGCGCCAAGGTCTCCGACAAGCTCGGCGTCATCGGCCATCTGCTGGAGCGGGCCGACCGCATCCTGATCGGCGGCGGCATGGCCTACACCTTCCTCGCGGCCCAGGGCCACGAGGTGGGCGACTCGCTGCTCCAGGAGGACCAGATCCCCGCCGTGCGGGACTACCTCAGGGAGGGCGAGCAGCGCGGTGTCGAGTTCGTGCTGCCGGTCGACGTGCGGGCCGCCAAGGACTTCCCGGACCTGCGGACCAAGGCCGTCGTGGAGTCGGAGGTGCTGGCCGCCGACGCCATCCCGGCCGGGCTCCAGGGCCTGGACATCGGCCCGCGCACCCAGGAGCTCTACGCGGCCCGGCTCGCCGACACCGCCACGGTCTTCTGGAACGGGCCGATGGGCGTCTTCGAGCACCCGAGCTTCGCCGAGGGCACCCGGGCGCTGGCCCAGGCCCTGGTGGACAGCTCGGCCTTCACCGTGGTCGGCGGCGGGGACTCCGCCGCGGCCGTCCGGATCCTCGGCTTCGACGAGGCGGGTTTCGGACACATTTCCACCGGCGGCGGCGCCAGCCTCGAATACCTCGAGGGCAAGGCGCTCCCCGGTCTGCAGGCTCTGGAGGACTGACACGATGGCTACCGCGAGCCCGCGCACGCTGCTGATGGCCGGCAACTGGAAGATGAACCTCAACCACCTGGAGGCCATCGCCCACGTGCAGAAGCTGGCCTTCGGCCTGTCGGACAAGGATCTCGACGCCGTCGAGGTCGCCGTGCTGCCCCCGTTCACCGACCTGCGCTCGGTGCAGACCCTGGTGGACGGCGACAAGCTGAAGATCAGGTACGGGGCGCAGGACATCTCGGCGCACGACACCGGGGCGTACACCGGTGAGATCTCCGGGCTGATGCTCGCCAAGCTGAACTGCACCTACGCGGTCGTCGGCCACTCCGAGCGGCGCCAGTACCACGGCGAGGACGAGGAGATCTGCAACGCCAAGGTCCGGGCGGCCTTCCGGCACGGCCTGACGCCGATCCTGTGCATCGGCGAGCCGCTGGAGGTCCGCAGGAGCGGCGAACACGTCGCGCACACCCTGGCCCAGCTCGACGGCGGCCTGCGCGACGTGCCGGCCCCGCAGGCGGCGACCCTGGTCGTCGCCTACGAGCCGGTCTGGGCCATCGGCACCGGCGAGGTGGCCACCCCGGACGACGCCCAGGAGGTCTGCGCGGCGATCAGGTCGCGGCTGGCCGAGCTGTACGACGAGGGCGTCGCCGAGCAGGTGCGGATCCAGTACGGCGGCTCCGTGAAGGGGAGCAACGTCGCGGCGATCATGGCCCAGCCGGACGTGGACGGCGCCCTGGTCGGCGGCGCCTCGCTGGACGCGGACGAGTTCGTCAAGATCATCCGGTTCCGCGATCAGTGACCCCACCCGGTACCCTGACGGGGGCCGCCACCATCTGTTGGTGCGGCCCCCGTCAGCCGGTAGATTGACCGGCGTCACACTGTCCGAGATCGTTCGCGATCACCGAGCCGTCAGAGAGAGTTGGTCCAGTCGTGGAAACGGCGTTCCAGATCGCCCTCATCGTCTTCAGCGCCCTGCTGGGCCTGCTCGTGCTCATGCACAAGGGCAAGGGCGGAGGCCTCTCCGACATGTTCGGTGGCGGCATGCAGTCCTCCGTCGGTGGATCATCCGTCGCCGAGCGGAACCTCGACCGGATCACGGTCGTCGTCGGCCTGATCTGGTTCGCCATCATCGTGGTGCTCGGACTGCTGATGAAGTAGTGACGCAGTAGTGACAGGCTGGCCACAAGCCGGTAAGTCAGTAACTCGAAGCACTGGACGTGCGTTGAGCCTTGCATAGACTGAGGCGACTTCGCAGCACACAGCACGTGAGGCAGGGAGTTACGACCGTGGCAGGTGGCAACGCGATCCGGGGCAGCCGGGTCGGCGCGGGGCCCATGGGAGAGGCCGAGCGGGGCGAGTCCGCGCCGCGGCTGAGGGTCTCCTTCTGGTGTGCGAACGGGCACGAGACGCGGCCCAGCTTCGCCAGCGACGCACAGATTCCCGACACGTGGGACTGTCCGCGCTGCGGCTTCCCGGCCGGGACCGACCGCGAGGCTCCGCCGGCCCCGCCCCGCACCGAGCCGTACAAGACGCATCTCGCCTACGTCCGCGAGCGGCGCAGCGACGCCGACGGCGAGGCCATTCTGGCGGAGGCCCTGGCCAAGCTCCGCGGCGAGATCTGAGGCGCGTGGGGCGGGGGCGGCGCAGCGCGTAGCCTGTGGTTCGCGAGGATCCGAGCGATCACGACGCGAACACACAGATGGGCTGAACACCGAGATGAACGCACGCGGGCGCGCCAGGCTGGACCGGCTGGCGGAGTGGAATGCGCTGGCCAAGCACCGGGAGCACCTGGGGGAGGTGCACCTGCGGGAGCTCTTCGCCACAGACCCCGGGCGCGCCGAGCGGTACGGGCTACGGGTGGGCGACCTCTACCTGGACTACTCCAAGCATCTGGTGACCGACGACACCCTGCGGCTGCTGCGCGAACTGGCCGCGGCCGCCGGGGTGGAGCGACTGCGGGACGCGATGTTCCGTGGCGAGCGGATCAACGTCACCGAGGACCGCGCCGTGTTGCACACCGCGCTGCGCGCGCCCCGGGGCGCGGTGATCGAGGTGGACGGCGGGACCGGCGAGAACATCGTGCCCGCCGTGCACGCGGTGCTCGACCGGATGAACGACTTCGCGGGACGGGTGCGCGCGGGGGAGTGGACCGGCCACACGGGCCGGCCGATCCGGGCCGTGGTGAACATCGGCATCGGCGGCTCCGACCTCGGCCCCGCCATGGCCTACGAGGCGCTCCGCCCCTACACGGCTCGGGAGTTGACCTTCCGCTTCGTGTCCAACGTGGACGGCGCCGACCTGCACGAGGCGGTCCGGGACCTGGACCCGGCGGAGACGCTCTTCATCGTGGCGTCGAAGACCTTCACCACCATCGAGACGATCACCAACGCCACCGCCGCGCGGCGCTGGCTGCTGGCCGGCCTCGGCGGGGACGAGGCGGCGGTCGCCCGGCACTTCGTGGCCGTCTCGACCAACGCCGAGAAGGTGGCCGCGTTCGGCATCGACACGGCGAACATGTTCGAGTTCTGGGACTGGGTCGGCGGCCGCTACTCCTACGACTCGGCGATCGGCCTCTCGCTGCTCGTCGCGATCGGCCCTGACCGGTTCGGGGAGATGCTCGACGGCTTCCGGCTGATGGACGAGCACTTCCGCACGGCCCCGCCGGAGGCCAACGCGCCGCTGCTGCTGGGCCTGCTCGGCGTCTGGTACGGGGGGTTCTTCGGGGCGCAGTCGCACGCGGTGCTGCCGTACAGCCACTACCTGTCCCGCTTCACGGCGTACCTGCAGCAGCTGGACATGGAGTCCAACGGCAAGTCCGTGGACCGCGAGGGCCGTCCGGTGGAGTGGCAGACCGGGCCCGTGGTCTGGGGTACGCCGGGGACCAACGGGCAGCACGCGTACTACCAACTGCTGCACCAGGGCACCAGGACCATCCCCGCGGACCTGATCGGCTTCGCCCGGCCGGTGGCCGAGCTGGCGCCGGACCTCGCGGACCAGCACGACCTGCTGATGGCGAACCTCTTCGCCCAGGGCCAGGCGCTGGCCTTCGGCAGGACGGCCGAGGAGGTGCGGGCCGAGGGCGTCGCCGAGGACCTGGTGCCGCACCGCACGTTCCCCGGGAACCGGCCCACCACGACGATCCTGGCGTCCGAGCTGACGCCGTCCGTGCTCGGGCAGCTGGTGGCGCTCTACGAGCACAAGGTGTTCACGCAGGGCGCGGTGTGGGACATCGACTCCTTCGACCAGTGGGGCGTGGAGCTGGGCAAGGTGCTCGCGAAGCGCGTCGAGCCGGTGCTCACCCGCGGCGACGCCGCACCCGAGGCCGCCGGGCTCGACCCCTCCACGGCCGGGCTTGCCGCCCGGTATCGCGCCCTGCGCGACCGCTGAGGCCGTGCCGGCCGGCCCTCCGGCCACCGGCCCCGCCCGGAGGGCTACGCCGTGGCCGGGGGGTAGAGGTTCGGGGGGAGGTCGGCGGCCGCGGCGTGGTCGAGGAGCCAGAGGGTGCGGGTCAGGCCGCGCGCGCCGGCGGCGGGGGTCTGCACCTCGCCCGCGCCGGAGAGCGCCAGAGCCGCGGCCCGCGCCTTGTCCGCGCCGGCCGCCAGCAGCCACACCTCGGCGGCCGTGCGGATCGCGGGCAGCGTGAGCGTGAGCCGGGTCGGCGGCGGCTTCGGCGCGCCGTGCACGGCGACGGCGAGCCGCTCGCGCTCGTACAGCGCCGGGTGCTCGGGGAACAGCGACGCGACGTGCGTGTCGGGCCCGACGCCCAGCAGCAGGATGTCGAACGGGTCGGGCGCCGCGGCCAGCTCCGCCGCGTAGGCCGCGGCGGCGGCCTCCGGGTCGGCGCCGTGCGCCCCGTCGGAGGGCGGCATCACGTGCACCCGGGCCGGGTCGAGCGGCACCGCGTCCAGCAGGGCCCGGCGGGCCTGCGTGTGGTTGCGCTCCGGGTCGCCGTCCGGCAGGAAGCGCTCGTCGCCCCACCAGACGTCGAGGCGGCGCCAGTCGACCGCGTCCCGGGCCGGGGAGTCGGCGAGCGCGGCGAGCAGCCCGTTGCCGTTGCGGCCGCCGGTCAGCACCACCGAGGCGGAGCCGCGGGCGGCCTGGGCGTCCACCAGTCTGGTGATCAGCCTGGCCGCCGCGGCCCGCGCCATCAGCTCCGCGTCGCGGTGCACCACCAGCTGCGGGGTGGACGTCACGAGCCCGCGTCCGCCGCGCGGCTCGCGTCGGCCCGGGAGGTGCCGGGCGGCTCGCCCGGCTCCCGCGGGGTCGCCGGCGGGTCGCCGAGCTTGCCGACACCGTGCCGCACCGCCTCCGCGTACGCCTCGTCCGGGTCGAGGCGCCGCAGCTCCTCGGCGATCAGCTCCGCCGTGGTGCGCCGGTGCAGCGCCACCTGCCGGTCCGGCTGCCCCGGCACCGCCAGGATGGCCAGCGAGCCGTCGGGCCGGTCCAGGCAGATCAGCCCGTCCGTGGTGGCCAGCCGGACCGCGGTGATCCCGGGGCCGGGCGAGACGCTGCGCTCCACCGGCACCGCCAGCCGCTGGGCGAGCCACATTCCGAGCAGCTCGGTGCTCGGGTTGAACTCCTCGCCCTCCACGCTGGCGCCGGTGATCGCCGCGTGCTTCTGGTCGAGCGCCGCCGCCAGCACGCTGCGCCACGGGGTGATCCGCGTCCACGCCAAATCGGTGTCGCCCGGCGCGTACACGTCGGCGCGCGAGCCGAGCGCGACCACCGGGTCCTCGGCCGACGCCGCGTCGGTGATGCGCCGCTGCCCCAGCGCGCCCAGCGGGTCGTCGGACGGGTGCCGGGGCGCCTCGTTCGGCCACCAGACGACGACCGGCGCGTCCGGCAGCAGCAGCGGCAGCACCACGCTGTGCGGGTGCCCGGACAGCTCGCCGTGCAGCCGCAGCAGCACCGTCTCGCCGTTGCCGGTCTCGCCGCCGACCCGGACCTCGGCGTCGAGCCGCGCGGCCGCCTTCTCCCGCGGCGAGCGGCCGGGGCGACCGATCACCACCAGGATCCGTGCCGGATGCTCCTTGGACGCCTCGCTGGCCGCCCTCAGCGCGTCGTAGTGGTTCCCCTCGTCGGTGACGATGACGAGCGTGAGCACCATGCCGACGGCCGGCGTGCCGGTCGCCCTGCGGGCCCGCACCAGCGCCGCGTTGATCTGGCTGGACGTGGTGTCCGTGAGGTCGATGTTCATGGCCGCCGCCAGCTCCGTCCGTCGCGTGCCAGCATCTCGTCCGCCGCCTTCGGCCCCCAGGTGCCCGCGGTGTACGGCTCGGGGCGGCCGTGGCTCGCCCAGAACTCCTCGACCGGGTCGAGGATCTCCCAGGAGCGCTCGACCTCCTGGTGGCGCGGGAAGAGGTTGGCGTCGCCCAGCAGCACGTCGAGCAGCAGCCGCTCGTACGCCTCGGGGCTGGACTCGGTGAAGGACTCGCCGTAGGCGAAGTCCATGGTCACGTCCCTGATCTCCATCTGGGTGCCGGGCACCTTGGAGCCGAACCTGACCGTCACGCCCTCGTCCGGCTGCACCCGGATCACCAGGGCGTTGTGGCCGAGTTCCTGGGTGTCGGTGGCGTCGAACGGGGAGTACGGCGCGCGCTGGAAGACCACCGCGATCTCGGTCACCCGGCGGCCGAGCCGCTTGCCGGTGCGCAGGTAGAACGGCACCCCGGCCCAGCGCCGGTTGTCGATCTCCAGGCGCAGCGCCGCGTAGGTGTCGGTCGTGGAGTCGGGGTCGATGCCCTCCTCCTGCAGGTAGCCGACGACCTTCTCGCCGCCCTGCCACCCGGCCGCGTACTGGCCGCGCACGGTGTGCCTGGCCAGGTCGGCGGGGAGCCGGGCGGCCCTGAGCACCTTGAGCTTCTCGGTGACCAGCGCGTCCGCGTCGAACGACACCGGCTCCTCCATGGCGGTCAGCGCCAGCAACTGGAGCAGGTGGTTCTGGATCACGTCGCGGGCCGAGCCGATGCCGTCGTAGTACCCGGCCCGGCCGCCGATGCCGATGTCCTCGGCCATCGTGATCTGCACGTGGTCGACGTAGCTGCGGTTCCAGATCGGCTCGTACATGGTGTTGGCGAAGCGCAGCGCCAGGATGTTCTGGACCGTCTCCTTGCCCAGGTAGTGGTCGATCCGGAAGACCTCGTCCGGCGGAAAGACCTCGTGCACGATGTTGTTCAACTCCTGCGCGGAGCGCAGGTCGTGCCCGAACGGCTTCTCGATGACGGCGCGCCGCCAGCTGTCGCCGTGCGCCTCGGACAGCCCGTGCTTCCTCAGCTGCCGGACCACGGTCGGGAAGAACTTCGGCGGCACGGACAGGTAGAACGCGAAGTTCCCGCCGGTGCCGCGCTCCTTGTCGAGCTGCTCGATGGTGGAGCGCAGCGTGGTGAACGCGTCGTCGTCGTCGAAGACGCCCGGCACGAAGCGCATCCCGTCGGCGAGCTGGCGCCACACCTCCTCGCGGAACGGCGTGCGCGCGTGCGCCTTCACGGAGTCGTGCACCACCTGCGTGAAGTCCTCGTCGGCCCAGTCCCGGCGGGCGAAGCCGACCAGCGAGAAGCCGGGCGGCAGCAGGCCGCGGTTGGACAGGTCGTACACCGCCGGCATCAGCTTCTTGCGTGACAGGTCGCCGGTGACCCCGAAGATGACCAGTCCGGACGGCCCCGCGATCCGCGGCAGCCGCCGGTCCTGCGCGTCGCGGAGGGGGTTCCGCCACGACGCGCCGGACCGCGTGCGGTCGGCGGAGCTCACGGCGTCCCCGACTCCTCGCCCAGTCGCTTCAGCTCGGCCTCGGTGGAGGCCAGCAGGTCGGTCCAGGCGGTCTCGAACTTCTCCACGCCCTCGTCCTCCAGCAGCTGGACGACCTCGTCGTAGGAGATGCCGAGCTCCGCCAGGGCGGCCAGGTCGGCGCGGGCCTGCTCGTAGCGCCCGCGGACCGTGTCGCCGGTGACCTCGCCGTGGTCCTCGGTCGCCCGGAGCGTCGGTTCCGGCATGGTGTTGACCGTGCCGGGGGCCACCAGCTCCGTGACGTAGAGCGTGTCCGGGTAGGCCGGGTCCTTCACCCCGGTCGACGCCCACAGCGGGCGCTGCGGGTTGGCCCCGGCGCGGGACAGCGCCTGCCAGCGGTCGTCGGCCACGACCGCCTCGTACGCCTCGTACGCCAGGCGGGCGTTGGCCACCGCCGCCCGGCCGCGCAGCGCGGTGGCCTGTTCGGTGCCCAGCTCGCCGAGGCGCTTGTCGATCTCCGTGTCCACCCGGGAGACGAAGAACGAGGCCACCGAGTGGATGCCGGACAGGTCGAGGCCCTTGGCCCTGGCCTGCTCCAGCCCGGCCTGGTAGGCGTCCATCACCTCGCGGTACCGCTCCAGCGAGAAGATCAACGTGACGTTGACGCTGATACCCCGGGCGATGGTCTCGGTGATCGCGGGCAGCCCGGCGCGGGTGGCCGGGATCTTGATGAACAGGTTCGGGCGGTCCACCAGCCAGGCCAGCTGCCTGGCCTCGGCGACGGTCGCCCGGGTGTCGTGCGCCAGGCGGGGGTCGACCTCGATGGAGACCCGTCCGTCCAGTCCGCCGGTGGCCTCGTACACCGGGCGCAGCACGTCGGCCGCGTCCCGGACGTCGGCGGTGGTGATCATCCGCACCGCCTCCTCGACGGTGAGCCTGCGGGCCGCGAGGTCGGCCAGCTGCTGCTCGTAGCCCTCGCCCTGCGAGATGGCCTTCTGGAAGATCGCCGGGTTGGTGGTCACGCCCACGACGTGCTGCTGGTCGAGCAGTTCGCCGAGGTCGCCGGACGTGATGCGCTTGCGCGACAGGTCGTCCAGCCAGATCGCGACTCCCTCTGCGGTGAGGCGCTTGAGTGCGTCGGTCATGGCAATCGCATCTCCTGCTAGCTCGTATGAAGGATTCAGCGCTCGGCGGCGGTCAGGGATTCCCGCGCGGCCTGGGCCACGGCCTCGGGAGTCAGGCCGAACTCTCGGTACAACGTCTGGTAGTCGGCCGAGGCGCCGAAGTGCTCCAGCGAGACCACCCGACCGGCGTCGCCCACGTAGCGGTGCCAGGTCATGCCGATCCCGGCCTCCACCGCGACCCTGGCGCGGACCGCCGGCGGCAGCACCGCGTCCCGGTAGGCGCGGTCCTGCTCCTCGAACCACTCCACGCACGGCATGGACACCACCCGGGTGGGGATGCCCGCGGCCTGCAGCTCGGCGCGGGCCGCCACGGCGAGTTGTACCTCGGAGCCGGTGCCGATGAGCACCACCTTCGGGGCGCCGCCCTCGGCCTCGGTGTGCACGTAGCCGCCCTTGGCGGCGTCCTCGTTGGCCTCGTAGGTCGGGACGTTCTGCCGGGTCAGGGCGAGGCCGTGCGGGGCGGGCGCGGTGCTGTGCCGCCGCAGGATCTCGCGCCAGGCGATGGTCGTCTCGTTGGCGTCCGCCGGGCGCACCATGTTCAGGCCCGGAATGGCCCGCAGCGCGGAGAGGTGCTCCACCGGCTGGTGGGTGGGGCCGTCCTCGCCGAGGCCGATGGAGTCGTGCGTCCACACGTAGGTGACCGGCAGCCGCATCAGCGCGGCCAGCCGCACCGCCGGGCGCATGTAGTCGGAGAACACCAGGAAGGTGCCGCCGTAGACGCGGGTGTTGCCGTGCAGCGCCACGCCGTTCATGGCCGAGCCCATGGCGTGCTCGCGGATGCCGAAGTGGACGGTCCGGCCGTACGGGTCGGCGGTGGGCATCGGGTTGCCGGCCGGGAGGAACGAGGAGCCCGCGTCGATGGTGGTGTTGTTCGAGCCCGCGAGGTCGGCCGAGCCGCCCCACAGCTCGGGCACCACCGCGCCGAGGTCCTTCAGCACCTGTCCCGAGGCCTTCCTGGTGGCCACGGAGCCGCCGGTCTCGAAGACCGGCAGCGCCTTCTCCCAACCCTCCGGCAGCATCCCGGAGCGGATCCGGTCGAACTCCGCGGCCCGCGCCGGGTTGGCCTGGCGCCACTGGGCCAGCCGCTTGTCCCATTCGGCCTGGGCGGCGGTGCCGCGCTCCACGGCCCGACGGACGTGGGCCAGCACCGCCTCCTCGACCTCGAAGTGCCGCTCCGGATCGAAGCCCAGCACCTCCTTGGTGGCGGCCACCTCGGCCGCGCCCAGCGCCGAACCGTGGGCGGCCTCGGTGTTCCGGGCGTTCGGCGCCGGCCAGGCGATGATCGAGCGGGCGGCGATGATGGAGGGCCGGCCGGTCTCCGCCCGGGCGGCCTGGAACGCCTCGAACAGCGTCCGCGGGTCCAGGTCGCCGTCCTCCTTCGGCGCCACCCGCTGCACGTGCCAGCCGTAGGACTCGTAGCGGCGCAGCACGTCCTCGGAGAACGACACCTCGGTGTCACCCTCGATGGAGATGTGGTTGTCGTCGTAGAGCAGCACCAGATTGCCCAGCTTCTGGTGGCCGGCGAGCGAGGCGGCCTCGCTGGAGACACCCTCCTGGAGGCAGCCGTCGCCGGCGAACACCCAGACCGTGTGGTCGAACGGGGACGCGCCGGGCTCGGCGTCCGGGTCGAACAGGCCGCGCTCGTACCGGGCGGCCATGGCCATGCCCACGGCGTTGCCGATGCCCTGGCCGAGCGGCCCGGTGGTGGTCTCGACCCCGACGGTGTGGCCGTGCTCGGGGTGGCCGGGGGTCCGCGAACCCCAGGTGCGGAACGACTTCAGGTCGTCCAGCTCCAGGCCGTAACCGGCCAGGTAGAGCTGGATGTAGAGCGTGAGGCTGCTGTGTCCGACGGACAGCACGAAGCGGTCCCGCCCCGTCCAGTCGGGGTCTGCGGGACTGTGTCGCAGCAGCTTCTGGAACAGCAGGTAGGCGGCGGGCGCCAGGCTCATGGCCGTGCCGGGGTGCCCGTTCCCCACCTTCTGAACGGCGTCCATGGCGAGGACCCGGGCCGTGTCGACGGCCCGATCGTCCAGGTCGGTCCAGTCGAGTCGAGAGTCTGAGGTGGTCGGCATGCTGCTCACCCTGCGTCAGGGCTCCTCTCCGCGTTGCACGAGGCCGGTGGTGACAGGGGATGCCTGGTGGCTGGGCCTGTCCTGGTGCGTCCGGGTGGATCCGGACGGATCCGGGCGGACGCGGGTGGACACGCCCTGGCCTGACCACGCTGGCAGGCTCACCGGGCCGCCATCGAGCCTACCCCCGGGGGCCGGGGCGTCCCCCGGAGCCGTGCCGTGCGTGGACGGCCACCGGCCACGGGGCGGCTGCTCAGCGGGGACCCGGCGACAACCGGCGTATCTCGGGCGTCTAGAGTTACCGGGAAACGCGCGAGCTCCCACCAGCCGGTTCGCCCGGCCGGAGCCCGCCAGCATGCCTGCGGCGCCAGCCGCTGACCACGCAGAGCAGGGGTGTCCGTGACGGCCGTCGAATCCCGTCCCGCGGCAGAGTCCGGTTCGGAACTCGGTCCGAGGGCCGGCCAGTGGACTCGTCGCGACCGCGTTCTGGCGTTCGTCGCGCTGACCAAGCCGCGGATCATCGAACTGCTGCTGATCACGACCGTGCCGGTGATGTTCCTGGCGGAACAGGGCGTGCCCGACCTCTGGCTGGTGCTCGCCACCTGCCTGGGCGGCTACCTGTCGGCCGGCGGCGCGAACGCGCTGAACATGTACTACGACCGGGACATCGACGCGCGGATGCACCGCACGTCCAACCGCCCGCTGGTCACCGGCGTGGTGCGGCCCGGCGAGTGCCTGGCGTTCGGCCTCTCGCTGGCCGTGGTGTCCACCCTGTGGTTCGGACTCACCGTGAACTGGGCGTCCGCCGGGCTGGCGCTCGGCGCGCTGCTGTTCTACGTGGTCGTGTACACCATGTGGCTGAAGCGACGCACCGCGCAGAACATCGTCTGGGGCGGGATCGCCGGCTGCATGCCGGTGCTCATCGGCTGGTCCTCGGTGACCGGCGAGCTGTCCTGGGCGGCGCTCGTCCTCTTCCTGGTGATCTTCTTCTGGACGCCGCCGCACTACTGGCCGTTGTCGATGAAGGTGAAGGACGACTACGCGCGGGTGGGCGTGCCGATGCTGCCGGTGGTCGCGACCAACACGGTGGTGGCCCGGCAGGTGGTGCTGTACAGCTGGGTGATGGTCGCGGTGTCCCTGGCCCTGTGGCCGCTCGGCTACGTCGGCTGGTTCTACCCGCTGGTGGCCGGGCTCGCGGGTGCGTGGTGGCTCCGCGAGGCGCACGCGCTGCTGTCGCGCGCCCGGGCGGGGTTGACCGGCTCGAAGCTCAAGGAGATGCGGCTCTTCCACTGGTCGATCAGCTACGTGTCGCTGGTCTTCCTGGCGGTCGCGATCGACCCGTTCCTGCGGTAGCGCTTTTCGCTTGCCGCTTTTGGCTTGCCGCGTACGGGTTGCCGCGCAGGGGTGCCTGTCGCGCCGGTGGGTGTGCGCGCCGCCGAGACGCCGTGCGTTCGCCGGCGTCGCCGGCTCCCCGGCTCTGCCCGCGGTGCCGCACTCCCGCCACGGGAGCCCGTCGACCGGCGTCGGCGTCGGGCGCCTGCCGCTTGGGGCGTGGCCGGTCCGCGAGGTGCCGTGAGGTTCGGGGGCGCGGCGGGGTCCGGGTCGCGGCCGGTGACGCGGGGCGCGGCCAGTCGCTGATCGTCTGGGCCATCGCCGAGGGGCGGGCCGCCGCCCGCGGCGTGGACCGGTTCCTGTTCGGCGGCGAGTCGTCGCTGCCCTACCCGATCCGACCGACCGACCGGGCGCGCCGGGGGCGGTGGTGTCGTCCCGCGCCGGCGGCGGGCGCACTTGCGCACGTTCCGTCCGGAACTGTCCGGGACTCGGGGAGCCGTTCGTCGCAGGCTCGTGTCCGCTGCTTATTACCGCAGAGTAGGTAACTCTGTACCATGCCGCCATGGCGGAGAACACTGAGGCGGAGAGTGCGGCGACGGAGCCCGAGGGTCCGGCGGCCGCTCCGGAGGGGGACCGGGCGGAGCGGCGGCGGGTGGCGCGGTTCACGCGTCGGATGCGGGCCTTCGCGGCGGCCCACGGCGGCGCGGCGGAGGGACAGATCGCCTATCTGGGCGCCAGGGGCCACCGGCTGGTGCTGGTCGGCGCGGACGGCGGCTGGGGCGACGTCGTGGCGCCGGACCGGGAGTCCCTCGTCCGGGCGGCGGAGACCGCCGGCGTCACCCTGCGCGACACCCTGGACGGCGACCTGGCGGCCCGGCTGCGCACCGGCCCCTACGAGTGGCGCCGCATGGCCGGCATCCAGCTCGGAGGAGGCCGCCCCGCGGCCGGAGACCCGGACCCCGCGGCTCCCTGACGCCCGGGAGAGCCGCCGCGTGGTCGCCGACGGCCGGTCCGGCCACGCTGTGCCGCCGGCCGCGGAGGCCGGTACGGTGCCTCGCCCGGCCGTCGTGGCCGACGCAGGCGGCTGGCGTGCCGGTTCGGCGTCGCGGGGTGCGGGCGCGTATGCCGCCCGCACCTGTGACGGGCGGGCCCCCGGGAACCCGGGAAGGGATCAGGTGGTGGCCGTGACCCGGGGGGCGGGGGTCGCGGCGGTCGCTTCGGCGTCGGGGTGCCGGTCCTCGGGCGGCGTCGCCGGTCCCCGTTCGCGGGTGGCGAGCAGCACGCGGAGGACCGCGATCCAGACCAGCGTGGCGCCGAACAGGTGGAAGCCGACCAGCAGCTCCGGCTCGTCCAGGGCGTACTGCGCGTAGCCGATCGCGCCCTGCGCCAGCAGCACCAGCAGCAGGTCGCGCAGCCGGGCCCGCGGGGCCGGCGGGGCGTCCATCAGTCGCAGACCGGCCCACAGCGCGACCGTGCCGAGCACCACGGCCCAGGCGAGCCCCGAGTGCACCCGGGTGATCGTGTCCCAGTCGAACGGCATCCGCTCGATGTCCTCGCTGGCGTCCCCGGCGTGCTGGCCGCTGCCGGTCACCGCCGTGCCGACCACCACCAGCGCGCCGGACAGCGCGGTCAGGCCGAGCACCCCGCGGCGCATCGTGCTGCCGATCAGCGGCCGGGGCGGGGCGTCGCCCTCCCGGGAGCGCACCCACCCCAGCGTGGTCGTGGTCAGCAGCGCCATGGCCGCGAGGAAGTGCGCGGCGACGACGTACGGGTTGAGGCCGGTGAGGACCGTGATCCCGCCGACCACCCCGTTGCTCGCCACCACCCAGAACTGGGCCCAGCCGAGCCGGGTCAGCGACCGGCGGCGCGGCTTGGCGCAGCGCGCGGCGACGATGAACCAGCCGACCGCGGCGGACACCACGTAGGCCATCAGCCGGTTGCCGAACTCGATGAACCCGTGCAGGCCCATCTCGGGGGTGGCGACCAGGCTGTCGTCGCTGCACTTGGGCCACGTGTCGCAGCCGAGGCCGGACTCGGTGAGCCGCACCGCGCCGCCGGTGACCACGATGAGGACGCTCATGGCGAGCGCCGCCAGCGCCGCCCGGCGCACGGTGCGCGGCTGCGGCGTCCAGCGCGTGGCGAGGTAGGCGAGGGGGTTTCGCAGGGCGGTCAGCACCCGCTCATGGTAGGCCCCCGCTTGTGCGTCTTTTCACGAGGGCCGTCACGACGGGCCGTGCCGGGAGTCATTCCCAGCGGAAGAACCGGGCCGCGGCGGCCAGGCCCAGCACCGCCCAGGCCGCCAGCACCCCGGCGTCCGCCCAGGCCATCGCGGCGCCGTGCTGCAGCACGGCGCGCAGGCCGTCCGTCAGGGCGCCGAGCGGCAGCAGCTCCAACACCACCCGAACGGGCTCGGGGAAGTCGCTCAGCGGGACGATCACGCCGCCGCCGAAGAGCAGCAGCACGAACACCAGGTTGGCCGCGGCCAGCGTCGCCTCGGCCCGCAGCGTGCCCGCCATCAGCAGCCCGAGGCCCGAACAGGCCGCCGCGCCCAGCAGCATCAGCGCCGCCACGGCCAGCGCGTTGCCCTGCGGCGACCAGCCCAGGGCGAGCGCCACCCCGACCAGCAGCGCCGTCTGCAGCGCGATGGTGACCAGCACCGCCGCGGTCTTCCCGCACAGCAGCGCCCAGCGGGGGAGCGGCGAGGCGCCCAGCCGCTTGAGCACGCCGTACCGCCGCTCGAAGCCGGTGGCGATGGCCTGGCCGGTGAACGCGGTGGACAGCACGGCGAGCGCCAGCACGCCGGGGGCCAGGAAGTCCACCGGCTCGGCGGCGCCGGTGTCCACGATGTCGAGCGTGCCGAAGAGCACCAGCAGCAGCGTCGGGATGACCATCGTCAGCAGCAGCTGCTCGCCGTGCCGGAGCAGCATCCTGGTCTCCAGCGCCGCCTGCGCGGCGATCATCCGGCGCAGCGGCGCGGCTCCGGGGCTCGGCGCGAACCGCCCGTGCTCCCGCTGCCTGGGCACCCGGTCGTCCGCCGGCCCGGCCGGTGGCGCGTCGTCCGGGTCTCCGGCGGCCCCGCCGTATCCGCGGGAGACGGTGTGGGCGGTCGCCGCGTCGATCTCGGCGTCGCGATTGAAGGCCGTGGTCATCAGCGCAGCTCCCTGCCGGTCAGCTCCAGGAAGACGTCCTCGAGCGAGTGACGCCGGGTGGTGATCCGGTCCGCCAGCACACCGTGCTGGGCGCACCAGGCGGTGACGGTGGCCAGCAGCCGGGGCCCGACGTCGCCGGTGACCCGGTAGTGGCCCGGGGTCGGCTCGGCGGCGTCGCTGCCCTGCGGCAGCGCGGCGCGCAGTGAGGCCAGGTCGAGGCCGGCCCGTCCGGAGAAGCGCAGCACGTCGCCCCGTCCGCCGCGGCTGAGCTCCGCCGGGCTGCCGCTGGCGATCACCCGGCCGGCGTCGATGATGGCGACCTGGTCGGCCAGCTCCTCGGCCTCGTCCATCAGATGTGTGGTGAGCACCACGCTCACGCCGTCCGCGCGCAGCTCTCTGATCAGCTCCCAGGCCGCGCGTCTGGCCTGCGGGTCGAGGCCGGCGGTGGGCTCGTCGAGGAAGACCAGCTCGGGGCGGCCGACCACGGCCATGGCGAGGCCGAGGCGCTGCTTCTGGCCGCCGGACAGCCGCCGGTAGGGCGTGCGGCCGCAGCGGCCGAGGCCGAGCCGCTCGACGAGCATCGCCGGATCCAGCGGGTGGGCGTACAGCCGGGCCATGTGGCGCAGCATCTCGGTGGCCCGCGCGCCGGGATATCCCCCGCCGCCCTGCAGCATCACGCCGATCCGCGGGCGGAGCGCGGCGCCCTGGGCGGCCGGGTCCAGGCCGAGCACCCGCAGCCGGCCGGCGTCCGGCACCCGATACCCTTCGCAGGACTCGATGGTGGTGGTCTTGCCCGCGCCGTTCGGCCCCAGGACGGCGGTGACGGAGCCGCGGTCGATCGTGAGGTCGAGGCCGTCCACCGCGGTCGTCCGGCCGTAGCGTTTGACCAGGCCAACGGCTTCTACGGCCGGTCCGGCCTGCGTGTTTCCCATGAGGACAAGTCTAGGAAGGCCGACTGACAGTCCGGGCACGGCCCGGCGTCTCCCGCTGACTCCCACGGAACTTAGGCTCGCCTTACGTGATGCATCGCATTCCCGCCGGTCAGGACGCGGCTTGCTCGCGTCGTTGGAATTAAGCAACAATGGCGTTGTGAAAAACGGGCGGGAGCGGCTTGAGACGCCGGTGGCCGATGGTGCCACCGGTGGTTCTGGTCTGTCCGCCGGCCCGGAGGAGCAGCACGGCACGCGGCAGCGCGTGGCGCGTTCCATTCTCGACCACGGCCCGTCCACCGCGGGTGAGCTGGCCGCCCGGCTGGGGCTGACCCAGCCGGCGGTGCGGCGGCACCTGGACGCGCTCGTGGCCGAGGGCGTCGTGGAGCCCCGCGAGAAGCGGGTGTACGGCGCGCGTGGCCGGGGTCGCCCGGCGAAGGTCTTCGCGCTGACGGACTGCGGCCGGGACGCCTTCGACCACGCGTACGACGAGCTGGCCGTGGAGGCGCTGCGCTGGATCGAGCGCGGTGCCGGCGGCGGTGAGCCCGGCGCGGCGGCCGTGCTGGCGTTCGCCCGGGCCAAGGCCGCCGCCCAGGCCGAGCAGTACCGTCCGCTCGTGGAGCGGGCCGCCAGGGAGGACCGCACCCGGGCGCTGGCCGAGGCCCTCTCGCAGCACGGGTACGCGGCCACGGCGCGGGCCGCGCCGACCGCGGCGGGTCAGCAGCTGTGCCAGCACCACTGCCCGGTGGCGCACGCGGCGGAGCGCTTCCCGCAGCTGTGCGAGGCGGAGACCGAGGCGTTCTCCGACCTGCTCGGCACGCATGTGCAGCGGCTGGCGACCATCGCGCACGGGGACGGCGTCTGCACGACGTTCGTCCCGGAGCCCGCTCCCGAACCCGTCGCCACGACGACCACGCACCACCCCAAGACCACCGCAACAGCACGTAACGCCGGGAGGAACCCCGCATGACGCTCCCCACGGAGACTGCCCACCCCGAGCTGGAAGGGCTGGGCACCTACGAGTACGGCTGGGCCGACTCCGACACCGCGGGTGCCGCGGCCAGGCGCGGCCTGTCCGAGGAGGTCGTCCGCGACATCTCGGCGAAGAAGTCCGAGCCGGACTGGATGCTGAAGCTGCGGCTGAAGGGCCACAAGCTGTTCGGCAAGAAGCCGATGCCCACCTGGGGCGCGCACCTGGGCGACATCGACTTCGACAACATCAAGTACTTCGTGCGGTCCACCGAGAAGCAGGCCCAGACGTGGGAGGACCTGCCCGAGGACATCAAGAACACGTACGACCGGCTGGGCATCCCGGAGGCCGAGAAGCAGCGGCTGGTCGCCGGCGTCGCCGCGCAGTACGAGTCCGAGGTCGTCTACCACAAGATCCGCGAGGACCTGGAGTCCCAGGGCGTCATCTTCCTGGACACCGACACCGGTCTGCGGGAGCACCCGGAGCTGTTCCAGGAGTACTTCGGCACCGTGATCCCGACCGGCGACAACAAGTTCGCCGCGCTGAACACCGCGGTCTGGTCCGGCGGCTCCTTCATCTACGTGCCGAAGGGCGTGCACGTGGAGATCCCGCTCCAGGCGTACTTCCGCATCAACACGGAGAACATGGGCCAGTTCGAGCGGACCCTGATCATCGTCGACGAGGGCGCCTACGTGCACTACGTCGAGGGCTGCACCGCGCCGATCTACCAGTCGGACTCGCTGCACTCGGCGGTCGTCGAGATCATCGTCAAGAAGAACGCCCGCTGCCGGTACACGACCATCCAGAACTGGTCGAACAACGTCTACAACCTGGTGACCAAGCGGGCCGTGGCCTACGAGGGCGCCACCATGGAGTGGATCGACGGCAACATCGGCTCCAAGGTGACCATGAAGTACCCGGCGGTCTACCTGATGGGCGAGCACGCCAGGGGCGAGACGCTGTCCATCGCCTTCGCGGGCGAGGGCCAGCACCAGGACGCCGGCGCCAAGATGGTGCACATGGCGCCCAACACCTCCTCCAACATCGTCTCCAAGTCGGTGGCGCGGAGCGGCGGACGCACCTCGTACCGCGGTCTGATCGAGATCGGCGAGGGCGCCGAGGGCTCCAAGTCCAACGTGCTGTGCGACGCGCTGCTGGTGGACACCATCTCGCGCTCTGACACCTACCCGTACGTCGACGTCCGCGAGGACGACGTGACCATGGGCCACGAGGCGACCGTCTCCAAGGTCAGCGACGACCAGCTGTTCTACCTGATGTCCCGCGGCATGTCCGAGGACGAGGCGATGGCGATGATCGTGCGCGGCTTCGTCGAGCCGATCGCCAAGGAACTCCCGATGGAGTACGCGCTGGAGCTGAACCGCCTGATCGAGCTGCAGATGGAGGGCGCCGTCGGCTGACCGCCGACGGCCGGCGACGGGCCGGGCGGGCACTCCCGTCCGGAACGCCCGCCGGGAACGCCCGACCACGAGACCTTCACGACCAAGAGACCAGAGAGTGAGCACGACGAGACCCATGGCTGAGGCCCAGAGCATGCCGGCCGGCTCCAGCGCTGGCGGAGCGGTGGCGGTGGCCGCCGAATCGACGGTCGCCACCCGGATGAGTGCCCCGCCGTCCTTCGACGTGGCGGACTTCCCCGTCCCCCACGGGCGCGAGGAGGAATGGCGGTTCACCCCGCTGGAACGGCTGCGCGGCCTGCACGACGGCAGCGCCGCCGTGTCCGGCACCGTCAAGGTCGAGGTCTCGGCGCCCGACGCCGTCACCGTGGAGACCGTCGGCCGCGACGACCCGCGCCTCGGACGCGCCGGCACGCCCGTGGACCGGATCGCCGCCCAGGCCTACAGCTCCTTCGAGAAGGCCGCGGTCATCTCGGTGCCGAGCGAGGCGGTGCTGGACGAGCCGGTGCGGGTGTCGCTGCACGGCGAGGGCGGCGTCAGCTACGGGCACACCGTCTTCGACGTGGGCAGCTTCGCCGAGGTGGTGTTCGTCATCGACCACACCGGCGACGGCGTCCGCGCCGCCAACGTGGAGTTCCAGGTCGGCGACGGCGCCAAGGTGACCGTCGTGTCCGTCCAGGACTGGGACGACACCGCGGTGCACTGTTCCCAGCACAACGCCCTGGTCGGCCGCGACGCGAGCTTCCGGTCCGTGGTCGTCACCTTCGGCGGCGACGTGGTCCGGCTGCACCCGCGGGTGACCTACGCGGGCCCCGGCGGCGAGGCCGAGCTGTACGGGCTGTACTTCACGGACAACGGGCAGCACCAGGAGCACCGCCTGTTCGTGGACCACACCGCCCCGAACTGCCGGAGCAACGTGGCGTACAAGGGCGCGCTGCAGGGCCGGAGCGCGCACGCGGTGTGGATCGGCGACGTGCTGATCCGGGCCGCGGCGACCGGCACCGACACCTACGAGCTGAACCGCAACCTCGTCCTCACCGACGGCGCCCGGGTCGACTCGGTCCCCAACCTGGAGATCGAGACGGGCGAGATCGTGGGCGCCGGCCACGCCTCGGCCACCGGCCGCTTCGAGGACGAGCAGCTGTTCTACCTGATGTCCCGCGGAATCCCGGCCGAGGAGGCCCGTCGCCTGGTGGTGCGCGGTTTCTTCGCCGGGCTGATCCAGCAGATCGGCGTCCCGGACGTCGAGGAGCGGCTGCTGGCCAAGCTGGACGAGGAGTTGGAGGCGTCGATCGCATGACCCCGCCCGACACCCCGTCCGAGAGGGCTCGCGACACCGCGCCCGACGCCGCCGGTGGTTTCGTCCGGGTCTGCTCGCTGGGCGACCTGGAGGAGGACACGCCGCTGCGGGTGGAGCTCGACGGCGTCCCCGTCTGCGTGGTCCGCACCGAGGGCCAGGTGCACGCGGTGAACGACACCTGTTCGCACGCGAACGTCTCGCTCTCCGAGGGCGAGGTGGAGGACTGCCAGATCGAGTGCTGGCTGCACGGCTCCACGTTCGACCTGCGCACCGGCAAGCCGTCCGGCCTGCCGGCCACCCGTCCCATTCCCGTTTATCCCGTCACGATCGAAGGAGACGGGCCCGGTGCCGCCGTGCTCGTCTCCGTCACCCAGGAGTCCTGAAGGCACCATGGCAACGCTTGAGATTCGCGACCTGCACGTCTCCGTCGAGGGCGAGAGCGGCCCCACCGAGATCCTGCGCGGTGTCGACCTGACCGTGAAGCAGGGCGAGACGCACGCCATCATGGGCCCCAACGGCTCTGGCAAGTCCACCCTCGCCTACTCGCTGGCCGGCCACCCGAAGTACACCGTCACCAGCGGCACCGTCACCCTCGACGGCGAGGACGTCCTGGAGATGTCCGTCGACGAGCGGGCCCGGGCCGGCGTGTTCCTCGCCATGCAGTACCCGGTCGAGGTGCCCGGCGTCTCCGTCTCCAACTTCCTGCGCACCTCGGCCACCGCCATCCGTGGCGAGGCGCCCCGGCTGCGGACCTGGGTGAAGGAGGTCAAGGAGGCCATGGAGCGGCTCGGCATGGACCCGTCCTTCGCCGAGCGGAACGTCAACGAGGGCTTCTCCGGCGGCGAGAAGAAGCGCCACGAGATCCTCCAGCTGGAGCTGCTCAAGCCGCGGATCGCCATCCTGGACGAGACCGACTCGGGCCTGGACATCGACGCGCTGCGCATCGTGTCCGAGGGCGTGAACCGGGTCCGCGCCACCGGCGAGGCGGGCACCCTGCTCATCACCCACTACACCCGCATCCTGCGGTACATCACCCCCGACCACGTGCACGTCTTCGCGGCGGGGCGGATCGCCGAGTCCGGCGGCCCCGAGCTCGCGGACAAGCTGGAGGCGGAGGGCTACGAGCAGTACACGAAGGGGGTGGCCACCTCATGACCCTGACCGGTCACGCGTCGTTGCCGGGTCTGCTGGACACCGACGCGATCCGCAAGGACTTCCCGATCCTGGACCGCACGGTCCAGGACGGCAAGAAGCTGGTGTACCTGGACAGCGCGGCCTCCTCGCAGAAGCCGCGCCAGGTGCTCGACGCGATGAACGGCTACTACGAGCGGCACCACGCCAACGTGCACCGCGGCGTGCACGTGCTGGCGGAGGAGGCCACGGCGCTCTACGAGGGTGCGCGCGACAAGATCGCCGCGTTCATCAACGCGCCCAGCCGCGACGAGGTGGTCTTCACCAAGAACGCCTCGGAGTCGCTCAACCTGGTCGCCAACATGCTCGGCTGGGCCGAGGAGCCCTACCGGGTGGACGCCCAGACCGAGGTCGTCATCACCGAGATGGAGCACCACTCCAACATCGTGCCGTGGCAGCTGCTGGCACAGCGCACCGGTGCGACGCTGAAGTGGTTCTCGCTCACCGACGAGGGCCGGCTCGACCTGTCGCGCATCGACGAGGTCATCACGGAGCGCACCAAGGTCGTCTCCTTCGTGCTGGTGTCCAACGTGCTGGGCACGGTCAACCCGGTCGAGGAGATCGTCAGGCGCGCCCAGGAGGTCGGCGCGCTGGTGGTGGTGGACGCCTCCCAGGCCGCCCCGCACCTGCCGCTGGACGTGCAGGCGCTGCAGGCCGACTTCGTGGCGTTCACCGGGCACAAGATGTGCGGCCCGACCGGCATCGGCGTGCTGTGGGGGCGGCAGGAGCTGCTGGAGGACCTGCCGCCGTTCCTGGGCGGCGGCGAGATGATCGAGACCGTCTCGATGCACTCCTCGACCTACGCGCCGGCGCCGTACAAGTTCGAGGCCGGCACCCCCCCGATCGCCCAGGCCGTCGGGCTGGGTGCCGCCGTCGACTACCTGTCCGGCATCGGCATGGAGCAGATCGCCGCGCACGAGCACGCGCTCACCGAGTACGCGCTCGAACGGCTGGCCGACGTGCCGGACCTGCGGCTCATCGGACCGGTGGCGGCGGAGCACCGCGGCGCGACCATCTCCTTCACGCTGGGCGACATCCACCCGCACGACGTGGGCCAGGTGCTCGACGAGCAGGGCATCGCGGTCCGGGTCGGGCACCACTGCGCCCGGCCGGTCTGCCTCAGGTACGGAATTCCCGCGACCACGCGAGCGTCGTTCTATCTGTACTCCACGCCGGCCGAGGTGGACGCCTTGGTCGAGGGGCTGGAGTACGTGCGGAGCTTCTTCGGATAGGTGACCACTCGCGATGAGGGCGGTTTGACGACGTGCAGCTGCAATCGATGTACCAGGACGTGATCCTGGACCACTACAAGCACCCCCACGGCCGTGGACTGCGTGACGGCGACGCCGAGGTACACCATGTGAATCCCACGTGCGGGGACGAGATCACGCTGCGCGTGCGCTACGAGGGCGAGACCATCGCCGACGTGAGCTACGAGAGCCAGGGCTGTTCGATCAGCCAGGCCAGCGCCTCGGTGCTCAACGACCTGCTGGTCGGCGTCGACCTCGCCGAGGCGCGCCGGATCCAGTCGACCTTCCTGGAGCTGATGCAGTCCAAGGGGCGGCTGGTGCCGGACGACGCGATGGAGGAGGTGCTCCAGGACGGCGTCGCCTTCGCCGGCGTCTCGAAGTATCCGGCGCGGGTGAAGTGTGCTCTGCTGAGCTGGATGGCATGGAAGGACGCCACCGTCCAGGTGCTGGGCGAGGGCGCGTTGAAGGAGACCGCATGAGCGAGACCGCGACCGCCAAGCCGGCCGACGAGGAGGAGGTCCGCGAGGCCATGATGGACGTCGTCGATCCCGAGCTGGGCATCGACGTGGTCAATCTCGGCCTCATCTACGGCATCCACGTCGACGAGGAGAACGTCGCCACGTTGGACATGACGCTGACCTCGGCGGCCTGTCCGCTCACCGACGTCATCGAGGACCAGGCCAGGAGCGCGACCGAGGGCCTGGTGCGGGACCTGAAGATCAACTGGGTCTGGATGCCGCCGTGGGGTCCGGACAAGATCACCGACGACGGGCGCGAGCAGCTGCGCGCCCTCGGCTTCAACGTCTGACCTCCGGCGTTCGTCCGCACGGCCCCGGTCGTCCCGTCCTCCGCGGGACCGGCCGGGGTCGTGTCGTCGTCGGTCGGTCAGGGACAGCGGTAGCTGACCCGGACGTCCGCGGCGTACCGCGTCGGCTCGGTGATCCGCAGTTCCGCGACGGCGTCCATGACCCCCTCGCCCTGGAAGGTCCACAGCAGGCGCAGCCGTGCCTCGTCCCGGTCCCGCGGCAGCCGCTCCTCCCGGGCCTCGGTGGCGCCGCCGTCGCTGCGCACCCAGTGGTAGCGGAACGAGCCCGCGCCGCCGTTGGTGCGCACCACGGCGACCACCTCGACCGTCTCGCCGCAGCCGGCCGGTCCCGCGCCGGCGGTCAGGACGACGCCCTCGATGCGGAGCTCGGGGCCCGTGCGCTGCCAGAGCAGGTAGCAGAGCACGGCCAGCAGCAGCGTGCCCGCCACCGTGTAACGGCGCAGCTCGCGCAGCACCCGCCGGCGGCGCCGGCGGCGGGTCGGGCGGCGCCATTCGGGCGGCGCGACGACGCCGCGCCAGACCCCGACGGCCATCGCGGTGGGCCGTCCCGACGGCGGGACCCCGGGGCCGACGCGGAGCAGGCCGGCCTCGGCCGGCCGCTCTTCGGCCATCAGTCGCACCCCGACATGAGAGTCGCGCTGTCCGCGGGGTTCTCGTTCGGCGCCGCCCAGACCGCGAGGCCGAACGTCTGGCAGTTCTGGTACTCGTAGACGTGCTCCAGCGGCAGCACGTAGTCGGTCGCGTCGCCCAGCTCGAACGTCTCCGCCTCGCCGTGCTCGATCCAGGCGTCGTCGGCGTTCACCTCGTACCACTGCACGAACACGGTCGCCCGTCCGGGTCCGTCCGTGCTGATCGCCGTCTCGGCGGTGACATGGAAGTACGACTCCTCCGAATCCTCGGGCGGCTCCTCGGGGTTCGGGTTGTACAGGGTGTAGTCCATGGAGTCACCATCGACGTTCACGGACAGCACCTCCGCGTCGGACACCGGCTCCTGCGTGGTGGCCTCGTCCGAGGGACGTGGCCCGGTCGGCGACGTGGTCGGCGATGAGCCCGGGCTCGTCGTCTCGTCCGCGGTGCGCGGCGGCGTGGTGGTCGGCTCGGGGGAGGGGCTGGCGGCGTCCGTCGGGCGCGACGTCGGCTCCGTCGGCGGCGGGGTCGGCTCCCCGCTGGGCGTCGCGGACGGCCGGGGGCTGCTGGTGGCCAGGGTCTCGGCGCCCGACGCGGGCGACGCGCCGCTGGCCGCGCCGTACGCGCCCAGGCCCAGCGCGGCGATCGCCGCCGTGGCCGCCGCGGGTGCCACCCAGCGGCGCCAGGTGGACGGCGGCCGCACGCCGCCGCCCGGCAGCACGGTGGTGACGTAGCTGGGCTCCCCGACCGGGGGTTCGCTGGTGCGGGCCGACAGCAGCGGCAGCAGCGCGATCAGGGCCGCGAGCCGCCGCTGGCCGCGCTCGGCCCAGTTGGGGCCGTATCCGGCGGCGGCCAGCTCGGCGAGCTCGTCCGCCAGCGCCGCCGCGTCGGCCGGGCGGCGCGCCGGATTCGGATGTAACCCGTGCCGGACCAGCTCGCGTAACTCGGCCGGCACCGGCCGGAGCGGCACCGGAACGCGCGCGCCCATCCGCTGCGCCTCCAGGTCGTCGCGGGAGAAGGGGCGTCGACCGGTCAGGCACTCGTAGAAGGTGACGGTCGCGGCGTAGACGTCGCCGGCCCGGGAGGCGACGGGCGCGGGGCCCTGCTGTTCGGGCGGCAGGTACCAGGGGCTGCCGTCCCGTTCGGGGATGGTGCCGCTGCGCGCCGCGATGCCGAAGTCGACCAGCTTCGTCGTCCCGTCGCGGGTGATCAGGACGTTCTCCGGTTTGTAGTCGCGGTGCACCACGCCGCGGGCGTGCGCCGCGGCCAGGCCGAGCAGCGAGCCGTGCAGCATCCGCAGCGCCGGCAGAGGATGCGTCGGGCCCTCCTGCCGCAGCACGTCCCGCAGTGAGCCGCCGTCGACCAACTCCATGACGAGCGCGGCGTGCGCCGTGCCGAGCTGCTCGACGTACTCGTAGCACTCCGCGACGTGCGGCGAGCGCAGGGCGCCCAGCACGTCGGCCTCGGCGCGGAACGCCAGCCGGAACTCCGTGTCGTCGACCAGCCGTTCGCCGAGGTACTTGACGGCGACCGGGGTGCCGGTGCCGGCGTGGACGGCCCGCACCACCCGACCCGTCGACCCGGATCCCAGCTCCTGGTACTCCGTGTATCCGGGGATCGTCCACCGCTCGCCCCGCCCCTGCATGCCGCCCCCCGCGCACCGCTCCCCGTTGGTCACACAATCACATGCTTCCTCCAGGTTAGCGCCCGAGCACGCCGCGTGTGCCCCCTTGGTGCGCTTTTTCCTGTCCGGGTCAGGCGTGGTCGACCAGTTGTGCGTGACCCTGCATCCGGGCGCAGTGGCCGCAGCAGTAGAAGCGGCCGTCCTCGGTCTCCATGCCGTGGCCCAGGATGCGGCACTGGCAGTTCTCGCAGATCGGGGCCATCTTCTGAGCCGCGCACTCGAAGCTGTCGAAGACGTGCACCTCGCCCGCGGCGCGCACCTCGAACGCCATCCGGTAGTCGTTCCCGCAGACCTCGCACTGCGCCATGGCCCTCACTCCTCGCGTCGTCGGCATCGATTCGTCGGTTTGTCGGTTCGTCGCCAGGATGGCCGGAGTCGCCGCCGGGCCGGCCGCCGGCGCGCGGGGTAGTCCCTCCGGCGGCCGATGGTTATGTACGCTCGTACGCATCGTTGTGTACACTCGTACGCATGAGTTACCTGATGCTCGGCGGGGCCATCCTGCTGGAGATCCTGGGCACCCTGCTGATGAGCCGCAGCGACGGCTTCACCCGGCTGTGGCCCACCCTCGGCACCGTCGGGTGCTATCTGCTCGCCTTCACCCTGCTCGCGCAGACGCTGCGGACGATGGAGGTCGGCATCGCCTACGCGATCTGGGCGGGCGCCGGTACCGCGCTCGTCGCCGCGGTCGGCATGGCGTTCCTCGGCGAGGCCGCGACGGCCCCGAAGGTGCTCGGCGTGGCCCTGGTGGTCGCCGGGGTCGCGGTCCTCAACCTGGCGGGGGCGAGCCACTGATGGCCCGTCGCTACGACCCCGAACGCCGCCAGCGCATCGTGGACGCGGCGGTCCGGGTGGTCGCCGAACGGGGCGTCGGCGCGCTCAGCCACCGCGTCGTGGCCGCCGAGGCGGACGTGCCGCTCGGCTCCACCACGTACCACTTCACCGGCCGGGACGAGCTGCTGCTCGCCGCCCTGCGACAGGTCAACGACGCCTGGCTGGCCCGTTTCGCCGGCTGGGTGGACGCGGCGGAGCCGGACCGGCCGCTCGCCCCGCAGCTGGCCGGCTTCGTCCACGCCTGCCTGACCGACCACCGGAACCGCACCGAGCTGGAGTACGAGCTCTACGTGGCCGGGCTGCGGCACCCGGCGGTGCGCCCGCTGGCCGCCGAGTGCGTGGAGTCCATGGTCGCGCTGGTGCGCCGCCGGCTGGTCCACGACGAGGCCACGGCGCGCGCGCTGGTCGCCCTGGCCGACGGCCTGCTGCTGCAACTGCTGCTCACCGGGCGCCCGTACGACGAGTCGGAGGCCGTCGCGGCGTTCGCCCGGCTGCTGCCGGACGAGGCCGGCGGCGCCTGACCAGCTCCCGGACCGGTTCGCCTTCCCGCACGGGAAGCGGCTAGCGTCGGCACCATGACCGACGCTTCGTCCTCCCGCTCCACCAGCCCCTCCCGCTCCACCGGTGCCGTCGCCGCCGGGATCGCCACCCTCGCCGACGACGGCAGCGTCCTCGACACCTGGTACCCCGCACCCGAACTGGTCGAGGAGCCCGACGGCGCGGCCGGCAGCGAGCGGCTGACCGCCGAGCGGGCCGCCGACCTGCTGGGCGCCGAGGCGCTGCCCGCGCTGGGCCCCGACCCGCGGCGCGGGGTGACGGTGGTGGCGGTGCGCACGGTCATCTCCGCGCTGGACGACAAGCCGCTCGACGCCCACGACGTCTACCTGCGGCTGCACCTGCTGAGCCACCGCCTGGTGCGCCCGCACGGGCTGAGCCTGGACGGCATCTTCGGCCTGCTGGCCAACGTCGCCTGGACCAACCTCGGTCCGGTCGCCGTGGGCGACCTCGACCGGGCCCGGTTCGCCGCCCGCTCCGCCGGCACCCAGCTCACCGTCACCGGCGTCGACAAGTTCCCGCGGATGACCGACTACGTCGTCCCCACCGGCGTGCGGATCGGCGACGCGGACCGGGTGCGGCTCGGCGCCCACCTGGCCTTCGGCACCACCGTGATGCACGAGGGCTTCTGCAACTTCAACGCCGGCACCCTCGGCATCTCCATGGTGGAGGGCCGGATCAGCGCCGGCGTGGTGGTCGGCGACGGCTCCGACGTCGGCGGCGGCGCCTCCATCATGGGCACCCTCTCCGGCGGCGGCCGGGAGACCATCTCGATCGGCGAGCGCTGCCTGCTCGGCGCCCAGGCCGGCCTCGGCATCTCGCTCGGCGACGACTGCGTGGTGGAGGCGGGCCTGTACGTCACCGCCGGCACCCGGGTCACCGTGCCGGACGGTCAGGTGGTCAAGGCCCTGGAGCTGTCCGGCGCCGACAACCTGCTCTTCCGCCGCAACTCCGTCACCGGCACGGTCGAGGCGCTGCCCCGCACCGGCACCTGGGGCGGCCTCAACGCGGTGCTGCACAGCCACAACTGACCGCCGTCGGCCCCGCTCGGAACCGCGCGCCCTACGATCGAGCGGTGAACCCCCACAGTATGCCGACCGCCGAGGTGTCCGTCTCCCCGGAGCTGGTGCGCCTGCTGCTGGCCGACCAGCATCCGGAGCTGGCGGGACTCGACATCGAGGTGCTGGCCAACGGCTGGGACAACCTGGTCTGCCGGCTCGGCCGCGACCATCTGGTGCGCCTTCCCCGGCGGGCCGCGGCCGCCGGACTCGTGGCGCACGAGCAGCGCTGGCTGCCCGGCCTCGCCGAACGCCTTCCGCTGCCCGTTCCGGCGCCGGTGCGCATCGGCCGGCCGGGCCGCGGGTACCCCTGGGCCTGGAGCGTGGTGCCGTACCTGCCCGGGGAGATCGCGGCCCGCACGCCGCCGGCGGATCCTGGGGAGACCGCGCTCGCCCTCGGCGCGTTCCTGGCGGCCCTGCACCGACCGGCGCCGGCCGAGGCCCCCGCGAACCCCGTCCGGGGGATCCCGCTCGCCGGCCGGGCCGCCGGGGTGCTGGCCAATCTCCCGCATCTGGACGACCCCGACGAACGGGCCGCGGCGTTGCGGGTGTGGGAGAGCGCCGCCGCCGCGCCCGCGTGGGCGGGGCCGCCGGTGTGGCTGCACGGCGACCTGCACCCCGCGAACCTCCTGGTCGACCGCGGCCGGCTCAGCGCCGTGATCGACTTCGGCGACATCACCGCCGGGGACCCCGCCACCGACCTGTCGGTGGCCTGGATGCTCCTGCCCGCGCCGCGGCGCGAGGAGTTCCGCCGCGTGTACGGCCGCGCCGACGACGACACCTGGGCGCGGGCCCGCGGCTGGGCGCTGTCCCTGGCCCTGGTCTTCCTGACCCACTCCGCCGACAATCCCCTGATGGCCGGGATCGGCCGCCGGACGCTGAACGCGGTGCTGGACCGGGATCCGGGATCGCCCGGCCAGCGGCGGGGGACCGAACGCCGATCGGGTTACGTGAGTTGACCGCCGTGGTACTAGCCTGTCCGCCGTGAGCGGTGTCGCGGCGGGCGTGCGTTTCCTGGTGCAGGGTCAGGTGTGGGTGGTGCGCCACCGGCGCTGGTGGGGCTTCGGGCTGCTGCCCGCCCTGATCACCCTGGTGATCTACGCGGCGGCGCTGGTCGCGCTGGCGCTCACGGTCGGCGACATCGCCGAGTGGGCCACGCCGTTCGCGGACGACTGGGACGACACCTGGCGCTCGCTGCTGCGCACGCTGCTGGCCGTGATGCTGTTCGGCGGCGGCCTGCTGCTCGCCGTGTTGACCTTCACGGCCGTCACGCTGCTGGTCGGCGACCCGTTCTACGAGCGACTCTCCGAGCAGGTCGAGCGGTCCGCCGGGCCGACCCCGGACGGCCCCGAGCCGCCGCTGTGGCGGCAGTTGTGGGGCTCGCTGCGGGACAGCCTGCACGTGCTGGGGCGGGTGCTGCTGTGCGCACTGCCGCTCTTCGCGCTCGGCTTCGTGCCGTTCCTCGGGCAGACGATCATCCCGATCCTCGGCTTCGCCGTCTCGGGCTTCTTCCTGGCCGTCGAGCTGACCTCGTTCGCCATGGAGCGGCGCGGCGTGCCGGTGCGGGACCGGATACGACTGCTGCGCCGGCACCTCGGGGTGACGCTGGGCTTCGGCGTGCCGCTGGTGCTGCTGTTCCTGGTGCCGCTGGCCGCGGTGCTGCTGATGCCCGGCGCGGTCGCGGGCGCGACGCTGCTGGTCCGCGAGCTCGCCGGCGGGCACGTTCCGGCCGGGGACGTCCCCGCCGGCAGGCGGTAGTCGGCGGTCGCTCAGAGCGCGTCGCGCCACACGGTGACGTCGACGCTGAGGTAGTCGCTCGGGTCGGTCTCGGGGGAGCGGCCGGTGACGGTGACCAGGGCGACGTGTCCCGCGGCGGTGCGGACGCAGAGCTGGTCGTCGGCCTTCACCACGTCCAGGCCGACCGTCTCCGTGTACCGGGTGTCCGCGCGGCAGACGTCGAGCGAGCCCCGCTGGCCGTCGAGCAGCACCATCTCGTTGCCCTCGGCGGTGCGCAGCTGCGGGACGTCTCCGCCGGTGAAGTACCGGAAGTCGATCTCGGTCATGTTCCAGCTGCCGGACTCCCGCGGCGCCACCGGTTCCTCGCCGAAGTACAGGTGGTAGCCGGCGGGCAGGTCGATGTCCCGGTACGTGGCGGGCTCGGGTTCGGGCTCGGGTTCCGGATCCGGCTGGGGTTCGGGGTCGGTGGAGCTCTCCTCCTCGGGCGTCGAGTCCTCCGTGGGCGCCCGCTCGGGAGGGCTCTGCTCCGTCGTGCCCGGCTCGGGCGACGGCCGGCCGGCGTTCTCGCCCTGCCCGGCCTCCCGCTCCTCGTTCGACCCGGTCGACGGATCGTCCGTCGCCTCCTCGGTGGAGTCCCCGCCGGTCCAGATCACCGCCCCGGTGACGCCGGCCCCCAGCAGGACGAGGGCGGTCAGCGCCGCGCCGACCCACACCGCGCGCCGGCGCGCCGGCGGTGCGGCGTCCGCGGCCGTCCTGGCCGCGGACGGCGTGGGCGGCGCGACCGGAAGCGCCGTCTCCGGGGCGGCGGGTGCCACGGGGGTGGCGGCGGGTTGGCCGCCGGCCGGCGCCGGACCGGGCGGCGGCGCGCTCGCCCGGCCGGCCAGTTCGGCCGCCACCACGGCCGGCAGCCACCCGCCGGGCCCCGACGGGTGCGCCTGCGGTAAGGCGGCCCGGCACAGGCCGACCACCTCGGTGGCGGAGGGCCGGGCGGCGGGATCCTTGGCCAGGCAGCGACCGGCCAGCGTGCGCAGCGGCTCCGGCACGGCGGACAGGTCGGGCCACTCGTGCACGATGCGGTACAGCACGGCGTGCGAGGTGCCCTCGCCGAACGCCGGCGAGCCGGTCGCCGCGTACGCCGCCAGGTGCCCGAGCGCGAAGACGTCGGTGGCCGGGCCGACCGTGCCGCCCGCCGCCTGTTCGGGCGACATGAACGTCGGCGTGCCCACCACCACGCCCGTGCTGGTCAGCGACGACGTCGCCTCCACCGCCTGGGCGATGCCGAAGTCGATGACCCGGGGCCCGTCGGCGGCGAGCAGCACGTTCGACGGCTTCAGGTCCCGGTGCACCAGCCCGGCCGCGTGGATCGCCTCCAGCGCCTCGGCGATGCCGGCGAGCAGCGGCAGCACCGTCTGCACCGGCAGCGGCCCGTGCCGGGTGACGGCGTCCGAAAGCGAGGGCCCCGGTACGTAGGCGGTGGCCAGCCACGGCCGCGGGCCCTCGGTGTCGCTGTCCACCACGGGCGCGGTGTACACGCCGCGCACCCGCTCGGCGGCCTGCACCTCCTGGCGGAAGCGCTGCCGGAACCGGGGGTCCGCGCCGAGCTCGGGCTTGACCACCTTGATGGCCAGCGCCCGGCCGCCGGGCGTGTACGAGAGGTAGACCCGTCCCATGCCGCCGGCGCCGAGCCGCGCGGCCAGTGGATAACGCCCCACCGCGGGCGGGTCGTCCGGCTCCAGCGGCTGGAACACCCCCGCCGCTTCCGTCGCGTTGACGCCGCCGGGCTGGGCCGGGTGTCCGGCCGTGGCCCCACCGTGCATGCCTGCTGTCCCCCGAGTGCCGTGCCTACCGGTGCCTACCGGTCCTGCGGAGCCACGACCCTATCGGAACCGGCCGCCGCGCAGGCCGAGATGGCCTCCTTCAGGATCTCGGCCAGCCGGGCGGTGTGCCGTTCGTCCGCCGGCAGCAGCGGGCCGCGCACGCCGCCGCCGGGCAGCCCCGCCGCGCGGAACAGCGCCTTGACCGCGACCGTGCCCGGCACCTCGTTCATCACCGCGTCGATCAGCGGCAGCAGCGCCCGGTGCCGGGCGGCGGCGGTCTCGGGATCGCCGGCCGCGAAGGCGTCCCACACGGACCTCACCTGCGGGCCCACCACGTTGGCCAGGGTGCTGATGTAGCCGCAGCCGCCGACGGCGAACAGCGGGAGGTTCATCTCGTCCGCGCCCGAGTAGTAGGCGAGGTCGGTCTCGGCCATCACCAGCCCGGCCTTGAGCAGGTCGAACGCGGAGTCCTTGACCCCGACGACGCGCGGGTGCTCGGCCAGCCGGCGCAGCGAGTCCACGGTCAGCGCGGTGCCGCGGCCGGTGCGGGCGGGCACCTCGTAGAGCAGCACGGGCAGCTCCGTGGCGTCCGCCACCGACCGCAGATGGTGCACCATCGCGTCCTGGGTGGGCCGCGAGTAGTACGGCGTCACCACCAACAGGCCGTGCGCGCCCGCCGCCTGGGCGGCCCGGGCGAGGGCCACCGAGTGCCGGGTGTCGTTGGTGCCCACCCCGGCCAGCACCCGGGCCCGGTCGCCCACCGCCTCGACGACGGCCCGCACCAGCGTGGCCTTCTCGGCGTCGGTGGTGGTCGGCGACTCGCCCGTGGTGCCGCTGAGCACGAGCGCGTCGCAGCCGCCGCGGTCGACCAGATGGCCGGCCAGTCGCTGGGCGCCCGCCGGGTCGAGCGCTCCGTCGCCGGTGAACGGCGTGATCATCGCGACCGCGTGGCGGCCGAAGGGTGGCGTCGTCATAACCGGCAGTGTGGGCCGCGGGCCGCCGCCGGTCCACGTAGCTTCGCTTCCGCCGACCCTTCAGCGTCGCTGCGGCGTTCGCGTCGCCCCTGGTCACCGGCCGTCCAGGGGGACGGCCGGGCTCAGGGGCGGAAGCGCAGCACCTGCGGATCGTGGTCGCTCGCCTGGTCGGCGAACTCGGCGTTCAGATGCACGATGTCGTAGTCGAAACGGCGGATGGCGGGGGAGACCAGGGTCTGGTCGAGGACCTGGGAGTTCCCCTGGAAGACGTACGTGTACCGCTCGTCGGGCGGCAGCGAGGTCACCGTGGTGCGCAGGTCGCCGCCGTCGGTCAGCGCCGAGGTGACGGGGGAGAACTCGAAGTCGTTGAGGTCGCCGAGCACCACCACCAGGGCGCGCGGGTCGGCCGCTCGCAACTCCGCGGCGAACGCGGCGACCGCCTCCGCCTGGGCCGTTCGCTGGTCCTCGCTGGACCGGGCCGGCGGCTGGTAGCGGGCGTACAGCGGCTGGTCCCCGCCCTTGGAGGCGAAGTGGTTGGCCACCACCACGACCGTCCCCCAGCCTCCGGCCGGGGGTGCCCCCTTGCCGCGGAAGAGGAACTCGCCGGCCAGCGGCTTGCGGCTGTCGGTCCAGGCCGGGTCGGCCGGGTCGACGCGGCCCGGCGAGAGGCTCAGCGTCGCCTCGCCCCGGCGCTCGACGACCTCGGTGGCGGTGGTGGCGTCCCCGCCGGGCCGGTCCACGAAGGACACCCGCTCCGGGTCGAAGAGGAAGACCGTGCGGATGTTCCCGCCCGGCTCCCCGCCGTCCTGGCCGTCGACCGGGTCGATGCCGCGCCACTCGTAACGCGGCCCGCCCGCCGCCGCGATGGCCTCGGTGAACCTCCGCAGCGTCTCGTCCGCGGACACCGTGCCGTCGTCGGTCGCGCCCGTGTCGTCCTGGATCTCCTCCAGGGCGACGATGTCGGGGGAGGCGAGGTGCTCCACCACGCCGGCCGCCAGCCGGTCGAACTTCGCCTGCTCGTCGCCCGGGTTGAGGTTCTCCACGTTGTACGAGGCGACGGCGAGCTCGCCCGGGCGCTGCGCGCGGGTGGACTCCGGCGTCAGGTCGCCGGCCTCGATCCGGGGCGTCTGCGTGGCGGCCAGCAGGTAGCCGCCGAACTCGTCGTAGTCCAGCGGGCCGCTGAGCGCGCCGGCGACCCGGTCGCCGACGTTGGCCGTGGGGAACGGCCGCTCGGACACCGGGACCAGCGTCTCGACCTTCAGCCGCCCGGGGTTCTGCGCGTCGTAGGAACCGTAGCGGGTGCCGCCGCCGGCGGTGGGGTTGTGCCCGGGCTCCAGGGTCACCCACAGCTCGTGGTACTCGGTGCTGGGCCCGGCCACGGGAGCGTCGCAGATCCGGACGGTCATGCCCTCCAGCGACTCGTACCGGTCGAGGGCGTAGGCGTGCGGGCGCAGCGGCAGGCTCTCGATCGAGCCGTTCTCGGCCGGGTCGCCGGCCGGCGCGTAGGCGTCCGGCAGCGAGCGCGCGTCCAGCCGGTACGCCGCCGGCAGATCGTTGTCCGAGGAGACCGTGGTCACGGTCGGGCGGGATATCTGGGTGACCGACTGACCGCCCTGGTCCGCGCCGCCGTAGTAGTACTCGTCCACCCGCCCGGAGACCAGCACCCGGTCGCCGACCGCCACCGTGGGCGCGGCGTTGGTGAAGACGAAGACGCCCTCGCTGGTCGCGGCGTCGCCGTCGCCCTCCGGGTCCTGGATCCAGAAGCCGCGCGAGCCGTAGCCGCGGAGCGCGGTGACGACGCCGGGCACCTCGGCGACCTGCTCCCCGGCGTAGGGCGAGGTCCGGGTCGGGCCCTGGATGTCGTGGATCCGCGGGGCGGGGTTCGCCTCGGCGGGCTGGGGCGCCAGCAGCGCGGCCGCGAGCCCGGCGAGCAGCAGGCCGGCGAGCGCGACGCCGCCGAGCGGACGGCGGGCGGGAAGAGCGGGCACGGGATCCTCCGAAGGGCGGTAGCTACGCGCGTAAAGTTCCCGCAGGGGCGCATCCGTTGTCAACGGCTCGCGGCGGTCCCTGGGGCGACGTTTCGGTGAACCGGAGCATGCGAGAGGCGCGTTTGCCACTCCGGCGGCTCGCAAGGCAGCCCGTGCGCCGCCCACGGCCACTCCGGAGCGCGGGCACGGTCGCCGGAAGCCGGCACGGAGGAGGGTCCTCCGCTTGGAGAGGAACGGAGCACATCGCCCGCGAACGGCGTGTTAGCGCCTTTCGCGCGCTGGCGCGAGACGCGCGGTGGGGGCGGTTCTACTAGGGTTGGGAGCGCCCGGCTCGTTTCCGCGAGAGTCCAAGGAGTCCGAGGTCATGTCCCGCCCCGACCGTTCCGCGCTGCCCCCTGTGCGGCTGCCCTCCGAGGGCGAGCTGGCGCGCGAGGCGCTCGCCACGGTGCTGTTCTCCCGGGCGGTGCGACTCGCCCGGTGGTCCGCGCCCGGTATCCCGGTCGGCCCGGGCGGTGAGCTGCCGGCCCAGCAGCTGAAGGCGGCCGTCACCCGGCTGCACCTGGACGGGGACGAGGAGGGGCCGGCACACGCCGGCGAGGCCTGGGTCTTCGCCCTGGAAGCGGGCCTGGTGGTGGTCGACGAGGGGCCCGAGGCCGAGTCGGCGGACCCCCTGGAGCTCCCCCTCACGCTGGACGCGGACGTCGCCGCCACCGGCGTGGCCTCTCCCGGCGCGGATCTGGACCGGGTGGCCGGGGGCCGGCCGGCGGAGGTGCTGGACATCTGGTCCGACGGGGTGGACGCGGTGCTCGCCGAGGTCGCCTTCGCCGGCGTCGAGTCGTACGCCACCGCCGAGCGCGACGACTCCGAGGAGTCCGAGACCGCTCATGACGAGGACGACGAGGACGCCGACCACCGGGCCCCGCACCTCGCCGAGCCCGAGCTGCTGGAGGACCTTGACCGGCTGCACGACCTCGGCGGACACGAGCTCCCCGAAGGGCTCGACGCCGACGAGCTGGACCTGGAGGACCTCGACTGGGACCCGGAGGAGGAGGCCGACCTGCTGGACTCCGCCCTGGGCACGCTCTACCTCTTCACCACCTCGGACGAGGACGTCGCGGCCGGCGCGATGGTGCCGTTGCCGATGGTCGCCGCGGCCGTGGTGATGCCGGAGGGCGTGGAGGAGCCGTCCGACGAGGTGCTGGACGACATGTCGGCCGTGCTGATGCGGCTCGACGAGCAGTTCCGGGCGCTGGACGGCACCGGACTGCTGGAGTACCAGCCCGCCGAGGAGAGCGCGGCGGAGGCCGTCGAACTGCTGGCGGCCGGCGCCGGGACGGAGGGCGCGGCGGACGACGACGCCCTCGACCTGGACCGCTTCGGGCGGGTCCGGCTGACGCCGCTCGGCCTCTACGGGGTGCGCCGGCGGATGGTGGAGGCGGGCCTGGACGCCCCGGTCGTCGGCGACCTCAGGAACGCCGACGCGGGCGAGCTGCTGGCCGCCATCCCGTACCGTCCCGAGTCGGCCGCCCGCGAGGAGTCCGAGCTGTGGCTGGCCGAGCGCGAGCCGCTGGACGCCGCGCGGCTGCTGCTGGCCGCCGCCCGCGGCGCCGACGAGGAGGGTCCCGGCCGCCGGCTCGGCTGCCAGCTGGTGCTGTCGCTGGTGGACGGGCGCGGCGAGGAGGCGCTGCGCGAGGTGCTCGGCGACCGCGAGCTGGGCGGTCTGGCCCGGGTCTGGCTCGCCGAGCGCGGCGCGGTCGACATCCCGCCGCCGGACGAGGACATGGTCTTCTGGCTGACCATCGACACCCTGGCCGCCCAGCTGGACACCCCCGCGGAGCAGGAGGAGGCGGCCGAGCTCGGCGAGCTGATGCGTGACCTGACGGGCCAGCACGGCGAGTTCTTCGACCGGGCCTGGCGCTCCGAGCATCCGGCGACGGCCGAGGTGCTGGAGGCCATGGGCCGGCTGCACCCCGACCGCCAGCTCGCGAAGCAGGCGCGCAAGGCGGCCTTCAAGGCCCGCTCCCGCGCCGCGGGGTGACGCCGGTCGTCGCTCGCGGTCCCGTCAGTTTTCGAGAAGCGTCGGCGCCCGGGCCACACCTAGCGTGACGGCCATGGACATCACCATTCACTGGACCTTCCTCCCGCACAACGACCCGGACGCCTCGCTGGCCTTCTACCGCGACACCCTCGGCTTCGAGGTGCGCAACGAGGTCGGATACGACGGGATGAGCTGGATCACGGTCGGCCCGCCCGAGCAGCCCGGCACGTCCATCGTCCTGGAGCCGCCGGCCCTCGACCCCGGCATCACCGAGGGCGAGCGCCGCACCATCGTCGAGATGATGGCCAAGGGCACCTACGCCCGTGTCACCCTGGGCACCGCCGACCTCGACGGCACCTTCGCGCGGCTGCGGGAGAGCGGCGCCGAGGTCGTCCAGGAGCCGACCGAGCAGCCGTACGGCATCCGCGACTGCGCCGTCCGCGACCCCGCGGGCAACATGATCCGGTTCAACGAGCTGCGCTGAGCCGTTCCGCGACCGAGACGCCGGGGCGGAGGATGACCGGGCCCGGCGTCGCGATCGCGCAGACGCGCGAGACATACTGCTCGACGTCGGCCGGACCGCCCCAGGCGACGCCGACGAGGACCGCGCAGGCGGCCCGCCCAACCCCTGGAGACACCATGACCAAGACCCCGAAGACGGACCCGCGGTCGCCTGCGTCGCACGCCGCCGACAGCCACGAGATGATCCGCGTGCACGGCGCGCGGGAGAACAACCTCAAGGACGTCAACATCGAGATCCCGAAGCGCAGACTCACGGTGTTCACCGGCGTCTCCGGTTCGGGCAAGAGCTCGCTGGTGTTCAACACCATCGCCGCGGAGTCGCAGCGGCTGATCAACGAGACGTACAGCGCCTTCGTGCAGGGCTTCATGCCGACGCTGGCCCGGCCCGAGGTCGACGTGCTCGACGGGCTGACGACGGCGATCATCGTCGACCAGCAGCGGATGGGCGCCGACCCGCGTTCCACGGTCGGCACCGCCACCGACGCCAACGCGATGCTGCGCATCCTCTTCAGCCGGCTCGGGCAGCCGCACATCGGCCCGCCCAGCGCCTACGCGTTCAACGTGGCCTCGGTCCGGGCGAGCGGCGCGATCACCGTCGAGCGCGGCGCGCAGAAGACGGTGAAGGCGACCTTCAGCCGCACCGGCGGCATGTGCACCCGCTGCGAGGGCCGGGGCGCGGTCTCCGACATCGACCTCACCCAGCTCTACGACGACTCCAGGTCGATCGCCGAGGGCGCGTTCACCATCCCCGGCTGGAAGTCGGACAACGTGTGGACCGTGGGACTCTACGCCCAGTCGGGCTTCCTCGACCCGAACAAGCCCATCCGCGAGTTCACCAGGAAGGAGATGCAGGACTTCCTTTACCACGAGCCGACCAAGGTGAAGGTCAACGGCGTCAACCTCACCTACGAGGGGCTGATCCCGAAGATCCAGAAGTCGTTGCTGTCCAAGGACCGGGAGGCGATGCAGCCGCACATCCGGGCGTTCGTCGACCGCGCGGTCACCTTCACCACCTGCCCCGAATGCGACGGCACCCGGCTCAGCGAGGGGGCCAGGTCGTCGAGGATCGGCGAGGTCAGCATCGCCGACGCCTGTGCGATGCAGATCAGCGACCTGGCCGACTGGGTGCGCGACCTCGACGAGCCCTCGGTCGCGCCGCTGCTCGCCTCGTTGGGGCGGACCCTCGACTCCTTCGTGGAGATCGGTCTCGGCTACCTCGCGCTCGACCGGCCGGCCGGCACGCTGTCGGGCGGCGAGGCCCAGCGGGTCAAGATGATCCGCCACCTCGGCTCCTCGCTCACGGACGTCACCTACGTCTTCGACGAGCCCACCGCGGGCCTGCACCCGCACGACATCCAGCGGATGAACAACCTGCTGCTGCGGCTGCGGGACAAGGGCAACACGGTCCTCGTCGTGGAGCACAAGCCGGAGCTGATCGCGATCGCCGACCACGTCGTCGACCTTGGCCCCGGGGCCGGCACGGAGGGCGGCACCGTGTGCTTCGAGGGCTCCCTCGAGGGGCTGCGGGCCAGCGACACCCGCACCGGCCGCCATCTGGAGGACCGGACCTCGCTCAGGGAGACGGTGCGGACGCCCACCGGCCAGCTGTCGGTCCGCGGCGCGACGAGGAACAACCTGCGCGAGGTCGACGTGGACATCCCGCTCGGGGTGCTCACCGTCGTCACCGGCGTCGCCGGCTCCGGCAAGAGCTCCCTGCTGCACGGGTCGCTGCCCACCGCCGCGGGCGTGGTCTCGGTCGACCAGAGCCCGATCCGCGGTTCGCGGCGCAGCAACCCGGCGACCTACACCGGGCTGCTCGACCCCATCCGCAAGGCGTTCGCCAAGGTCAACGGCGTGAAGCCGGCCCTGTTCAGCGCGAACTCCGAGGGCGCCTGCCCGAACTGCAACGGCGCCGGGGTCGTCTACACCGACCTCGGGATGATGGCCGGCATCTCCACCACCTGCGAGGACTGCGAGGGCCGGCGGTACCAGGCGTCGGTGCTGGACTACCGCCTCGGCGGGCGCGACATCAGCGAGGTGCTCGCGATGTCGGTGGCCGAGGCCGAGGAGTTCTTCGGCGCCGGCGAGGCGGCCACGCCGGCCGCGCACCGGATCCTCGACCGGCTCGTCGACGTCGGGCTCGGCTACCTCACCATCGGCCAGCCGCTCACCTCGCTGTCCGGCGGCGAGCGGCAGCGGCTCAAGCTGGCCACGCACATGGCGGACAAGGGCGGCGTCTACGTCCTCGACGAGCCGACCACCGGACTCCACCTCGCCGACGTCCGGGCGCTGCTCGGCCTGCTCGACCGGCTCGTCGACTCCGGGAAGTCGGTCATCGTCATCGAGCACCACCAGGCCGTCATGGCGCATGCCGACTGGATCATCGACCTCGGCCCGGGCGCGGGGCACGACGGCGGCCGGATCGTCTTCGAGGGCACCCCCGCCGACCTCGTCGCCGCCCGCTCCACCCTCACCGGCGAGCACCTCGCGGCCTACGTCGGCGCCTGACCGGGGTCCGCGTGGCCCCGTGCCGAGACCGGCGCGGGGCCACGGGCCCCCGCGGGCGGTCAGGCCAGTGCCCGGCCCGACCGCGAACCCGGCACCGCGCCCCAGCCGGCGGACTGGTCCCGCGACGCCGCCGGGCTCGTACCCGAGCCGCCGTTGATCACGAACTGCGAGCCCGGCTCGACGACGATGTCGCCGTCGGCCGAGTCGCTGATGGTCACGTTCGTGAGGGTGGCGCTGCCGCGCGCGCCGCCGTGGGCCAGGATGCCGGCCCCGTTGTTCGACTGGTCGATCGTCACGTTGGTGATCGCGACGCCCGGCACCGCGCCGCCGCCCGACTTGAACTGGATGCCGTCGTAGGTCGAGTCGACGATGTCGGTGTCCCGGATGGTGACGCCGGGGATGTCCTGCCCCGCCGCGAACAGCGTGATCGCGCCGAACTCCTGTGCCTCGCCCCAGAACGCGCCGCCGCAGCGGTCGAGCCCGTTGTTGGCGATCAGGGTCTCGCCCGAGAAGGGCAGCGGGTCGTGGTCGGTCGCCAGCATGATGCCCGGGTAGTTCATCGTGTCGTAGACCAGGTTGTTCTCGATGGTGTTGCCGTAGCCGCCGTAGACCGCGATGCCGTTGGCGCGCCAGGGCAGCTGGATCGTGTTGTTGGTGAAGTGGTTGTCGTGGCCGATGTCCACGGCCGGGTCCCTGACGTACCGGTTGGCCCACACGGCGAGGGAGTCGTCGCCGGTGGTGCGGAACGACGAGTTGGTCACCGAGGAGTTGCTGGTGCCGTTGGTGAGGTTGATGCCGTCGGCGTAGGTGTTGCGGATGCGCATCCCGCTGAACTCGACGCCGTCGCCCGGGCCCCACAGCTCGGGGATGTTGCTGTAGTCCCGGCCGACCCAGACGCCGACGTTCGCGTGCTCGATCCACACGTTGCTGATCGCGGTGTTCTCGCCGAAGCGCCCGTTGAGGCCGACCCCGCCCTCGGCGCCGCCGTCGCCGCCGCGGATGGTGCCGGAGCCGAAGATGGCGATGTCGGAGATCCGGGTGTTGTCGTCGATGTCGAAGCCGAAGTTGCCCTCGTGCGGGTGGTTGATGCCGCCCGCCTGGTGCGGCGGCGTCAGCGTGTACAGCTGGGAGTGCCACATGCCCGCGCCGCGGATGGTGACGTCGCTGATGCCGACCTGGTTGTACTGGCCCCGGTCGAGCGGGTCGTCGGTGAGGATCTTCTGCTCCTGGCGCCACTGTCCGGCCGGGATCCAGACGCAGGGGATGACGCCGTTCTGGTCGTCCGTCACCGCGGCCTGCAGCGCGGCCGTGTCGTCCTCGCCGTCGTCGGGGACGGCACCGTACTCCTCGATCGAGACGCAGTCCGCCGGCTTCTCGGACGGCGGGGCGACCTGCTCCAGGTCGATCAGGTCGACGATGTAGAACGAGGCGGTGTCGTCGGCGTCGCGCTGCAGCCGCCAGGTGCTGCCGGCCGGGTAGCTCTCGTCGAGCAGCAGATGGGACTCGTCGAACAGGCGACGGGCGTCCCCGCCGGGGTTGTTGGTCAGGCCCTCGGGATCGTCGGTGTTCCCGTACAGCCAGCTGTGCTTCGAGGACAGGTCGACCTTTTGCACGAACTCGTCGTTGACGTACAGGCTGATGGTGGCGTCCATGCCGCCGCCGCCCGGCGCGTCGGGGATCGAGTTGCGCACCACGAGCGAGTTCGAGGCGTTGGTCGAGGTGAACTCGACGAACTCCCCGGTGGCGTCGAGGCGCACCGACTCCCGTCCGGAGGACTCGGTGGCGAAGTTGGTGTGCCCGAAGGTGCGCTCCGGATCCGTCTGCAGCAGCGTGCCCTGGTAGTCGGCGGCCTCGGCCTCGTACTCGACGTACGGGAGCGCCGCCCCGCGGTCGGCGGCGGCGACCGGGGCGTCGCCGCCCCGGGCCACCTCGGCCGCGGGCGCGGAGGTGGCCACGATGCCGACGGCGAGCAGACCGGCGACGGGAACGCCGCCCATGAGTCGCCGGCTGAGTTGCTTCCAAGTCATGTGGGGGTCCTCTGTTCGGTGGGGGAGCGACAGAGCTTGTGCTGTGGGGGTGGCAGCGCGCGGCTGCTCGGTGTTAGTCAGAAATTTGCATGAGTCAGTCGGTGTCTTGCGTAATCAAAATCAGAGCTTTCAATCACTCGGCCGGTTTGTCAACACTTCCCACACGCCCACCACCCCCGACCCGCGTCCGGAACCGCCCCGTACGCCGGCGCCTCGACTTCGTGCGCGGCACGTCCCGCCGAACGGGACGTGCCGCGCACGAAGTCCAGCGATGAGCACGTCACCCCGGACCAGTGCGGCTCCGCGGCTCCGCCAGGAACGTTCCGCGCCGCCGGCGAGCACCCGCGATAGCGTGTGCGAATGCGCTTCTCGGTGAACATCCCGAACTTCGGCGACTTCGCCGACCCCAGGAACGTCGCGACCGTGGCAACGGCGGCCGAGGCGGCGGGCTGGGACGGGCTGTTCGTCTGGGACCACCTGAACTTCCGCGCCCATCCCCGCCCGTTCGGGGACCCCTGGATGCTGTTGACCGCCGCCGCGCTGGCGACCTCGCGCATCCGGCTGGGCACGCTCGTCACGCCCGTCGCCCGCCGCCGGCCGCACCAACTCGCCCGCCAGGTGGCCACCCTGGACTCGCTGACCGGCGGGAGGGTGATCTTCTCCACGGGGCTCGGCGGGCCGGCCGAGGACGAGTACGGCAGCTTCGGCGAGCCGACCGACCCCGTGCTGCGCGCCCAGCGCCTCGACGAGGGCCTGGACCTGCTGCGGCGCTACTGGTCGGGCGAGCCCGTCGACCACGACGGGCCGCACTACCAGGTCCGGGACGTCACCCTGCGGCCCGCCACGGTGCAGCGGCCCCGCCCGCCGGTCTGGGTCGCCGGCTTCTGGCCCAGCCGCCCACCGATGCGACGGGCCGCCCGCTGGGACGGCGTGGTGCCGCTGTTCGAGGACGCCCCGCACGGGCACGTGCCGCCGGTCGAGCAGGTGCGGGAGCTGGTCGCCTACGTGCACCGGCACCGCGACGACGCCTCCGACGCCCCCTTCGAGGTCGTCCTCGGCGGGGCCACCCCGGCCGACCCCGCCCGGGCCGGCGCCGTCATCGGCCCGCTGCGGGACGCCGGCGCGACGTGGTGGGACGAGCGCCAGGTGCAGACCGGCCCCGACCTCGACCGCCTCCCCCCGGTCCTCCGCCGCATCGAGGCAGGCCCGCCGGCTCTCGGCTGACCCCCCTTCACCCTCGGTGTCGGGCCCCGCTCCCGGTGTCGGTCGGACGTCCCGGCCACCCGGACCGTGCGGGCGTGGCCGGATCGGTGGGGTGCCCGCCGTCGTCCGCGCTTCGTGCTCCGCGGCCGGAAATGGGCGGCTGCGTGGCGGGAAATCGCCGGTTGACGGTCGTTCCGGGGCGTTGGAATACTCGGCCGTCCGGCAAGCGCTTTCTGTCTTGCCGCAGCGCACCCCGTCTGGATCCAGCCGTCCGGGCGGGTGCGCGGCGCGGAGATGAATCGATTCATAACTGCGCCATCCAACCCCCACAACCCCCACACAGGAGTGAACGATGGGACGCAGAGTCGCACCCCCCATCATCCGGCGCAGGGCCACCCTGCTGGTCTCGGGCCTGCTGGCCCTGGTGACCGCGGGCGCCATGCTGAACGTGACGGCCAACGCCGCCGAGGAGTCCGCCGACGACCCGCAGACCCTGGCCTGCGGCGACGGCAGCTACAACGCCGAGGTGGTGCAGGACGGCAGCACCTGGACGGCTCCCGGCTACAGCGGCGACTCGATGCCGGAGGCCATCAGGGCCGGCATCGCCAGCCTCAGCGAGGGCCGCACCAGCATCGAGTCGGTCGTCGTGCGCGGCTCGGGCGACATCGGGTCCGAGGACTCGATCGACATCCCGAGCTACACCTCGATCGAGGTCTGCGGCACGATCAACGTCGTCGGCTCGATCGGTTCGGAGGCGGCCCCGCTGCGCATGGTCGGCGTCAACGACGTCGCCGTTCCGTACCTGGAGGGCATGACGGGCTCCCCGTACTTCGGGATCTTCGTCCGCAACGCCTCCAACGTCCACCTGGGCGAGATCAACATGAACCTGTCCGGCGGCCTCGGCATCCGGATCGACAACCACGACGACACGAGCTGGCGCACCAACAACGTCGCCCTCGACACCATCAACATCTCGGGCGCCGGCAGCCACGCCGTGGAGACCTACGGCGTGGACGGCCTCACCGTCGGCACCGTCACCGCCACCGACGTCGGCGAGTCCGGGCTGCTGATCCAGGACACGTACAACGCCGAGATCGGCAGCGTCATCGGCGAGAACGTCGCCGCCGGCACCGGCTACGCGACGTTCCGCATGGCCAACCGCAACGGCGCCCTCAACAACTACGAGACGAACATCCACGTCGGCGAGGTCGTCGCGCGCGGCGGCGGGCGCGGCATCTTCTGCGTCTCGGAGAGCGGCGGCGCGGTGATCGACCGGGTGGACATCTCGGACACCGGCAACAACGCCATCCTCATCGAGAACTGCTACAACGTCACGATCGCCAGCGAGGGCGGCACCATCGCCGGCGGCGGCGAGGTCCGGCTGGCGGCGCGCGACGAGTTCGCCAACAACCGCGACATCACGCTGTCCAACTTCACCCTGATCGACTCCGCGCTCACGGAGAACCCGTGCGGGGAGAACATCACGATCAGCAACGTCACGTTCGAGAACAGCGCCGACAACAGCTGCTGACCCCGGACGGCGCGACCCCCAACGCACCACCCCCAACGCACCATTCCAACGCACCATCCCAACGCGCCGCCCCCAACGCACGACCGCCGGCGGCGGGCGACGCGCCCGTCGCCGGCCGCGCGTGCCCATGCGCCCCATGACAGAAAGCCCTTACTAAATTTCTGCGGAAACCGTTGACGGACGCCCCGCGCGCCGCCTACGGTCGTCCCACCTCACGTCGTACGCGATATGTCATATACGAGATGCCATATATGACGTCTCGCAGCAGCGAGCGGAGAACCGCAGCACATGAGCGTTCCCCTGTCCGGCGCCGCGCCGGTGCCGATCCCCTCCCGGACGCAGTTCGTCCTGGAGGCCCTGACCCGCGCGATCCTCACCGGACAACTGACCCCCGGCTCGCCGCTCGTCGAGAACGAGCTGGCCGCCCGGTTCGGCGTCTCCAAGACGCCCGTCAGGGAGGCCCTGAAGACCCTGGCGGGACGCGGCCTCGTGGTGATGAGCGAGTACCGGGGCGCCGCGGTCCGCACCGTGGACGCGGCCATGGCGCGGTCCGTCTACGACGTCCGGCTGCTGCTGGAGCCGGAGGCGGTGCGCCGCACGGTGGCCGGGCGGTCCGACCTCACGGCCGCGCACACCGCGCTGGCGCGGGCCGACTCCGCCGTGGACACGGCGGAGCGGTCGCTGGCGAACCGGGACTTCCACCGGGCGCTGTACCTGCCGTGCGGCAACCCGCTGCTCGCCCAGCTGCTGGACGACCTGCGCGACCAGGCGGCCCTGGTCTCCTCGTTCGCCTGGCAGGTGGACCCGACGTGGCGGCGTGAGGCCGACGAACACCGGGCGATACTCGCCCGCGCCGAGGAGGGCGACGCGGAGGCCGCCGCCCGGCTGCTGCACGAGCACATCCAGGGCTTCGTGCGCCGCGCGTTCCCGAAGGACTCGAACGAGGAGACCCAGGCATGAACGACTTCGCGGGACAACGGGACGCGCTCGCGGACGTGGTGGCGATTCCGGTCAGCCCCTTCGACGCGGACGACCGGCTGGACACCGACGCGTACGCGGCCCTGCTGCGGCGGCTGCTGACCGCCGGCGTGCGGACGCTCACCCCCAACGGCAACACCAGCGAGTTCTACTCGCTCACCCCCGCCGAGCGGCGCGCCGAGGTGGAGCTGACGGTCGAGGCGGTCGACTCCGCCGTGGCCGCGGCGGCCGGCCCCCGCGCGCAGATCATCGCCGGCGTCGGCCAGGAGGTGCCCACCGCGGTGGCGGCCGCCCGGCACGCCAGGGACGCGGGCGCGAACATGGTGATGGTCCACCAGCCGGTCCACCCCTACGTCTCGCAGGACGGCTGGGTGGACTACCACCGGGCCATCGCGGAGGCGGTGCCCGAGCTGGGCGTCGTCCCCTACATCCGCAACCCGCTGATCGACGGCGGCGCGATCGCCCGCCTCGGCGACTCCTGCCCCAACGTCGTCGGCGTGAAGTACGCCGTCCCCGACCCGGTGCGGTTCGCCACGGTGGCGCGCGACGCGGGCCTCGACCGGTTCGTGTGGGTGGCGGGGCTGGCCGAGCTGTACGCGCCGGCGTACTTCGCCTGCGGCGCGACCGGTTTCACCTCGGGACTGGTGAACGTCTCGCCCGAGGTGTCCCTGGAGATGCTGCGGGCGCTGAACGCCGGCGACTATCCGGCGGCCATGAAGGCGTGGGACCTGATCCGGCCCTTCGAGGAGCTACGCGCGGCCCAGCAGTCCGCCAACAACGTCACCGTCGTCAAGGAGGCGTTGGCCGCCCTCGGCCTGTGCCGCCGCGACGTCCGACCGCCCAGCTCACACCTGGACGAACCGGGCCGCGCCGCGGTCGCCACGATCCTCGAGGGGTGGGAGCTCCGTTGACCGGGCCAGAGACCCCGGCGGCCGGCGAGGGCCGCCCGGCGCGGACCCTCAGGAGCGCCAAGTGGTACGAGACGGAGGGGCTCAGGTCGTTCAGCCACCGGGCCAGGACCCGGCAGCTCGGGTACCTGCCGGAGGAGCACCTCGGCAAGCCGGTCATCGCCGTGCTGAACACCTGGTCCGACATCAACCCCTGCCACCAGCACCTGCGCGACCGCGCCGAGGCCGTCAAACGCGGCGTCTGGCAGGCCGGCGGCTTCCCGCTGGAGTTCCCGGTCTCGACGCTGTCCGAGACGTTCCAGAAGCCGACCCCGATGCTCTACCGGAACCTCCTGGCCATGGAGACCGAGGAGCTGCTGCGCTCCTATCCGGTGGACGGCGCGGTGCTGATGGGTGGCTGCGACAAGACCACCCCCGCGCTGCTGATGGGTGCCGCCAGCGCCGACCTGCCCACCGTCTTCGTGCCCGCGGGCCCGATGCTGCGCGGCCACTGGCGTGGCGAGACGCTCGGCTCCGGCACCGACATGTGGAAGTACTGGGACGAGCACCGCGCGGGTCGCATCGGCCAACGGGAGCTCTCCGAACTGGAGTGCGGCCTGGCACGGTCGCCCGGCACCTGCATGACGATGGGCACCGCCTCCACCATGACCTCGGCCGCCGAGGCGCTCGGCGTGACCATGCCGGGCGCGGCCGCCATCCCGGCCGTGGACTCCGCGCACGCCCGGATGGCGGCCGCCGCCGGCCTGCGCGTCGTGGAGCTGGTGCGGCAGGACGCCCGCCTCTCCCGTTTCCTGACGGCCGAGGCGTACCAGGACGCGATCGCCACCGTGATGGCCCTGGGCGGCTCGACCAACGCGGTCATCCACCTGATCGCGATGGCCGGCCGGTCCCAGGTCACGCTGACCCTCGACGACTTCGACCGGGTCGCCCGCCGGGTGCCGGTGCTGGCCAACATCAGGCCGGGCGGCGCCTACCTGATGGAGGACTTCTACTACGCCGGCGGCCTCCCGGGGCTGCTGTCCCGGCTCGCCGAGGCGGGACTGCTGCACCTGGACCGCCCCACCGTGGCGCACCCCTCGCTCCGCGAGCAGCTGGCCGGCGCCCTGGTGCACGACGAGGCGGTGATCCGGCCGCTGAACGAGCCGGTCGCCGAGGAGGGCGGGGTGGCCGTGCTGCGCGGCAACCTGGCCCCCGACGGCGCCGTCATCAAGCACATCGCCGCCGAGCCGCACCTGCTGAAGCACACCGGGCCCGCGGTGGTCTTCGACGACTACCGCGACATGCAGGCGCGGATCAACGACCCGGCGCTCGGCATCACCGCCGACACCGTGCTCGTGCTCCGCGGGGCGGGCCCGCTCGGCGGTCCCGGCATGCCCGAGTACGGCATGCTGCCGATCCCCGACTACCTGCTCAGGGAGGGCGTCACCGACATGGTGCGGCTCTCCGACGCCCGGATGAGCGGCACCAGTTACGGGGCGTGCGTGCTGCACATCGCCCCCGAGTCGCACGTCGGCGGGCCGCTGGCGCTGGTCCGCACCGGCGACCAGATCACCCTCGACGTGGCGACCCGCACGCTCCGCCTGGAGGTGGGCGACGCCGAACTCGCCGAGCGCCGCGCCGCCTGGCGCCCGCCGGCCCCACGGTACGGGCGCGGCTACGGCGCCCTGTACGAGCAGCACATCACCCAGGCCGACACCGGCTGTGACTTCGCCTTCCTGTCCCGTCCCGGTGAGGTGCCCGAGCCCTACGCGGGCTAGGCACCACCCCCACCCAGGCGCGCGGCCGCGCGCCGACCACCTCGCAACGAAGGGATGACGGTCGTGACCCCCCGCTCTTCCGTGGGAGCCCTCCCACACGCGGCGGACGAGCCCAGCCCGCCGCCCGGAGCCGCAACGCCTGCGAGGTGCCCATGTCCCTCGGCGTGAAGGACCGCAGCCCCGGGCCGAGCGCGCGCAGCCCCAAGCGGCGACGCAGCGCCACCCCGCGCCACCTGCCGTATCTGCTGATAGCGCCGGCCGCGCTGCTGATGCTGGGCTTCATCGCCTACCCGATGCTCAGCGTCATCTACTACAGCCTCCAGGACTACAACGTCACCAAGCCCTGGCGGAACGGCTTCGCCGGCCTGGACAACTTCCGGGAGATCCTCACCGACGACCCGTTCTTCTGGGAGACGCTGACCTTCAGCGCCCAGTGGGTGGTCGTCGAGGTCGGGCTCCAGCTGATCTTCGGCCTGGCCCTGGCGCTGATCATCAACCAGACCTTCGTCGGCCGCGGCATGGCCAGGGCCCTGGTGTTCTCGCCCTGGGCCGTCTCCGGCGTGCTGACGTCCACCATCTGGATCCTGCTCTACAACCCGTCCACCGGGGTCAGCCGCTATCTGGCGGACGCCGGCATCGGCGAGTACGGCACCTCCGTGCTGGCCGACACCGGCACCGTCTTCTGGGGCGCTGTGCTCGCCGAGCTGTGGCGCGGGGTGCCGTTCTTCGCGATCCTGCTGCTCGCCGACCTGCAGTCCGTCTCCAAGGACCTCTACGAGGCCGCCTCGGTGGACGGCGCGAGCCGGCTGCGGCAGTTCTGGCACATCACCCTGCCGCATCTGAAGGACGCGATCATCCTGTCCACGCTGCTGCGCGCGGTCTGGGAGTTCAACAACGTCGACCTGCTGTACACCCTCACCGGCGGCGGCCCGGCCGGCGTCACCACCACGCTGCCGCTCTACGTGGCCCAGACCGGCATCGACGGCAACGAGTTCGGCTACGCGGCCGCGCTGACCACCGTCGCCTTCGTGATCCTGCTCTTCTTCTCGATCGTTTATCTGCGCCTGAGCAAGTTCGGAGGCGACGACAAGTGACCGGCCTTGCCCCCTCCGTCATCGACCGGGACGCCGAGCCCGCGGCCGTCCCGCCGGCGCCGCCCGCCGGGAAGCGCCGCCGGCGGTCGCTGGACCAGCCGCCGCGCTGGCAGATCTTCTTTCCGCTCGGCCTCTACCTGCTGTTCACGCTGATCCCGTTCTACTGGATGCTGCTGTTCGCGCTGCGCGAGCCGGGCTCCGACTCGCTGGTGCCCTGGCCGATGACCGGGCAGCACTTCGAGAAGGTGTGGACCGAGCGCAGCTTCGACACGTACTTCGTCAACAGCATGTACGTCGGCATCGCGTCGATGCTGATGACCCTGCTGGTGGCGCTCTCCGGCGGCTACGCGCTGGCCCGCTTCAAGTTCCGGCTGCGGATGCCGTTCATGCTGGCGCTGCTCACCTCGCAGTTCATCCCCGGCGCGCTGATGCTGGTGCCGCTCTTCGAGATCTTCCGCGAGCTGACGATGCTCAACTCGCTGTGGAGCGTCATCATCGCCGAGACGGTCTTCCAGCTGCCGCTGTCGATGATCCTGATCAGCGGCTTCATCAGGAACGTGCCGGCGTCGCTGGAGGAGGCCGCCTGGGTGGACGGCTGCTCGCGGATGCGCGGCTTCCTCGCGATCGTGCTGCCGCTGCTGCGGCCGGGACTGATCGCGGTCGGCTCCTTCGCCTTCGTGCACAGCTGGAACCACTTCCTGTTCGCCCTGATGTTCCTCAACTCCCAGGACAAGCAGACGATCCCGGTCGGCCTCAACACCCTGATGGGCTCCGACAGCGTGGACCTCGGGGCGCTCGCCGCCGGCGGCGTCGTGGCGGCGGTGCCCGTGGTGATCGTGTTCGCCTTCATCCAGCGCTGGCTGATCACCGGCTTCAGCGCGGGGGCGGTGAAGGGATGACCCGGTCCTCCGACTCGCGGGCCCACCGCGGCCCCGTCCCCGTGGTGCTCGTCGGGGCCCGCGGCCACGGCCGTTGGCATCTGCGCAACATCGGCCGCCTCGCCCGCCAGGGCGTGGTCCGGCTCGTCGGAATCTGCGAGCTGACCCCGCTGGACGCCGGCGAACTCGCCGAGCTGCACGGGCCCGAGGGGCCGGGGGAGCCCGCGGGGCCCGCCGCCCCCGCCGGACCCGAGGGATTGGCGGGTCCGGTCGGCCTGGCCGGGCCCGACGGCGTCGTCGCGCCCGAGCAGTCCGACGATCTGGCCACGCTGCTCGACCGCACCGGCGCTGAGGTGGCCGTGGTCTGCACCCCCATCCACACCCACGCGGAACTGGGGCTGATCGCGGCCGCCCGCGGGGTCCACCTGTTGCTGGAGAAGCCGCCCACGCCGTCGCTCGCGGCGTTCCACGAGCTGGCGGCGGGCATCGGGAAGGCGGGCGTGGCCTGTCAGATCGGCTTCCAGTCGCTGGGCTCGCACGCCGTGCGGAGCATCAGGGAGCTGGTCGCCGACGGCGCCATCGGCGCGGTGCGCGGCATCGGCGCGGCCGGCGCCTGGGTGCGCGACGAGGCGTACTGGCGGCGCGCGCCGTGGGGCGGGCACCGCACCCTGGGCGGCCGGGACGTGGTGGACGGGGTGCTCACCAACCCGCTCGCGCACGCCCTGGCCACCGCGCTGCGCATCGAGGGCGCCGAACGCGAGACCGACCTGGCCGGCATCGAGTTGGAGCTCTACCGGATCAACGACATCGACGCCGACGACACCTCCTGCGCCCGGATCCGCACCGCGCCGCGGGCGGGCGCGGACGGCGCGGCGGGCGGCACCGACATCGTCAGCGCGGTGACGCTCTGCGCCGAACAGCCCGGCGAGCCGTACGTGATGGTGCACGGCGAGGAGGGGCGGATCACCTTCTGGTACAAGGCCGACCGGGTGCTGCTGGAGCGTTCGGGCCGGCCGCCGGAGACCACCGAGCACGGGCGCACCGACCTGCTGGTCAACCTCGTCGACCATCTGCGCGACGGGACGCCGCTGCTGGTGCCGCTGGAGCGCACCGGCGCGTTCACCCGGCTGGTGGAGGCGGTGCGCACCGCGCCCGAGCCGACCCGGCTGCCGCCCGACGCCTGGCGCGTCGAGCGCGGCGACCGCGGCCCGCGGCGGGTCATCCCGGGGATCGACGGGCTGACCGCCGAGGGCGCCCGCCGGCTGGCCCTGTTCTCGGAGCTCGGGGCCCCCTGGGCCGTGCCCGCCGCGCCCGCGACGGCGGAGCCCGCGACGGCGGAGCCCGCGGTGGTGGAGCCCGCGCGGCACAGCGCGGGAACGGCGGATGACAAGGAGGCGATGTCGTGACCACGTACCGCAACCCGGTGCTGCCCGCCGACTGGTCCGACCCCGACGTCATCCGGGTCGGCGAGGACTTCTACCTGACCGCCTCCAGCTTCAGCCGGGTGCCAGGGCTGCCCCTGCTGCACTCCCGCGACCTGGTGAACTGGAGCTTCGTCGGCCACGCGCTGGACCGGCTGGAGCCGGCCGAGGACTTCGCCGAACCGCGCCACGACCGCGGCGTCTGGGCGCCGGCGCTGCGCCACCACGACGGCCGGTTCTGGATCTTCTGGGGCGACCCCGACCACGGCGTCTACCAGGTCAACGCGCCGGACATCCGCGGCCCCTGGACCGACCCGTGGCTGCTGAAGGCCGGCAAGGGGCTGATCGACCCCTGCCCGCTGTGGGACGAGGACGGGCGCGCCTACCTGGTGCACGGCTGGGCGTTCTCCCGCGCCGGCATCAAGAACCTGCTGACCGGCCACGCCATGTCGCCGGACGGCCGGGAACTGCTGGACGCCGGGCGGGTGGTGGTCGACGGCGACGCGCTGCCCGGCTGGTTCACCCTGGAGGGCCCCAAGGTGTACCGGCGGGACGGCTGGTACTGGATCTTCGCGCCCGCCGGTTCGGTGGAGACCGGCTGGCAGGGCGCGTTCCGCTCGCGCGGCTTCTTCGGCCCCTACGAGGAGCGGGTCGTGCTCGCCCAGGGCGACACCGACGTCAACGGCCCGCACCAGGGCGCCTGGGTCACCGACCCGGGCGGGGGCGACTGGTTCCTGCACTTCCAGCAGCGCGGCGCGTTCGGCCGGGTGGTGCACCTGCAGCCGATGGCCTGGGACGCCGACGGCTGGCCGGTCCTCGGCGACCGCGGTCAGCCCGTTGCCGAACACCCGCTGCCGTTGCCCGGCGGCGAGCCCTGCGCCCCGGCTACCGACGACGACTTCCCGGACGGGACGTTCGGCCCGCAGTGGTCGTGGCTGGCCAACCCCGCATCCGGCTGGGTGCTGCCGGGGGACGGCGACGGGCTGCGCCTGGCCTGCCGACCCACCGTCGCCGCGGCCGACCTGCGCCGGCTGTCCAGCGTGCTGGTCCAGCGGCTGCCGGTCGGGCCGCGCACCGTCGAGGTGGAGCTGCGGCTCGACGATCCGGCGCCCGGTGCCAAGGCCGGACTCGCCGTGGTCGGCGACGCGTTCAGCTGGATCGGCCTGGAACGCGACCCGGGCGACGGGGGCGGGGTGCGCCTGGTGCACCGCTTCGGCGACCTGGTGGCGGAGCGGGAACGCGATGCGGCGTACGCCCGTCCGGCGCCCGAGGGCCGCGCCCGGCTGCGGGTGGAGGTCACCGCCGACGCCCGCTGCCGCTTCTCCGCCGCCGTGTCGCCCGACGCCGAGTTCCGGCCGTCCGGGCAGGTGTTCGCCGCCACGCCGTGGCGCTGGGTCGGCGCCCAGCTCGGCCTCTTCGCCGCCGCGCCGCCGCGGCCCGGCGAGGAGCCGGGCGGCGCCGCGGTGTTCCGGGGGTTCCGCGTCACCTGACCCCGACCCGGCCCGGCCCTCGATACCCACCGACCGAGACCAGCCACCACCCACCCCGTCCCCGGGCGGAGCACCCCCACACCGCATCGCACCACCCATTCGAAGAACACCGCAGGCTCCGCGGCAGCGGCGGACACGGCGGAAACGACAAGGGAGTCGCACGATGAGTAGAAAGCATCAACACCGCGCCGCCGTCGGCGTGCTGGCCGTCCTGTTGGCCACGACGGCCACCGCCTGCGGCGACGACGGTAGCGCGTCGGGCGCCGAGGGCGACGGCACCGGCGAGATCACCTTCTGGGACAACAACGGCGGTGTCCGCACCGAGGTCTGGGAGGCGATCATCGAGGAGTTCGAGGCGGCCAACCCGGACATCGACGTCGAGTACGTGGGCGTGCCCATCGACCAGGTGCAGTCCAAGTACGACGCGGCGATCCAGGGCGGCGAGGGACTCCCCGACGTCGGCATGGTGTCCACGTCCTACCTGGCCAACCTGGTCGCCCAGGGCGCCATCGAACCGGTCGGCGACCGGCTCACGGACAGCGAGCTGGACGGCCAGCTGGTGCCGGCGATGCTGGACAGCGTCCGGGCCACCGCCGGCGAGGAGCTGTACTCCGTGCCCACCTCGGCCAACCAGGGCGTGCTGTGGTACCGCCCCGACCTGTTCCAGCAGGCCGGCCTGGAGCCGCCGACCAGCTGGGACGCCTTCTACGAGGCGGCGGAGCAGCTGACCGACAGCGGCTCCAACGAGTTCGGCTTCACCATCCGCGGCGGCGAGGGCTCGGTGGCGCAGGCCCTGGACGCGATGTACTCGCAGTCCGGGCTGGAGAGCTTCTGGAACGCGGACGAGACCGAGACCACGGTCAACGACCCGGCCAACGTCGAGGCGCTCGAGCGCTACGTCGGCCTGTACAACACCGCCACCCCGGAGGCGGACCTCAACAACGACTTCACCAACATGGTCGCCACCTTCACCGGCGGCACCGTGGGCATGCTGCAGCACAACCTGGGCTCCTACGTGGACCACGTGACCGCGTTCGGCGAGGACGGCGTGGCCGGCCTGCCGATGCCCACCGCCGAGGACGGCGGCCACCACACCTTCGTGTCCAACCCGGTGGACGGCCTCAGCCTCTTCCAGGCCAGCGACAACAAGTCCGCCGCCTGGCGGTTCATCGAGTTCGCCGCGTCGCACGAGATGAACAGCATGTGGAACGAGTCGGCGGGTCAGATACCGGCCAACACGGCCGCCATGGAGGACCCGTGGGTCGCCGAGGCGCCGCCCACCCAGGCCGCGGTCGAGGCGCTGAGCGACGAGAACACCACCATCGTCGACCTGCCCTACTACCTGCCGGACTGGAACAACATCAGCAAGGCGGACACCGAGCCCAACTTCCAGCGGGTGCTGCTGGGCGAGATGACGGCGCAGGAGTTCCTCGACGACCTCGCGGAGCGGCTCAACGAGGCGCAGGCCGAGTGGCAGGAGCAGATGGAGTAACGCCCCCACGCGGGCCGGCCGCCCCTCGCGCGGCCGGCCCGCGCTCCACCTCCACCTCCAATCCCCTCACCGCCCCTCCCGTCCTCGTTCCGTCACCCGTTCCACCTCCCCGAGGAGCCACGCCGTGCGCCCGACCCCCATGCGAACGCTCAGATGTCATGCCCGCGCCACCCTGGTGGCGGCCGGCGCCGCCGCCCTGGCCGTCTGCCTGCTGCCGACCGCCACCGCCCAGCCCGCCGCGGCCGACACCACCGCCCGGCACGCGCCCGCCGGGGGCGACCCGGCCCGCGCCGCGCTCCCTGCCGGCGACGGCTGGGGCGGGGCCGAGGGCCCGGTCACCGGCGGCGCCGCGGCGGAGCCCGCGTTCGACTTCACGGTCAGCGACCGCGCCGAACTCGCCGCCGCGCTCGCCGCGGGCGACCCCGGCACGCCCCGGATCATCCGCGTCGACGGCACCATCGACGCCAACACCGACGTCAAGGGCGACCCGTTGACCTGCGAGGACTACGCCACCGACGGCTACACGCTGGAGGGCTTCCTGGCCGCGTACGACCCCGAGACCTGGGGCGACGTCGACCCCTCGGGCCCGATGGAGGAGGCCCGCCTGGCCTCGGCCGCCCGCCAGGCCGAGCGGGTGGTGCTGCCGGTCGGCTCCAACACCACCATCATCGGCGTCGGCGACGACGCCCGGCTGCTGGGCGGCACCCTCAACGTCAGCGGCGCGGAGAACGTCGTCATCCGCAACCTCACCTTCGAGGACGCCTACGACTGCTTCCCGTCCTGGGACCCGTCGGGCGAGTGGAACTCCGAGTACGACAACCTCCAGCTCTCCGGCTCGCAGCGGATCTGGGTGGACCACAACACCTTCACCGACGGCGACCGGCGGGACAGCGAGCAGCCGTACTACTTCGGCTACCTCTACCAGCAGCACGACGGCCTGATGGACATCGTCTCCGGCGCCGACCTGGTCACCGTCAGCTGGAACGTGTTCACCGAACACAGCAAGTCGATCCTGATCGGCAACAGCGACAACGCCGGCGACACCGACCGCGGCGCGCTGCGCACCACGTTCCACCACAACCTCTTCGAGGACCTCGGCGAGCGCGCCCCGCGGGTCCGCTTCGGCCAGGTGGACGTCTACAACAACCACTTCCGGCAGACCGCGGACTCGGTGGTGCCCTACGTCTACAGCTTCGGCATCGGCCGGGAGTCCGCGCTGGTGGCCGAGCGCAACGCCTTCTCCCTGCCGTACGCGGTCGACCCGGCCACCGTCATCCGCCAGTGGACCCCGGACACCGCGATGACCGAGGACGGCAACCATCTCAACGGCCGCCCCGCCGACCTGCTGGCGGCCTACAACGAGGCCAACCCCGACGCCCAGCTCGGCGACGACGCCGGCTGGACCCCGGAGCTGCGCACCCGGATCGACCACCCGCGCAACCTGCCGGCCCTGATCGACGCCCGGGCCGGTGCCGGGGGACCGCTCAGGTAGTAGCCTCCCGGAAAACCGCGCCGGAGGAGGTCCAGGACATGTCGCACGGCAGCGTCGCGGCCGGCACCGTTGCCGCGGGATATGAGCCGCTGCGCGCGGAGTTCGACGCCGTGCTGGCGGCGGATCCGGACCTCGCCGCGCAGCTCGCGGTCTACGTGGACGGGAGCCCGGTGGCCGACCTCTGCGGCGGCCCCGGGCTCGCGCCCGACTCGCTGGTCGGGGTGTTCTCGGTCACCAAGGGGGCGGCGTACCTCGTGGTGGCCCGGCTGGTGCAGGACGGCGTCCTCGACCTGGACCGCGAGGTCCGTGCCTACTGGCCGGAGTTCGCCGCCGCCGGCAAGGACCGGCTGACGGTGCGCGAGCTGCTGACCCACCGGGCCGGCGCGATCGGCGTCGAGTCCGGCTTCACCCTCGACGAACTGGCCGACGACGCCGCGCTGGCCGAACGGCTCGCGCCGCACCGCCCGTACTGGCGCCCCGGCACGCTCTTCGGCTACCACAGCCTCACCGTGGGCGCGCTGGCCGGCGAGGTGGTGCGGCGCGCCGCCGGCGTGCGGCTCGCGGAGCTCTTCGAACGGGAGATCCGCGAACCGCACGACGTGGACCTCTACCTGGGGCTGCCCGCAGACCTGGAGCCGCGGGTCACGCCCGTGCTGCCGCCCGAACGGGCGCCCGAGCCGGACCCCGAGGCGCCGGACTCGCTCGGCGGCATAGCCGGAAACCGGCACGCCCCCGAGCCGATCGACCTGGCCCTGTTGCCCAACAACCGGACCGTCAGGGCCGGTGGCCCCGCGTCGGTCGGCGGCGTGGGCAGCGCCCGCGGCCTGGCCCGGCTCTACGCCGCCGCGCTGACCGGGGTGGCCGGCCGCGCGGCGTTCCTGACCCGTGCCACCCTCGCCGAGTTCGCCCAGCCGCAGGCGGTGGGGCACGACGTGGTGCTCAGCACGCACCGCGCGTACGGCGTCGGCTTCATGGTCGGCCTGCCGTTCCTCGGCGCCGGCTCGTTCGGGCACGACGGCGCCGGCGGGGCGATGGCCTTCGCCGATCCGCGCAGCGGCCTGGCCTTCGGCTACGTCCGGCCGCGCTTCCCCGAGCCGGCCGGCGCCGGACCCGACGCCGAGCGGCTGGCCCGGGTCGCCCGAGCCTGCGCCCGCCGGGCTCGCTAGGGCGTTCCGGGCCGTGGCGCTCCCGGGCGCGCCGGCGCGGTCGGAGGGGCGGTCAGAGGGTGCGCGAGTGCCGGTCGGCCCAGCGCGGCGGCGTGGTGGTGAAGGCGCCGCCCAGATAGGCGTGGTCGGGGTTGCCCTCCGGGTCCAGCTCGCCCTGTTCGGCGACGAGCTTCTCGGCGAACCGCTCGGAGTCGTCCCGCGGCTCGTACCCCAGCGCTCGGGCCGGGGCGAGGTCCCAGACCAGCCGGGTGTTCGCGGACGAGCCGTAGACCACGGTGTGGCCCACGTCCTCCGCGGTCAGCGCGGCGTGGAAGAGCCGGGCGCCGTCCTCGGGGCTCATCCAGACCGACAGCATCCGGACCGAGTTGGGTCGCGGGAAGCAGGAGCCGATGCGGACCGACACCGTCTCGATGCCGTGCCGGTCCCAGTAGAGCTGGGCGAGGTCCTCGCCGAAGCACTTGGACAGCCCGTAGAACGTGTCGGGGCGGCGCGGCGTGTCGACGGGGATCAGCGGGGCGTCCTGCCCCGGCCAGGGCGTGTACCCCACGGCGTGGTTGCTCGAGGCGAAGACGATCCGGCGCACGCCCTCGGCGCGCGCGGCCTCGTAGAGGTTGTACGTCCCCTCGATGTTCGCCTTCAGCACCTCCTCGAAGGGGGCCTCCAGCGAGATGCCGGCGAGGTGGAGAATCGCGTCCGTGCCGGCCACGGCCCGGCGCAGCGCCTCGCGGTCGCTGAGGTCGGCGACCACGGCGTCCGGCGCGCCGGGCACCTCGTCGACGTCGAACGACCGCAACTCGTAGCCGTAGGGCGGAAGCAGCTCGCGCATCAGGGTGCCGACGATGCCGGCGGCGCCGGTGAGCAGAACGGTGCGGGGCGCGGGCATGGGATCCTCCGTTCGGTGTTCAGATATGAGGACACGCTATGCCTCTGCCTCGACGGGGTCAACGCCGGCTTGACCCGGGTTGCCGCCTGTTCTAGCGTGAGGAGCGCGTTCATAAATATAGACAACAGTCAGGTACTTGTACGAGAGACGAGACGCTCATGACCCAAGCCTCACTCGCCGAGCGCCTGAACGGCCTGCTGTTCTTCCCCGTGACGGCGTACCACGCCGATGGTTCGCTCAACCTCGACGCCTACCGCGCCCACCTGCGGGCCGGCGTCGACGCCGGCGCCGGCGCGGTCTTCGCCGCATGCGGCACCGGAGAGTTCCACGCTCTGACCCTGACCGAGTACCGCGCCTGCGTGGCCGCCGCCGTCGAGGTCACCGGCGGCGCCGTCCCGGTGGTCGCCGGCACCGGCTACGGCACCGCGATGGCCACGGAGTTCGCCCGCGAGGCCGAGGCGGCCGGCGCGGACGGGCTGCTGGCCCTCCCGCCGTACCTGGTGCAGGCCGGCCAGGCCGGCCTGCTGCGTCACTACCGCGCGCTCGCCGAGGCCACCCGGCTCGACGTCATCGTCTACCAGCGCGACAACGTGCTCCTCACCCCGGCGACCGTGACCGAGCTGGCCCAGACGCCCGGCATCGTCGGGCTCAAGGACGGCCTCGGCGACCTCGACCTGTTCCAGCGGATCGTCTCCACGGTCCGCGACCACCACCCGGACTCCGACTTCCGCTACTTCAACGGGCTGCCCACCGCGGAGCTCACCCAGCCCGCCTACCGGGCGCTCGGCGTGCACCTGTACTCCTCCGCGGTGTTCTGCTTCGCCCCGGAGATCGCCCTGGCCTTCCACGCCGCCCTGGACCGTGGCGGCCCGGACGGCGAGGCCACCGTGCGCCGGCTGCTCGACGGCTTCTACCGGCCGCTGGTGGAACTGCGCAACCGCGGCAGGGGCTACGCCGTCTCGCTGGTCAAGGCCGGCGTGCGGCTGCGCGGCCTGGACGTGGGCGAGGTGCGGACCCCGCTGACCGAGCCGGCCCCCGACCACCTCGCCGAGCTGGCCACCCTGCTGAAGCACGGCCTCGCGCTGGTGGGAGAGTGACCCGATGACCACTGCCCCGCGCGCCGCCGCCTTCCTCTACCCGTGGGACGTCGTGGGCGATCCGGACGCCGCCCGCCGGGTCGCCGAGCTGGGCGTCACCTCGGTCACCCTGGCCTCCGCCTACCACGCCACCCGCGCCCTCACCCCCCGGCACCCCCGGCACCGCGTCGTCACCGCGCGGCACGCCGCCGTGTACTACCCGCCGGACGAGGCGCGGTGGGACGGCCAGCCGCTGCGGCCGCACCGGCAGCACTGGGTGTCCGGCGCCGACCCGTTCGGCGAGGCCGTCGAGGCGCTCGCCGGCGCCGGGCTCGACGTGCACTCCTGGGTGATCCTGGCCCACAACTCCCGGCTGGGCGCGGAGCACCCGGAGAGCACCGTTCGCAACGCGCACGGCGACCGCTACCCGTGGGCGCCCTGCATCGCCCGCCCGGAGGTGCGCGGGTACGCCGTGCGGCTCGCCGCCGAGGCCGCCCCGCGCCCCGGCGTCCGGGGCACCGAGCTGGAGTCCTGCGGCTGGTACGGCCTGGACCATCTGCACGCGCACGACAAGATCGGCGGCGGGCGGCTGGGCGCGGTGGGCGGCTGGCTGATGTCGTTGTGCTTCTGCGAGGTCTGCCAGTCCGGCTACGCGGCGCACGGCGTGGACCCGGACGAGCTGCGGACCCTGGTGGTCCGGGCGCTCGAACCCTACTGGGCCGGGGAGGCGGGCGCCCCGCCGGCCGACCGGGACGGCGAACGCGCCGAGTTCGACCGGCTGCTCGGCGCGGAGCCGGCCGCCGCCGCCACGGCGCACCGCGACGCGACCGCCGACGCGTTCCAGCGCGAGGCGGTCGCCGCCGTCCGGGCCGCGGCGGCCGACCGCCCGGACTTCCGGGTGCTGCTGCACGCCGATCCGGGCCCGCACCGCTGCGGCGCCAACGTCGGGGTGCGCCCGGCGGCGATCCTCGACCACGCCGACGGCGTGGTGGTGCCCTGCGGCGGCGGTCCGGCCGAGCGCTCCGCGCTGCTCACCCCGTTCGCCGGGCACCGCCGCCCGGGCACCGTGCTGGCCGCCAACTTCCCGGTCATCGCCGGCATGGGCGGCAGCCCCGGCACGCTGGCCGCCGACGCCGCCCACGCCGTCGAGCTCGGCGCGGACGAACTGCGGCTGTACCACGCCGGACTGGCCGCCGACGACGATCTGCGCACGGTGGCCGCCGCGCTCGCGACGCTGCGCTGACCAGCGTCGCGCGGCCGGGCCGGGCCGCGCGGCCCGGTCGGGGACTGGTCCGGTCCTGGTCCGGGCCGAGCCCGGTCCTGGCCTGGTCCGGGGGAGCGCAATTCCGTAACGGTGCCGCATCGGGTTACCCGCAGGAAACCTCCCGCGGCGCCTCGCCCGGCAGAATCCCCCCGTCCCCAGCAGCACCACCGTGAGGATTCCCATGCCGCCCTGGCTCGACTCGTTCTTCCAGATCTCCCAGCGCGGCTCCACGCTGGCCCGCGAGGCGCGCGGCGGGCTCGCCACGTTCTTCACCATGGCCTACATCCTGGTGCTCAACCCGATCATCCTGGGCGGTGCCAAGGACATCAACGGCGACCAGCTGTCGCTGCCGCAGCTCGTCACCGTGACCGCGCTGGTCGCCGCCGTGATGACGGTGCTGATGGGCATCACCGCCAACCTGCCGCTCGCCCTCGCCGCGGGCCTCGGCATCAACGCCCTCGTCGCCTTCCAGCTCGCGCCCCGGATGTCCTGGGAGGACGCCATGGGCCTGGTGGTGATCGAGGGCCTCATCCTCTGCGCGCTGTCCGCGACCGGGCTGCGGGAGGCGGTGATGAACGCCATCCCGATGCCGCTGAAGATGGCCATCAGCGTCGGCATCGGTCTCTTCATCGCCCTGATCGGCTTCGTGGACGCCGGGTTCACCGTCGGCCTGGCCGGCAGCCCGCCGCTCAGCCTCGGCGGCACCGGCGAGCTGACCGGCTGGCCCGCCCTGGTCTTCTGCCTCGGCGTGCTGCTCACCCTGGCGCTGCTGGCCCGGCGGGTGAAGGGCGCCATCCTGATCAGCATCGTCAGCACGACGGTGCTGGCCATCATCATCAACGCCGTCGCCGACATCGCGGACGAGGACTGGGGCCTGACCGCGCCCCGGATGCCGGACGACGTGGTGGCCACCCCCGACTTCGGGCTGCTCGGCAACTTCAGCCTGTTCGGCGCGTTCGGCGAGGTCGGCGCGGTCACCGTCGTGCTGCTGGTCTTCACGCTCTTCCTCACCGACTTCTTCGACACCATGGGCACCGCGGTCGGCGTCACCAACGAGGCCGGGCTGCTGGACGAGCGGGGCCGGGTGCCGCGGCTCGGCCGGCTGCTGTTCACCGACGGCCTGGCGGCGGCGGCCGGCGGCGCGGCCTCCGCCTCGTCCAACACCTCCTACATCGAGTCCGCGGCGGGTGTCGGCGAGGGCGCCCGCACCGGCTTCGCCAACCTGGTGACCGGCGGCCTGTTCGCCGTCTCGCTCTTCCTCGCCCCGCTTGCCGCGGTGGTGCCCTCGCAGGCCGCGGCGCCCGCCCTGGTGGCCGTGGGCTTCCTGATGATGACCCAGGTGGGTCGCATCGACTGGGCCGACTCGGCGGTGGCCATCCCGGCGTTCGTCACCATCGTCGTGATGCCGTTCACCTACTCGATCACCAACGGCATCGGCGCCGGCTTCATCGCCTACGTGGTGCTGGCCGCGGTGCTCGGCCGGGCCCGTTCGGTCAGCTGGCTGCTGTGGGTGGCCTCCGCGCTGTTCGTCGTCTACTTCGCGATCGATCCCGTGGAGCAGCTGTTCGGCGTCGACTGACCTGCTGGTTGACTGGGCGCATGTCGCCCCGTCGCCCGCGGCCCGTCCGCCGCTCCGCCCGCGTGCTGCTGCTCGACGCCGCCGACCGGCTGCTGCTGTTCCGCATGAAGGACGCCACGCCCGGCGCGTTCTGCTGGATCACCCCGGGCGGCGGCGTGCGGCGCGCGGAGCGGGTGCGCGCCGCCGCCGCCCGCGAGCTGTGGGAGGAGACCGGGCTGCGCGTCGCCCCCCGGGACCTCGGCGCCCGGGTGGCCTGGACCGGCGGTCGGGCGGAGTTCAGCTGGGCGAGCGGCTATTTCGAGGACGTCTTCTTCCTGCACCGGGTGCGGGCCCACGAGGTGGACACCAGCCACATGGAGGAGCTGGAGCGCGGGCAGACCACGGCCCACCACTGGTGGTCCCTGGACGAACTGGCCGCCACCGGGGAGCGGATCCACCCGTTCGGGCTGCCCGGGCTGCTGGGCGAGCTGCTCGCCGGCCGGATCCCGGCCGAGCCGGTCCGGCTGCCCTGGCACCACGCCCAGGACCCTGGCTAGGTCCTGTCCGGTAGGGCCGGCCAGGGCTCCTCGCTACTCCGTGCTGTCGCAGACGATCTCGACGTGGTCGCCCTCCGTGGCGGTGCTGCCGGCGGGCGGGCTGGTGTGGAGGACCGTGTCGTCCGGTTCGCAGCCCGCCGTCGGGTCGGGCGAACTGGCCGGCAGGGTGCTGAGACCCGCGATGATCAGCGTCTCCTCGGCCTCCTCGTACGTCAGCCCCGCGACGTCGGGGACCACGATCTCGGCGAGGGGCGGCTCGACGGTGAGGGTGACCACGCCGCCCGGCTCCAGCTGGGTGCCGCCCGGCGGGTCCTGGGCCACCACCGTGTCCGGCTCGACGCCGTGCGTCTCGACGTCCTCCCACCGGTCCACGGTGAAGCCGGCCGCGATCAACTGCGCCTCGGCCTCGGCGTAGAACAGGCCGGTGACGTCCGGCACCTCGACGGTCTCCGGGTCGGTGGGCGGGTCGGGCTCGTCCGTCTGGTCGTCGTCCGGCGTCGGGTCCGGGCCCGGGTCGGGAGCCGCCTCGCCCGCCACGGTCAGCGTCACCGTGGTCCCGGGCTCGGCCTTCCGGCCGCCAGGCGGGTCCTGGTCCAGCACGGTGCCGGCCGCCTGGTCCGTGTCGTCGTCCGTCTCCTGGGCCACCCGGAAGCCGGCCTCCTGCAGCGTGTCCAGGGCGTCCGCGAAGGCGTCGCCGACCACGTCGGGGACCTCGACCGGCGCGCGGCCCTCGGAGACGACCAGTGACACGGTCCCGCCCTCGGCGATCTCCTCGCCCTCCCCGGGGGTGGTGGCGCAGACGGTGCCGCGGTCCTCGGGACAGGGCCGGCGGTCCTTCTCGTCGACCGACAGGCCGACCTCGGCCGCCCGGTCCTCGGCCTGGGACACGGTCAGGCCGACCAGGTCGGGCACGGCGACCGTGCCGTCCTCCCCGCCGCCGAGCAGCGAGCCGCCGAACACGCCGGCGGCGACGAGCAGCAGCACCGCGCCGACCGCCAGCAGCACCCGCGGCAGCCTGGAGCGGCGCCGGCCGTGGCTCCCGGTCCCGGCGGGCCCTCCGCCGCCCGGTCCGCCGGCACCACCGCGAGCGCCGTCGCCGACGGCTCCGGCACCGCGTTCGGTGTCCGCGTCGACCGGGGCCGCCGGGGCGGCGGAGGCCGCCGGCCGCAGGTCCGCGGTGCGCTGCGCGGTGGCCGCGATGGTGCCGCCGGCGAGCGCCGACTCCAGGTCCGCGCGCATCTCCCCGGCGCTCTGGTAGCGGTGCTCCCGGTCCTTCACGAGCGCCCCGAGCACGATCGCGTCGAGGTCCGCGGATATCCCGGGGGCGAGCTCGCTCGGCGGTCTGGGCTCCTCGCTCACGTGCTGGAAGGCGACGGACACCGGCGAGTCGCCGACGAACGGCGGCCGTTCGGTGAGCAGCTCGTACAGCAGGCAGCCGGCGGAGTACAGGTCGGTGCGCGCGTCCACCTTCTCGCCCCTGGCCTGCTCGGGCGAGAGGTAGTGCGCGGTGCCGAGGACCGCCGCGGTGTGCGTCATGGTCATCCCGGCCTCGCCCAGGGCGCGGGCGATGCCGAAGTCCATCACCTTCACCTGGCCGTCGCCCGCGAGCATGATGTTCGCCGGCTTGATGTCGCGGTGCACGATGCCCTTGTGGTGCGAGTACTCCAGCGCCCGCAGCACTCCGACGCACAGCTCCATGGCCCGCTCGGGCGACGGCTTCCGCCCGGAGCGCAGCAGCTCCCGCAGGGTCACGCCCTCGACGTACTCCATCACGATGTACGGCACGGTGAGGTCGTCCGCCGCCTCCTCGCCGGTGTCGTAGACCGCGACGATCGCGGGGTGGTTCAGCGAGGCCGAGGAGTGCGCCTCCCGGCGGAACCGGGCCTGGAACGCCGGGTCCCTGGCGAGGTCGGGCAGCAGCGTCTTCACCGCCACCTGGCGCTCCAGGCGCGTGTCGTGCCCGAGGTGGACCTCCGCCATCCCGCCACGGCCCAGCATCTTCCGCAGCTCGTAACGGTCTGCGAGGCGTCGCGGAGCGTCCATCTGTTCAGCTCTCCCCGTGTGTGCCGCCACCCGCGCGAGCGGCGTTATCTCAGGGGGAAGAGAGTAGTTGAGGGCCGGACGGGCGACAGTAGACGTTCGATAAACGCTATCCGGGGGTGACGAAGCCGTGTTCGTACGCGGCGATCACCGCCTGGGTACGGTCCCGCGCGCCGAGCTTGGCCAGCAGCGAGGCGACGTGGCTCTTCACGGTCTGCGGCCCGACCGAGAGACGCTCGGCGATCTCCGCGTTGGTCAGCCCCTCCGCCACCAGCCGCAGCACCTCGGCCTCCCGGTCCGTCAACCGGCCGCGCAGCGCGTCGGCGCGCCGGCGCCTGGCGTGGTGCGCGGCGAGCGAGCGGACGGCCGCCGGGAACAGCAGCGAGTCGCTGCGCGCCACCAGCCGGACCGCCTGCACCAACTCCTCGGCCGCCGCGCGCTTCAGCAGGAAGCCGCTGGCGCCGGCCCGCAGCGCCTCGTAGACGTAGGAGTCGTTCTCGAACGTGGTCACCACGACGACCCGCGGCGGTTCGTCCAGGGTGCGGAGCAGCTGCTCGGTGGCGCGGATGCCGTCCACCTCCGGCATCCGCACGTCCATCAGCACCACGTCGGGGCGCTGTTGCCGGACCACGGACACCGCCTCGGCGCCGGTGGCCGCCTCGCCGACCACCGTCATGTCGGGTTCGGCGCCGATGATGGCGCGCAGCGCGGTGCGCACCAGCCGCTCGTCGTCGGCGAGCACCACGCGCAGCGGGTCCCCGCTCACCGGTCCGCCCCCAGCGGCAGCCGGACGACGAGCCGCCAGGCGCCGTCCTCGGCGTCCCATTCGGCGCCGCCGCCGAGCAGCGTGGCGCGTTCCGCGATGCCGCGCAGGCCGCGGCCGCCGCCGGCGCGCGGCCCGGTGGCCGCCGACCCGGGGTTCCGAAGGGGGTTCCGCATGGTGATGACCAGCTCGCTTTCGTGGGGGGAGCGGTGGGTGGCGAAGCGGAGCGTCAGCGGGACCGGCCCGGCGTGCCGCAGGGCGTTGGACAGGCCCTCCTGGACGATCCGGTACGCCTCCCGGGAGACCAGGGCGGGCAGCGCCCGCGGCGGCCGGCCGTCCTCGGGCAGCTCGACGGCGAGGCCGGCGGCGCGAGTGCGGTCGAGCAGCGCGGCCAGGTCGGCCAGGGTGGGCGCGGGCGCGGTGCCGGCGCCCCCGGTGCCCGGGTCCTCCTCGCGGAGCAGGCCGAGCACGGTGTCGAGCTCGCCGACGGCGCCGCGCGCGGTCTCCTCGATGGCGGCGAGGGCCTCCCTGGCGAAGGCCGGGTCCGTGTCCAGCACGGTGCGCGCCGCGGTCGCCTGGAGCGACACCGCGCTGAGGGCGTGGCCGACCGAGTCGTGCAGCTCGCGGGCGAGCCGGTTGCGCGCGGCCAGGTCGGCGGCGCGCTCCTCGGCCGCCGCGAGCCGGTCGGCCGGGGTGGGGCCGAGCAGCGCGGGGGAGAGCCTGGCCAGCAGGGCGCCGCCCGCGGCGGCGGCCGCGACGACCAGGGCGAGGGTGGCCAGGCCGGCCAGCGGCCCCAGCCACGGCAGGTCGGTCAGCGGGCCGAGGCCGCCGCCGAAACGGCTGCGCCGCAGTTCGGCGGAGAACGGCAGCACCGCCAGCACCACCGCGAACGGCGGGAGCGCCAGCGTGATCCCGCTGACCAGCGCGCCGACCCCGACGTGGGCCGTGAACCAGACGGCGGCCCGCCGCCGCGCCGCCCACGACCGTGCGGGACCCGTCGCCAACTCGGCGTGCTCCCGCCCGTCGACGTCCGGTCCCGCCGGCACCACGGACAGCGCGCGGGCCGCGTCGGACTCCAGGGAGCGGACGAGGGGGAACAGGCCGGTGGCGGCGACCAGCGGCAGGGACAGCAGATAGCCGAGGAACTGCCAGCCGAGGCTGGTCAACGCGTTGGCGTCCGGATGGACCACCCCGATGGCCACCACCGTCAGCAGGAAGTACGGCATGAGCAGCGCCCCGCCGAGCAGCTGATGCACCCAGCGGGGCCCGAGGACTCGGGGGAGTGCGCCGCTCATGCCGCCCGGTGCGCCGACGCCGCGTCCCGAGCGGTCAGCAGGCGGGCGCCGACGACGACGGTCAGCAGGCCGATGAGCACCTGCACAGCGTAGGTCACGGCGGTCAGGGCGGTGGTCCGCTCGTCGGCCTCGGCACTGCCGAAGTTGGCGCCGCTGGTCAGCAGCAGCCAGCCGCCCCAGGCGCCCAGCGCCGCGCTGCCCACCCAGGCCAGGCCGACCGAGGTGGCGGTGCGCAGCCGCGCGAACCGGGCGGGCCGGAAGGCCAGCAGCAGCACGCCGGCGCCGGCCGCGAGGACGAACAGCAGATCGGAGGCGGTGGTCACGTAGTACGTGGTGTCGCGGTTCTCGATCTGCGTCCCGTTCAGTCCGGCGGTCGAGCCGCCCAGCCACAGCAGGTTCATGGTCAGCGGCCACAGCAGCAGGACCAGCGAGGCGACCGCGGCGCCCGCGGTCGAGCGGGAGGCGTCCCGCGGCAGCCCGGCCAGCCGGCCGCGCAGCAGGTGACCCCAGCGGTCCCGGACGGCGAGCGCGAACAGCCCGCCCAACGCCAGCGCCTGCACGCTGAACCCCGAGTAGACGACGGTGAAGACCCAGTCGTCGAGGTACAGCTCGTGCTGCTCGGACACGGCGCTGCCGGAGGAGGTCGCCTCGGCCAGCACCGAGGTCGGGAAGCCCACCAGGATGGGTGCGAGCAGGCCGGTGGCGGCCCACAGCGGGCCCAGCACCAGCCAGGCCGGCAGCCGCCGACCCCAGGGCCGGGTGAGCGCGACGGCCAGCACGATGACCGCGGCGTCCATCAGCACGGTCAGCAGGTTCAGCGCGAAGAGTGTGGTCTCGCCGTCCGGGGTGCGGAGCTCGCTGCCCTCGGGGATGCCGACGTGGCTGCCCGCCAGCCACGCGGTCTTCAGCGTGAGATAGGGCAGGCAGGAGGCGATGGCCAGGGCGCGCAGGCCGCGGCGGAGCCCGCTCGTGCCGGTCGCTTGCCGCGCGGAGCCCGCGGCCGGGGGAGCGGTGGGCGCGCTCGTGGGGGACGTGGGGGAGGGGAGACGGTGCGTTGAGGTCATGCCTCCACGCTCCCGTCGGACCCCGCCCCCGGGCGTCCTGCGCGCCGACGAACCCGCTCCCCCGCGCGGGGGAGGGCCCGGGCGTCGCCCGACCGAGCACGTCCCGGGACCGGGCCTCCCCCACGCGGAGGGCTCGGCGGCCGGCGCAGCGCGTCCCCGTGCCTGGCGACTCGGCCCTCCCCGCGCGGGTGCCGGGCATGCGGGTGCCGTTGTCCACACCGGCCGGGATCCTCGGCCCTCCCCGCGCGGGTGCCGGGCAGCGCGGAGCCCGCCGGCGCCGCTCGGTCGCCCGCGGATGGCGGTGGGCGAACCGGCCCGCGCCGCCGCCCGGAACCGCCGCCGGAGACCGCGGGGAGACCGCCGGAGGCTAGAGGTGACGGGCGGCCAGCGCGAGCCGGTCCCGGGCGTCCAGCAGCGCGTCCTTGATCAGCTGCTCGTGGGCGGGCGTCAGCCGGGCCACCGGGACCGAGCAGCTGATGGCGTCCCTGGCCGGGGCGCGGTAGGGGATGGCCACGCCGAAGCAGCTCAGGCCGAGCGTGTTCTCCTCCCGGTCCACCGCGTAGCCGCGCTCCCTGACCAGCCGCAGCTCGTCGATCAGCCGCTCCTGGTCGGTGATCGTGTGCTCGGTGAGCCGCTCCAGCGTCGCCGGCAGCATCCGGCGCACCTGCTCGTCGCTGTAGGTGGCGAGCAGCGCCTTGCCCAGCGAGGTCGAGTGCGCGGGCAGCCGGCGGCCGACCCGGGTGAACGGGCGCAGGTAGTGCTCGGACTGACGGGTGGCCAGGTAGACCACGTTGGTGCCGTCCAGCCTGGCCAGGTGGATGGTCTCCGTGGTGTCGTCGGAGAGCCGGTCCAGGGTGGGCCGGGCGGCGGCCACCACCTCGTCGCCGTCGATGTAGGAGGTGCCGACGAGCAGCGCCCGCACCCCGATGCCGTACCGGGTGCCGGTGGCGTCCGTCTCGACCCAGCCCAGCTCGACCAGCGTGCGCAGCAGCATGTACAGGCTCGACTTGGGGTACCCGACGGCGACCTGGACGTCCGCGAGGGAGTGCATCCCGGGGCGTCCGGCGAAGAACTCCAGCAGCTCGACGGTCCGGACCGCCGACTTCACCTGGGCCGTAACCGGCTGCGTGACCTGGGGCGTTGCCGGGGCCCCCGTCGCCTCGGACCCTGCCGTCTCGGCTGCTGACATCGTCCTTGACCCCCTTGTTCGAGCGGCATAGAGTCCCCACAGTATTCACATACAGGGACGTTGTTCCATATCTCGAACATTCACTATATCGAACGTCGCAGGAGGAACGATTCCGGTGGCAGTACCAGTGTGGAGCGTGGATCCCCGCAGCGGAACGCAGCGAGAGCAGGTCGCGGTCGAGGCTACCGCCGCCGACATCGACGCGGTCGTCCGGGCCGCCCACGCCACCAGGGAGGCGCTCGCCGACCGGGACGCGCGGGTCGCGCTGCTCCGCGGCGCCGCCGAGCAACTGGAGGCGGTCGCGGACGAGCTGGTGAGCACCGCCGACGCCGAGAGCGCGCTCGGCGCACCGCGGCTGACCGGCGAGCTCGCCCGCACCACCGGACAGCTGCGGGCCTTCGCCGAGGAGGTGCTGGACGGCGGATACCTGGACGTGATCGTCGACCACGCGGACGATTCGGCCGCCCCGCCGCGACCCGACCTGCGCCGCTACAAGCTGCCGCTCGGCGTCGTCGCCGTCTACGGCGCGTCCAACTTCCCGCTCGCCTTCTCCGCCCCCGGCGGCGACACCGCCAGCGCCCTGGCCGCGGGCTGCCCCGTGGTGGTCAAGGCGCACCCGGACCATCCGGCCACCTCCGAGCTGGCCGTCGCCGCGCTGCGCCGGGCCGCCGCCGCGGCCGGGCTGCCCGAGGACGTCGTCGCGGTCGTGCACGGTTTCGAGGCCGGCCTGGAGCTGATCAGGCACCCGCTGGTCTCGGCGGCCGGCTTCACCGGTTCGGTGCGCGGCGGGCGCGCCCTCTTCGACGCCGCCGCGGCTCGCCCCGTGCCCATCCCGTTCTACGGCGAGCTCGGCAGCCTCAACCCGGTGGTGGTCACCGAGGGCGCGGCGCGGGAGCGCTCCGCCGACATCGGCGGCGGCCTGGCCGCCTCGATGACGATGGGCGCCGGACAGTTCTGCACCAAGCCGGGCCTGGTGCTGGCGCCCGAGGGCGACTCCGGCGACGAACTGCTCGACGCGCTGGCAAAGAAGGTCGGCGAGGCCGCCCCCGGGGTGCTGCTGGACGCCCGGATGCGCGAGGCGTTCCTCGACGGCGTGCGGGACCGCACCGCGCTGCCCGGCGTCCAGGCGCCGGTGGCCGCCGGCGAGGGCGAGGCCAACGCGGTGGCCGCCGGCTTCCTCACCGTGGCGGCGGAGCGGCTGGTCGCCGAGGGTGAGCACGACCTGCTGCTCGACGAGTGCTTCGGCCCGGTCACCGTGGTCGCCAGGTACGCCAACGAGGAGCAGATCGCGGCCGTGCTGGCCCGGCTGCCCGGCAACCTGACCGCCACCGTCCACCTCAGCGAGGCCGAGGGCAACGGCGACGGCGGGCACGGCGCCCGGCTGATCTCGGCGCTCACCCCGCTGGCCGGGCGGGTCCTGGTCAACGGCTGGCCCACCGGGGTGGCCGTCACCCACGCCCAGCACCACGGCGGTCCCTACCCGGCCACCACCTCGACCTCCACCTCGGTCGGCACCACCGCGATCGAGCGGTGGCTGCGACCCGTGGTCTACCAGAACACCCCGGAGGCGCTGCTGCCGCCCGAGCTGCGCGAGGAGAACCCGCTCGGCCTGCCGCGCCGGGTGGACGGCCGACGCGAGAGCTGACCCGCACCGCCCTCCGGCGGCCCACCGCGGCCGCCGGAGGGCGGGCACCGGGCGACGTTCGGACGACGCCCTCCGGAAGCGGCATGGTTTCCGGCCGCGCGGCGTTTCACTGGGAGCACCCGGGCATCGCCGACGCCCGCTCGGCGGCCCGTCCACGCCAGGAGGAAACGCATGTCGGGTTCGAACGAGTCTTCCTTCGACATCAAGCAGTTCTCCGCCGACCAGGTGCGGCGTTACGAGGCCAGCGGCGGCACCGACGGGCGCACGGTGCGCGGCCGGCCGGTCGTCGTCGTGACCGGCCGGGGCGCCCGGTCCAACCAGGTGCGGAAGTTCCCGGTGATGCGGGTCACCGACGGCACCAGGTACGCGCTGGTCGCCTCGCTGGGCGGGTCCGCGAAGAACCCCGTCTGGTACCACAACGTGCTGGCCCACCCGGACGTGACGCTCCAGGACGGCCCGGACGTCCGGGAGTACACCGCCCACCTGGCCGAGGGGCGGGAGCGTGAGGAGTGGTGGGCGCGCGCCGTCGAGGCGTACCCGGACTACGCCGAGTACCAGACGCGCACCGACCGGGTGATCCCCGTCTTCGTCCTCGACCCGCGCTGACGCCTCCGGCGCCGCGCCGCCGGCCCGGCCGGACCATCGGGCAAGGTGAAGCGTCCGTATGCGCGAAGGTGGCCGGCTGTTCACCTAGGTGGCCACTCCGCGCCACTGATGGCTCGTAGCCTCACCGAACCATCATGAGTAAGACCATAGTGAGGTCCGACGATGTCAGCACAGCGCCCGGTTTTCCCCGAGATCGACCCCGACGAGGTCAGCTCCAACTCCTCCGGCAACCGGTCGTTCCGTGAGGTGGTGGAGACGCGGCTGTCCCGCCGCGACGCGCTTCGCGGCGGAACCGCGGCCGCCGCGGGCTTCCTGGTCGCGGCGGGCGCCGGCAGCGCGGCGGCCGCGCCCGCCGCCACCACCACCGGCACCACGGCCGCCGGCAGCGCCGCCCCGGCGGCCGGTCGTGGGGGCCACGGCGGCCGGCGGCTGCTCGGCTTCGAACCGGTGCCGGTGAGCGACACCGACGAGTTCACCGTTCCTTCAGGCTACGAGACCCAGGTGCTGATCCCCTGGGGCACCCCGATTCGGCCGGGCGGCCCGACCTGGCGCAAGGACGCCTCCAACTCCGCCGCGGACCAGGAGCGGCAGGTCGGCATGAACCACGACGGCATGCACTTCTTCCCGCTCGGGCGCGGCCGGGAGGGCAACGAGCGCGGTCTGCTGGTGCTCAACCACGAGTACGTCGACCAGACCCTGCTCTTCCCCGACGGGGACGAGGAGATGACCGCCGAGAAGGTGGCCAAGGCGCTGGCCGCGCACGGCGTCAGCGTGGTGGAGATCGAGCGGCGGCGTGGCGAGTGGCGGGTCGTCGACTCGCGCCGGGCGCGGCGGGTCACCGGCGCCACGCCGGTGGAGTTCTCCGGCCCGGTCCGGGGCAGCCACCCCCGCCTGCGCAGCAACAACGAGCCGATGGGCACGCTGAACAACTGCTCCAGCGGTGCCACCCCGTGGGGCACGTACCTCACCTGCGAGGAGAACTGGAACAACTACTTCGCCACCGAGGACGCCTCCTGGGAGCCGACCGAGGAGCACGCGCGGTACGGCGTGACCAACGAGGGCGGCGGCTTCCGCTGGCACCTGGCCGACCCGCGGTTCGACCTGGCCGCGAACCCCAACGAGCCGAATCGTTTCGGCTGGATCGTCGAGATCGACCCGAACAATCCGGACGCCAGGCCGGTCAAGCGCACCGCGCTGGGCCGGTTCAAGCACGAGGGCTGCACGGTCACCGAGTCCCGGGGCCGCGTCGTCGCCTACACGGGGGACGACCAGGACGGCGACTACATCTACAAGTTCGTCGGGGACGGCCAGTGGCGGCTGCAGCGGCTCATGGGCCGCAGCCCGCTGGACCACGGCACGCTGTACGTCGCGCGGTTCGAGGACGACGGCACCGGCACCTGGCTGCCGCTGAAGCACGGCACCGGCGCGCTGATCAGGGAGAACGGCTGGGCCGACCAGGCGGACGTGCTGCTGCGCACCCGGCAGGCGGCGGACGCGGTGGGCGCCACGAAGATGGACCGGCCCGAGTGGATCTCCGTCAACCCGAAGAACCACGACGTCTACTGCACGCTCACCAACGGCAGCGGCTGGGAGAACGGCGGCGTCAACCCCCGCACCCCCAACCCGTACGGGCACATCATCCGCTGGACCGAGCACCGGCGGGACCACACCGCCACCACCTTCGCATGGGACATCTTCCTGCTGGCCGGTGACCCGGCCTACGACGACCGGGTGGAGCTGGACCCGAACAGCGTCTTCGGCTCGCCCGACGGCCTGTGGTTCGACGACGACGGCCGGCTGTGGATCCAGACCGACGTCTCCAACTCCAGCCAGCACCTGGCCGAGCGGGGCTACGACAACATCGGCAACAACCAGATGCTGGCCGCCGACCCGGAGACCGGCGAGGTTCGGCGCTTCCTGACCGGGCCGCGCGGGTGCGAGATCACGGGCGTGACCGCGACGCCTGACCAGCGCACGCTGTTCGTCAACGTGCAGCACCCAGGGGAGTCGACGGTGGCGTTCGGCGAACCCACCCCCGACGACCCGAGGGTCGTGAGCAACTGGCCCGACTTCGACCCCGAGGGCCGCCCCCGCTCCGCCACGGTCGCCATCCGCCGCCGCGACGGCGGCATCATCGGCGCATAGCGCTTCCCGCGCGAACCCGCACCGGCGGACCGGCCCGCGCCCCCGGGCCGGCCCGCCGGCGGGGCCGCGGGACGGGGCCTCCGGCCCTCGGGGCCCCGGCGCGCCGCCTGGCGTGCACCTGATCTCTGGCCCCGAGGTGGCCCGGCTGCCGGTCGGGTCCGGGGCACACCGGGGCCGGGACGGAGTCCCGGGGTGGCTCGACCGCCGGCTAGGCGGATTCGCGGTGGACCAGTTCGGTGGGGAGGATCACCGCGGCCGCCGACTCGCCGTCCATCTGGGCCAGCAGGACGCGGACCATCTCCGCGCTGATCCGGTCCCACGGCTGGCGGATCGTGGTGAGCTCGGGCCGTGCCGCCAGGGCCGCCGAGGAGTCGTCGAAGCCGCCCACCGCGACGTCCTGCGGCACCCGGCGTCCCGCCCGGGACAGCGTGCTCAGCGCGCCCTGCGCCATCAGGTCGGAGGCGACGAACAGCGCGTCCAGGTCCGGGCACCGGGCGAGCAGGTCCGCGGTGGCCGCCGCGCCGCTGCTCCGGGAGTAGTCGCCGGTGGCGACCAGCGCGTCGTCGACCGGCAGCCCGGACCCGGCCAGCTCCTCGCGGTACCCGGCGAGCCGCTCCACCCCGCCCGGGGTGTCGAGTGGCCCGGTGACCGTGCCGATCCGGCGCCGGCCCGACGCCACCAGGTGGCGCACCATCTCCCGCGCGCCGTCCCGGTCGTCGGCCGCCACGTAGCCGAGCCGCGCTCCGCGCACCGCCGGGAACATCGGCTTGCCGCAGGCCACCACCGGGATCCCGGCCCGCACCAGCTGGTCGGCGACCGGGTCCCCGGTGTGGCTGGACACCAGCAGCACCCCGTCGACGTGCCCCGCGGTGACGTACCGGGTGATCCGGCGCTGCTCGGTGCGGGTGCCGGCGATCATCAGCAGCAACGGGATGTCGTGCGTGGCCAGCGCGGCCGTGCAGCCGCGCAGCAGCACGTTGAAGTTCGGGTCCTCGAAGAACCGCTCCTGCGGTTCGGTCAGCAGGAACGCCACCGAGCCCGAACGCCCGGTGATCAGGCTGCGGGCGTGCCGGTTGACGACGTACCCGGTGGTGCGGATCGCGGCGTTGACCGCGTCCGCCGCCTCCTGGGACACGTGGTGCCCGCCGTTCAGCACCCGGGACACCGTGCCGCGGGAGACTCCCGCCACCCGGGCGACGTCGTGGATCGTCGGTCGCCGGGGGCGGGAAGGGGAACTGCTCACCCTCACGACTTTACGGCCCCGGTGAGCAGGTCGAGACTCCAGAACCGTTGGATGAACAGGAACAGCGCGATCAGCGGCAGCACCGCGAGCAGCGCACCCGTGATCACCAGCGTGTACAGCGCGGGCGAGTTGGACCCCTGGTTGAGCAGCGTGAAGAGTCCCAGGGTCAGCGGGAACTTCTCGTCGTCGCTGAGCATGATGTACGGCAGCAGGAAGTTGTTCCAGATCGCCACGAACTGGAAGAGGAAGACCGTCACCAGGCCCGGCAGCATGATCGGCAGGGCGATGGCCCGGAAGATCCGCCACTCGCCGGAGCCGTCGATCCGCGCGGCCTCCACCACGTCCTCGGGGATCGCCGCCGCCGCGTAGATCCGCGCCAGGTAGACGCCGTAGGGGGAGAGGATCACCGGCAGCAGCACCGACAGGTAGCTGTCGGTGAGGTTGACCTCGGCGAGCATCAGGTACTGCGGCACGGCCAGGATCACCGGCGGCATCAGCACGCCGGTCAGCAGCACGTTGAAGATCGTCTCCCGGCCGGGGAAGCGGTAGACGGCCAGCGCGTAGCCGCTCACCGCGGAGACCGCGGTGGACAGCAGCGCGCCCACGCCCGCGTAGAGCGCCGAGTTGGCCATCCACTGCCAGTAGACGCCGTCCCGGTAGGCCGACAGGTCGCCGACGTTCTCCAGGAACCCGGTGCCGGGCGCGAAGGTGAACGTGGAGAACAGCTCGTCGCCCGCCTTGGTCGAGGCGACCAGCACCCAGGTCACCGGCAGCAGGCAGTACACCGCGCCGGCCAGCAGCGCCGCCGTGGGCAGCGCGGCGATCCGGCGCTGGCGTCGGGCCGGCCGCGGGGTCGTGCCGCGCGCCGGCGCGGCGCCGGCCGTGGGGGCGGCCGGGTAGGTGGCGGTCACCGGAGTCCCTCCTGCCGGGTCCGGGCGGTGGCCACCCGCAGGAAGCCGAACGACAGCACCAGGATGACCACGGCGATGACCACGGCGGTGGCCGCGGCCGCGTGGATGTCCCCGGTGACGAACGCGTCCTGGTAGACCTTCATCAGCGGACTCCAGTCGGTCGGGATGCCGTTGGTGAGCGGCCGCAGCGTGGTCGGCTCGCTGAACACCTGGAGGGTGGCGATCACCGAGAAGAAGAAGGTGAGCACCAGCGAGGGGGTCACCATGGGGATCTTGATCCGCCACGCGATCTGCGCCTGGGTGCAGCCGTCCAGCCGCGCCGCCTCGTAGATCTCCGCGGGAATGGCCCGCAGCGAGGTGTAGATGACCAGCATGTTGAAGCCGGTGCCGCCCCAGACCGCGATGTTGGCCAGCGCGACGAACAGCGCGCCGCCGTCGAGCAGGTCGGGCTGCGGCAGGCCGAGCCGGTCGAGGCCGTAGTGCAACGGGCTGACGCTGGGCAGGTAGAGGAACCCCCACAGCAGCGCGGCGATCACCCCCGGCACCGCGTACGGCAGGAAGATCACCAGCCGGCTGAAGCGGCGCCCGCCCACCCGCTCGGCGTCCAGCAGCAGCGCGAACAGCAGCGCCAGGCCCAGCATGGTGGGCACCACGAGCAGGCCGTAGCCCAGCACCCGCAGCGCGCCGTCGAGCAGTTCGGCGTCGGTCAGCGCGTCGGTGTAGTTGGCCAGGCCGGCCCAGACCTCCTGGCGGGCGCCGCTGCCCAGGCCGAGGCCCTGCACCTCCACCCGGCGCAGGCTGAGGTATCCGGCGTAGCCGATGGGCAGCGCGAAGAAGAGCACGAACAGCACGCCGGCCGGCAGCAGGAAGGCGTACGGCGCGCCGCGGCGCACCCGGTACGCCCGGCGCTGGCGCCGGTCGGTGGCGGGGGAGTCGGCGGTCACTCGGCGACCTGGAAGCCGTGGTCGGTGAGATCGGTGACGGTGGCCTCCTGCATGCTGGTCAGCGCGGCGCCGAAGTCGCCGCGGTCGTCGGCGGCCTGGCCGAAGGCGTCGTTGAAGGTGCTGTAGGCCACGTTGACGTTCGGCCCCCAGGCGGCGGGCGCCGTGCCCTCGGCGACGCTGGCGGCCAGCTCGTAGAAGTCGGGCTGGTTGGCGAAGAACGCCGGCGGCTCGGCGAGGGCGTCGCCGGTCTGGGCGGCGGTGGCCGCGGGGTAGATGCCGCCCTCGCGCACCAGCGCGGCCAGCGCCTCCGGGTCGGTGTTCAGCCAGGTGGCGAACTCGGCGGCCTCCTCGGGGTGCTCGGAGTCGTTGGTCACGCCGGTGGTGGAGCCGCCCCAGCTGCCCGTCGCGTTCGCGCCGTCCTCCCACTGCGGGAGCGGCGCCATGGCCCACTTGCCCGAGGTGTCGGCGGCGGCCGTGGTCAGCGTGCCGGGCGCCCACACGGCGCTCACCCAGGCGATCTGCTTCCCGGTGTTCATCGCCTGGTTCCACGCGGGGGTGTACATCGGCTGGTTGTCGATCGCGCCCTCCGCGACCAGCCCGCCCCAGAAGTCGGCGACCCGCTGCGTGGGCTCCTCGTCGATCCCGACCCGCCACCGTTCGCCCTCGACCGTCCACCACTCGGCCCCGGCCTGCTGGGCGAGCCCGGCGAACAGGCCCGCGTCGTTGGCCGAGAAGGTGGTCAGGTAGGTGTCGTCGGGCGCCACGTCCCGGACCTCGCGGGCGGTGTCCGCGAACTCCTCCCACGTCCCGGGAACGTTCAGGCCGTACTGCTCGAAGAGGTCCTCCCGGTAGTAGAACATCATCGGCCCGGAGTCCTGCGGCAGCGCGTAGACCGCGTCCGTGCCGAGGGTCACCTGCTGCCACACCCCGGCGGGGAACTCCGCCTCCGCGTCGGCCACCTGCCCCGATATGTCGGCCAGCACGTCGTTGCTGACCAGCGTCGGCAGCGCCTGGTACTCCGCCTGCATCAGGTCGGGCGCGTTGCCCGCCTTGGCCGCCGTGATGGTCTTGGTCACCAGGTCGTCGCCGGCGGCCTGCTCCTTCACGGTGACCTGGATGTCGGGGTGCGTCTCGTTCCAGAGCTCCACCACCTTGTCCAGGCCCGGCGCCCAGGCCCAGTAGGTGAGCTTGACCGGGCCGTCGGCCGAGTCGTCGGACGAGCCGCAGCCGGTGGCCGCGACGGCGGTGAGCACGGCCGCGGCACATGCCGCGACGGTCCGGAATCTCATGGTCCCTCCCAGGACTGAGGCTGTGAGCGTTCACAGTAGAGAGGCCGGTCCAGAGCTTGTCAATGCTCGGGACTGTGGGCTTATGTTGGGTTGTGCAGTCAGTTCGGGCTGTGCACGTTCCCAGTTCTTCCCGTTCTTCCCAGTTATCCATTCAGGGAGGTGCCGATGTCGCACGCCGCGCCCCGTGGCCTGCGCCGGCTCGCGTTCGGCGGTGACTACAACCCGGAGCAGTGGCCGGAGGAGGTGTGGCGCGAGGACGTCGCCCTCATGCGCGAGGCGGGGGTGACGATGGTCAGCGTCGGCATCTTCTCCTGGGCCAGGCTGGAGCCCCGCGAGGGTTCCCTCGACTTCGGCTGGCTGGACCGGCTGCTCGACCTGCTGCACGCCGGCGGAATCCGGGTCGACCTCGGGACGCCGACCGTGGTGCCGCCCGCCTGGTTCTACCGGGCGCATCCGGAGGCGCTGCCGGTCAGCCGGGAGGGTGTCACCTACGAGTTCGGCTCGCGCGGTGCCATCTGCCACAGCTCGCCCGCCTACCAGGAGGCCGCGGCCCGGATCACCCGGGCGCTCGCCGAGCGCTACGGCGACCATCCGGCGCTGGCGATGTGGCACGTGCACAACGAGTACGGCGTGCCGGTGCTGGAGTGCTACTGCGCGACGTCGGCCGCGCATTTCAGGCGCTGGCTCGCCGAGCGCCACGGCACGCTGGAGGCGCTCAACGACGCCTGGGGCACCACGTTCTGGGGCCAGGCGTACGGCGACTGGGAGGAGATCCAGCCACCCCGGGCCACCCCCACGGTGGCCAACCCCGCCCAGCGCCTGGACTTCGCCCGTTTCGCCAGCGACAGCGCGCTGGCCAACTTCCGTCGCGAGCGCGACCTGCTGCGGGAGCTGTCGCCCGGCGTGCCGGTCACCACCAACTTCATGGTCTCGCCGACCCAGTGCGACTCCGTGGACTACTGGGCCTGGGGCGGCGAGGTGGACCTGGTCACCAACGACCACTACCTGGTGGCCGAGGAGGACCGGAACCACGTCAACCTCGCGATGGCCGCCGACCTGAGCCGCTCGGTCGGCGGCGGCCGGCCCTGGTTGCTGCTGGAGCACTCCACCAGCGCCGTCAACTGGCAGCCGCGCGGCATCGCCAAGGCGCCGGGCGAGATGGCGCGGAACAGCCTGGCCCACGTGGCCCGCGGCTCGGACGGCGCGATGTTCTTCCAATGGCGCGCCTCCCGGTTCGGGGCCGAGAAGTTCCACTCCGCGATGCTCCCGCACGCCGGCACCGACAGCCGGATCTGGCGGGAGGTGGTGGAACTCGGCGCCGACCTGGGCCGGCTGGCCGACGTCCGCGGCACCCGCACCGTCGCCGACGTGGCCGTGGCCTGGGACTGGCAGTCCTGGTGGGCGCAGAAGCTGGAGTGGCGCCCGAGCCAGGACCTGGACACCAGGGAGCGCGCCGAGGCGTACTACGCGGCGCTCTTCGACCGGCATCTCACCGTCGACTTCGCCCACCCCGACGCGGCGGGATCGGCCGGCCACCCGCTGGTCGTGGTGCCCGCGCTGTACCTGGCCACGGCCGCCGCCGGCGCGGCGCTGTCCCGGTACGTGGCCGACGGCGGCACGCTGCTCGTCTCGTACTTCTCCGGCATCGTCGACGAGCACGACGCCGTTCACCCCGGGCCGCATCCCGGCGCGCTGCGCGAGGTGCTCGGGCTGCGCGTCGAGGAGTTCCAGCCGCTGCGGGCCGGCCAGGAGGTCCGGATCGACGGCCCGGACGGGGCGCGGCTGCGCGGCGACGTCTGGGCCGAGACCCTGCTGCTGGACGGCGCCGAACCGGTCTGGCGCTACGCCGACGGGCCGGCCGCGGGCGGTCCCGCCGTCACCCGGCACGCGTACGGCCGGGGCGCCGCCTGGTACGTCTCCACCCGCCTGGACCGGGCGGACCTGGATCCGGTGCTGGCCGCGGCCGCCGCCGACGCCGGCCTGGCGTCCCGCGACGATCTGCCGCACGACGTCGAGGTGGTGCGCCGCACGGGGGAGACCGGCACGTTCGTCTTCGTCATCAACCACACGGGGGCCGAGGCCAAGGTGCCGCTCGCTTCCCCCGGCACCGAACTGCTCACCGGAACCAGGGCCGACGCCCGGCTCGCGGTGCCGGCCGGTGCCGTCCGGGTGGTGCGCCTGGACGACTGAACCGCCGCGTCCGCGCGCTCCCACCCCCACCCCGGCCTCCGGCCGGGGGGATCCCCACACCGCAACACGCGCACGTCATTTGTCCCTCATGGAAGGACGACCCATGATGCACCGACGCGACATCCTCCGGCTGGGCACGGCGGCGTTGGCCACGCCGGCCGCGTTCGCCGCCCTGCCCACCGGCACCGCCCAGGCGGCGGCGTTGTCCATCCGCGGGGTGGACCTCTCCTCCGTCCCCAAGGCCGAGGACCTCGGCGCGGTCTTCCGCTACGCCGACGGCACGGTGGGCGACCCCGTCACCATCCTGCGCCAGGCCGGCTCCAACTGGGTCCGGCTCAAGGTCTGGGTCGACTCGGCCGACGGTTACCACGGTCGGGAGCAGATCCTCGCCATGGCCCGGCGCGTCGCCGGCCAGGGCATGAGCCTGCTGGTGGACTTCCACTACTCCGACACCTGGGCCGACCCCGGCAAGCAGTACAAGCCGTCCGCCTGGGAGGGCCTCAGCGGCGGCGCCCTGGAACAGGCGCTCGCCGACCACACCGCCGACATCCTGGGCGGGCTGGCCGACCAGGGCACCCCGGCCGCGATGGCGCAGATCGGCAACGAGATCAACGGCGGCACGGTGTGGCCGAACGGCTCGACCGACAACTGGTCGGCGCTCGGCGGGCTGCTCACCGCCGGCGCCGAGGCGGCGCGCGACGCGTCGCCGGGCACCCGGATCGCCCTGCACCTGGCCGAGGGCGGCGACAACTCGCTCTTCCGCTGGTGGTTCGACAACGCGGTGAACCAGGGTGTGCCCTTCGACGTCATCGGGGCGTCGTTCTACGGCTACTGGCACGGCACGCTCGGCGAGCTGCAGTCGAACCTCAACGACATGGCCAACCGGTACGGCAAGGACGTGTTCGTCGCCGAGACCGCCTACCCGTTCCGGCTGGGCAGCGACGACGGCCACGCCGACATCATCGGCCAGCAGTCCCAGCTGGTGTCCGGCTATCCGGCCACGACCGACGGCCAGGTCGCCTGGCTGGAGGACATCTGCTCCGTGGTCGCCGCCGTGCCGAACGGGCGCGGGCTCGGCGTCTTCTACTGGGAGCCGGCCTGGACGGCCACCCCCGGCAACGGCTGGGACGAGACCGACCCGTCCTCCGGCAACGGCTGGGAGAACCAGGCCTGGTTCGACTACGACGACCGCGCCCTCCCCGGCATGAACTGGCCCGGCGATGCGGTCCGCTCCCGTCACCTCACCGGGGTGAAGTCCCGCGCCCCGATGAAGTCCGGGCGGGGGATGGGCGCCGCGAACGGCTCGACCGCCGTGTTCTCCACGCTGTTGAAGACGATGAACACGTTGCTGCGCGGGTAGGGCGTGATGTTGTCGCCCGAACCGTGCATGCAGTTGCAGTCGAACCACGTCGCCGAGCCGGCCCTGCCGGTGAACAGCCGGATGCCGTACTCGCCGGCCAGGGAGGTCAGCGCCTCGTCGGACGGCGTGCCGGCGTCCTGCATCTGCAGCGACTTCTTGTAGTTGTCCTTCGGCGTCTCACCGGCACAGCCGAGGAACGTCTTGTGCGAGCCCGGCATGATCATCAGGCCACCGTTGGTGTCGTAGTTCTCGGTGAGCGCGATCGACACCGAGACGGCCCGCATCCGCGGCAGCCCGTCCTCGGCGTGCCACGTCTCGAAGTCCGAGTGCCAGTAGAACCCACTCGCGCCGAAGCCCGGCTTCACGTTGATCCGGCTCTGGTGGACGTACACGTCCGAGCCCAGCAGCTGCCTGGCCAGGTCGGCCACCCGGGGGTCGCGCACCAGACCGGCGAAGACCGTGCTGAGCCGGTGCACCTCGAACACCGAGCGGATCTCCTGGGAGCTCGGCTCGATGATCGAACGCTCGTCCGCGCGGATCGCGGGGTCGCTGACCATCCGGTCGAGCTCCGCCTTGTAGACCCCGACCTCCTCGGGCGTGATCAGCTGGTCGAGTGCGACGAACCCGTCCCGCTCGAAGCCGGCCAGCTGCCCGGTGTCGAGCGGTCCCGGGGCGCCGGGCTCCGACCAGACCACCGGGTCCTGGCGCGGCGTGATCGCCTCGGTGGCGCCACGAGTGGGGTACAGGTCGGCGGTTCGTTCGGGTGCGGTGGTCATGAGCGCTCCTTCCTTCTTCCTACGACGCCTCGGTGAGCAGCGGGTAGACGCCGTTCTCGTCGTGGTCCTCGCGGCCGGTGATCGGCGGGTTGAAGACGCACATGGCCCGGAAGTCGGTGACGGGACGCAGCGTGTGCTTCTCGTGGCCGTCCAGCAGGTACATCGTGCCCGGGCGGATCATGTGCTTCTCGCCGGTCTCGTCGTTCGTGAGCTCGGCCTCGCCCTCCACGCAGTACACGGCCTCGATGTGGTTCGCGTACCACATCGAGGTCTCCGTGCCCGCGTAGAGCACGGTCTCGTGCAGCGAGAAGCCGACGCCCTCCTTGGCGAGGATGATGCGCTTGCTGCGCCAGGTTCCCGAGGCGGACCGGACGTCCCGGTCGCTGCCCTCGATCTCGCTGATCGATCGGACGATCACAGTTTCTTCTTCCCTTCGATCTTCTCTTGACGGGTGCCCGCCCTCGCGGGGCTCAGTCGGTCTCCCGCACCGAGCGGGCCAGGATGCGCAGGCCCTCGTCCAGTTCCTCGGGCGTGATGGTCAGCGCCGGCAGGAGCTTGACGACCTCGCTCTCCGGTCCCGAGGTCTCCAGCAGCAGCCCCAGTTCGAAGGCCCGCCGGCAGACCGCGGTGGCCCGGTCCCGGTCGGTGAACTCCAGGCCCCAGACCAGGCCACGACCCCGGTAGCTGGCGCCGGCGCGGGCGTGCTCGGCGACCAGCGCGCGCAGGGTGACCTCGATCTGCTCGCCGCGGCTGAGGGTCTGCTTCTCCATCTGGTCGTCGGTCCAGTAGGTGTTGAGCGTGGCGGCCGCGGTGACGAACGCGGGGTTGTTGCCGCGGAAGGTGCCGTTGTGCTCGCCGGGCTCCCAGATGTCCAGCTCGGGCCGGAAGAGGGTGAGCGACATGGGCAGGCCGTAGCCGCTGATGGACTTCGAGACGGTGATGATGTCGGGCACGATGCCGGCCTCCTCGAAGGAGAAGAACGGCCCGGTGCGCCCGCAACCCATCTGGATGTCGTCGACGATCAGCAGCATGTCGTGACGCCGGCACAGGTCGGCCAGACCCCGCAGCCACTCCGCGCGGGCGACGTTGACGCCGCCCTCGCCCTGCACCGTCTCGACGATGACGGCGGCCGGCGTGTTGAGGCCGGACCCCGAGTCCTCCAGCAGCCGCTCCAGCCAGATGAAGTCGGGCGTCTGCCCGTCGAGGTAGTCGTCGAACGGCATCGGCGTGCCGTGCACCAGCGGGATCCCGGCGCCGGCCCGTTTGAACGAGTTGCCGGTGACCGCCAGCGCGCCCAGCGACATGCCGTGGAAGGCGTTGGTGAAGGAGACGATCGCCTCCCTGCCCTTGACCTTGCGGGCCAGCTTCAGCGCCGCCTCGACGGCGTTGGTGCCGGTGGGGCCCGGGAACATGACCTTGTGGTCCATCGCCCGCGGGCGCAGCACCACGTCCCTGAAGGTCTCCAGGAAGGCGCGCTTCGCGGTGGTGGACATGTCCAGGCCGTGCGTGATCCCGTCCCGCTCCAGGTAGTCGATCAGGGCTCGCTTCAGCACGGGGTTGTTGTGGCCGTAGTTCAGGGAGCCGGCTCCGGCGAAGAAGTCCAGGTAGGTGTGGCCGTCCTCGTCGTACAGGTAGCTGCCCTGCGCGCGGTCGAAGAGCGTGGGCCAGCCACGGCAGTAGCTGCGCACCTCCGACTCCACGGCCTCGAAGACGCTCAGGTCGGGCTGGGTGATGGTCACGGCGTTCTCCAGGGTGTGAGTTCCGCGGGGTCCGGGGTCCGATGGGTTCAGGGGAACCGGGGTGGGGGCCGGGGTCACGGCCGGTCGGCCGTGAGTGGCCCGATGCGGTACAGCACCTCGGGCTCGTGGCCCGCTTCCGGGAAGGCGCCCGCGTCGAAGAGCACCTCGCGTGCCACCGCGGCCGAGTGCCGCTCCGCGAAGGAGGTGAACAGCCGGTGCGAAGCCTTGTTACCGGGCGTGATGGTCGTCTCTATGACGTCCACCCCGCACGTCGCTCCGGCCCGCAGGGCCAGGGCGTCCAGCATCGCGCCGGCCAGGCCCTGCCCGCGCCGGGAGCTGTCGACGGCCACCTGCCAGATGAGCAGGGTGCGTGGCGCGTCGGGGCGGGTGTAGCCGGTGATGAAGCCGACCGGGGCCTGCAGAGGGTCGGTGGCGTCCCGGGCCACGATGGAGGTAGCGGCATAGTCGCGGCACCACAACAGGTAGCTGTAGGACGAGTTGAGATCCAGTACCCGGGAGTCGCGGGCAATCCGCCAGAGAACCGCTCCGTCCTCCGTGCGGGGACTGTCCAGCACCACTCCCGGGGGCATTTCCAGGTAATCGCTATCGGCAGGTGCATGGTCTGCTGGTGCGGGCTTCATGCACATCAAATTTACCGAGGGAAAGTTGAGATCGCATCGGGGGAGGGGGTTAACAGGGCCAGAGGGGTGTGTTATCGCGCGCAGGCGCGCGATGCGCAGGGGGCGGCGAAATCCGCTGGTATGACCGTTAGTTACCGGACAAAGCGGGCGCACGTGGAGGGTTTGTCACATGTTTGTAACGGAGTTGTGATGCTCGCGACCCCGTACAGTGACGCTCAACATCACGAGAATGCCTGCGTTTAAGGCACGGGAAACGGGGCAGAAGCGGACCGATACCTCTGCTCTCAATTGCCTCGCAAACGCTCCGATGAATTGCCGGAGAAAACTTCTGGTACGGGCCGCACATTGGATCACTCAAGTCTCCTCGAGTGGTCCGATCGGGTTAGCGGGATTCGAAGTCGCCGCGCGCCGACACCGGCCCGCTGGCGCTTCTGCCGGTCACCCGGTAGAAGTCGTCGCCGATGCGGCGGCCCTCGCCGTGGTCGTACTGGCCGGCGAACACGTGTTCGCCGGGTGGGATCTCGGCGCCCTGGCGCAGCGTCCAGCGGAAGACCAGCGCCCCGCCCTCGGCGGCCACGTCCAGCTCGAAGTCGTCGCTCGGCAGCGTGCGCCATGCGCCGGTCGCCGCCACGCCGCCGGTCGCCGCGATGCGGAGCTCCAGCGTGAAGGCCGTCAACGGCGCGCTGGTCCGGACCGTGACGTTGCTCTGCGACCAGTAGGGATTGCTGCCCGGATCCAGTTCCGCCGAGGTCCGCACCTCGGCGTCCGGCGCAGCGGGACCCCCCGTGCCCCCGGCGCCCCCGGCGCCGGTCTGGGCCGGGGGGTCGGCCGGCCGCGCGGTGGGCTCGGACGGCTGGTCGGCGGTCCACGCCACGGCGGCCGAGGCCACCCCGACGGTGACCGTGAGCGCCGCCGCGGCCCCGACCACCCGGGCCTTGCCCCGCAGCCGGTCGAGCCCTCGTCCGAGGGATGCCTGGGCGGACCGTCCCGCGCCGCCGGCCGCGCCGGTGCCGCGGATGCCGCGCTCGACGCGCGCCAGCATCCGCTCCCGGTCGGGCCGGTGCGCGCGGGCGGCCGCGCGCAGCAGCTCAGCGGCGTCGGGGCGGTCCGACATTCACGTTCTCCGTTCCGCGGGAGCGGTGGGTAGCACCCGGAGGGTCTCGTGCGTACCCCGCTCGTCCCGCCGGGCCGGAGTCTGGGTGAGCAGCCGTTCCAGCTCGGCGATACCGCGTGAGGTCTGGCTCTTCACGGTACCTATCGAGATGCCGAGCGCGCGTGCCGTCTCCCGCTCCGAGAGATCGAACGCGTGCCGCAGCACCACACAGGCGCGTTTCCGGTACGGCAGCCGGTTCAGGGCGGCCCGGACGTCCAGCACCGCCGGTACGTCGGGCCCTTCCGCGTGTTCCCCGTGTCTGGACCAGAACAGGGCCACGCGGCGCCGCTCGCGGGTTCTGCTGCGGATCCGCGAACGGGCGAGATTGGCCACCACGCCACGGGCGTAGGCCAGGGGATGGTTGGCGGCGCTCACGCGGTCCCAACGGTGCCAGATGGCGACCAGGGCGTCGGCCGCCAGATCGTCGGCGCCGTCCGCGCCGTCGGCGTTGCCCAACAGAAGATGGGCGAGTCGGGACAGTTCGGCATGATGCTGCTCGAAGAAGGCGTGGAAGTCTTCGGTGGGGGTGCCCACGCCGGCCTCCTCGGTCTGCGGCTCGGGAAGCCTGTCGAAAGCGTTCGACAGGCCGTGCAGTGTTCGTCCGTGCGTTCAAACCCCCAACGAATCTGGAGAGTAGCAGGGGATGCGTACGCTGCCGAGATGACCGACGGACCAGTGCTGCGCATCCGCGGCCGCGTGTTGACCGGCCCGTGCCCCGAGACCGACGTGCTCGACGAGGTGTGGGTCGTGGGCGGCCGGATCAGCCTGCGTCGCCCGACCGACACCCGGGGCTCGGTCACCGTCTCCGGCTGGGCGCTGCCCGGGCTGGTGGACGCGCACTGCCACGTCGGCCTGGACGCGCACGGCGCCGTGGACGAGGCGACCGCGGAACGGCAGGCGGTCATCGACCGGGACGCCGGGGCGCTGCTGCTGCGCGACGCCGGCTCGCCGGCCGACACCCGGTGGATGGACGGGCGGGACGACCTGCCCCGTCTCATCAGGGCGGGGCGGCACATCGCCCGCACCCGGCGCTACATCAGGGAGTACGCCCACGAGATCGAGCCGGAGCGGCTGACGGAGTTCGTCCGGCGCGAGGCCCGCCGCTCCGACGGCTGGGTCAAGCTGGTCGGCGACTGGATCGACCGGGAGCGCGGGGACCTGGCGCCCTGCTGGCCGCGCGAGGCCCTCGGCCCGGCGATCGCCGCCGCGCACGAGGAGGGCGCCAGGGTCACCGCGCACTGCTTCGCCGAGGACTCGCTGCGAGACCTGGTCGAGTCCGGAATCGACTGCGTCGAACACGCCACCGGGCTGACCGAGGACACCATCCCGCTGTTCGTGGAGCACGGGGTGGCCATCGTGCCGACCCTGGTGAACATCGCCACCTTCCCCGCGCTGGCCTTCGCCGGGCAGGCGCGCTACCCGCGCTGGGCGGACCACATGCGGCGCCTGTACGAGCGCCGGCACGACACGGTGCGGGCCGCGTACGAGGCGGGCGTGCGGATCTTCGCCGGCACCGACGCCGGCGGCGGCCTGGCGCACGGGCTGATCGCCGGCGAGGTCGCCGAGTTGGTGGCGGCCGGCCTGCCGCCCGTCGAGGCGCTCTCCGCGGCCACCTGGCGGGCCCGGGACTGGCTGGGCCGTCCGGGACTGACCGAGGGCGCCCCCGCGGACCTGGTCCTCTACCCCGAGGACCCGCGCGAGGACGTGCGGGTGCTGGCCCACCCCACCCGCATCGTGCTGGCCGGCCGCATCGTCGGCTGATCCCGGTTGTCCTGAAGTGACCGCGGGGGAACGGCTCATGAACGGATCGCGCGGGGTAAGACCCAGATATGGCCGGCTCCCTGATCCCCCGTGCGGTCCGACGGCCGCGGCGTTAGGGTGAGACGGTCCGGGCGACGAGTCAACGCGCCGGGGACGCTGGCTCTCGGGTGTCAGGAGGGCAGCGTGACCGTCTCGGAGCCGTCCGCGCGGACTTGGAGGAAGAGCAGCTTCAGCATCCCGGACGGCGAGTGCTGCGAGGTCGCGCGTACCGGCGGTGACGTGCTGGTGCGCGACTCGAAGAAGCGGCGGGGACCGGAGTTGCGATTCTCGGCGACCTCGTGGCGCGCCGCGCTGGTGGCGCTCCGTTCGACAGGGCTGACCGCTCCCTGACCATGTGCGGCGAGGCGCGATCGGAGGCGCCATGCGGGACCGAGACGAGCGGCGGAAGCCGGCCGCTGACGCGTTCCTGAGCTACTGCCTGGTGTCCGGCGGGAGCGCCACCGTCGGCGGAGCCTGCGCCTCGCTGCTCGTCGACGGTGCCGCGGCCCGGTTGCTCGTCTGGCTGGCCGTGGCCGTCACCGTGGCGGGTGGCGCCGGCCTGTGGTGGGTCCGCGACCCCGCTACGGCGCGTCGCCGGGTGCTTGGCCCGTTCCGTCTCCGGGGGCGCCCGCCCGGCCGCCCCGCCGCCCGAGAAGGCGGCCCCCCGCCAGCGTGACCAGCGCCGTCACCGCGCTGGCCCCGGCCAGGCTGACGGCCGGCCAGACCGCGGCCGGCACGTTCACGTCGATGCCCCGCGCGGCGTGCACCACGACCACGACGGCCGCGGTCAGCGCGGCGATCTTGGCGACGAACCGCCCTATGTTCCACCGGTTCCTGCTGCGCTCCAGCCGGATGAGCCGGTCGAGGGCGGCCTCGTTCACCATGGCGTGCCGGGTGATGTCGTGGGCCGTCAGCCCGCGTTCCCACGACCCCTGCTCGTCCGGCGCGGGCTCGCGGGATTCGGGGGACTCGGGGGACTCGGGGGAGGGGTCGGCGGGGCAGGCCGGAGACAGCACGTCCTCCGGCTGGGCCTCTCGCCTTCTGAAGACCGACATCGGACCTCCCCTGACTCCCTCCCCCGGCGGCGACGCCGCCCGGCGTCAACTCGTGCCGAGCGCCTCCAGGGCCCGGTCGATCATCTCGGCCGTCTCCTGGTCGCTGAGCGCCTTCTGGTCCAGGAACTCGAAGCACTCCTGGTAGTTGGCGATCAGCTCGCGGTCGTCCCGGCTGGCCAGGGTGCCGGTCATGGCCTCCACGTTGACCAGGTCCTCGTCGTCCGCGAAGCTCAGCAGCGCGAAGGAGCCGATGGTGCTGAAATGCGCCCCGGCGGTGAACGGGAGCACCCGCACGCGGACCCGGTCCCTCGCCATCAGCCCTCTGACGTAGCGCAGCTGCTGGCGCATGACGGGCGGCCCGCCGATCTGCCGGTGGATGGCCGCCTCGTCCACGATGAAGTACGTCTCGGGCCCGTCCGGCTCCTCGAACAGGCGCTCCTGGCGGGCCGTTCGCAGTTCTGCGGTGCGCCGGGCGCGGTCCGGGCTGCCCTCCGGCTCCATCAGGGCCATGGTGTAGTCGGTGGTCTGGAGGAAGCCGGGGAAGTAGATCGGGTGGAAGGCGCGGATCACCGTCGCCGCGCCCTCGTAGCCCAGGTAGAGGGCGAACTTCGGGCCGATGACGTCCCGGTAGTCCACCCACCAGGACTGGCCCTTGCTGTGCCTGGCCGCCTGTTCGAGGGAGGCGACCTGCTCGGGGTCCTCCACGCGGTACTCCTGGAGCATCGCCCGCAGGTCGGTCACCGAGAGCCCGACGGTGCCCTTCTCGATTCTGATGATCTTGGAAACGGACCACTCCAGGGCCTCCGCGGCCTGGTGCTGGGTCAGACCGCTCTTGTCCCGAGCCCGGCGCAGGTCGGTGCTCAGCCTGCGGCGGTTGATAGCCGGGTCGTCTGCCCTGGGCATGGTCGCTCCTTTGCGGATGTCGGACTGGTGGGAGACAAGTTCGACAGATTGCTGATCGATCTCTGGCTGAACGAAGCTGACTTAGTGCCACCTAACTAAGGTGCACCTAACAAATCGCCGCTGTGCAATGTGCTGCCATCAGTATGCTATATGGCATTCCGGTCGGTGTCGCCGATGGGTCACTTCTCGCCAACCCGCTCCGCTGGCCGCCGCGCCGCGCTGCCCCCATGCTGGGAGGTATGCGTCGGCGCACGACGGCGGCCGTGGCCGCCACCACGTTGCTCGCCACGGGGGCGGTCACGCTCGCCGCGGGCCGGTGGGCCAGCGGCGCGGCGCTGGGTGCCGCCTCCCGTTCCCCTCGCCCGGCCGGCTTCGCCGGGCCCCGGCTGACGGTGCACGGGGTCGCCGCCGGGCGGGTGACGCTCACCCGCTCGCTGGACTCGCAGCTGCCCGGCACCTTCGCCGTCGCCTCGGGCACCAGACACGCCGTGGTCGGCCCGGTCCTGGACGTCGCGAGCGACCCCGACACGGTGGTGCGCCGGCTGGAGCGGGTGAACCGCGGCGAGTTGCTGGCCGGCGCCACCGTGGCGCTGACCCCGCAGCTGCACCGCGGCGACCCGCGCACCGCGCTCGGCATCCCGCACGCCGACGTGGAGATCCCCGGCGACGGCGGCTCGCTCCCCGCCTGGTTCGTGCCCGGCGAGCGCGACACCTGGGTGATCGCGCTGCACGGCCTCGGCGCCACCCGCGAACATCCGCTGAACCTCGTCCCGTTCCTGCACCGGCGCGCCTTTCCCGTGCTGTTGCCCGGCTACCGGGGCGACCCCGGCGCGCCGCGTCCGCGCTCGGGCGTCAGCATGCTCGGCGCCGCCGAATGGCCCGACGCCGACGCCGCGCTGCGGTACGCGGTCAGGAACGGCGCCCGGCGCCTGGTGCTCTACGGCTGGTCCACCGGCGGCACGATGGCCCTGTACGCCGCCGCGCACTCGCCGCTGCGCGGGCGGATCAGCGGCATCGTGCTCGACTCGCCGGTGCTCGACCCCGCCGCCACCGTGCGGGCGTTGGCCGCGCACCGCGGGGTGCCCGGGCCGCTGGTGCCGCTGGCCGTGAGCGCGGCCCGGGCCAGGATCGGCCTCGACGGCGGCCCGCCGGCCCATGTGGACGCGGACCCCACGGCCGGGCCCCGGGCCACCGCCGCGCGTTCCGACCACGCCCTCGACGGCCCGCCCGACCATCCCACCGGGCCCCGCGGCAGGCCGCTGCCGGTCCTGCTGGTGCACGGACCCGACGACACCATCGCCCCGTACGCCGCCTCCCACGCGCTGGCCGCGCGACACGCCGAGAGCGTCGTGCTGCACACCGTGCCGCGGGCGCAGCACGCGGCCATGTGGAACGCCGACCCGCGGGCCTACGAGGAGGCGCTGGGACGTTTCCTCACTCCGCTCATGTGACGACCCCCGTCATGTGTGGCTCTGTGCGGGGAGTTTGGGCTTTCGGACCCGAAGGCGTGAAACTGCTCACGTGACGTCCCGAACTCCGCGTGAGCCCCGGTTGCGACTTGTCCCCCAGGCGGCGTCTCCCCACGCCTCCGCATCCGGGCGCCCCGGCCCCGGCCGACGTACCCCGGCGCCCCCCAACGACGCCGTGCCCCGCCCCCGGCTCGCCCGGCAGGCGCGCGCCCAACTCGCCGAGGCGGTGCGGCTCGCCCGGTGGGCGGACCGCACCGGCACCTCGCCGGAGGCGGCGGGCCGGGAGGCGGCGGCCGAACTCGGTCTGACCGCGAGTCAGGTGCGGGACCACTGGGGGCGCGCCCGCCTCGCCGGTCTCGTCGAGTACGGCGCGGACAGCGCGGACGGCGGCACCGTCCGGGCGGGATGGCGGTTGCGCGCCTGGGAGGAGGACGACACCGCCGCGCTGCGCGGCTGGGTCGCCCTCTTCGACGCCTGGTCGCTGGCCCGCCCCGCCCCGCCGGACGCCGAACCGGGCGCGGTGGCCGAGGTGGTGGCCGCGGTGCCGCAGCTGCTGTCCGTGATGCAGCTGTCCGACGGCCCGGTGACCGCCGCCGGCCTCGTCGACCTGCTGCGGCAGCGGATCGGCGAGCTGCGCGCGGAGCGGCCCGCCGAGGAGACCAGACCCGGACCCGAGGAGATAGCACGGGACGCCGCTTCCGACGCCGACGCCGACGCCGCGCCCGCCCCGCCGGCGCCCGCGGACGACGCCGAGCTGGTCCGGCTGCTGGGCTGGGCCCTGGACGCGCTGGCCTCCGTGGGGGCGCTGACCCTGCACGCGCGCGGCGCGCGCCCGGTGCGGGCCCGGCTGACCGCGCTCGGCGGCTGGGCGATGTGGACCAAGCTGGAGCACATCTGCATCGCCGCCCAGAGTCCGGCCGGCAACATCGAGCAGTCCGCCGTGGACATGCTGCGTGGCTGCGCCACCCTGACGCCAGGGCCGGCCCGGGCCGAGTACCGGGCCTGGCTCGCCGCCCGGCCCTCCGGACCCGCCGTCACCGAGCTGCTGGACGCCGCGCGGGGCGAGGACGCGCTGATCCGCGGCCTGGCCTTCGAGGCCCTGAAGGTCGTCGGCGCCCCCGCCCAGGCCGCCGTCCGCGCGGTCGCCGAGGAGCCGATGCTGCGCCCGTACGCGCTGCTGTGGCTGGCCGACCACGAGGGTGGGGACCCGCGGGACGCCACGGACTCCACGGTCGGCGTGCTGACCCGCGAGGAGGCCACCTGGCTGTGGGTGGACACCGCCTCGGCCGCCCAGGAGAACGGCGCCGAGCGGCTGCTGCTCGACCACCTCGACGCGGCCCGGCAGACGAGCATCCACGAGCTCGTCGACGAGATCCGCACCTGCGGCCATCCGCGCACCGTCCAGGTGCTGCTGGCGCTCGCCGCGGCCCACCCGGAGCCGGCGCTCGCCCGCCGCATCAGGCGGGCGGCCTTCCAACTGCACACCGGTGGGAGCTGAGACGGGAAAACGGCTTGCGCCCCGCCGCTAGAATGGCCGCATGGACACATCGCTCCTCGTGCATTAGCGGACGTACCCGCGCGCAGTCCCTCCCTCGCCCGTACGTCCGCCCCCTTGTGCTGCCTGGAGTCCGTCCGTGATCACCACCACCGGCATCGAGTTGCGCGCCGGCGCCCGCATCCTCCTCGAGCCCACCAACCTCCGCATCTCCCGCGGCGACCGGATCGGCCTGGTCGGCCGCAACGGCGCCGGAAAGACCACGCTCACCCGCTGTCTGGCCGGCGAGGGACTGCCGGCCGGCGGCCAGGTGAACCGCACCGGCGAGGTCGGCTACCTGCCCCAGGACCCGCGCACCGGCGATCTGGAGGTGCTGGCCCGCGACCGCATCCTGTCCGCGCGCGGCCTGGACACCGTGCTGCGGGGCATGCGGCAGGACGAGGAGCGGATGGCCAGCGGTCTGCCCGCCACCCGGGAGCGCGCCATGCGGCGCTACGAGCGGCTGGAGACCGAGTTCCTCAGCAAGGGCGGCTACGCGGCCGAGGCCGAGGCGGCCACCATCGCGGCCAGCCTGGGGCTGCCGGACCGGGTGCTGGAGCAGCCGCTGCACACGCTCTCCGGCGGCCAGCGGCGCCGCGTCGAGCTGGCCCGCATCCTGTTCTCCGACGCCGACGTGCTGCTGCTCGACGAGCCGACGAACCATCTCGACGCCGACTCCATCGTCTGGCTGCGCGACTTCCTCAGGACGTACCGCGGCGGTCTCGTGGTGATCTCCCACGACGTGGCCCTCATCGAGACCGTCGTGAACAAGGTCTTCTACCTCGACGCCAACCGGGCGCAGATCGACCAGTACAACATGGGCTGGCGCCAGTACCAGGTGCAGCGCGAGGCCGACGAGCGCCGCCGCAAGCGGGAGCGGGCCAACGCCGAGAAGAAGGCCGCCGCGCTGAACGCCCAGGCCGACAAGATGCGCGCCAAGGCCACCAAGGCCGTCGCCGCGCAGAACATGGCCCGCCGCGCCGAACGGCTGCTCGCCGGCCTGGAGGGCGAGCGGCAGCGCGACAAGGTCGCCAAGCTGCGCTTCCCCGACCCCGCGCCGTGCGGTCGCACCCCGCTCACCGCCGAGGGCCTGTCGAAGTCCTACGGTTCGCTGGAGATCTTCACCGACGTCTCGCTCGCCATCGACCGGGGCTCCCGGGTCGTCATCCTCGGGCTCAACGGCGCCGGCAAGACGACCCTGCTGCGGCTGCTGGCCGGGATCGACAAGCCCGACACCGGCGAGGTCACCCCGGGCCACGGCCTGAAGCTCGGGTACTACGCCCAGGAGCACGAGACGCTCGACCCGGACCGCACGGTGCTGGAGAACATGCGCTCGGCCTCGCCCGACATGGACCTGGTGGACCTGCGCAAGACCCTGGGCTCCTTCCTGTTCTCCGGCGACGACGTGGAGAAGCCCGCCCGGGTGCTGTCCGGCGGCGAGAAGACCCGGCTGGCCCTGGCCACCCTGGTGGTCTCCTCGGCCAACGTGCTGCTGCTGGACGAGCCGACCAACAACCTCGACCCCGCCAGCCGGGAGGAGATCCTGGGGGCGCTGCGCGGCTTCGCCGGGGCGGTGGTGCTCGTGACGCACGACGAGGGCGCCGTGGACGCGCTCCAGCCGGAGCGGATCATCCTGCTGCCCGACGGCGTCGAGGACCTCTGGAGCCAGGACTACGCGGACCTCGTCGCGCTCGCCTGAGGCCCGTCGGAAGCGGCGGCACCGCTCGTCGCCCGGCGGATGTGATCACCCGCGATGGATCATTCGGCCGAACCCCGCTCCGTCATCTGTGTGAAGGCGGCTGGTACCCCGGCGTGTCCGCTGGGCGGCGTCCACCGCCCGCCGCCGGGCGGCCCGCCGGTCGCCCGGCGGGCCGCACACCGCGACTGACCTGCCCGTTCGCGTCTCGCGGCGCCCGGCCGCGCCCGTCCACGGCGTGTACCGGCCCGCCGCGCGCCCCCGCGCCGGTGCGGCACAGAAGTCCGCTTGTCGTACGGACCTTTGCGCATGGGTGGCCAGGAAACCGGATAGGGGTGATCATGAGAGTCCAGAGCGCACTTCCCACGAGGAGGCACGGGTGGCCGAGACTCTGAAGAAGGGCAGCCGGGTGACCGGGCCCGCGCGCGAGAAGCTCGCGGCAGATCTGAAGCGGAAGTACGAGGCGGGGCAGAGCATCCGCTCCCTTGCCGAGGAGACCGGCCGGTCGTACGGCTTCGTCCACCGCATGCTCAGCGAGGCCGACGTGACGCTCCGCGGGCGCGGCGGCGCCACGCGCGGCAAGAAGGCCACGACGGCGTCCTGAGCGCGGCGCGGGCCCCCCGAGCCGTTACCCTGCGGTCTGTCCATACCGTTGGGTAACTTTTCGGAGGGCCGATGAACCTGCTCGACCGTGACGGCGTGCGTGTCACCGTGCGCGACGCCGTGGCCGCCGTCACGCTCACGGGCGGCGACAAGCGCAACGCCCAGACCCCCGCCCTGTGGCGGGCGCTGGCCGAGACCGGCCGGCTGTTGCCCGGTGACGTGCGGATCGTCGTGCTGCGCGGCGAAGGTCCGTCCTTCTCCGCCGGCCTCGACCGGCGGGCGTTCGAGCCCGGCGGGATCGAGGGCGAGCCCGGGCTCCCCGAACTGGCCCGGTTGCCCGAGGCCGAACTCCTGGCGACGATCGCCGGCTACCAGGAGGCGTTCACCTGGTGGCGGCGCGGCGACCTGGTCTCCATCGCCGCCGTGCAGGGGCACGCGATCGGTGCCGGATTCCAGCTTGCCCTGGCCTGTGACCTGCGGGTCTGCGCCGACGACGCGCAGTTCGCGATGCGCGAGACCTCGCTCGGCCTGGTGCCCGACCTCGGCGGCACCCACCCGCTGGTGGCGCTGGTCGGCTACCCGCGGGCCCTGGAGATCTGCGCCACCGGCCGCGCGGTGCACGCCGCCGAGGCGGAGCGGCTCGGCCTCGCCAACCTGGTCGTGCCCCGCGCCGACCTCGACGCGACCGTGGACGATCTGGCGGCGGCCCTGCTGGCGGCCCCGCGGGACGCGGTGATCGAGACCAAGGCGCTGCTGCGCGCCGCCGCGACCCAGGACTACGACGCCCAACGCGCCGCCGAACGGGCCGCCCAATCCCGCCGCCTCCGCGACCTCGCCGGCCTCGCGGAGTAGCGCTCGCCGCGCCGCGGCTTCCCGCAGGGCGGTCCGCGGCGGTGGGTCGTGGACCGCGGCCGTGCGGGCCCGGCCGACGGCCCGGCTGCGGACGCCGCCGCGCGCGGGCTCCGGCGCGCGGCGGCCGAGGCGGTGCCCGTGGTCCCGCCCCCGCCCGGCGGGCTGCCGTCGGGACCGCTGCGCGTCGCGGCCGACCCACCCGCGATGCGGGCGGCGCCGCCCCCCGGGGCGGCGATCGCCCAACCGAGAGGCTGCCGCCGAGCTGCGGGCTGGCGCTCGGTCATCCCGGGGGCACGTGGTGGGCGCAGCGCGCCGCCGCACAGGCGCCACGGAGCGGGTGGGCACTGGTCACTCCGTGCGTGCAAGAGGGCGCGGGGCACAGGGGACCGCGGGTTCCGGCGGCGGGCGCGCCGCCAGCCCGCCCGGCCCGGTCGGCGCCCCGGCGCGGGGGAGCCCTCCCGCGTTCAGGGACCGGTCGGAGGCGGCTCGTCGGTCAGGTCGGTGACCAGCAGGGAGACGACCACCGGGTCCGGGGACGTGGCCGCCGCGGCCTCGGCCGCGGCGGCCCGCGCGTCGCGGACCACGTCGAGCGTGCGCCGCCCGGCGTCCAGCACCAGCTGCATCCGCACCAGCCGCCGGGACGGTGCCGGGGCACCGCCGGGCTCCGGATCGCCGCCCGGGCCGCCGAGGACCCGGGGGCGCGACGCGCCCGGCAGCGCGTCGGACAGCCCGAGCACCCCGGGCACCGCGAGCACCGCCTCGGCCACCGGGTCGGCGGACCTGTCGCGGGTCGGCCGTACCGCAGCGGGCGCCGCCCCCGGGACCGGCTCGGCCGGCTCGGTCTCGTCGAGGAGCGCCACCACGTGCACGTCCACCGCCGACACCGTGAGGCCGACGCGTTCGGTGGCGGCCCGGACCAGCGCCGCCCGCACCGCGGCCGCGTGTTCGGGAAACGGCCGGGTCATCCCCACCGCGCATTCGGCCGCGATCCGCAGCGGTCCCGACGGCAGCCCGCTGGGCGGGGGCGGGACCACGGGAGCGGCGGCGGTCGTCGGATCCGCCAGCGCCAGCCGAAGGCCGGCCACCCGGACGTCGCCCACCGCCTCGGCCACCGCGCGCCGGAGCACCCGCGCGGCGGCGCGTTCCGCCAACCACGCGCCGTCCTCGGGGTCCCCGAGCGCCACCAGTCTGCCGAGACCCAGCTGTTCCCTGACCGCCGCCACCAGCCGCTCGTCCGCGGTCATCCGCCTCGCCTCCGTCCGCCCTGCCCCTCGCCGCCCGCCCACTTCGTGCGAACCGGCCAGACCTGGGTACAGCATGTCCTACACGTCACGGCCACTCGATCGGGGCGACCGGCCCGGTCCCGGGCGTGGGAACACGCTTAATGTGGCACAGGAAGCGGCGGGCGGTGACCGTCGCCGGAAGGGAGTGAGGGCGAAGTGACCGACACGGACACCGACGCGGGGACGACGACCGAGTTCCCGGTACCGGCCAGGGCGCTGGGCACCCGCCGGGGCACGGGCGACCCCGCGACCCGCGGGCGGACCACCATCGCCGACGGCGTGGTGGCGAAGATCGCGGGCATGGCGGCGCGCGACGTGGTCGGCGTCCACGCCATGGGCAGCGGCCTGACCCGCACGTTCGGCGCGGTCAGGGACCGGGTGCCGGGCGGCAGCAAGTCGGCGACCCGCGGCGTGAAGGCCGAGGTCGGCGAGGTGCAGACCGCGCTCGACGTGGAGATCGTCGTCGAGTACGGGGTGTCCATCGCCGACGTCTCGCGGACCGTCAGGGAGAACGTGATCTCCGCGGTGGAGCGGATGACCGGCCTGGAGGTCGTGGAGGTCAATATCAACGTGGGTGATGTCAAGCTGCCCGAGAGCGAGGAAGATGACGAAGAACGGCCGCCGTTGCAGTGACCGGAAGCCTCGCCGAGCCTAGGAGCGGACAGACATGAGCATGGCGGTGGCCGGCATGATCGCCGGCATGGCGTTGGGCTTCGCCGGATACTTCGGCGGTTTCGCGGCCTTCCTGTTGGTGGCCGCGTTGGGAGCCATCGGCTTCCTGGTCGGCAGGTTCGCCGACGGAGACCTGGAGCCCGGGGACTTCTTCCGTCCCAGGGAGCGCGACGACGAACGGCGGCGGTGACCGGTGCAGCCCGTGGTGCCCGCCGCGGAGCGGGGCTCGACCCGCGTCGCCGAACGGGTGATCGCGAAGCTCGCGATCCAGGCCGCCAGGGAGGCCCTGGTGGAAACGGCCGTCGCCGCCGCGACGGCGGTCGGAGCGGGCCCGCGCCGCGGCGCCGGGCCGCAGGCCACGGCAGTGCTGCGTCGCCCGCCGGGCGCCGACGGCACCGGTGGGGTGGCGAGCATCCGCGTCGCCGTGGAGCTCGGCTACCCCTCCGACATCGGCGCGCAGTGCCGCGCGGTGCGGCGACAGATCAGCCGACGGGTCAAGGAGCTGGCGGACATGGACACGGCCGAGGTGACCGTGGACGTGGAGCGGCTGCACTCCGCGCACCTCGACGGGCGCGGACCCGGTTCCGGGAGGGTCAGGTGAACGCGGCGTGAGCGACGAGCCGGGCGGTGGGCCGCCCGCACCCACGCTGGAGAAGTCGGAGCCGGAGACCGGCCCGCCGCCGGAGGAGCACGGGCCCGCCATGGCCCAGTCCGCCTCCGCGGCCCGCTACGAGCCGGAGGGCCGGCAGGAGGGGCCCGCCGGGCGCTTCTGGTCGCCCCGCCGGGTCCCGGCCACCCTGGTCGGCGCGGTGCTGCTGGGCGCCTGCGGCCTGCTGCTCTACGACGTCGTCCTGGTGCGGTCCGACCGCCCGGCCGCCGAATGGCGGCGCGACCTGGCCGACGGCCTGGCCACCCGCACGCTCGACGACGGCTGGGTGGTGTTCGGGGCGATCGTCGCGATGCTGCTCGGGATCTCGCTGGTCGTGCTCGCGGTGACCCCGGGACTGCGCGCCCTGCTGCCGATGCGGCTGGAGGGCGAGGAACTGCGGGCCGGTATCGACCGCCGGGCCGCGGCCGTGGTGCTCCGCGACCGGGCGATGGAGGTCTCCGGGGTGCGGACGGTCCGGGTGGCGGTCGGCCGACGCCGGGTGCGGGTGCTGGCCGAGGCGCACTTCCGGGACCTGGACGAGGTCAGGGCGGACCTGGACCGGGTGCTCGACCATGGCATCGGGGAGCTCGGGCTCGCCCGGCAGCTCGCCCTGTCCGTGCACGTGAGCCGCCCGGTGCGGCGCTGAGAGGGCGGGGGAGAGCATGCTGCGGATCGTGAACCGGGTGCTGATGGGCCTGTGCGGCCTCGCGCTCTTCGGCTTCGGCCTGGCGGCCACGCTGGCCGCGCTCGACCTGCCCCGCCGTTGGGGCTTCACGCCGCCCTCCTGGTGGTCCTGGCGCGGCCCCGACGACGTGCTGCTGACCCGGGCCGACCGCGTCCAGTGGCGGGCCGAGGGCTGGTGGTGGCCGGTGGTGATCGGCGGCCTGTCCGTGCTGGTGCTGCTCGCCCTGTGGTGGCTGCTGGCCCAGCTGCGGCGGAAGCGGCTCACGGAGGTGCTGGTGGACAGCGGCGACGGCAGCGGCGCGCTGCTGCGCGGGCGGGCGATGGAGGAGGTGGTGACCGCGGAGGTGGAGACACAGCCCGGCGTCGAACGGGCCCGGGTCACGCTGGTCGGCCGCCGCAACCAGCCGCGGGTCCGGGTGGGCCTGCTGCTCGCGCCGCAGGCCCACCCGGGCGACGCGGTCCGCCGGTTGCGCGCCGAGGCGCTCGAACACGCCCGCGCCTCCACGGGCCTGCCCAGCCTCCCCGCGGAGGTTCGCATCAGCTCCGCCAAGCACGCGGCGGAACGCGTCAGCTGACCCTCTCCCGGCCCCGCGCGTCTCGACCGGCGCGGAGACGGCTGACGGTCAGGGCGTCCGGAGCGCCACGGCGGTGCGGGACGCCTGCGCGGCGACGCCCGCGATGCTCGACGTGATGAACGAGCCGCCGCCGACCAGATCGCCGACCACGTGCACGCGCGGGTCGGCGGGGACCACCCCGCCGGACGGGTGGCGGGCGGTCAGACCGGCGTCCGTCAGCGCGCCGACCAGGGGCCCGGCCGCGTCCGGGACCGCCGCCGCGGGCGGGTTCACGGCGTTGACGACGACGTGCGCGGTGCGTTGGCCATCGGCGTCGAGCACCCGGAACCGCCCGTTCGCCGGCTCGATCGCTTCGAGTCCCGCGGAGACGGTGAGCTGCCCCGAGTCCAGGAGCCGCATCAGGACGGAGGCGTTCACCGGGACCATCGGCGAGGCGACGCTCGTGACGGTGCGAAGGTGGCGCCGCAGCCACGCGCGGTCGGGTTCGGGCAGCAGACGCCAGGCGTACGGGCCGACGGTGTGTGCCGTCTCCTGCACCACCCGGCGCCCGATCCGGGGGTCGGCGACCGCGGCGAGCTGCTGCCGGAGCCGTCGGACGGGGTGGGCCGTCCGGGTGTCCCGGAGTTCGGCCGCGAGTTCGTCGAAGTCCTCTCCCGCGTCGGCCAGTTCCTCGCGCAGCAGGCCCACGAGGTCGTCGAGCCCGAGCCGCCCCCGAGCGCGGTGCAGCCCTGCCACCCGCTCGACGGTCACGTGCCTCGGGCGCCGGCCGTCCGGACGCTGCCAGACGTGCGGGAGCACCCCGCCGCGTGAGAGGAGCGTGATCCGTCCCGGATACCGGCGCGCGGCCAGTGCCACGACGACGTCGACGGCGGTCAGGCCGCTGCCGACGACCGCCACGTCGTCGCCGGCGGCGATGCCGTCGAGCGTGTCCGCGAGCGGGTAGGGGTCGGCCGTGTAGCCCGCCGCGCCGGACAGCCGGTACGGGTCCGGGAGCCTTCCCCCGCCCGTGCACAGCGCCACGCGGTCCGCCTCGTGCTCCTGCCCGTCGTCCGTGCGCAGGACCAGGCGCCCGCCGGAGCGGACGACGGCGTGCGTCACCCGCGCGGCCACGACGCGCACCGGCCAGCCGCGTTCGCCCAGCGCCCCGACGGCCTTCTCCGCGGCGTGGACCAGGTAGTCGCCGTAGCGCGCGCGGGGGACCAGGGGTTGGCCGAGGAGCGGGTCGAGGTGGTCGGCGCCGCGGGTCCCGAGCCAGGCCGCGAAATGGCCGAAGTCACCGCCCCGGACGGACATGAGCGCCGGCGGGGTGTTGACCAGCACCGCGTCCAGGTCCGGACCGTAGGGTCGCCCCCGCCACAGGTGCGGCGACGGCTCGAAGACCGTGATGGTGCCGGTCCCGGCCACTCCGGCGTTCCCCTCGGCGACGGCGAGCGCGTCCAACAGGCCGACGGCCGCCGCGCCTCCCCCGACGATCGCGATGTCCATGATCTGCCTCCCCGTCTTCGGTACCACCGACCCTGCCCGTCCCCGCCGGCGCACCCCATCCCGCGCTTCCGGGAGATCGGCGGGGCACGACCCCCTCGAACGAGGGGTTCCGCGCGGTGTGGGCGGCAGGGCAGGCTGAGGGAACGGGGGGAGCGGGCAGGCGACGGCCGGGCCGAGCAGTCGAGGGGGACACGCATGACCGATCAACGCCGACCGGTGCTCGCCGCCGCGGAACAGGCCGGCGACGCCCTGGACCTGTTCGGCCGCGTCTCGGCCCGGTTGCGGCGGCTGATGCCGTTCCACTCGGCCGTGTGGACCGCCACCGACCCGGAAACCGGCCTGATCACCGCGCCGATGCTGGTGGAGAACCTGGGCTCGGGCGAGGACTGCGCCGCCTACTGGCACAGCGAGCTGCTGGAGGAGAACGTCCTGCCCTTCCGCGACCTGGCCCGGGCCGCCGTGCCGGCGGCCGGGTTGCGCGCGGCCACCGGTGACCTGCCCGCCCGCAGCAGCCGGTTCCGGCGCCTGCTGCGGGACCAGGGCGTGCACGACGAGCTGCGCGCCGTGTTCCGGATCGGGGACCGCCCCTGGGGCCTGGTGAGCCTGTTCCGCGTCACCGACGCCTTCCGCGCCCGGGAGACCGCGCTGCTCGCCGACCTGTCCCGTCCGCTGGCCGAGCGGCTGCGGGCGTTGGCCCGGCCGCCCGCGTCCGCGCGCGGCACGGACTCCCCGGCGCCCGGCCTGGTCCTCTTCGACGAGTCCGGCCAGGCCATGTCGGCCAACGACGAGGCGCGACACCTTCTCGCGCGGCTGCCGGACGGGCCCTCGTTTCCCACCGCGCTGGGCCTGAGACTGCCGATCTGGGTGATCGGCACGGCGTTCCAGGCGCGCGCCGTCGCCGCCGGCCGGGATCGCGGCGGCGCCCGCGTGCGCATCCGCACCACCGAGGGCCGCTGGCTGACCTGCCACGCCTCATGCCTCACCGGCCAGGGCGGCAGCCCGGGACCGGTGGCGCTGGTCATCGAGCCGGCGACCCCCGGCGACCTGGCGGTGCTGGTCGCGGAGGCGTACGGCCTGACCCCGAGGGAGCTCCAGATCACCCAGCTCACCGCACGCGGGATGACCACCGCCGAGATCGCGACGGCGCTTTTCATCTCGCCGCACACGGTCCGCGACCACCTCAAGACGATCTTCGCCAAGGCCGGCGTCTCAAGCCGGGGCGCGTTGGTCGCCCGCCTGTTCACCGACCACTACTGGCCCGCGCTGCCGGAGCCGACATCGGTCCGGCGCACCGGCCAACCGCCCGCCCGGGCCCGGATCGTCCAGCGACCACGAGAACGTCTGCCCGACGGGTGACGGGTGACGGGTGACGGGTGACGGGTGACGGGTGACGGCGATCCCGGCGGGGGCAGGGTCGGGCGCGGGTCCGGGAGGACGTGGGTCAGAGCCGGGCGGCCGCGGGACCGGGGGCGGCTTCGGGGGCCGAGCCGTTCGGGTCGCCCGCCGCGGTGCCGCGGGGGCTCGGCGCGGCGCTCTCGGCGCCCCGGGCGCCACCCGCGCCGCCGTCTCCCGCGTCTCCGGCGCTCCGGACGCCGCTCGTGCCGCCCGTCCCGGGCTCACGTTGGGTCCGCCGGTCGTGCAGCTCGCGGCGGAGCAGCAGGACCCAGCCGACGGGGACGCCCGCGGCGAAGAGCCACCACTGGATGGCGTAGGCGAAGTGCGCGCCGATGCTGGTGTGGTCCGGCTCGGGCAGCGGCTCCGGGCGGCTGCCGCCGCCTCCGCCGTCCTCGGCCGCCGCCGGTGCGGTGTCCGTGAGCTCCACGTACCCGCCCAGCATCGGCGTGCCGAGCTCCGCGCCCAGCCGCTCGGCGTTGATCAGCATCACCATGCCCTCGGGCAGGCCCGAACGGTCCCGGATGCCGGTGGTGCCACTGGTCTCGTCGACCATCAGCCGGCCGGTCACCGTGACCTCGCCGGCGGGCGGCGCGGCGACCGCCGGCGCCCGCGTCGGGTCGTTGCCCGCCGGGACCCAGCCGCGGTTCACGAGCACCCCGGTGCCGTCCTCCTGGATCAGCGGGGTGAGCACGTAGTACCCGACGGCTCCCGCGTCGTTGGCCCGCTGCCGCGCCAGCACCTGGTCCGCGACGCGGTACTCGCCGGTGGCCGTCACCGGCCGGTACCGGTCGTCCGGGTCCGGTTCGCCGCCGACCTCGGTGAGCTCGGCCATGGCGACCTGCGGGCTGTCCAGGCTGCCGGCGATCAGGTCGTTGCGCTCGACCCGCTGCTCGTGCCGGTGCAGCTGCCAGAAGCCCAGCCACACCATGGTCGGGATCAGGCCCAGCGCGACGAGCGTGAGGATCACCCACTGCCGCGACAGCAGAAAGCGGTACACAGCCCCCGACCGTACCCGAAGTCAGCTATCCCTCCCGCGCCGGGGCCACGTCGTCCAGCAGCCGGGTGAAGGCCGCCTCGTCCACCACCGGGGTGCCGAACGCCCTGGCCCTGATCACCTTGGCCGTCGCCGCCTCCGGATCGTTGGTGACCAGCAGGCTCGTCAGCCGGGAGAGCGTGGGCGCCACCTGCAGGCCGGCCGCCGCCGCCCGGTCCTCCAGCAGCTCCCGCTCGACCGAGGTGTCCCCGGAGAACGCCACGCGCATCCCCTGCACCAGCCGCCCGCCCGGCTCCCACCGACCCGGATTGGGGTACGGGCACGGCGCGCGCCGCCGCGCCGGGCGCCGCCCGGCGCGCCAGGGCCGGTCGCGGCGCGCCAGCTCGCCGTCCGTCTCCTCGTCCGGGTCGGGCAGCTCGGTCCACACGGTCAGCGGCCGGCAGGCGAGCAGCGGCAGCGGCAACCGGGCGCCAGCGGCCTGGTGCAGGCTCGGCCGGAACACCTCGGCCAGCACCCGGGCGTCGTCCAGCGCGTGGTGGGCCCGGCGCTGCGCCACCCCGAAGTACGCCGCGAGGGTCTCCAACTTGTGGTTCCGCAGCGGCAACGCCAGCGCCTTGGACAACTTGATGGTGCAGAGCCGGTGGTCCACCGGGGCCGCGCCCTGGGTCCGCGCGTACTCCCGGGCGATCATGGCCCAGTCGAACTCGGCGTTGTGCGCCACCAGGACCCGGCCCGCCAGCCGGTCCGACAGGTCCCCGGCGATCTCGGCGAACAGCGGGGCGTCGGCGAGCATGTCGGCCGTCAGCCCGTGGATCCAGGTGGGTCCCGGGTCGCGCTGCGGGTTGACCGCCGTGTACCAGTGGTCCTCCACCTCGCCCTTGGCGTCCAACTGGTAGACCGCGGCCGAGACGATCCGGTCGTCACGCGAGAGTCCGGTCGTCTCGACGTCGACCACGGCATACCCGGCGGGATAGCCGGAGGGCCACGAGCCGGAGACGGACTGCTGTGCGGGAGCCTGCGTCGCGGCTGCCTGGTGGTCTTCAAGCATGGTCCCTGAGGATACGGGTCGCCACCGACAGCGCCCGCCAAGCGCCCCGGAGTTGACGCCCGACCAGCTCCGACCTCCCGCCGGCCGCACCGCGGCCCGCGCCGCCACCACCGAACCGCCACCGCGCCGCCGCCCCGGCGGGCGCGGGGCATGTCAGACCAGTGGCGTACGCTGCTTGGCAGCCGTTCGCACCGGGCTCACGGGCCGGAGGTCCTCGCATGCTGCTCGACACCTACGGTCGGACCGCCACCGATCTGCGGGTCTCGCTGACCGACCGTTGCAACCTGCGCTGCACGTACTGCATGCCGGAGGAGGGGCTGGCCTGGCTGGCCAAGCCGGAGCTGCTCACGGACGACGAGGTGGTCCGGCTGGTGCGGGTGGCGGTGGTCGAGCTGGGCGTCACCGAGGTGCGGTTCACCGGCGGGGAGCCGCTGTTGCGCCCCGGGCTCGTCGGCATCGTGGCGCGCTGTGCCGAGCTCGGCCCGCGCCCCCAGCTCTCCCTGACGACGAACGGCATCGGCCTGGAGCGGGTCGCCGGCCAGCTGCGCGAGGCGGGCCTCGACCGGGTCAACGTCTCGCTGGACACCGTCGATCCGGAGATGTTCCACCGGATCACCCGGCGCCGCCGGCACGGCGACGTGCTGCGCGGCCTGGCCGCCGCGCGGGAGGCCGGACTGACCCCCGTCAAGGTGAACGCGGTGCTGCTGCCCGGGCTGAACGAGGCGGAGGCGCCCGACTTGCTCGCCTGGGCCCTGGAGCACGAGTACGAGCTGCGGTTCATCGAGCAGATGCCGCTGGACGCGCAGCACGGCTGGCAGCGCGACCGGATGGTCACCGCCGGGGACATCCTCGCGTCGCTGCGCACCCGGTTCACCCTCACCGCGGAGGACGACGGGGAGCGCGGCGCGGCTCCGGCGGAGCGCTGGCTGGTCGACGGCGGGCCGGCGCGGGTCGGTGTCATCGCCTCCGTGACCCGCCCGTTCTGCCGGGCCTGCGACCGCACCCGGCTGACGGCCGACGGTCAGGTGCGCACCTGCCTGTTCGCCCGGGAGGAGTCCGATCTGCGCGGCGCGTTGCGCGCCGGGGCCACCGACGCCGAGCTGGCCGCCCGCTGGCGGGCCGCGACGTGGGGCAAGAAGGCCGGGTCCGGGTTGGACGAGCCGGAGTTCCGTCAGCCGAGCCGCCCGATGTCAGCCATCGGCGGCTGACCGCCGCCACTCCTCCAGCGGCACCACGTCCTTCAGGAACCCGCGCACGCCGAGGAACTGGCTCAGATGCTCGCGGTGCTCGGCGCAGGCCACCCAGGTCTTGCGCCGCTCCGGGGTGTGCAGCTTGGGATTGTTCCAGACGAGCACCCACACGGCGTCCGCGCGGCACCCCTTCGCCGAGCACACGACCGGGCCGTCCGTGGATTCATCGAACACCGAATCCATCCAACTTCCTCAAGTGCCTCACGTGATGAACATGGCGACGCCGGGCGGCCACGGGGGGAGCCGCCCGGCGTCGGTCCGTCGCTCCGACGGGGGATACGGAGCGCTCTTGAAGTATGACATGCAACGCCGGGCCCGCGGCACCGGAAGCGCTCAAATCATCTGAGGATTTCTTGAGCTTTCTCTGCGGAGGGCTCAGCTCCGCTTGTGATCATCGTCCTCGGAATTCCGCTCCGAGGGCGGCAGCTCATGCCCGGACGTGCTGGTGAGGAAGGTGGAGGGCAGCTTCGGCGCGTTCTCCCGACCGGCGTTGGCGATCACCACGGCGACATACGGCAACACCGCGCCGAGCACCAGCGCCACCACCGCCAGTGGGCGACTGACGTCCCACAGGAGCACGGTGAGCAACACCGCGGCCGTGCGGACGAGCATCGAGATCACGTAGCGGCGCTGCCGCCCGCGCACGTCGTCGTCCAGGCTCTGCCGGGCGCTGGTGATCCGGAAGACGGCGGGATCCGCCTGTGTGCGTCGCCGTGTCACACCCATCACCATCCCTCCCTGCCCACCCTACGCCGGACCTCAGGGGCAGGTCAGGGTGGACTCGGCCGTCCCGGAGCGGGGCGCCGGGTCAGGCCGCGGGGACCGGGGCACCGCGGAGCACGGCCAGCTTCCGGCCGGCCTTGAGGAACACCCCGGTCGTCCCGCTGGCCCCCGCCAGCTGCTCGGCCACGATCTCGCCCAACGGGCGCAGGGCGTCCGGCTCGGTCAGCACGGCGGCCCGCTGCTCGCCCCCGTCGGACTCCAGCACCAGCCGCAGCGCGTTCTGCTTGGCCAGCCGGCGGGCCGCGGAGGCGCTCGGCGTGAACTCCAGCACCCGGGTCAGCACGGTGGCCACCCCCTCGGCGCCGTGCTCGGCGAGGTCCACCTCGGGCAGCGTGGCCACCTCGCCGAAGCTGCGGCGGGAGAACTGCGCGGCGAACCCGGCCCGCGCCGCCATCGCCGCGTCCACGCCGTGCAGCGCGGTGACCGCCTCGCCGGCCAGCACCCGCTTGAGGTCCATCGGGTGCAGCGAGGAGTCCGCCAGCCGCTCGGCCACCATGCCGATCTCGGCGTCCGTCCACTCCGTCCAGGCGCGCAGGTAGGGCTCCATCAGCCGGTCGGGCACCGACATGATCTTGCCGAACACGTCGTCGGCGGTCGCCCCCAGCGCGATGTAGTTGCCCTGGGACTTCGACATCTTCGCGCCGGTGCCGTCGGTGCCCTCGATCAGCGGCATCGTGACGACGAGCTGTGGCGGCAGCCCGTAGATCTCCATCACCCGCCGGCCCATCTGCATGTTCAGCAGCTGGTCCACGCCGCCCAGCTCGACCTCGGCGTCGATCTCCGCCGAGTCGATGGCCATGGCCACCGGGTAGATCAGCTCCGACATGCTGAGCCCGTGCCCGGCCTCCAGCCGGGTGCGGAAGTCCTCGCGCTGCAACAGCGCGGAGGCCGGCACCTGCGCCAGCAGGCCGATCAGCCGCGGCAGCGCCACCCCGGACAGCCACTCGCTGTTGTGCCGGAACCGCACCCGCTCGAAGTCGAAGAACGGCCTGACCTGGTCGCGGTAGCCCGCCAGGTTCCGCGCGATGTCCTCGTCGGTCAGCGGCGGCCGCTCGCTGGAGCGCCCCGAGGGGTCGCCGATCTTCGCCGTGATGTCGCCGATGATCAGCGTCACGTCGTGCCCCATCCGCTGGAAGCGGCTGAGCGCGATGATCGGCACCGCGTGTCCCAGGTGCACGTCCACGGCGGTCGGGTCGATGCCGAGTTTGACCCGCAGCCCGCGCCCCTCGGCGCGCGCCGCCTCGATCCGCTCGGCCAGCGCCGCGACCGACGGCAGCACGTCGACCGCCCGGCCCGCGATCAGCTCCGCCTGCTCCTTGGCCGACAGGTCGGTCAGTTCGAACGAGCGGCGCGCCCCCGTCTCCGTGAGCAGCTCCCGCACGGTGTCGTCCGTCGAGAGGTCCTGCGCCAGCAGCGCCCGAACGCGCTGCACGGATTCGCCGAGGCGTGTCACGATCAGTCCCGGAGGTCGGAGGGGGAGAGCGGTCGGCGCCCATCCTACGGCCGGCCTGACCGGCCGCGGGACGGGCGCCGAGGGGTCAGACGCCGGGGCTGACGGAGCTCATGTTGAACTCGGGGATGCGCAGCGCCGGCATCGCGACCTGGGGGAAGTACTCGCCCCATTCGCGGGACCGGCAGCGCTCCGTGCGGCCGGCCTCGGTGGCGCGGCCGAACACGTCCACCGGCGACTCGTTGAACCGGAAGTTGTTCACCACGCCCGACACCTCGCCGCCCTCCACCAGGTAGACGCCGTCCCTGGTGAGCCCGGTGAGCAGCAGCGTCTTCGGGTCCACCTCGCGGATGTACCACAGGGTGGAGATCAGCAGGCCGCGCTCGGTGTCCGCGACCAGCTCGTCCAGCGAACGCTCGCCGCCCCCGTCCAGCAGCAGGTTGCCCACCAGCGGCGCCACCGGCAGCCCGGTGAGCTCGGCGGAGTACCGGTTGGTCGGCAGCTGGTGCAGCACCCCCTCGCGGATCCAGTCGGCCCGGGACAGCGGCAGGCCGTTGTCGAAGACCGAGAGGCCCGGCGTGAAGATGTCCGTCGAGCTGTGCGCCAGCAGGAACGGGGCCGCCGCCAGACCCGGCGCGGCGGGGTCGCTGTAGAGCGTCAGCGGCAGCTCGCTGAGCCGCTCGCCGACCCGGGTGCCGCCGCCCGCCCGGCTGAACACCGTCCGCCCCTCGTGGGCGTTCCGGGCGTCGCTCATCCAGTGCTGGTAGATCATCAGGTCCGCCACCGAGGTGGGCGGCAGCAGCGTCTCGTACCTCCCGGGCGGCAGGTCGATCCGGCGCTCCGCCCAGCGCAGCCGGGTGGCCAGCTCGGCGTCGAGCGCGGCGATGTCCACGTCGCGGAAGTCGTCGGTCGGCGTGGTCACGAACGCGGACCGCTCCCGGTCCGGCGACTTGGCGTTGAGCTCGACGCTGCCGGTCGGCTGGTCGTGCCGCAGCCGCAGCCCGGTGGAGGTGCCGAGGTAGCTGGAGACCATCTCGTGGCTGGCGAAACCGAAGAGCTCCCGCCGCTCGGCCCGGGCCCGGGCGAACGTCTCGCCGAGCGCCGGCGCGAAGGCGGCGAAGACGTCGGAGGAGGTCTCCGCCGGCGGTTCGGCGAAGTCGGGGGAGGCGGGCGCGTCCTGGGCCAGCGGCTGCGCGTCCTCGGCCGACGGCGACTGCCTGGCCGCCTGTTCCGCCGCCCGCACCAGCGGTTCCAACTCGTCGTCGGTGACCGCCGACCTGGTCACCACGCCCGCGGAGACGCCCTGCGCGCCGGCCACGGTGGCGATCACGGTCAGCCGCCGCCCGCGGGTGACGCCGTTGGTGGTCAGCCCGTTGGCCGCCCACCGCAGGTTCGCGGTCGACTCCTCGTCGGCGATGACCACCATGCCGTCCGCCTGGGACAGGGCCAGCGCGCGTTCGACGATCTCGTGTGGTCTGCTCGGCTGGCTGGCGCTCATCGGCCGGACTCCTGGGTGGTGTTGAGGATGGTGATGTCCCGGAACAGCGCGGACGGGCAGCCGTGCGAGACCGCCGCGGTCTGTCCGGGCTGGGCCTTGCCGCACATGAACGAGCCGCCGAGCAGGTACGTCTGCGGACCGCCCACGGCCTCCATCGAGCCCCAGAAGTCGGTGGTGGTGGCCTGGTAGGCGACGTCCCTGAGCTGGCCGGCGAGCCGGCCGTTCTCGATCCTGAAGAAGCGCTGCCCGGTGAACTGGAAGTTGTAGCGCTGCATGTCGATGGACCACGAGCCGTCGCCGACGACGTAGATGCCGCGCCGCACGCCGGAGATCAGCTCCTCGGTGTCGGGCCCGTCGGGCGCCGGCTGGAGCGAGACGTTGGCCATCCGCTGCAGCGGCACGTGCGCGGCGGAGTCGGCGAACGCGCAGCCGTTGGACCGCTCGAAGCCCTTCAGCCGGGCGATCCGACGGTCCATCTGGTAGCCGACGAGCACGCCTTCCTTCACCAGGTCCCAGGACTGCGTCCGCACGCCCTCGTCGTCGTAGCCGATGGTGGCCAGGCCGTGTTCCACGGTCCGGTCGCCCGTCACGTTCATCGCCTCGGAGCCGTAGCGCAGCGTCCCGAGCTTGTCGAGGGTGGCGAACGAGGTCCCGGCGTACGCCGCCTCGTAGCCCAACGCCCGGTCCAGCTCGGTGGCGTGGCCGATCGACTCGTGGATGGTGAGGAAGAGGTTGGACGGATCGATGACCAGGTCGTAGCGGCCGGGCTCGACCGAGGGCGCGGCCATCTTCTCGGCCAGCAGCGTGGGCAGCTGGTCCAGCTCGGTGTCCCAGTCCCAGCCGGTGCCGGTCAGGTACTCCCAGCCGCGGCCGGCGGGCGGCGCCAGCGTGCGCATGGTGTCGAACGCGCCGCTCGCGGCGTCCACCGCGGTCGCGGTCAGCTCCGGCTGGATCCTGACCCGCTGCTGGGTGGTCATCGTGCCCGCGGTGTCGGCGTAGAACTTGTTCTCCTGCACCGCCCACAGCCGCGCGTCCACGTGCGTGACGCCCTCGGCCCCGAGCAGCCGCGCGCTCCAGTCGGCCAGCAGTTCGGTCTTGTCGCTGTCCGCGACGGCGAAGGGATTCACCTCGTAGGCGGAGACCCAGGTCTGCTCGCCGTAGGACGGCTCGGGCGCCAGCTCCACCCGCTCGTCGGAGCCGGCGGCCGCGATCACCTTGGCCGACAGCCTGGCCATCGCCACCGCCTGCGCGGCCACCCGCGCCGCGCCGTCCATGGTCATCTCCACGCCGGCGGCGAAGCCCCAACTGCCGCTGTGCACCACCCGCACCGCGTAGCCGGTGTCGGTGGTGTCCTGCATGCCTGCCGGACGCGCGTTGCGCAGCACCCAGTTGGCGTCGCGGATGCGTTCGAGACGGAAGTCGGCGTGGTCGGCGCCCAGCGCCCTCGCACGGGCCAGCGCCGCGTCGGCCAGTTGCCGCAGCGGGAGCGCGAGAAATGTGTCGTCTAGGGATCTGGACGCGGTGTCTGGCACGGTCTCTCCTGTCCGTCGCCGTCGGCGGTGACCGGGGCGGTGGGTGGCGCCCCGTCCGATCATGCCTCCCCCGACGGGCGGCGCCCAAGGGTTATCGCCGATGGCGGGCCGGTGGGCTGTAGGAACCCGACAGGACGGCGGCGATGCGCCTGTCGTCCACCGAGCCCCGGAACGCCGGCGCCGCGCACTAGCGTGTCTGCCGAGCGACGACAGCATGACCAGAAAGGGGTGGTCCCGTGAGCCGGTCGGTACTCGTCACGGGCGGCAACCGAGGCATCGGCCTGGCCATTGCCCGCGGTTTCGCCGACGCCGGCGACCAGGTCGCCTTCACCTACCGTTCCGGCGAGCCCCCCGCGGAGCTCACCGAGCGCGGCTGCCTGCCGGTGCGGTGCGACATCACCGACGGTGAGCAGGTGGAGCAGGCGTACAAGGTGATCGAGGACACCCAGGGCAGGGTCCAGGTGCTGGTGGCCAACGCCGGCATCACCCGCGACCAACTGCTGCTGCGCATGTCGGAGGAGGACTTCTCCGCCGTCCTGGACACGAACCTCACCGGCACCTTCCGGATGGTCAAGCGGGCCACCAAGGGCATGCTGCGGGCACGCGCCGGCCGCGTGGTGCTGATCTCCTCGGTGGTCGGCCTGTCGGGCTCGGCCGGCCAGGCCAACTACGCGGCGTCCAAGGCCGCGCTCGTCGGTTTCGGCCGCTCGATCGCCCGCGAGCTGGGCTCCCGCGGCATCACCTGTAACGTGGTCGCGCCCGGCTTCGTGGACTCCGACATGACACGGGCACTGACCGAGGAGCGGCGTACCGAGATCGTCGGCCAGGTGCCGTTGGGGCGCTACGCCCAGCCCGAGGAGGTCGCCGCCACGGTGCGCTTCCTCGCCTCGGACGACGCCGCGTACATCACCGGAGCCGTCATCCCGGTTGACGGCGGATTGGGCATGGGGCACTGACATGAGCGGACTTCTCGCCGGCAAGCGCGTCCTCGTCACGGGCGTGCTCACGGACGCGTCCATCGCCTTCCACGCGGCCAGGCTGGCCCAGGAGGAGGGCGCCGAGGTGGTGCTCACCGGGTACGGGCGCCTCAGCCTGGTGGAGCGGATCGCCAAACGGCTGCCGAAGCCGGCCCCGGTACTCGAACTCGACGTGCAGAACGCCGAGCACCTCGCGTCGCTGGCCGGCCGGGTCGGCGAACAGCTCGGCGAGGGCGTCGGCCTGGACGGCGTGGTGCACTCCATCGCCTTCGCGCCGCAGGACGCGCTCGGCGGCAACTTCCTCAACACCGGCTGGGAGTCCGTCGCCACGGCGGTCGAGGTGTCCGCGTACTCGCTGAAGTCCCTCACCATGGCGCTGCTGCCGCTGCTGGAGCAGCGCGGCGGCTCGGTGGTCGGCATGGACTTCGACGCGCAGGTGGCGTGGCCAAAGTACGACTGGATGGGCGTGGCCAAGGCCGCGTTGGAGGCCACCACCCGGTACCTCGCCCGCGACCTCGGCGACCGCGACATCCGCTGCAACCTGGTCTCTGCCGGCCCGATCAAGTCGATGGCCGCGCGGTCGATCCCCGGCTTCGAGGAACTCGCCGACGTGTGGAACACCCGCGCGCCGATCGGCTGGGACCTGGCCGATCCGGAGCCCGCGGCGCGCGGCGTGGTCGCCCTGCTGTCCGACTGGTTCCCCAAGACCACGGGCGAGATCGTGCACGTGGACGGCGGCGTCCACATGATGGGGGCCTGACCCGCCAGACCGGCCCCTCCGGGCAGCGGGCCGCCACCCGCGGCACCCGAGGCGTGGCGGCTCCGGCCGCTACGCCTCGTCGGACCTCGGCGCCTCGTTCGCCGCCCGCTCCGCGACGGCGCGACAGCGCAGGGCGTACGAGCCGGCCTCCTCCTCCGCCGTCCCCTCGTCCGTCGCGCGGATCGCGTCCAGCAGCCGGGCGTGGTCCACATGGTCCTCCGGACGCAGCTCCTCGCCCACGTCGTGCCTGAGCAGCGCGCGCACCACGGAGCCCAGGTCCGCGTAGACGGTCGTCAGCACCTCGTTGTGCGAGGCCTGCACCACCGCCATGTGGAACGTCGCGTCCGCCTCCACGAACGCCTCCACCTGTCCCGACGCCCACGCGGACTCGCGCCGGCCCAGCAGCGCCTCCAGCTGCCGCAGGTCGCGCTCGGTGCGCCGGCGCGCGGCCAGCCGGGCCGCCGCGGCCTCCAGCGCGCTGCGCAGCTCCGCGACGTCGCCCGGATCCGCGTCGGCGAACCGGCGGTGCATCACGCCGGCCAGCTCGCTGGTCGCCGCCACGTACGTGCCCGAGCCCTGCCGGATGTCGAGCAGCCCGTTGTGCGCGAGGGCCCGGATCGCCTCCCGGACGGTGTTTCTCGCCACCCCGAGCCGCTCGACCAGCTCCGGCTCGGTGGGGATGCGCGAACCGACCGGCCAGGCGCCCGAGGTGATCTGCTGGCGCAGCTGGTTGATCACCTGGTCGGCGAGGGCCGAGCGGCGGGGCGCGGTGAGTGACATATCTCTCCCGGGCTCTCCGGATCCGTGGCCACTCCTTCGGGTCACGGATACATCCCATGATTCTATGATGTTGGGCATGCCGTTGACGAAGGATGACCGTACCCTTTCGGAGCGTTCCCGCGCACCGTCGGTTCCCGGCTCCCCGGCAGCCTGGCTGGTGATGGCGGGTCTGGTGCTCGCCGCGCTCAACCTGCGTCCGGCCATCGCGGGCCTCGGGCCCGTGCTGGCGGAGGTGCGCCGGGACCTCGACATGAACGGCGTCGTGGCCGGCCTGCTCACCTCCCTGCCCGCGCTGTGTTTCGGCCTCGTCGGCCTCTCCGCCCCCCGGCTGGCCCGCCGGCACGGGCCCGTGGCCGTGATGCTGCTCGGCCTGACGGCGGTCGTCGCCGGGCTCGCGTTGCGCCCGCTCGCCGGCGGCACCTGGTTCTTCGTCGCCGCGAGCGCGCTCGCCCTGGCCGGCATCGCCATCGGCAACGTGTTGATGCCGGTGCTCGTCACCCGCTTCTTCCCCGACCGGGTCGGCGCCGTCACCGGCCTGTACTCCACGGGCTTCGCCCTGGGCACCGCGGCCGCCGCCGGCCTCACCATCCCGGCCACCGACGCCCTCGGCGGCGGCTGGCGGATGGGCCTCAGCGTGTGGGCGGCGCTGGCGGTGCTCGCGCTGCCGCCCTGGATCGCGGTGCTGCTCAGCCAACGGCGCCGCGCGGCCGGTGCCCCGGGGCCCGCGGGCCGGGCCGGGGCCACCGGCGCCCGTGGCGCGGCCGTCCCGGGTGAGGCGACCGCGCTGCCCCGGCTCACCCGCTCGGCCACCGCCCGGGCGCTCGCGGTCTTCTTCGGCCTCCAGGCCACGGCCGCCTACGTCACCATGGGCTGGGCCCCGCAGATCTTCCGCGACGCCGGCGTCTCGGCCGGCACCTCGGGCGTGCTGCTGGCGGTGATCATGGGCGTGGGCGTGCCGTTCAACCTCGTCCTGCCCCGGATCGCCGCCCGGATGCGGCACCAGGGTCCCCTGACGGTCGTGCTGGGCGGCTGCGGGCTGATCGGCTATGCCGGACTGTGGCTGGCGCCGGTCGGCGGCGCCTGGGTATGGGCGTTCTTCCTGGGCATATCGAACTGCGCGTTCCCGGTCGCGCTGACCATGATCGGCCTGCGCTCCCACACCGCCCACGGGGTGGCCCGGCTCTCCGCGTTCACCCAGAGCACCGGCTACCTGCTGTGCGTGCCGGGACCCCTGCTGGTGGGCACGATGAACGAGGCCACCGGCGGCTGGGAGCTGCCGCTGGCGTTCCTCACGGTGCTGATGTTCGCGCAGATCGCGGCCGGGGTGATCGCCGGCCGGGACCGCCGGATCGAGGACGGCGGCTGAGGGCGGCGCCCGGACACCGCCGGGCGCGGCCGTGGTGGGAGACTGTGCCCATGCCAGCGCTCGACCCGAACCCCACAGGCGGCCAGCGGACCCTGCTGCTGATCCTCGGCGCGATGATGGCGATCAGCGTCGTCATCGCGGTCATCGCGACGATCGCCTCGCCCTAGGTGTTCTCGTCACGGAGGTTGGTGACGGACGCCACGGTTGTGTGATCTCGAAATGGGTGAGGGCCTTCTGGCCTGGTGTGGATTGCGACATCTGCACCGGCGACCAGAAGGACCCTCATGCCGCACCGTAACGCACCGCCACCCGAAACCGCCGCCTGTAGCCCGCCGTCCGGACCTACCGTTCGGGCTCCCGCCCGCCCCGAGGTGGTGCTAGCCCCACCATCCCCTAGGGGGCCAGGTTCAGGGGTCACTGGGTGGGTCACCGGATGGGCCGCCGTGCCGCGAATCCGTAGCGTTCTTCCCAGCGTTCATGACACGGATGGAGGCGAGCGCCATGACCGCCCACGCGCACCGATCCGGCGTCGGGACGCGGCTCCGCTGGTGGGCCCTGCTGCTCCCCGTGGTGGCCTTCTCGGCGCTGCTGGCACTCCTGCTCGGGGGGACCGGCGCCGACCGCGAGACCCTCGGCGAGCCGCCGGCGCCCGGCGAGCTGATCGCCCACCTCACCAGCGCGCTGTTGCCCTGAACTGACGTTCGGCGAAGATCGTCAACCCCGGCGACCGCCAGCACGTTTCGTGCGAAGCTGGGGCGCATGAGCGTCGATGTTCCCCGCAGGATCGTTCTCCTTCGCCATGCCAAGGCCGACTGGCCCGACGTCTCCGACCACGACCGTCCGCTCGCCGATCGCGGCAGGAAGGACGCCCCCCTGGCCGGCCGCTGGCTGGCCGGCGCCGGAGTCACCCCAGAACTGGCCCTCTGCTCGACCGCGACCCGGGCGCGTGAGACCTGGAAGCTGGCCGCCCCGGAGCTCCGGCAGCGGCCCCGGACCGTGTACGACGAGCGGATCTACGAGGCGTCGGCGGGCGAGTTGATCGCCGTGCTCAACGGGGTGGACGACGCCGTCAGGGACGTGCTGCTCGTCGGTCACAACCCCGGCATCCACGCGGCGGCCGACGGGCTGGCGCGCGAGGCGGACGGCGACGCGCGGGAGCGGATGAACCGCGGCGGCTTCGCCACCTCGGCCATGGCGGTGCTCAGCCTGACCGGCGGCTGGCCGTCCGTGGAACTCGGGGTCGGCCGACTCGTCGCCTACTGGGCGCCGCACGAATGAGCCGCGGCGGACCGGCCCCGGCTCCGGCGCGGCTCAGCGCTGGGCCTGGGCGTCCGCCGCCTCGACCTCTTCCCTGGTGATCCCCAGCAGGTACAGCACGGTGTCGAGGAACGGCACCGTGACGGCCGTGTGCGCGGCCTGCCGCACCAGCGGCTTGGCGTTGAAGGCCACCCCGAGCCCGGCCGCGTTGAGCATGTCCAGGTCGTTCGCCCCGTCGCCGATCGCCACCGTACGGGACAGCGGCACGCCCGCCTCCTCGGCGAACCGGCGCAGCAACCTGGCCTTGCCCGCCCGGTCCACGATCTCGCCCGTGACCCGGCCGGTGAGCCGGCCGTCGACCACCTCCAGGGTGTTGGCCGCGGCGAAGTCCAGGCCCAGGTAGTCCCGCAGCGAGTCGGTGACCTGGGTGAAGCCGCCGGACACCACGCCCACCTGGCAGCCGAGCCGCTTCAGCGTGCGGATCAACGTCCGCGCCCCGGGCGTCAGCCTGACCTGCTCGCGGACCGCGTCGATCACCGAGGCGTCGAGGCCGGCCAGCAGCGCGACCCGGGCGTGCAACGACTCCTCGAAGTCCAACTCGCCGCGCATCGCCGCGGCGGTGACCTTGGCGACCTCGGCCTCGCAGCCCGCGTGCCCGGCGAAGAGCTCGATGACCTCGTCCTGGATGAGCGTGGAGTCGACGTCCATCACCACCAGCCGCGGCGCCCGCCGGTGCAGCCCGGAGGCGACCACGGCCACGTCCACCTCGCGCGCCGCCGCCTCGGTGGCCAGCTCGGTGCGCAGCCGCTCGGTGGCCACCCCGGACACGTCGAACTCCACGGCGGTGACCGGATACTTCGCCAGCCGGTTGATGCGGTCGATGTTGCCTTCGCAGCGGGCGATCCGAGCCGCGATGGCGGCCGTGGTCTCGGCCGTGAGCGGGCTGCCCAGCACCGTGACGTGGGAGCGCCCGGCTCGGCGGGCCGGGTTGTCCCCGGTTCCGGAGATGATCTCGGCCTGGAGGCGGAACGATTCAGCCCAGCTGTGCACGGTGGCCCGCAGCTGCCCCTCGGCGTCCCCTCCACCCGCCGGGCCGCGGGCCGGAGCGGTCACCAGGGCACACAGCGTGATCCGTCCACGGGTGACCACCTGCTCGATGTCTATGACCTCCACGCCGTACGCGGCGAGGGCGTCGAAGAGCCCCGCGGTCAGTCCTGGCTGGTCCCTGCCGAAGATCTTCACCAGCAGGGTGGCGGTGTCCGTGCCGGACACGGCGGGCGGGCCGCCGGCGGACGGGTTGTGCGGCGCACTCATGATGATCCCACCGTAGTCGCCCCCCGGCGTTCGCCGACCGCGGTGTCCGGCTCCTGGACACGGCACGACCCGCCGCGACCCGCCGCGCCCCGCGGGAAACGGCGCGGGGAGCGAACGTCACGAAGAAGCTGACGCTGTGCACCAGCTCGGTGACTTCCGGGGGGTGGGTTCACGCGAACGGCCCACGCCTGGAATAGTTCCCAACGATGTTCAACCATCCCTAGACCCCGCCTGGGGTCTTCTCGGGGGACAACTTGTTTTGTGGGGCATGGCGTGCCGGAACTCGTACTGGAACTGAACGGACAGACATGGACTTTGGATCGAACGCGCTCCTATAGCGCGGGTCGAGATCCCCAGGGCGACCTCGTACTCAACGACACCAGAGTCTCGTGGCGGCACGCCACCATCCGCTGGGGTGGCCAGAGCTGGCTCGTCGAGGACCAGGGCAGCACCAACGGGACGTACGCCCAGGGCCAGCGCATCCAGCAGCTTCCGCTCGGCCCCGGCTCGGTCGTTCACCTTGGCAACGCCGTCGACGGCCCGCGGCTCACCTTCTCCTCCTCGGCGCCCGTGCCGCGGCAGCAGGCCCCCGCCGCCGCGATGGCCAACCAGCCGCCGGCGATGCCCCAACAGGGACCGGGCTTCCCACCGCAGGGCCCGCCGCAGGGCGCGCCCCAGATGGCGCCGCAGGGCGCGGGCCAGGCCCCGCCGCAGGGTCCGCCCCCGGGCTTCCCCCAGGGCGGCGCGCCCGCGGGTGGTGGCGGCGGCGGTGCGGCCCCGGCGACCACGTTCCACCACCTCACCGTCGGCCAGGTGACCCGGATCGGTCGTGCCCTGGAGAACGAGCTGGTCGTCTCCGACCTGCAGGTCTCCCGGCTGCACGCGGAGTTCCTCGCGCACGCCGACGGGCGCTTCGAGATCCACGACCTGGGCAGCCACAACGGCACCTACGTCAACGGCCAGCAGCTGCCCAAGAACGGCCGCCGCTACCTGGGCCAGAACGACACCGTCGGCATCGGCCACTCGACCTTCCGGCTGGTGGGCAACCAGCTCCAGGAGGACATCGACACCGGTGCGGTCTCCTTCTCCGCCCGCCACCTCACCGTCCAGGTGAACAACGGCCAGACCACGATCCTCAACGACGTCTCCTTCGGCGTTCCCGAGAAGTCGCTGATCGGCGTCATCGGCCCCTCCGGATCCGGCAAGTCCACGCTGCTCCGCGCGCTGACCGGCTACCGCCCGGCCACGTACGGCGAGGTGCTCTACGACCACCGGAACCTCTACACCCACTTCGCCGAGCTGCGGCACCGCATCGGCCTGGTGCCGCAGGACGACATTCTGCACACCGCGCTGCCCATCCGGCAGGCGCTGCGGCTGGCCGCCCAGCTCCGGTTCCCCGGCGACGTCGGCGAGGCGGAGCGCAACAACCGGGTGGAGGAGGTGCTGGCCGAGCTCAAGCTCAGCCCGCACGCCACCAAGCGCATCTCCTCGCTCTCCGGCGGTCAGCGCAAGCGCGTCTCGGTGGCCCTGGAGCTGCTGACCAAGCCGTCGCTGATCTTCCTGGACGAGCCGACCTCCGGCCTCGACCCGGGCATGGACCGCGACGTCATGCAGCTGCTGCGCGGCATGGCCGACGACGGCCGGACCGTGCTGGTGGTCACCCACTCGGTGGCCGAGCTGAGCCTGTGCGACCGGGTCCTGGTGATGGCGCCCGGCGGCGGCGTCGCCTACTTCGGCCCGCCCGCGGAGGCCCTGAACTTCTTCGGCTACGACAACTGGGCCGACGTCTTCTCGGCCTTCGAGAACTACCGCGACTTCGACTGGATGGGCCGCTGGCGCGGCTCCCAGCACTACCAGATGTACGCCGCGGACCTGGACGCCGTGCAGCCGCAGGCCGCGCACGTGCAGCCGATGGCCATGGCCGCGATGCAGCACAAGGCGCAGACCTGGGGCTCCCAGGTGTGGACGCTGATGAAGCGCTATTCGGCGGTCATCGTCGCCGACAAGGGCTTCCTCGGCCTCACCGTGGCGCTGCCGGTCGTCCTCGGCCTGGTCAGCGCGATCATCCCGTCCGACTTCGGCCTGGGCTACGGCCCTGCGGACACCCGCATCCCGCTGCGGAACAACGACGCCAGCATCATCCTGCTGGTCATCGTCGTCGGCATGTGCTTCAGCGGCGCGGCCAACGCGGTCCGTGAGTTGATCAAGGAACGGACGATCTACGAACGAGAACGGGCGGTCGGACTGTCCCGTTCCGCCTACCTGATGTCCAAGGTGTTCGTGCTGGGCATCGTCACCGTCATCCAGGGCGCCCTGCTCTGCATGATCGGCTTCCTGCCGCGGGACGAGCCCGCCGAGGGTGTGCTCTTCGAGAGCAGCCCGTATCTGGAGATGACGATCGTCATCATGGCGCTCGGCTGCACCTCGATGATGATCGGCCTGGTCATCTCCTCGCTGGTGCGCACCTCCGAGATGACCATGCCGCTGCTGGTGATGATCTCGGTGATCCAGCTGGTCTTCACCGGCGCGCTGTTCACCGTGCACGGCACCCTCGGCGTGGAGCAGGTCGCCTGGCTGATGCCCTCCCGCTGGGCGCTGGCCGGCGTCGGCACCAGCACGGACCTGAACACCCTGACGGCGACGGGCGAGGCGGACGCCGACCCCGATCCGCTGTGGAAGCACGAGGCCGGGATGTGGCTGCTGGACGTCGCGATGCTCGGCGTGATCGCCGTGATCTGCGGCTTCCTGGTGATGCGCTTCCTGCGCCGTCACGAGCCGGAGGTCATGCGCGCCTGACGGGCGCCACGGCGGCCGGGAACAGCGAACAGCAGTGCCGGTGGCGGGCATCCGGGGATCCGGATGCCCGCCACCGGCGGGTCTGCTGTCTGCGCGGCCGGTCAGTACCAGCCGTTGGCCTGCCAGAACGCCCACGCGTCACACGGGCTGCCGTAGCGCTCGTTCATGTAGCCGAGACCCCACTCGATCTGGGTGGCCGGGTTGGTCTGCCAGTCGGAGCCGGCGGTCGCCATCTTCTCCGCGGGCAGCGCCTGCACCAGGCCGTAGGCGCCGCTCTCGGCGTTGGTCGCGGTGTAGTCCCAGCCGCTCTCGTTCGACACGATGTTCGAGAAGCACTGGTACTGGACCGGGTCGCCGATCATCTCCTGGGCGATGGCCTGGGAGCTGCCGGTGTCGGCGGCGCTGGCCGAGCCGGACATCCCGGTCACGCCGAGGGTCACGGCGGACGCGGCGACGACGCCGGCGGTCGCCAGGCGGCGGGTGCGGATCGGGTTCGGGCGCAGGGCGGTGCGAAGGGACATGGAGTTCAACCTCAGCTTCCGGCCGCGTCGGACGGCCTTCGATCGGGATTGCGCCCAGTCTTAACGAGGCCGAAAAATCGGGTCAAAGAGGTCATCTACTACCCCGCATCGTGAACCGTCGGGAGGCCCGGGACCGTCCCGGACGCGCCCTCGTACCGCCCCACCCGACCGCCCCACCTCCTATCCGCCCTCGTAGCGGGACCTCCGTCCTGTGCGCCGCCTCACAACCGCCGCCGACCGCCCTCACCCCGGGGTGTCCGGGCCGGCACCCCGGGTGCCCGGAGGCGCGGCGGGGAGAGAGCCCCGCGCGGGCGGTCCGTCGCTGGTCCTACGCCTCCTGCCGCAGGACGCACCGCCGAGGGCCCGATACGGCCGGCGGGCCCGCCGCGTTACGGTGCAGAGCGTGACGCCCCATCCCGCCTCCTTCCGGCCCTCGCGCCGTCCTGGCGGCACCCCGCCCGGACGGGGGACCTGATGGCCCCCGGAACCGGCCTCGCCGCCGTCAGCGCCGCCCTGCTCGCCATGAACCGCACCCTGGAGGTGCGCGACGTGCTGCAGACGATCGTGGGCTCCGCCCGCGAGCTGCTCGCCGCCCGGTACGCCGCGCTCGGCGTGCCGGACGGCCAGGGCGGCTTCGCCCAGTTCATCGTGGACGGCGTCAGCGACCGCCAGTGGCAGGCCATCGGCCCGCTGCCGCGGCAGCACGGCGTGCTGGCCGCGATGCTGCACGACGGCGTCCCGGTGCGGCTGGCCGACGTGCGCGAGCACACCAGCTTCGAGGGCTGGCCCAGCGCCCATCCGGAGATCATCGACTTCCTCGGCATGCCGATCGTGGACGGCGACGAGGTGCTCGGCGCGCTCTTCCTGGCGAACAAGCGCTGCCCGCCGGGCAGCCGCCCGCGCCCCGGCGTCTGCGCCTTCACCGCCGAGGACGAGGAACTGCTGCGGCTGCTGGCCGCGCACGCCGCCATCGCGCTGACCAACGCCCGGCTGTACGAGCGCAGCCGCGAGCTGACCATCGCCGAGGAGCGGGCCCGGCTGGCCCACGAGCTGCATGACGCGGTGGCGCAGAAGCTCTTCTCGCTGCGCCTCACCGCCCAGGCCGCCGCGACCCTGGTCGACCGCGATCCGTTGCGGGCCCGGCAGGAGCTGCGCCAGGTGACCGCGCTGGCCGCCGAGGCCGCCGACGAACTGCGCGCCGCCGTCGTCGAGCTGCGGCCCGCGGCACTGGACGAGGACGGCCTCCACGCCACCCTCCGGGCCCAGATCCAGGTGCTGGACCGGGCCCATCCGGCCCGGGTCACGCTGGACTGCCAGGACGTGCGGGCGCTGCCCGCCGCCCAGGAGGAGGCGCTGCTGCGGGTGGCCCAGGAGGCCCTGCACAACGCGCTACGGCACGCCGAGCCCCGCCGGGTCGCCGTCAGCCTCTTCCGGCGCGGCCTGGCCACCGTGCTGCGGGTCGCCGACGACGGCGGCGGCTTCGACCCGGCGGCGGTCCGCGCCGCCGGCCGGCACCTGGGCCTGGTGTCGATGCGCGAACGTGCCGCCTCCGTCGGCGGCGACCTGACCGTGGAGTCGGCGCCCGGCAAGGGCACCGTGATCGAGGTGGAGGTGCCAGGTGGCTGACGCCATCCGCGTGCTGCTCGTGGACGACCACCAGGTGGTGCGGCGCGGCCTGCGCACCTTCCTGGAGGTGCAGGACGACATCGAGGTGGTGGGGGAGGCGGCCGACGGCGCCGAGGGCGTGGCCCGCGCCGAGGAACTGCGCCCCGACGTGATCCTGATGGACGTCAAGATGCCGGGCACCGACGGCGTGGAGGCGCTGCGCCGGCTCGGCGATCTCGGCCTCCCGGCCCGGGTGCTGATCGTCACCAGCTTCACCGAGCGGCGCACCGTGGTCCCCGCGCTGCGGGCCGGCGCGGCCGGCTACGTGCACAAGGACATCGACCCGGACGCCCTGGCCGGGGCGATCCGCTCGGTGCACGCCGGGCACGTGCTGCTGCAGCCGGAGGTGGCGGGCGCGCTGCTCGCCGAGGAGGCGTCGGGCGGCGGGCGGGGCGGCTCGCTCACCGACCGGGAGCGCGAGGTGCTGGCGCTGATCGCCCGCGGGCGGTCGAACCGGGAGATCGCCCGTGCCCTGGTGCTGTCGGAGAAGACGGTCAAGACGCACGTGTCGAACATCCTGATGAAGCTGGACCTCGCCGACCGCACCCAGGCGGCCCTGTGGGCCGTGCGCCACGGGGTCACCGACTGAACCCGCCGAACGGCAGCTTCTGATCAGAGATTCATACCGTCGGGTGAATGTCCCCCGAATGGCGCAACCGGATCGGGGTTGAACCGTTCTGCATGGCGTGCCGCGAACGCATGCGGCCATAAGAAAGCCGAAACGCGCAAAAACTCGCGAAAACGCGCAAAACGTGCAAGGAAGGTCAACCTCGTGAAGAACCTGAAGAAGGCTGCCGCCGTGACCCTGCTGGCCGGCGGGATCGTCGCCGCGGGAGCGGGCGTCGCCTCGGCCGACGCGGGTGCCAACGGTGCCGCCACCAACTCGCCCGGCGTCGGCTCCGGCAACGTGGTCCAGGCTCCGGTGCACGTCCCGGTGAACGTCACCGGCAACTCGGTGAACGTCATCGGTGTGCTGAACCCCGTCTTCGGCAACAGCAGCGTCAACCACTGATCGGGTTGACGCCACCGTGGGCCCGGACGACGGACGTCGCCGGCTGAGCCGCCACCGCACCCACGGTCGTCCCGGCCCCCGGAGCAGCCACGCTCCGGGGGCACCCGGCGTGGCCCGGCCGCGTCGCGGTCAGCCGCGCTGCCGCTCCGCCTCCTCCGCGTACGCGTTGTACGCCGCCACCCGGGCCCGCCTGGCCGCCCGCTCCACCGGACGCAACAGCCGGTCCCGCTCGGCGATCTGCGCCGCGCTCACCGCCGCGCCGTGCTCCGTCGACTCCTCGGCGATCGCCACCAGCGCGCCCACTCGCTGCGCCAGCTCCAGCACCCGCACCGCCCGCGGCGGATAGCCGGGCGCCAGCAGCTCGCGCGGCCCCGACCTGGCCCGGTACGCCTCGAGCCGGGCCAGTGCCACCGGCCCCGCGCCCGCCACGTCGAGCGCCGTCAGCGCCTCCGTGGCCTCGCGCAGCACCTCGGCCAACTCCCGCTCCGCCTCGCCGAGCGACGGCACGTCCGCCGGCGGCGCCTGCCGCACCGGCAGACAGCGCCAGAGCACCTCGGTCAACACGTCGCCCGCCGGCCCCGCCTCGTTGACCTCGGGCACCAACCCCAGCGCCGGCGCCCGCTCGGACCCCGCCGCCGTCAGCACCGCCTCGCCGGCCTCCAGCGCCGCCATGTTGAACTCCGGCGGCCCACACAGGCCCAGCGGATGCCCGGGAGCCGGCAGCGCCACCCGCAGCCCGACCACCCCGAGGGCGCGCAGCCGGCCGAACGCCAGCGTCAGCCCCACCGGGCCCGGCTCGCCCGGCAACTCGGCGACCCGGTGAACCGCATCGGGGCCCACCGTCCGCATCGCCGCGTCGTCCGGCGAGACAAGTCCGGCGAAGAGGGCATTCCCCCAGGTGGCCAGCCGCCCCGCACGTGGTTCATCCAACATGACCTCTACCTTAGGGAAGAGAGCCCAACGAGCCTCCTGGCGACCGGTACGGCCGGGGCGTGGCGTAGGTTTTGACTCGGGGACTCGCCTGGGCCCGACCCGGGACAGTGCCAGGCACGGAAGTCGGCGACCGCAAGGGGAGAGACCGCGCGCATGAGCGATGTACTGGAGCTGGTGGACGTATCCGTGGTCCGCGACGGCAGGGCTCTGGTTGACCACGTCTCCTGGTCGGTCGCCGAGGGCGAGCGCTGGGTGATCCTCGGACCGAACGGGGCCGGCAAGACCACGCTGCTGAACGTCGCGGCCAGCTACCTCTACCCGACCTCGGGCACCGCCCAGATCCTGGGCGAGAAGCTCGGCAGCGTCGACGTGTTCGAGCTCCGGCCACGCATCGGCATGGCCAGCAGCGCGCTCGCCGAGAAGCTGCCCCGCCGGCAGACCGTCCTGCAGACCGTGCTCACCGCCGCCTACGGCATGACCGCCGGCTGGCAGGAGCAGTACGACGAGATCGACGAGCGCCGCGCCCGCGCGTTCCTCGACCGGCTCGGCATGACCGCCTATCTGGACCGCAGATTCGGCACCCTCTCCGAGGGCGAACGGAAGCGGACGCAGATCGCCCGCGCCATGATGACCGACCCCGAACTGCTGCTCCTGGACGAGCCCGCGGCCGGGCTCGACCTCGGCGGCCGGGAGGACCTGGTGCGCCGCCTCGGCCGGCTGGCCCGGGACCCGTACGCGCCCTCCATGGTGATGGTCACCCACCACGTCGAGGAGATCGCCCCGGGCTTCACCCACGCCCTGCTCATCCGGCAGGGCCAGGTGCTCAGCGCAGGCCCGATGGAGACCACCCTCACGTCCACCAACCTCTCCCACTGCTTCGGCCTGCCGCTGATCGTCGAACGGCAGGGCGAGCGGTGGACCGCCCAGGGCCTGCCGCTGAGCTGACGACGCGTCGCGGACCCCTGTTCGGCGCCTGACGGGCGAACTACCATGACATCGTGGACTTCTGGGTGTGGTGGCTGATAGCCGCCGGAGGATTCGCGATCGCGCTCGTCCTGACCGCCATGCCGGAGCTGGGCATGCTCGCCGCCGGCGCGGTGGCCGGCGCGGTCGCCGCCGGGATGACCGACAGCCTGGTGATCCAGGTGGTCGTCTTCGCCGTCGTGTCCACCGCCCTCATCCTCGCCGTCCAGCCCGTCGCACGTCGTGCCAGATCCGGGCCACAGCCCCTGGGCTCCCGTTCCGGCGTCGACGCGTTGATGGGGAGGTCGGCCGTGGTGCTGGAGCGCGTCGACGGCTCCAGCGGACGCATCAAGCTCGCCGGGGAGACGTGGTCCGCCCGCGCCCTCAGCGAGGACGACACCTTCGAACCCGGCAGTCAGGTCAGCGTCGTCGAGATCGACGGAGCCACCGCTGTCGTGATGTGATGGACCGGTCACTCCACCGACAACTGTTCCAACTCAGCTAGCCGCAGGGGGAATACACGATGGACGCCATCATCATCGTGCTGGTGATCCTGGTGGTGCTGGTGGTCATCGCGCTGGTCCAGACGATCCAGGTCATCCAGCAGGCCAGCGCCGCCATCGTCGAGCGCTTCGGCCGCTACACCCGCACCCTGAACGCCGGTCTCAACATCGTCGTCCCGTTCATCGACCGCATCCGCAACCGCATCGACCTGCGCGAGCAGGTCGTGCCGTTCCCGCCGCAGCCGGTGATCACCCAGGACAACCTCGTCGTCAACATCGACACCGTCATCTACTACCAGGTGACCGACGCCCGCGCGGCGACGTACGAGGTGTCCAACTACATCCAGGCCATCGAGCAGCTCACGGTCACCACGCTGCGGAACATCATCGGCGGCATGGACCTGGAGCGCACCCTCACCTCCCGCGAGGAGATCAACGCCGCGCTGCGCGGCGTCCTGGACGAGGCCACCGGTAAATGGGGCATCCGCGTCAACCGCGTGGAGCTCAAGGCGATCGAGCCGCCGACCTCCATCCAGGACTCGATGGAGAAGCAGATGCGCGCCGACCGTGACAAGCGCGCCGCGATCCTCCAGGCCGAGGGCGTCCGGCAGTCGGAGATCCTCCAGGCCGAGGGCTCCAAGCAGGCCGAGATCCTGCGCGCCGAGGGTGACGCCAGGGCGTCCGCGCTGCGCGCCGAGGGCGAGGCCCAGGCGATCCGCACCGTCTTCGAGGCGATCCATGCGGGCGACGCCGACCAGAAGCTGCTCTCCTACCAGTACGTCCAGATGCTGCCGAAGATCGCCGAGGGCGACTCGAACAAGCTGTGGATCGTGCCCAGCGAGATCGGCGAGGCCCTGAAGGGGCTCGGCGGCAACCTCGGCAAGCTCGCGAACGGGGGCTCCGGCGGCGGCGAGGGCGGTGGCGACGGCGGCGACGCGTCCCCCCGGTTCGACAAGCCGGGCGGCATCCACCAGCAGCGGCCGCGCATCGAATAGCGCGTCCCTCCCCGCGACTCGCCCCACCCCCGGCGACAGCCCGCCGCCCCGCCACGGCCCTGAGGCCGGCGGGGCGGCGTTGTCAGCGGAACGTCGGACGATCGGCCGATCCGAACAATCGGCGATCAAGCGATCAGACGCCGGCGGCCTGAGGCACCGGCAGCCACTCGGGCAGCGCGGCGTCCCCGTCCCGCGGCCCGAGGGCCAGCACCAGCGCGTCCGCCGGGGTCGGCTCGAACGGCTGGGTCAGCAGGCGCATCCCCGCCTGCGCCGGCGTCCGGTCCGCCTTGCGATGGTTGTCCTCCGCACAGGCCGCCACGGTGTTCAGCCAGGTGTCCCGGCCACCCTGGGACCGGGGCACGAGGTGGTCGATCGTGGTCGCCCGGCGACCGCAGTACGCGCACCGGTGCCCGTCCCGCACCAGCACGCCGCGCCGCGACCACGGGGCCCGTTGTCGGAACGGCACCTTCACGAACCGCCGCAGTCGGATCACCTGGGGCACCGGGAGGTCGAGCGTCGCCGCCCGCACCCGCAGACCCGGATGCGCGTGCTCGACGACCGCCTTGTGCTGGAGGACCAGGACGACGGCGCGCCGCAGCGCCACCGTCGACAGCGGCTCGTAGCTCGCGTTGAGCACAAGGGTCTGCCGTATCCCGCCCACCTCCCACGTGTCCCCCCGCCCCGTGGCGGGATGGCACCACTGTGCCCGCGGCCGGTGTGACGGACAACGCAATTAAGGGCGAGGTGGGAGCCCGTCAGCCCGCGGCCGGGTTCTCGTACTCGCCGATCAGCTGCGCCCGGCCGATCGCGTGGAAGCGCAGCATGAAGCCCACCACCGCCGGGCTGGAGTCCGCGTTCGCGCCCAGCTTCTCGGAGTCCACCGCGTACACCGTGAACACGTACCGGTGCGGACCGTCACCGGGCGGCGGCGCCGCGCCGCCGAAGTCCCGGCTGCCGTAGTCGTTGCGCGCGTGCACCGCACCCGCCGGCAGCCCCGCCATGTCGCCGCCGCCCGCGCCCGTCGGCAGCGAGGTGACCGAGGCCGGGATGTCGAACAGCACCCAGTGCCAGAAGCCGCTCCCGGTCGGGGCGTCCGGGTCGAAGCAGGTGACGGCGAAGCTGCGGGTCTCCGCGGGGAAGCCGCTCCAACTCAGCTGCGGCGAGGTGTTCCCGGCCGCCTGTACCTGGGCGTCGCTCAGGGTCTCCCCGTCCCGCACGTCGTCGCTGACCACGGTGAAGGACGCCACCGGAGGGTGAAAGTCGTGGGGGAGCGGGCGCCGCGGCGACTCGGGCATGTCGAAACCTCCTCGTGGAACGGATCTCTGGCCCGGGTCAGCCTAGCCAGCGCCACCCGGGTCCGCGCGTCGTGGGCGTTAGGGTCGGAGCTCGCGTCGGCCGCCGGCCGGAGCGCGCGGAACGGGGAGGGACCAGGAGGGAACGATGAGTGGAGGCGCCCGAGCGGACCGACCGCTGTCCCGGGACTTCTTCGACCGGCCGGTCCTGGACGTGGCCCCCGACCTGCTCGGTCGGACCCTGGTGCGCCACGGGGCCGAGGGGGAGATCCGGATACGGCTCACCGAGGTCGAGGCCTACGACGGTGAGCGGGACCCCGGCTCGCACGCCTACCGCGGGCGCACCAAGCGGAACGCAACGATGTACGGGCCGCCGGGACACGCGTACATCTACTTCACCTACGGGATGTGGCACTGCGCGAACCTGGTCTGCGGCCCGCCGGACGAGGCCCGCGGTGTGCTGCTGCGGGCCGGCGAGGTCCTCTCGGGCGTCGAGCTGGCGCGGAGCCGACGACCGTCGTCGCGGGTCGAGGCGGATCTGGCGCGAGGGCCGGCGAGACTGGCCACGGCCCTCGCCCTGGACCGCGGCCTGGACGGCACCGACGTCTGCGGCGGTTCTGAGCTGGGCATTCTGCACGGCGAGCCACCGCCGGGGGAGCTGATCAGGAGCGGGCCGCGCACCGGCATCCGCGGTGACGGCGCCCTCCCGCCCTGGCGCTTCTGGATCCACGCCGACCCCACGGTCAGTCCCTACCGGGCCCATCCGCGCCACACCCGACCTGCGGAAACCGCTGAACTTGACGACGAGGGGACAAGGTCGTAACGTTGGTCGAGTCGCTTCAAGCGGCATGCTCCATGAAGCCGGTCAAACGATCTAGCTCACGGCTAGACGCGGGACAGTGCGGGGAGCGGTGCCGGGGAAGCGATCTACCATCTCAGCCACGACTTTCCCTCTCGGGGTTTCTTCGGTGCGCCGAAAAGCGACCCGGGAAGAGCGGATTAGGATCCGCAAGGAAAGTTGGCTAATATGGAGGAAGAACGCGACGGAAACGTCCGAGTGGCGTCCGTTCCTTGAGAACTCAACAGCGTGTCATGTTGTCAATGCCAGATGATTTGACTGCCAGACAGGGCCTTGGGGTTTCCTGGGGTTTGTTTGGCGCATTCAGCGAGGATGTTCTTGCTCGCGTGGATGGTTTGAAGCATTCACGGAGAGTTTGATCCTGGCTCAGGACGAACGCTGGCGGCGTGCTTAACACATGCAAGTCGAACGATGATCCGGCTTCGGTCGGGGATTAGTGGCGAACGGGTGAGTAACACGTG
>NZ_JBDPLU010000008.1:0-350559 GCF_039871525.1 Streptomyces sp. B6B3 | reverse complement strand
CAACTCCCCCCACCCACCAGCAACCAGACCAGCTACCACCAAGAACCCCGCTCCCCCCACGAGGAAATACTCCACCAGCTCTACACCGACGTCCTCAACCAACCCAACATCAGCACCCACGACAGCTTCTTCGCCCTCGGCGGGGACTCCCTCCAGGCGACCCGGCTGATCAGCCGCATCCACACCGCCACCGGCACCCACATCCCGATCCGAGACCTCTTCCAACACCCCACCATCCACGCCCTCGCCACCCACACCACCTGGACCGACTCCGCCGCCCGACCCGCTCTCCTCCCCACACCCCCACGCCCGGACCGCCCACCGCTGTCCCACGGACAGCAACGCATGTGGTTCCTCCACCACCACGAAGGCCCCAACCCCGCCAACAACATCCCCCACGCCACCCGCCTCCACGGCCCCCTCAACACCGGCGCCCTCCAAGCCGCCTTTCACGACGTCGCCCGGCGCCACGAAATACTCCGCACCCTCTACCGCGACAACAACGGCGTCCCCTACCAACACATCCTGAGCCCCGACGACCCCGAAGCTCTGCCAGGCCTAAGCGTCCTGCCGACCACCACGGCCACCCTGAACACGGATCTCGCCGCCACGCTCCGCCAGGGCTTCGACATCGAGAACGAGATTCCCTGGCGCGCAACGCTGCATCGGATCAGCCCGACGGACCATGTCCTCGTTCTCGTCGTCCACCACATCGCCGCCGACGGCTGGTCGCTCGGCACTCTCACCCGTGAACTCGCCGCCGCCTACACGGCTCGGCTCGACGGGAACGCCCCGGAATGGGCTCCCCTCCCCCTCCAGTACGCCGACTACGCGACCTGGCAACGAGCCCACCTGCCCACCAGCCCACACCCGGCTCCCGAATCTCATCTGGCCGAGCAGCTGGCGTACTGGACCAAGCACCTGGCCGGCCTTCCCTCGCCCCCGCCGCTGCCCACCGACCGGTCGCGGGAGCACGGGGGCTCGGTGCCGGTGGTGGTGGACGCCGAGGTGCATCGGCGGTTGCTGGAGCTGGCCCGGCGGGAGAACGCCACGCTGTTCATGGTGGTGCAGGCCGGTCTGGTCGCCGCGCTGTCCGCGTTGGGGCCCGTGACCGGGCCGGCGCCCGGCGGGACGGCGATCAGCAGCGCGACGGACGTGGTGCTCGGCACGGTGACGGCGGGACGGTCGGATCCGGTGTTGGGCGATGTCGTCGGGCTCTTCGCGAACACGCTCGTGCTGCGCACGGACGCGAGCGGAAACCCGAGCTTCCTTGAGCTGCTCAGACGCGTCAAAGACGTCAACCTCGCGGCCCACACGCACCAGGACATCCCCTTCGACCTCCTGACGGAGCTGCTGCGGCCGGTGCGGTATCCGCCGTTCCAGGTGATCCTCGGGCTCGACAACCTGCCGCGGCGGGCCTGGGAGTTGCCGGGCCTGCGGCCGACTCATCTCCTTCCCTCGCAGGGCGCTCGCGGGGGCGCCATGTGTGAGGTGGCGCTGAGCCTGGAGGAGCGCACGTCGGCGGGCGGGGAGGCCGGGGGGATCGACGGTGTCCTGTGGTTCGACCTCGACGCGGTCGGGCGGCGTACCGGTGAGCAGCTGGCCGCTCTCCTCCTGGAGGTGCTGCTCCTCGTCGCCGGGGAGCCTTCCGCCCGCATCGATCGCGTCCACGCATTCCTCACCCACCACCCGAAGGAGACGGAGAACCCGTGAGCAGCATCGCACTGGACGACGCGGCCATCGTCGCTGATGGCCTGCGCAAGACCTACACCGGCCCACCGGGGGAGATCCCGGCGGTTCAGGGAGTTGACCTGCAGGTCGAACGAGGTGAGTTCTTCGGCCTACTCGGCCCGAACGGGGCGGGGAAGTCGACCACCATCGGCATGCTGACGACGCTGGTGCGTCCCACCGCCGGGCGGGCGCGGGTCTGCGGGATCGACGTGGCCTCCGATCCGGTGGGCGTCAAGCGGCGCATCGGGATGGTGGCGCAGCGGGACACGCTCGACGTGGAGTTGACCGTCGAGGAGAACCTGGAGTTCCGCGGCCGGTACTTCGGGATGGGCCGCCGGGCGGCGCGCCATCGGGCGGGTCAGTTGCTGGAGTTCTTCAGCCTCGGGGAGCGGCGCCGGGCCAGGCCGTTCGAGTTGTCCGGGGGGCAGAGCAAGCGCGTGGTGATCGGGCGGGCGTTGATGCACCGTCCTGACGTGCTGTTCCTCGACGAGCCGACGGCGGCGCTGGATCCGCAGACGCGGATCAACCTGTGGGACCTGCTGCGCGGCCTGCAGGCCGAGGGGCAGACGATCCTGCTTACCACCCACCACATGGAGGAGGCCGAGTCGCTGTGCGACCGGGTGGCGGTGATCGATCACGGCACGCTGCTGGCGTGTGACACGGTCAAGTCCCTGCAGGCTTCGGCCGGGGCCGAGAGCGTGGTCACGGTGACGTACGAGGGCGGGCCGCTGGCCGTGGAGGAGTTGGCGGGCCGGCCGGGCGTCGCGCGCGTCGAGTCGGCGGCCGGGCAGGTGCGGGTGTTCGCGCACGAGCCCGAGGGGGTGCTGGGCCGGCTGGTGGCGCTGGCGCATTCGGCGGGCGCCACCGTCACGGACATCACGCATCTGCGGCCCAGCCTGGAGACCGTTTTTCTGGCCCTGACCGGACGGGAGTACCGAGAATGACCACAGTTTCGATCATGAACCAGGTTCCGGCGGTCCGGCACTCGGTGGTGCGGACGGTGCTCGCGATGACCGCCCGGGACCTGCGGGTGTTCCGGCGCTCGCTGGTCATGAACAGCGTGCGGATCGTGCTGCAGCCGCTGCTGTTCGTCTTCGTCTTCGCCTACGTGTTGCCGTCGATCGGCTCGGGGGTGGGGGGTGGCGCGCCGGGGTCGGGTGGCCTGACGTTCTCGACGGTCATGGTGCCGGGTCTGATCGGGTCGACCATGATCATGCAGTCCATGGCGGCGATCATCTTCCCGCTGGTCATGGAGCTGTCGGGGCCGGGAGGGATCGAGGACCGGGCGCTGGCGCCGGTTCCGGTCCAGGTCATCGGCGTGCAGAAGATCATCACGGCGGCCGTTGAGGGGCTGGTGGCCGGTCTGTTGGTGATTCCGGTGGTGATGCTCGTCCATGCCGGTGGTCAGGCGCCGGACATCGGCGTGAGCAACTGGCCGCTGCTGATCGTGGTGATGCTGTCGGGTGCCCTCTTCGCCGCCTCGCTGGGCATGTACCTGGGCACGGTGATCAATCCGCGGCAGGTGCAGGTGCTGTTCACGCTGGTGATGTTCCCGGCGATGATGCTCGGCTGCGTCTACTTCACGTGGGACTCGCTGTCGGGTGTGCGGTGGCTGCAGTTCGCGGTGTTGGCGAATCCCATGGTCTATCTGAACGAGGGGCTGCGGACGGCGCTGACGCCGCAGCTGGACCACATGGCCGTGTGGGTGTTCATGCTGGTGCTGGTGGCCGGTTCGGCGCTCTTCTCGTGGTTCGCGATCCGGACCTTCACGCGTCGGGTGACGGCCTGAGATGCCGGGCGTCGAGACGGCCAACGCGGACTGGATGGACGCCGTCGGCCACAGGAACCGCACAGCCCGAGGGAACCACCGAAGCCACCGGAGCCACGGAAACCAGCGGAACCACGGGAACCAGCAGAACCACGGGAACCAGCAGAACCAGCAGAGAGGACCGCGCACATGAGCACCAATCCCTTCGACGATCCGGACGGCAGGTTCGTCGTGGTCGTGAACGCCCTGGGTCAGCACTCGCTGTGGCCGGCGGCGATGAACGTGCCGGCGGGCTGGGACCGGGTCTTCGGCGAGGACGGGCGCGAGTCGTGCCTGGATTACGTGCGGTCCGCGTGGCAGGACATCCGGCCCACGGTCTGACGCCGGGTCGCCCGGACCTCCAACCGGGGGTGCCGGGACGCGACGCTGCCGGAACACGACAGGAGCCCCGCGGCGCCGCACCGTTCTCCCGGCGCCGGGCCCGTGAGGGCCTGGCGGGGAGCGCGGCGCGGGCCGCGGGGCGTCCCGCGCCCGGGTGCGGGGGTCACCCGGGGGACGGGGAGGCGTTTCCCGGATGCAAGGGGTTCACCCGGGATCCGGTCACCCCGCGGGCGGGGCCGGCGATTCGTCCACCGGCAGGAAGAAGTTGATGACCTCGATGGGCTGCTGGCAGTTCGGGCAGTGGTGCGCGACGCCGAGCGGCGCGAGCGCCAGGGAGGCGGCGTCGCCGGCGCGCGGGGGCGTTGCGTGCTGGCGGGTAGGGAGCCCGATGCCCGTCTGGCTCCGACGACCGTGAGTGCGCCACCAGCGGGTCTTACACTGCGGGGAGCAGAATCGTCGGCTGGGATTCCGCCGGGTCCACGGGAAGTCGGTGCCGCATTCGGCGCACTGCCGGGGCGTGCTGGTCATCAGGTCTCCTGGGTGTGGGGAAGGTGCGCCGGCGCGGCGTCCGGCGGACGGCTGAGGCCGCGTTCGGGCACCGGATCCTGTGGGTTCCGGCGGCGCGTGCCGCGTCACCGGAACCCACGGTCGTGGTGCCGCCGGGGTTACGGCTGCGGCGCCGAGGGCTCGCGCGGGGACGGGACCTCGGGGCAGCCGTCGCCGGTGCACTCGATGCCGACGTCGGGCGCGGACAGGGTGACCGACGGGACCTCGGGTTCGCCGGGCAGCGAGCTGCCGGCGGGCAGCAGGTCCTGGCAGGCCGCCGCCGCGTCGCGGTACTCGTCGGAGAACACGTCGACGCCGTCACCCGACAGGCTGAGCCTGACCTGGCCGTCCTCCGTGATGGTGATGCCGGGGAAGTCCGCCACGCCGTTGTCCCGCATGCAGGTGGTGAACTCCTCGGCCAGGCGCTCCCGCTCCTCGGCGCTGAGCGAGTCGGCCGTGTCGGAGGAGTCGGAGGAGGTGTCGGCGGCCGTTTCGGCGGTGCTGTCGGAGGTCCCGTCGGAGGTGTCTCCGATGGCCTGGGCGGTGCCCCACCCGGCGGCCACGGTCAGGACACCCGCCGCCAGGCCGACGCCCCATGCTCCTCGGCGCAGTCGTCCTCTGGTACGTAACATTGCTGTGTCACTCCCTGTGTGTCGGTCATATCGCTGAAGCGGAGGTCAACCCGCCGTGACAGACAGCAAAGCGGACGCCTGGTTACCGCGACGGAACGGCGACTGTTATCTCGCTGAAACCCGCCGGCAGGCACCATGAGAACCCTGGCGCCTACTTACTGACCCGGGTGTCGGAGGGGGATCGATGCGAATACTTGTCGTCGATGATCACCGTGAGCTGGCGGAGACTCTCGCCGTCGGCCTACGCCGCGAGGGTATGGCGGTGGACCTGGCCGGTGACGGCCCCAGCGCGTTGGAACGGACGTCGGTCAGCAGATACGACGTGGTGGTGCTCGACCGCAACCTCCCGGGTCTGCACGGGGACGACGTGTGCCGTGCCCTGGTGGCGCGGGAGCATCCGGCGAGGGTGCTGATGCTGACCGCCGCGGCGACGATCGAGGACCGGGTGGACGGCCTCACCTGCGGGGCCGACGACTACCTGCCGAAGCCGTTCGTCTTCGCCGAGCTGGTGGCCCGCATCAGGGCGTTGATCCGTAGAAGCCAACCGGCGGTGCCGCCCGTGCTGGTCCACGGGGACCTCAACCTGGACCCGGCGAAACGGGTGGCGGTGCGGGCCGGCCGGGTGCTGTCGCTCAGCCCCAAGGAGTTCGCCGTCCTGGAGCTGTTACTTGCGGCCGGTGGCCGGGTGGTGTCCGCGGAGGAGCTGCTGGAGCGAGCCTGGGACGAGGAGGCCGACCCGTTCACCAACGCCGTGAAGGTGACGCTGAGCCGACTGCGCCGGAAGCTGGGCGAACCCCAGTTCATCGAGACGGTCCCGCAGGCCGGTTACCGGATCGTCGGCGCGTGAGAGCACTGGCGGTTCCACGGATGCCGCTGCGACGCACGACCGCACCGGGGACCGAGGGCGCCGACCGGCCCCGCGGTGCCCGCTGGACCATCACCCTGCGGCTGACCGCGCTGTACGGCGCGCTCTTCCTGGTGACGGGGGCCGTGCTGTTGACGGTCACCTACCTGCTGGTCGCCCATTCGCTGCGCTGGGTCACCGTCGAGGAGCCCAGCGTTCCTGAGGTGAACGGACCGTTCGGTGACGTGGGGCCGCCGCAGCCCGACATCGCGGACGACGAGGTGGAGTCCCACGTGGCGAACCAACGCGACGAGGACCTGCGCCGGCTGCTGGTCGCCTCGGTGCTGGCGCTGGCCGGGATGACGCTGGTCTCGGTGGGCCTGGGCTGGCTGATGGCGCGCCGGGCGCTGCGCCCGCTGCGGGTGATGACGCAGACCACCAAGGAGATCTCGGAGCGGAACCTGCACCGCCGGATCGCGCTGCGCGGGCCGCGGGACGAGCTGAAGGAGCTGGCCGACACCGTCGACGGGCTGCTGGGGCGCCTGGACGACGCGTTCGAGGCGCAGCGCCGGTTCGTGGCGAACGCCTCGCACGAGCTGCGGACGCCGTTGACCCTGGAGCGGAGCCTGCTGGAGGTCGCGCTGGCCGACCCGGGGTCGTCCGCCGAGGATCTGCGGGAGACGTGCCGCCGGGTGTTGGCCGGCAACCACGACCAGGAGCGGCTGATCGAGACGCTGTTGACGCTGGCCCGCAGCCAGCGCGGGCTGGACAGCCGCGCGCCGCTGGACCTGGCCGAATGCGCGCACGGCCCGGTGGCGGCCGCGCGGGAGGCGGCGGAGAGCAGGGGCGTCAGCCTCGACGTCGAGCTCGGCGGCGCGCCGACGGAGGGTGACGCGCCGCTGGTGAAGCGGCTGATCAGCAACCTGGTGGACAACGCCGTCCGCTACAACGTGCCCGACGGCCGGGTGTGGCTGCGGACGGGCACCGACGAGGACGGTCCGTTCCTGGCCGTCAGGAACACGGGCCCGGTGGTGCGTCCGGACCAGGTCGACCTGCTGTTCCAGCCGTTCCAGCGGCTGGACACCCGGGTCTGGGGCCCGCGGGAGGGCCTGGGGCTCGGCCTGTCCATCGTCGCGGCCATCGTGACCGCGCACGGCGCGACGCTGCGCGCGGTGCCCGCCACCGGCGGCGGGCTCGACCTGCGCGTCGGCTTTCCCGCGGTCGCCGGGTCGGCCAGGCCGACCCGGCGGGCCGCCCTCCCCGGGCGCGCCACGGCGACGCCCTGACCACGAGGACACCAGATCGCTGAACCCCGAGACCGCGAGAACGCGGAGCGGTGGCCGGGCCAGCCACCCCCGGAAGGTGAACGACAGCAGAAGTGCGTACAGGCATCTCGTCTATGAATCCAGAAGGAGCAGCGAAAGATGTCGTTACGAAGGGCACACCCCGGACGTGAGGTGGACGTCGCCTCCAAACAGAGACCGGCGGCGATCACCCGCCGAACGGAACTGATTCTTCCCTCGGGAATGACGCTGGCGGACTGGCGTCGCCTCGGCCGGCAGATGTTCATCATCTCGGATTCGTCGACCTGGTGGCTGGGCGACTGGCTCGTCTACGGCCAGGAGCACTACCCGCACCGCTACAAGCGGGCCATTGCCGAAACGGCGCTGGATTACCAGACGCTCCGTAACTACGCCTGGGTGGCGCGTAAGTTCGCCCCGCCGCGGAGGCGGGAGAAGCTGAGCTTCCAGCACCACGCCGAGGTGGCGGGGCTGCCCGAGGGTGAACAGGACAAGTGGCTCCTTCTGGCCGAGGAGAACGGATGGACCCGCAATGTGCTGCGGAAGAGCATCCGGGAATCCCGCGAGCCGAGGAAACCGGTGGAAGCACCGCTCATCGAGATGAGTCTGGAGCCCGAGCGCAGTGAGAAATGGCAGAGCGCGGCCCAGACCGCCGGTCTGGAGCTGCTGGAGTGGATCGTCCGAACGCTGGATCTGGCGGTCGCCGAGCTGGCCACCGCCGCCGATCCGGTCGGCACCTCGTCCGAGTAGCCCGGCGACCGGAGGCGAGCGGCCGCGACCCGGCAACCCGCCCGCGGCGCCCTTCGTCCACACCGGGACGACGCCCGCAACCACCCGCACCTGGCGTCGTCCGGACCGGCCAGCTCCCGTCAGGCTCGGGGCACCACCGTGGCCCGACCTGTCGAGGCTTGCCGGCCCAGCCGGCCCGCGCTACTCGGAAACCGCCTGTTCGGCGTCCTGCCCCATCAGCCGTGCCCGGCCGGCGTTCCCCGCGTGCAGCAGGGACGCGAGCGCCGGCGGCCGACCGCCGAGCCCGTCCGCGGCGGTCACCCGCAGTTCCTCCGCCACCAGTTGGAGATCGGCGGCGAGGCCCTCCACGACCTCGGCCAGCGGCAGGGCGTTGTGCACGAGGATGTCCGTCCACAGCGGGACGTCTCCGGCCGCGACGCGGGTGACGTCCCGCAGGCCGCGCCCGGCCAGGCGTAACGCGAGCGGGTCGGCCTCCTTGAGCCGGGCCGCGAGGACGCTGGAGACGACGTGCGGCGCGTGCGAGACGAGCGCCGCGGCCCGGTCGTGCGCGTGGGCGTCCAGCTCGCACGGCACGGCGCCGAGGAGACGGACGGCCTGGCGCACCGTGGCCACGGCGTCCGGATCGGTGCCGGGGGCCGGGCACAGGGCCCAGGAGCGGCCCGCGAAGAGGTCGCCGCGGGCCCGTGACGGGCCGCGGTGCTCGGCGCCGGCCATGGGATGCCCGGGCACGAAGGTGCTGAAGTCGCAGCCCTGGCCGGCCGCCGCGGCGATGACGGCGGCCTTGGCGCTGGCGACGTCGGTGTAGAACCTGCCGAGTCCCCGGCGCTGTGCCCGGAGGAGAACCTGCGCGACGCTGGCCGGCGGCACGGCCAGCAGCACCAGGTCGGCCGGTTCGTCGCCGTCCGACAGCGGGACTCCCGCGCCCATCCGGGTCGCCTGCCGCAGTGCCCCGCCGCTCCGGTCCTCCAGGCGCACCGGCACTCCGGCCTGGCGCAGCCCGAGCGCGACGGACGTCCCCACCAGTCCCGTTCCGATGACGGTGGCGTTGGAAAGCATGCCCGTGCCGCCCGTGGCGGCCGCCGGTTGTTCCCGGCGGACGGATGCAGATGGCATTGGATTCATTGCCGTTCTTTCTCCTTCCCCGCCGGCTTAGCAGTTCACCCGCGCGAGGTTATTCAGCGACGAAAAGAGCACTGCCAAAAAACACACTCGCGATTCAAGCACGTATGCCTCGCGAGGGGAATGCGTGATTCGGTTCCGGCCCTCGGCCCACCCGCCGACGAACCTTGAGTTGACCCGGTGTCTGCCAAAATTTCCTCGTACAGGCAAGGGGGCAACACTTCACCAGCGGGCCGATCTAATGAAGGATGTCAATCAGGAAGGAGGAATTCTCGTGAACCAGCCCTCCCCGACCGGACGCCCCGCGGCGAGCACCTGCACGGAGCGTCTCGCGCTCGACCGTGTCGCTGAGACACGACGAACGTCACTGGCCCTCAGAGCCGGACTGAATCTCGCCGACTGGAAACGCGTGGGACTCCAGCTCAGCCGTATCTCCGACTCCTCCACCTGGTGGCTTGGGGACTGGCTCAGGTACGGCCGGGAACACTACCCGCGGCGCTACCGGCAGGCCGTGGAGGAAACGGCTCTCGACTACCAGACCCTGCGGAACTACGCGTGGGTCGCCGGGAAGGTCGCGCCCAGCGAGCGAAGGCCGGGCCTCAGTTTCCAACACCACGCGGAGGTGGCCCCGCTGCCGCGATCCCAGCAGGGGACGTGGCTGGAGCGCGCGGAGCTCAACGGGTGGTCGCGCAACCGGCTGCGGACGGAGATCCGGGCCGCCGGCCGGCGGGACCTGCCCGTCGCCCAGGTGGTGCAGCTGCGCGTCGATGACGCGCACCTGGCCAGGTGGCGGCAGGCGGCCGACGTCGAGGGGCGGGAGCTTCTCGACTGGATGACGGACATCCTCGACCAGGAGGCCGACACGGCCCGGCTGCTGGGCGGCGAGACGCCGGGCACCGGCGGGCTGGTCCCTCGGCAACTGGCCCGGTTGCCGGCCGCCGGCTGATACGGCGACTCAGGTCCGTGGCAACACCGCAGGTACGGCGCCGCCGCTGTCCCGCTGGCGGGACAGCGGCAGGGCGGTCACCAGACCGGCTCGGCCAGGGCGCGCGCTATCCGCGCGTGGTCCGCGCTCTGCAGGCTCTCCCGCACCGCCGTCACCCGCAGGTCGTCCACCGTCTCGTGCACCGCGGCGGCCCGTCGCCACGTCTCCGCGGCCTCGTCCCTGCGGTGCAGCGAGGACAGGGCCAAGCCCCGCCGCGCCAGGCCGTCCTGCTCGCCCCACCGGGACCCCGCGCGGCGCCGCGCCTCGAGCCCGAGTTCGGCGCAGGCCAGCGCCTCGTCGAAGACCCCGGCCGCCTGGTGGTGTTGGGCCATACGGGCCAGCGCCCGTCCCTCGCCGTCGTCGTCTCCGGCCTCCTGGAAGAGCCGGGAGGCGTCCCGCAGCACCGACAGCGTCGACCGGTCGCGCCGGCCGGGACCGGTCCGGCAGTCGGCCAGCGTCAGCAGCGCCTCGCCCTGCCCCCGCTGGTCGTCCACCTCCTCGAAGATGGCCAACGCGCTGGCGGCGTGCTCGTGCGCGCGGTCGAAGTGCCCCTGATCGGCGGCGAGTGCGGCCGCCGCGGCCTGCGAGCGGCCCTCGCCGTACCGGTCGCCCGTGGAGGCGGCCTCGGTGAGCGCGCGGAACAGCAGCCGCTGGGCCCGCCGGTAGTGGCGCTGCCAGCGGCGGGCCTCGGCCAGCGTCAGCAGCAGGCTGTTCTCCGCCCGCCGGTTCCCGGCCAGCCGGGCCGCCTGCAGGGCGCGGGCCTGCGTGCCCACCCACACCCGGCCCGCGACCCGCAGCAGCCGGAAGTAGTGACACAGCGCCAGGCCCCACTGCCAACCGGCCGCGTGGTAGCCGTACTCCACGGCGACGCGGACCACCGCGACGGCGCCGGGCGCCTCGGCGTCGAACCAGTCCCGCGCCGCCTGCGGCGAGCCGAAGGAGAGCGCGACGCGCCCGCCCCGCGGCGCATTGGTGCCGCCCGCCGGGAGGCGACGGCGGGGGCCGAGGGCGGCGGCCGCCGCCTGGGCCGAGCCGACGTACCAGTCGAGGAGCCGGCGCACCGAGGCGGCACGGGCCGCCGACGTGTCCTCGGCCTGGCACCGCTCCTCCGCGTACAGCCGCAGCAGCGGGCTGAGGCGGTACCGGCCGGCGGGCGCGGCCTCCACGAGGTGCGTGCCGACCAGGCGGTCCAGGGCGTATCCGGTGGCCGCGGCGCTCGTCCCGCTCAGCGCCGCCGCGGCCTCGGCGCTGAGCGCCGGCCCCCAGTGGAGACCGAACAGCCGGTAGGTCCGTGCCGCGTCCGCGTCGAGCCGCGCGTAGGACCAGGAGAACGACGTCCGGACGGCGATGGAGTCGTCGAGCGAGAGGGCGTTCAGCGGGTGGGCGCGGAACTCCCTGAGCAGCGAGCTGATCTCGCGGAAGGGGTGGGAGACGGCGCGCTCGGCCGCGATCCGCAGCGCCAGCGGCAGGTGCCCCGACTGCTGGGCGAGGGCGGCGAGCTCCCGGTCCTCGGCGGTGATACCGGGGCCCATGGAGGTGCGCAGCAGGGCGACGGACTCCCGCTCGGGCAGCGGTCCCAGGGTGATCCGGGCCGCTCCCGGGAGCAGGGCGAGGCCGGTGAGCCTGCTGCGGCTGGTGACGATGACCGCGCATCCGGAGGTGGCCGGGAGCAACGGCTGGACCTGTTGCGAGTTGTTCGCGTTGTCGAGCACCACGAGCATCTTCCGGTACGCCAGTAACGTGCGGTAGAGCTTGGTGCGGGCGGCGAGCCCGTCGGGGATCTTGTCGTCGGGCACCTGCAGGGCGCTGAGGAACTCGGCCAGGACGTCCTCGGGTTGGGCGGGATGCTGGGCCGGCGAGAAGCCGTGCAGGTCGGCGTAGAGCTGGCCGTGCCGGTAGGGCGTGGACTCCCGCTCCTTCACCTCGTGCGCGCACCGCAGCGCGGAGGCGGTCTTCCCCACCCCGGGCGGCCCGCTGATCACGACGATCGCGGGGACGCCCACCCGGCGGTCCTCCAGCAGCACCTCGCCCATCCGCGTGAGCTCCGCCTCGCGCCCGACGAAGCACGCGGGGGCCGCGGGTAACTGTGCCGGCGTCAGGCCGTCGGCCCGGGACAGCGCGATCAGTCTGCCGTTGACGCCCAGCACCTCGTCGCAGCGCCTGACCACCTCCACCGGGGGCGGCCGGCCGTTCCTGATCTTGCTCAGCCAACTGGGGTGATATCCGGTCAGATCGGCCAGTCGGCGCCAGGAGATTCCGCGCGTTTCCAGGATGCGCTGCAATTCCTCCACGAATGGCGAAGCCATTGCAGCCCCCGTCCCTCACCGTGTCACACCGTGGCGACTGGTCTGCCGCCCTGCTGCGAGGTGCTACGACCGTTCCACTGCGCTGCGAAGTTGCGTCAACACAGTTGAACGCAACCATCCTGCCGTTCGGTCCGGCGATTCCGCAAGCAAGGTTGGACACCCCCGGAACGGGCGCCGACGCCGCTGATCACGGCCCGGACGGCGCGCCATCCTGCCGGCCCGGCGCGGGGACCCCTCCCGGCGCGGGTGGGCTACCGCGCGCCCGGCCACCCGCCCGCCGGCCGCCGAACCGGCGGCGCGCCGTCGCTCACCTGCCCCAGATCTGGCGGTACGCCTCGCGGTAGCCCTCCGAGTCCCAGAACACCGCGCCGCCGCTGTTCTCCCTGGTGGTGATGTGGACGGGGGCGACGTATCCGCTCGCCGGCTCGCCGGAGAAGGCGCGGTTGAACTCGTCGATGATCTGCCAGCCCTGCTCGGACAGCGGCTCGGGCACGGTGGCCGCCTGGTACTCCTGGCCGTTGATGCGCTCGAACGCGGACGGGTCGCCGTCACCGGCACCGATGTTGAACGGCGCTCCGTGGCCGTCGAGTTCGGCCGCGCGGAGGGCGGGCACCGCGTGGTCGAAGTACAGGTCGTTGATGGCGGCGGAGTGGGTCCAGCTGTCGCCGAAGCGGGAGAGCAGGGACGTGACCTCGTCGACGGTCCGGCTGCTCGCCTCGGGGATGGGGATGTCCTCGTAGCTCAGCACCGTGACGCCGCGGCAGGTCTCCAGTTCCTCCTTGATGAGATCCGACTTGAGCTTGGCGAAGGGCAGCAGCGCGTCCGTGAACAGGACGACGCCCGCCCGCCCGTTCGAGTCGGCGATGATCCAGTCGGCGGCGATCCGCGCGACGTCCTCCACCCGGGTCGTGACGTTGGTGAAGAGGTCCGGGCCCTGGCTGGGCCCGGGTTCCGTGACGGCGTGCCAGCCGATCACCGGGATGCCCGCGTCGTTGGCCCGCTCGATCTGCTCGGCGGTGGTCGACGGGTCGAAGCTGCCGACGACGATGCCGGAGGCGTCGAGGGCGATGGCCTCGTCGAAGGCGGACCTGATGCCGTCGGCCGTGCCCTGTCCGTCGAGGATCTCGACGTCCCAGCCGATGGCCCACGCGGCCTCCTGCACGCCCGTCGCGACACCGGCGACGCCCGGATTGGTCATGGTCTGCGCGATGTAGACGATCGTCTGGTCGGGGACGGCCTCCGGTCCGGTGGTGGGGCCCGACCAGGGGGTGTCGACGTCCATGGCCCGCTCGACGGCCCGCCTGGCGTCGGCGACGACGTCCGGACAGCCGGGGCCGGCTGACTCGTCGTCGGGGGCCGGACTGGCGGATCCGCTGTCGCAGGCGGAGACGGTGAGGGCCGCCACGGCCAGCAGCGCGGCGGCGGACGCGGGCGCCTTGCGTATGCGGTGCACGGGATCTCCTTCGCGGCCCTCGCGGGTTGGCCCGGGGCGGGTAGGGGACGGAGGGTAGCAGCCGCTGGCCGAGACTATGCAGTCCCTGCACGTGCCGGCGGCCACGACGAACTCCCCGTCCACGGCCGCCCGATGCCCTGCCCCGCCGGTGGCACCCGGTGCCGGGAGGCGCGGTCCCGTCACGCGCCTGACGCGTATTCACCATGGCTCGTCGACGAACACCCCGCGAAACCGGCCACACTTGACGAAGACTTTGCAATCAAATGCTGATCCCGTAATATCCGCGATCGGATCATGCCGGTAATGTCCCGCACCCGGCCTGCGGCGGTCCCACACCTGCGACACCTAGGTCATCGTCACCGCTCATGAGCACAGCCAAGGAGGGACCCGGTGTCTGCGAGTCCGGCGGGCCCGTCACCCGCACCCGACCAGCCCGAGCCCGCGGACACCTCGGCAGGGCTCCGTCGGCGGGGGGGCGACATCCTGGACCGGTGGCCGTTCCGGCGAAAGCTCAACGTGCTGGTCGTGGCGCCCGTCGTGGTCCTCGGCACGCTGCTCGGCATCGGCATCGTGGCGCAGGTCCAGGAGGCCATGCGGGCCGACCGGACCGCGGAGCTGGTGCGGGACAGCGAGCAGATGGCGCGGCTCATCAACGAGGTGCAGGCCGAGCACCGCGAGGCGATCGTGCTGTCCGTGGCGTACGAGTCGGCCGATCCCGCCGACCCGCTGCCCTCGTTCAGCGACTACCGCGAGGCGCAGCGGAGGACCGACGCACGCGCCGAGGCCGTGCGGTCCGCGTTCGGCTCCGACCTGCCGCACAACGTGGCGCACGCGCTCGACTACCTCGACGGCCTCTCCGTGCTGCGCGAGCGGCTGGAACGGGGCCACGTCGCCAGCGCCAACATCGACCCCGCGTACTCGTCCGCCGTCGACTACCTGATCGACGGCATCGGACTCGAGCACCGCCACGGGGGCTCGAACTCCTCCTCGATGGTCATGCTGCTCGACGCGGTGCTCCGCGCCGACGCCGCCCACGCGGCGTTCGAGAGCGCCGTGTTCTCCGCCCAGACCCGGGACGCCAACGCCCTCACCGAGTACAGCCGCGCGGTCGGCGCCCACGAGCTGTACGAGCGCCAGGCGGAGCGGTTCTACGGGATGGCCACGCCGGACCAGATCCTGACGCTCAGCGGCATCGAACGAGGGTCCGAGGAGCACGGCATCGAGTCCCGGTTCGCCGGGCTCCAGGTCGACCCCAGTTCCCTGCAGACCCAGACGCCCGACGAGTTGCGCGCCAGCATGGCCGCCGGGGCGGAGCAGGCCGACGACCGCCTGGCCATCACCCGGTCGCTGATCGAGGACATCGCCGCCCAGGCCGACGACGCCTCCGCGGCCGCCCTGCGCCAGGCGCTGCTGATGCTGGCCCTGATCCTGCTCGGCTTCGCCGTCTGGATCGCCTTCACGGTCTCGGTGCGCCGCTCGGTCGTCCGCCCCCTCACCGCGCTGACCGCGGCCGCCCAGCAGGTGGTGGACGTGGCGGGGCAGGAACTCGCCCGGGTGGCGGACGACGAGTCCGCCGACGCCGAAGCGACACCGCTGCGGCCGCGGCCCATCCCGGTCCCGGTCCGCGACGAGATCGGCCGGCTCGCCGAGACGTTCAACGAGGTGCAGGTCACCGCCGGCGCGCTGCTGGAGCGTCAGGTGCTGAGCCGGCGCAACGTCGCCGAGATGTTCGGCAACGTCGGGCGCCGGGTGAGCAACCTGGTGACCCGCCAGCTCACCCTCATCGACGCCGTCGAGCGCGAGGAGACCGACGCCGACCTGCTGGAGCGGCTCTACCGCATCGACCACATCGCGGTCCGCCTGCAGCGCAACGCCGACAGCCTGATGCTGCTCGCCGGCACCCGGGAGACCGGCGTCGACGCCCGGCCGACCGCCCTGGCCAACGTCATCCGCGCGGCGCTCAGCCAGATCGAGGGATACCAGCGGGTGTCCCTCAGGTCCGAGACCGAGTTCACCGTCCTCCCCGACATCACCGGCGACCTGACGCTGATGCTCGCCGAACTGCTGGAGAACGCCGCCTCCTTCTCCCCGGCCCGCTCCCCCGTGGAGGTGGTCGTCCGGCCCGGCACCGACGTCACCGCGGACGGCGGCGCCCTGGTCGAGGTCATCGACCACGGCCTCGGCATGAGCGCGGAACGGCTCGACGAGGAGAACGCCCGGCTGATCCGCCGCGAGCGGCTCGACCTCGTCCCGACCAGGGTGCTCGGTCTCTTCGTCGTCGGCAGCCTCGCCCGGCGCTGGGGCGTGCGGGTCACCCTGAGCCGTACGCCGGGCGGCGGCGTCACCGGCACCGTCTGGATCCCCGCGACGCTCCTGCTGGACGCGCCGGAGGAGACCCCAGACGACACCGCGCCGGCACCGGCCCCCGCCACGGGCCCGGCCGCGGGTCCCGGCTCGGGCCCGGCCGGCGCCGCCACGGCGGTGCTCCCGGCCAGGACCGCGGCGCCCGCCGCCGAGGCTCGCCGACCCTCCACCACGACGCCGGCCGACGCCGTTTCACCGACGCCGACACCGACGGACACCCCCCAGCCCCTGAAACGTCGGGTGAAGGGCGCGACGCTCGCCACCACCACGCCGCCGGCCACGTCGGCGGACCGAGAGGCCCCGGCCGCGCGGCCGCCCGCCGACGCCGACGCCGTCCGCGCCGAGATCGAGGAGCTCGAATCGGCCGTACGCAGGGCACAGCAGGACAGTGCCGCGCCCACGACCGAGGACGCACCATCGCCGCCCCGAGAACAGGAGGAGTCGGGAAGTGACCACGCCGACCACGCCGACAGGTGACAGCGCTCCCGAGGTGGCGGAGCCCGCCACCGACCTGCGAGCCGCCGCGGCCGACTTCACCTGGCTGCTCGACCGTTTCGCCAACGAGACCGCGGGCGTCGTCGACGCCATCGCCGTCTCGTCCGACGGCCTGCTGATAGCCGTCTCCCAACAGCGGGAGAAGGCCGACTCGGAGCGGCTCGCCGCGATCGTCTCGGGACTCACCAGCCTCGCCGCGGGCGCCTCCGGCAACTACGGCCTGGGCGGCCTCAACAAGGTCATCATCGACCTGGAGGGCGGCCATCTGCTGGTGTCGGCCATCGGATGCGGCGCCGTTCTCGGCGTGGTGGCGACCAAGGAGGCGAAGCTCGGCAACATCGCCTACGAGATGACGCTGTTCGCCAACCGCGCGGGGACCGCGCTCACCCCGCAACTGGTGCTGGAGCTCAAGAAGAGCGTCGGCGCCACGCCGGCCGGCTGACCGGAAGGATCGTTGATGGCCGTCGGCGGATCAGCGCCGGACGAGGAGCACGCCGAGAACGCCGCCGAGGAGCCCACCGGCCGCGCACCGGCGATCCGCCCGTTCCTGCTCACCGCCGGCCGGGTCTCGGGGAGCGACGCCGGGCCGCCGCTCCCGTTGGAGACCCAGATCGTGTCGACGGCGGCGGGGCTCGCGGCCCTGCCCTCGCTCACGTTCGAGCAGCACGACCTCGTCGCCGCCTGCCGCCGGCCGCAGTCGGTGGCGGAGCTGGCCGCCCAGCTCCGACTGCACCTGAACGTGGTCCGCGTGCTGGCCGGGGACCTGTGCGTCGCCGGGCACCTGGCGGTCCACCGGCCGGACAGCGACACAGTCCAGGACGTCTCCGTACTGCGAAGGGTTATCGATGGTCTCCGTGCCGTCCCCGACTCAGGGGGCACACTCCGCAGCAGCAGCTGAGGATCCACCGCTGCCGCTGCCCGTCAAGATGGTCATCGCCGGCGGCTTCGGCGTCGGCAAGACCACGGCCGTGGGCGCGATCTCCGAGATCCGGCCGCTCACCACCGAGGCCGCGATCACGGAGGTCGCGGCGGGCGTGGACGACCTGAGCCACACGCCCGGCAAGTCCACCACGACGGTCGCCATGGACTTCGGCTGCATCACCCTCGACCCGACGTTGAAGCTGTACCTGTTCGGCACGCCGGGCCAGGACCGTTTCGGCTTCATGTGGGACGACATCGTCGAGGGTTCCATCGGCGGCCTGGTGATCGTGGACACCCGCCGGCTGGACGAGTGCTACGCGGCGGTGGACTACTTCGAGCACCGCGAGGTCCCGTTCGCGGTCGCCGTCAACGCGTTCGACGGCCAGGTCGAGCACGACCTGAACGAGGTCAGGTGGGCGCTCGACATCGCCGACGGCACACCGTTGATCGTCTTCGACGCCCGCGACACCGGCTCCGTCAGGGACGCCCTCCTCGTCGTCCTCGACCTCGCCCTCTCCCGCGCCGAGGCGACCACGACGGCCACCTCAGCCCACTCATCCCAGAGCACGTAGCGCCGCCGCCGCCTCCGCGATGCGGCCGGCGAGGTCGGGCGGCCCGTCCGCCGAGACCCAGCGCGCGAACGCGACGCGGAAGACGGTCACCGCGCTGTGCGCGGCCAGGCTGGCGGTGGGCTCGGGCACGCCGCGCTCGCGGAGCGCGCCGGCCGCCGCGTCGGCCAACGCCGCGAGCTTGAGCAGCTCGCGTTCCCGCAGACCGGGGTTGGCCTCGACGATCCGGGAACGCCTCGTGGCGTGGTCGCGCCGGTCCGCCAGCAGGCCCCCACTGGCCACCATCCCGACCAGGGCCGCGTCGAGCGGCGACCCGTCGGCCGGCGCCGCCAGGATCGCGTCGTACGCCGTCCGCTCCATGGTCCCGGAGCCGTCGAAGAGGACCTCGCGCTTGTCGGCGAAGTGCCGGAAGAAGGTGCGCTCCGTCACGCCCGCGCGTTCGGCGATGTCACCCGCGGTGGTCTGCTCGAAACCGCGTTCGGCGAAGAGGTCCATCGCGGCGCGGATCATCCGCCCCCGCGCGTCCGGCTCCCAGCGACCCATGCCGAGAAGTCTAGTGATGACAGTCCCTGACATGGTGCGCTACTCTCGATGTCAGTCACTGACATGCTCGTGAAGGGTGCCTCGTATGCGCGTCTTCGTCACCGGTGCCTCCGGCTGGATCGGCTCCGCCGTCACCGACGAACTCCTCGCCCACGGCCACGACGTGGTCGGCCTCGCCCGCTCCCACGAGGCGGCCACCGCCCTCAAGGACAAGGGCGCCGCCGCCCACGGCGGCGACCTCGACGACCTCGACAGCCTCGCCGCCGGCGCCGCGTCCGCCGACGGCGTCATCCACCTCGCCTTCAAGCACGACTTCACCGACTACGCCGGCGCCGGCCGCGCCGAGCGCGCCGCCGTCCAACGGATGCTCGACACGCTCCAGGGCACCGACCGGCCCTTCCTCCTCGCCTCGGGACTGGCCTCCGACATCACCGGACGACCGTTGACCGAGGACGACGCCGCGCCGTACCACGGCGCCGACTCGATGCGCGGCGGCAGCGAGAACCTCGCCCTGGAGTACGCGGACCGCGGCGTCCGCCCGGTCGCGCTGCGCTTCGCCGCCTCGGTGCACGGCACCGGCGACCCGGGCTTCGTCGCGACGCTGGCGCGGATCGCGGGGGAACGCGGCGTGGCCGGCTACCTCGGCGACGGCTCGAACCGCTGGCCGGCCGTGCACCGCTCGGACGCCGCGCGCATGGTCCGGCTCGCGCTGGAACGGGCCCCGGCCGGCGCACGGCTGCACGCGGTGGCCGAGCCCGGCCTCCCCTCCCGCGACATCGCTGGCGCCCTCGCCGACCACCTGAACCTGCCGACGGCGTCGATCGCACCGGAGGACGCCGAGGCCCACTTCGGCTGGCTCGCCCACTTCTGGTCCATGGACATCACCGCGGCCAACGCCCGCACCCGATCCCTGCTCGGCTGGTCGCCGACGGGCCCCACCCTCCTCGACGACATCGCCGCCGGCGCCTACGCCCTCCCGGACCCGGGCTCGGGCTCCGCGACGCACAACGCCCAGATGACGAAGCCGTAGATCGCGATCAGCACGATCGACCAGACCGGGTAGTAGGGGATGGAGGCGAAGGCGGCGATCATCATCAGCGCGGCGATGACGACGCCGGCGATCCGCGCCCACAGCGCGGCCTGGAACAGGCCGAGCCCCACGGCGATCGCGATCGCGCCGAGGACCAGGTGGATCCAGCCCCAGGCGCTGAGGTTGAACTGGAAGACGTAGTTCTGGGTCGCCACGAAGACGTCGTCCTCGGCGATGCCCATGATGCCCCGGAAGACGTCCATGATCCCGCCGACGATCAGCATCGCCGCGGCGAACAGGACGAGCCCCGTGGCCAGAACCCCACCCCCGTGCACCCTCGGCGCGCCCCCGGCCCCTCCCGCCGCGTGTCCTGTGGTGGTGTGCGGAGCCATCGGATTCCCTTCCCTTCGCCCTCTCGACTGCCCGCCCCCGACCACGGGCCCTGCCTCGACCGTGGGCCCACCCGCCCCACGGCGCCCACCCAACTACGCCGTTCGGGTGTCCCCCGGGGGCGGCCGGCTCAGGCGCCGGAGGCGATGATCACGATGAAGAGCACGCAGACGAGGATGTTGACGAGCCAGCTGTGGCCGTTGATCCAGTCGCGGACGCGCGGCATGGCGGCCTCGGCCCGGTGATGGAAGAGCAGCCGGGTCAGCAGCGGGAGCGCGGCGATCAGGACCGTGAGCCCGACGAAGGGCAACGCGTTGACGAAACCGTCGTCGTTCTGCGCCAGGTGAACGCCGACGGTCAGCAGGATCACGAGATCGGAGGGCATGAACGCGATCACCACCAGGCCGACGCGGAACGCCCGACCGGGGCCGGCGGTCATGAGGGTGCCCAGCCACTTCGGGGGTTCGGCGTCGGCCCGGCGGCGCCAGTTCCTCAGGGCCAGGAGCGCCAGCAGACCCACCAGGACGTACTTGATGATGTTTCCGACCGAACCGCCGTCGGACTCGTTCCCCAGATCGACGGCGCTGCCCAGCAACTCGCCGACCCCCAGCATCACCAGCACCCCGACGACGACCGCCACGGCCACACCGCCGAGAAACGCCAGCGAGGCGCGAACGGCGCGGGGCGTGGTGACGAGGATGATCGCCGAGATGATCTGAGGCCCCGCCATCATGGTGACGGCCAACGGCAGGATCGGCAGTTCCACGACTCAGCCCCGCCGTTCGGTGGAGGATCGCGGCGCGGCCGGCCCGGACCGTTCCTTGGTCACGCCGCCGCGAGTCCGGTGGACCCCGCGCTCGACCGCCGCCCCCTCCCCCCGGACCCGCGGGGCTCCTCGTCGGCTCGGGGAGGGACCAGGCACCGACACGGCTCGTACATGTCCCTCTCCCTCCCTCCGCGGTCCGTTCGACGTCCCCCCGGCCATCGTCACCCGCAGCCCGTCCCGGGACATCCCGAGGATCGACACGCACCCCGACCCGCGCCAGGCGATCCGGCGGCGAGAACGGATCAGGGGCGATCAACGATCCACGCTGCGCAGCGCGGGACGTTTCGCCCAGCGCGAGCATCGGCCCAGGCAACTCGGCAGCTATACCTCTGCGCGACCAACGATTGACAGCTCTCCCGAATCATCACGACTCCCGCGTGTGAAGGCCAAACCGATCCTCTGATCACTTAACCCCTTCGAGTGAGAAAGGCGCCGAGCCGCCACCCCGACCATGCCGTGCTCATATGGTCAGCCAGTCATTTCATCTGCCTCCCATTCCTTCAAGGGGGACCTCGTCGTGAGCCTTCGATCCGCCCTGCCTCTGGCCGCGCTGACCCTCGCTGTGACCTTCGGTGGCGCAGCCACCGCGACCGCGGCCGAACAGCCCGAGGAGAAGCCCATCGACTCCACCATCACGATCACGCTCGAATCGGTCACCGAGATCGACCCCGTCCTGGTGGCCGGCTGCCTCGTGGACGCGGCCGGTGCGCCCATCGCGCCCGAGGCCGCACTGATCGACTGCCTCACCGGCGCATCGTCTGGCCGGTAGCAGACAGCGGCACTCGCCCGGCGGAAGACCCCGCGCTCCAGCGGGGTCTTCCCCCTGTCCGATCGCCTCTCGCCTCCATCCGCCGCGCCCAGGACGCCGGGGCGCCGCCACGGCCGACGCGCGTCGCCTCGATACGCCGCGTCCTCCACGGCCATGACCCGGCCCTGCCCGCCGAACTCGCCCCCGCTCGCCGCACCCGCGCCGAGGGCTATGCCCCGGTCACCGAGTCGACCGCGGGCGAACTCCCCCGCTACCGCGCCCCCGGGTAACGGCGCCCTGGCGATCCCGGCTTCCTCGGCCTGGACGACGACCGGATAACCCCGCGGTCGTCACCGGCTTCAAGGCCTCGACACGCATGTTCGAGGACGGCAAAGATGAATCGTCCGGTTTTCCGCAATGCCGTCGTCTGCCTCTCATCGCGCCACTGGCCACCCCGGTGCACTGCTCATGCACGGTTGTCCACCGACGGCTCTCCCCCGAGTGGCCCGGGAGGGACAACAGGGAGGCGCCCACAGATCGCAGAAGAACAATGGCCCAGGTCAGCGAAATACTGACCTGGGCCTGACTGGAGCCGCCTAAGGGAATCGAACCCTTGACCTACGCATTACGAGTGCGTCGCTCTGGCCGACTGAGCTAAGGCGGCAACATGGCTCCCGAAGGGCCGTGGTTAGTCTACATGGCGCTGGGAACCGGCTTGCCTCCCTATTCTGACCTGCGATTTCTCCGCTTCTGCCGCGTCTCGTCCGGTTCGGCCGCGGGCCGCCCTCGCGCTCAGACGGCGATCCGGAGGGTCGCGCGTGAACCCGTCGGCCGCGTTGCCGGCCATGGTGGCGAGTTGGAGGTCGTGACCGTCGCCGAAGACCATGCCGGAGTCCAGGGAGACCGGGGAGAGGTTGGCGGCGCTGTTGCCGTAGCTGTCATCGGCGGACAGGGGCCCGCGGTCTTCTCCGGCATCTCCGCGGTTCAAGCACCCTTCGAAACCAGTCCGGGACACTGGCACATCGTGCGCGTACAGTCCCGGTGAACGGGACTCCTCGCGCACGAAGTAACCCCTCTGCGACAGCACCGTCACAGAAAGTGTCTCCGTTCGCCACGGTGGGGATGGCGGCGGCATGGTCCGACTCGACAACCGGCGGCTGCGCGGTCTCGCCCGGCGGCAGCAGCAGGTACTGACCGCGTCGCAACTCACCGCGCTCGACGTCCCCAACAGCACGCTCTGGCGCCGCTGTTCTCCCGGCGGGCCGTGGCAGAACCCCTACCCCCGCGTCGTGGTGCTGCACAACGGCCCGCTCAGCGTGGCGCAGCGGTACTGGGCCGCCCTGCTGTACGCGGCTGGCCGCGACGATCCGGCCAGCGGCCGCTGGCCCGGGGCACTGATCACCGGCACCGCCGCCCTCGCCCTGCACCGCCTGCACGCGGCGCCCTCACCCGAGGACGTTCGCGAGATCGACGTACTGGTGCCCGCGCATCGCAACGTCCCGTCGCGAGGTTCGGTTCGGGTGCTGCGCACCCGGCGGCTGCCGCACCCGCCGCGGTGGATCGACCCCCGCCTGCCCACCGCTCCGCCGGCCCGCGCCGTGGCCGACGCCGTACGGCGGGGGGCGCCCGAGGCGGAGGGCGCGCTGTACGAGGTGGTGCAGAACGGCCGCGTGGCGCCCGAGGCGATGGCTGCGGAGCTCCGCGCGGAGCGTCTGACCGGCCGCGCGTGGGTACGGGACGCGGTGGCCGATCTACGGGTCGGCGTCCGGTCCCCGGCGGAGGCCCGGGCCCGGCGACTGATCGACGGCGCGGAGGGGCTGCCGACCCCCGTGTGGAACGCGCGGCTGCTGCTGGACGGCGAGTGGCTCGCCGACCCGGACGCGTACTGGCCACGGCACGGGGTGTTGTTCGAGGTGGACTCGCTGCGCTACCACCTCGGACTCGCCGAACACCAGCGAACGATGGCGCGCCGGAACCGGATCACCCGCACCGGCCTGATGGTCCTGGCCGCGACCCCGGCGATGGTCAGGGACCAGCCGGAGGAGGTCCTCAACGACCTCCGCGGACTGCTGACGGGCGGCCCGTACGGCCCCTGGCAGCGAGTGGAACTCGGCCAGCCTTGACCGCGGATATGAGCGCACCGAACGTCGCACCATCCGCCGCGATGATCCGGTCGGGCTCCTCGCTCTCGCGAATCAGGACGCCTTGGTCAGCCGTGGCGGCGACCTCGACGCAGTTGTTGCCGCCACCACCGCAGAACGACGAACGCCGCCAGCCGAGCTTCCCGTTCTCCATAGCCTCACACCTCGCGTGCGATCGATCGGATGAGTTGCCGCGATTCTGCGGCGGACAGCGCGGAGCGTTCCATCAGGCCCAGCAGGGTGCGGTAGTTGGCCAGCGGGGTGGGGGCATCCACGAAGTGAGCGCCGTAGGCCGTGTCCAGTTGCACGGTGTCGAGCTGTGGCACCGGGCCTTCGGCGTACAGCACGGACTGCCCGGCACCATGGAAACTGCCCGCGCTGAAGGGGATGACCAGGAGAGTGACGTTGTCACGATGAGACGCCTCGACCAGGCGCTCCAGTTGCCTACGTGCCACATCCCGACCGCCGAACCGCATCCGCAGGGCGGCCTCGTGGATGATGCCGACGTAGGGACGGGCTCCGTCACCCTCCAGGACGCGCTGGCGGCCGAGGCGGTGAGCGACGCCCAACTCGACCTGCAGGCGTGGCAGCTCCGGCACCACGAGGTCGAAGAGGGCTCGGGCGTGTTCCTCGGTCTGGAAGAGTCCGGGAAGGTGGACCGTCTGCGCCGTCCGGATAGCCGTCGCGTGATGTTCCACCTCGGAGACGTCCAGGAAGCCATCAGGCAGCTTTCCTCGGTACTCGTCCCACCAGTACTTGGTCTTCCTCGCTGAGACCATCTCCGCGAGGGCATCCACAAGCTTCTGGTCGGGGCACTGGTAGAGACAGGCGAGCTGCCGCACGCGCTCCTCGCTGACGCCCGTGCGTCCCGCTTCGATGTTCGAAACCATCGTGCGATCCGCGCCGAGCATCCTGGCGGCTTCCTGCACCGAGACATCAGCGTGCTCGCGCATGCGTCGCATCTCGGTCGCCAGTCGCCGCTGACGACCCGTCGGCACGCTTCGCTGGGCCATCTCGCCTCGCTTCCCGGCGCCGCCGGTCTGGCAGCACGTCAGCGCACAGTCTAGTGAGTCAGTCATCAACTCACTCTTTCGTGGAGATTGACTCACATGTGAGTCGGATCGGTCTAGTCTCTCCAGGACGTCACCGGGCTTCGCCCGGAGGTCCACGCGTCGCAGGAGGTGCACATGTGCCGAGACCCGGCCCCCATCCCGTTCACCGAGAACTGGTCCTACGAGCTCCGGCTCCCCCGTGATCCGCGCGGGCCGAGGATCGCGCGGGTGACGTTGCGTGCCGTGCTGGCCTGCCACGGGCTCGGCGAACTCGCCGAGCGGGCCGAGGTGCTGGCCTCGGAGCTGACGACCAACTCGCTGCGCCACACCTCCGGGCCCGCCTCCGTAACCCTCGCCTGGCTTCACCCGGCGCTCCGCGTCACCGTCTGGGACGCGAGCCCGAAGCTGCCCGGCCCTCCCGGCACCGACCCGGCGTCCGACTCCGACGGCGGCAGAGGGCTTTTCCTGCTGGAGGCCCTGGCCGACCGGTGGGGCGGCTGCGCCATCGATGACGGGCCGTGGGGTCCTGGCGGCAAGAGCATGTGGTTCGAGCTGCTGGTCCACGACCGAGAGCCGCCGGCGACGCCTGCCGCCGCCGTGGCCGCCTGACTCCCACCCAACCAGCGGTGGGTTCCCAACAACGACGAGAGAAGGAGAAGCCCCTTCATGACCGAACTGGCCGTCGAGACGTACGAGTCCCGTACGCCCGACGCTGACGGCTGGCGCGGCGTGCCGTTCGCGCACCCGAGCATGGACGCCGGTAAGCACGACGGAGGCCCGATGCCCCCCGAGGCCCCACGCCCACCCGCCCCCAAGCCCTCAGACGACGCGTAGCCTCGCCCGAGAATCCCCAGCCCCGCCCGTGCGCCGCCCCGTGGTCCACGGCCGGGGCCCTCTGCTCTGCCTTCGGAGCCCGCGCGACCGTTCGCCGTTGTAACGGTGTAACGATCCCCCACGGAACCGTCCCCCGGTGACGCGGTTGGTGTGGGATGGCCGAACAGGCATTCACGCACGACGCGAGGAGGGGGAAGCATGTCGCGAGCAGAGAGCCTACGCAGAGTGGCGCGGGAGGTGGCCGGCGGGGCCGATCCGCGGGCGATGGCGGAGCAACGGCTGCGTGGGGGGCGCGGCGGGAGCGGTGACGCCGGGGCGTCGGGGGAACCCGGTCCGGAGCGCGAGGCCGGAGGCGAGGTCACGGGCGGGGACGGCACGATGGACCCCGCCGACTTCCCGCCGGCGCGGGAGCAGGGCGGCAGCATCGAGACCGTCATGGAGCAGCAGGCCGTGCCGCTGGACGAGGCGGGGGAGGCACTCAACCGCAGCGACCAGCGGCGGGACGGTGGTCGGGCGGTGCACGCCATCTGCCCGATGGTCCTGCCGCGCGGGCGTTCGTTCCTGAGCATGCTGCCGGTGCTGATGCTGCTCGCGGCGGTCGCGGTGGGAACGCTCGCCGTGGGGGCGGCGTCCTCGGACGTGGTGACGAACCCGCTGTTCGGAGCTCACAGTTGGGCGCTCGCCCTGCTGGCCGTGGTCTTCGTCTGGTGGCGGCAGGGCATGGTGATGGTGCCCGACGGCTGCGCCGCGCTGATCACGCGCTTCGGGAAGCTGGAGCAGGTGGTCGGCCCCGGCCGCGTGGTCCTGCTGAACCCGTGGAAGCGGGTGTCCTACATCATCAACACCACCCGCGAGTACCCGTTCAACGCGCCGGTGCGCGAGGCCCCCACCAAGGGGGGCGTGAAGGCGTCCATCGACCTGTTCATCCAGTTCCGGATCACCGACCCGGTGGAGTTCGTCTACACGCTGGGCGCGGTGCGCGGCTTCGAGGAGAAGTTGAGCAACGCGGTCAGCGAGACGATCCGCAGCCTCATCTACGAACAGGAGGCCGCCGACATCTACGACATGGTCGGCGAGGACACCGGCCGCCTGCTCGATCAGCTCAACGCGCAGTTCGAACCGGCCGTGGAGCTGACCAACGCCAACATCACCCACGCCGAGCCCGCTGACCGCGGCTACCGGATGGACCTGGCCGCGCCCGAGATGGTGCGGGTCGCCAAGGAGGCCTACAGCCACGAGTACGCCCTTCAGCTGCGCAAGGAGCAGGACGAGGGTGACCTGAGCAAGGAGCTGGCGTCCCGCCAGGAGACCCTGTCCGCCATCCAGGCCGACATCGCCCAGTACCAGGCGCAGATGGACACGGCGGTGGAGCGGGAGACCAACCGGGCCGAGGCCCTGGCCCGGCAGCGTTATGTGCAGGCCGAGTCGGAGGCCAAGGCCAACGCGGCGCTTCTGGAGGCCCAGGCTCTCGACATTCGGGCGGTGACCGCCGCCGAGGCCCCGGAGATCCTGGAGTACCGCTACCAGCAGCAGATCCTGGACACGTTGGAGCGGGCGGCCGACCACCTGCCGAGGCTGGTACGGATCGGCGGCTCCGACGGCGACGACGGCGCCGGGGTCGACTTCCTTCAGTTGGCCAGGGAACTCGTCGGTGAGCGTGGCGCGGAGCTGTTCACGGACACCGACATGGCCGCCGTCCGCGCCCGGTTGCGGGAGGTGTCGGACCGTATCGCCGAGCGCCAGCAGGAGATCGACGCCCTGCTCGACGCCGAACCGCGAACCGTCGTGGCGGCGGCCGCGCTGCGTGCCGAGGGCACCGACGAGACCGAGGGAGTCGAGAGGTGAGCGCCGTGTCCACGAAGCGCAGGTCGGTCATATCGGAGGCGGTCGCGCCCTGGAGCGACGTCGCCCAACTGCTGCGCGGCGGCGAGGCGGGCACCCTGGTCCCCGTGATCATTCCCCGCCATCGTCGCAGGCTGTGGTGGATGGTGCCGCTGTGGCTCGGCGTGTTCGCCGTGCTGACCGGCGTGATGGCGACGGTCCGGGGCGCGGACGAGGCGTCGACATCTGAGGCATCCGACATCGCCTACGACGCTCTGGCGGGGCTCGCCTACGGTTTCGGCGGGCTTCTGCTGCTGGTCGGCGCGCTGTGGTGGTGGCGTTCCTCCATCGTGGAGATCGAGCAGGGCACCAACGGCGTCCTCACCCGCTACGGGGCTGTGACCCGGACCCTGGATCCCGGCCGGCACTACCTGTGGCACCCGTGGTCGCGCGTGGACTTCGTCGTGGACACCTCCACCGAGATCCCGTATTCGGCCCCCGTGATGGCCTGCCCGACCCGGGAGAACGTGCCGCTGCGGTCGATCGAGTTCTTCCTGAAGTTCCGCATCATCGAGCCGGTGCTGTTCGTGCGCATCATCGGCGCGGGCAACTTCGACATCGTGCTCTCCAGCGCCGTGCAGGACGCCATCCGGCAGCGCGCCAGGAAGGTGCAGACGGAGCGCGCCTACGACCTGCGGGGCTCGGACGTGGCCGACATGCAGGAACTGCTCAACCACCAGCTGTCCCGCTACGGCGTGCGCATCACCGGGAGCAACATTCCGGACGTGCAGCTGCCGGCCCAGTACCAGCAGCACCTCGCCACCCGGGAACGCGTCGCGAAGGAACGCGCCGCCTACGACCAGGAGTGGGGCCTGACCCGCAAGCGACGCGTCGACAGCCTCCAGATGGACATCGAACGAGCCAAGAAGGTCAGGGACGCGCGCATCGTCGAGGTGAAGGCGGCGCTGAACCGGGCCCGCGAGGAGGTCGCCCAGCTCCTGGAGCAGCAGGAGACCAACGCGCAGCGGGTGCGGTTCGAGATCGAGACGCGCGGCCGCAGCGGGCTCATCGCGGCGGAGAACGAGGCCCGCGCCCAGCGGCGCCTCGCGCAGGCGTACCGGGACAACCGCGCCGTGCTCCAGTACGAGTTGGCGCGCCGTCGGCTGGAGGTCGGCGCCACGCTGGCCGGGAAGGCCCCGCGGCCGGTGGTGGTCCGCACGGACGGCGCGGGCGGCGACACCTCCGCCCTCGCCACGCTCCTCACCGCCCAGCTGCTGCCGAGGCTGTCCGCCCTGCCGTCCGCGGAGGCCCCCACCCGGGCCACCGACGACGGCGCGTAGGTCGTCCCGCGGCACCGCCTCCTCCGGGCGGCGCCGAACCCCGCCGGGCGAACCACGACGGCCCGGGCCGGCCCTCCGCCGGCCCGGGCCTACGCCGACGCCCGCGCCGCGCTGTTCGAGGTGGAGGAACGGAGGTTGTGGCGCGGCGCCGTCAGTCGAGCCCAGAACGGCGCACGCGCCCGGAGCACGACGGGTGACGGACCACCCGTCCGCTCGTGAGCGTCCTCACGGCCGATCCGGACTTCGCCCGGAGCCACTCCCGGCAGCAGCCCTCGCCGCCATCGGCGGGGGCTGCTCGTCGTCTCGGCACGGCCACCTGCCGGTGACGTGTGTACCCGTTCCGCACGCGGACGGAACAGGGCCGTAACAGCCGAACCAGGGGCCGGGAGGCCGAAGCTAACCTCCTCTCATCCAGTGCTCAAGGACAGGAGTGGAAGTCATGCGTAGGGGGATACGGGCCGCGCTGCCGGCCGTGGCGGTCGCGGCGGCGCTGGTGCTGACGGCTTGCAACGGGGACGAGGAAGCGGCACCCGCGGGTGACGGGGCGAGCGAGGGCGCCGGACAGGGCGGTGAGGAACAGGGCGGCGGGTCGGAGAACATCGCCTCGGAGGGCCCGAAGCCGGAGAACGTGTCCGAGATCGAGCCGCAGAGCCTGCCGGGGAACGTCACGCCCCAGGACCTGGAGGACCTCTTTCCCGAGGATCTGGGAGGTCTCATCCCGTGGGACGAGCTGGAGGACCTCGTGGGTGGCGACGAGCGGACCCCCGCCACTGTCGAGGAGCTCGAGGGACACTGGTACACGGGCCCCGAGTTGGAGGACGCGACCCTGGACTTCACGAACGGCGAGGTTTTCTTCGCCGAGGACTGGGTCGCGGAGGGCGACCTCTGCTACGGCACGGTGACCGAGGGCTCCATGGAGCTGACGGAGTGCACCGTCTACGGCGAGGTCGAGTGGACCTCGATGACCGCCACGCTGGAGATCGAGGGCGACGCCCTGATCGTCACCTGGGACGACGGCACGGAGCAGGAGTACCTCGCCGACGAGAGCGCCGCGTCGATGTGACCCGACGGGTCCACGCGCAGGACTGAGAAGGCGGCCCAGGTCGGCTCTCGCCGACCCTGGGCCGCCTTCGTGTGCGGGGGCGGGCACGCGGCGCCTCCCGGCGAGGAGCTCAGGGTGCGGGAGCCGGTGGGCGCGCTGTGCGCCGCCTGCCCCGACGGCGTCTCCGTCATGAGGTTCGGCAGCGGCTGGACACACGTGGCCGGGACCGACCCGGATCGACCCGATCGACCCGGGAGAGGACTGAGGGGACCAGGCGCCACGGCCCCTGCCCCGCGGGTGCGGGTCAGGGGCCGTGGCGCGTGTGGGTTCAGCAGCTGGTGCCGTCCTCCGGGCTGGTGCCGTTGAGGAGGTAGGCGTTGACCGCGTCGTCGATGCAGGAGTTGCCCATCGCGTAGGCGCCGTGGCCGTCGCCGTCGTTGGTGAGGAGGATGCCGGACTCGAGCTGGTCGGCCAGGCCCTCGGCCCACTCGTACGGGGTGGCCGGGTCGCGGAGGGTGCCGACGACCAGGATGTCCTGCGCGCCGGCCGCCTCGATGGTCACCGGGTGTCCGGAGGGCTCGACCGGCCAGACGCCGCACTGCAGGGTGGCCCAGGCGAAGTCCGCGCCGAAGGTCGGGGACGCCTCCTCGTACTCGTCGACGACGTCCTGCACCTCCTGCGGGGTCCCGGTGCCGGCCGGGCTGTCCAGGCAGCTGATGGACGGGAAGGCGAACATGATGGTGCCGTAACTGCCGTCCGTACCACGCTCGTTGTACGAGTCGGCAAGCTCCAGCAGACCCGCGCCGTCGCCGTTCTGCGCGGCGGTCAGGGCGTCGCGCAGCTGCGGCCACAGCGACTCGGAGTACAGCGCCTGGGCCACGCCGGTGCTGGCCAGGGACTCGGTCAACGGGCGCTCGCCGTCGCCGGTCGGCAGCGGTTCGGCGTCCACGTCGGCGAAGAGCTGGCTCAGCGCCTCGGACGCCGCGTCGGCGCCCTCCGTGCCCAGCGGGCAGTCGGCGTGTCCCGAGCAGTCCTCGGCGAACGAGCGGAAGGCCGTCTCGAAGCCGCCCGCCTGCTCGCGGTCGGTGTCGACGGTGGGCAGCCGCGGGTCGATGGCGGCGTCCAGCACCAGCCGGCCGACGCGCTGCGGGAACAGCCCCGCGTAGTACGAGCCGAGCTTGGTGCCGTAGGAGAAGCCGACGTAGGTGAGCTGCTCGTCGCCGAGCGCGGCGCGCAGCACGTCCATGTCGCGCGCGGCCTCGACCGTGGAGATGTGTTCCAGCAGCTCGCCCGCGCTCTCCTGGCAGCCCTCGCCGAACTCCTCCATGGCGGCCTGCAGCGCGTCGATCTCGCGGGAGTCGTCGGGGGTGCGGTCGGTCTCGGTGTGCTCGTCCATCTCCGGCCCTGACAGGCACTCTATCGGGTGACTCGCCCCGGTGCCGCGGGCGTCGAAGGCGACCATGTCGTAGGTGGCGAGGATCTCGGGCGGGAAGAGGTACGACGCGGTGCTCTGCGTGAAGTCCACGGCGGAGGCGCCGGGGCCGCCCGGGTTCATCAGCAGGGAGCCGGCCCGGCTGCCGGGGCCCGTGGCCTCCGAGCGGGTGACGGCCAGCTCCAGGTCGGACGCCTGGTCGGGGTTCTCGTAGTCCAGCGGAACGGTCAGCGTGGCGCATTCGAAGCCGGCCGCGCCCCCGCCGGAGCAGCTGCCCCAGTCGAGCTCCTGGTCGTAGTACGACTGGAGGTCGGCCGGGATGTCCTCCGGGAGGGCCTCCAACGGCGGGGCGTCGGGGACGGCCCGGTCGTCCTGCTCCTCACCACCCTGGCTCTCGCTCGCCGAGGGATCCCGGTCGGTCGGGCGCTCGTCGTCCGAGCCGCAGCCGGAGACGGAGGCCGCCACGAGGGCGGCCGCGGAGAGGGCGAGGGTGAGGCGGCGGGTGGAACGACGTGTGGGGCGTCGGATCGAACGAACGGGCTGCATGAGTCCCCCGGGGGTGCGGGTGTGCGCGTCTCGGGTGAGCGTAGCCGTTCGCCCACTGGATCAGCGCAGGGCCATGGTCATGGCCTCCACCGCGAGCAACGGCGCGACGTTCCGGTCCAGGGCGGCGCGGCAGTCGAGAACGGCCTCCATCCGGAGCAGCGTCCGCTCGGGGCTGGAGGCGACGGCCACCCGCTCCACGGCGCTCGCGGCGTCCCCCGCCAGAGCGATCTCGGAGCCGAACTGACGGGCCAGCACGTCCCGGTAGAAGCCGGTCAGATCGGTGAGCGCCAGGTCGAGCGCGTCCCGCTGGGTGCGGGTGGCGCGCCGCTTCTGACGGTCCTCCAGCTCCTTCATGGCGCCCGCGGTGCCGCGCGGCAGCCGCTTGCCCTCGGCGGCGCCGAGCGCGGCGCGCAACTCCTCGGTCTCCTTGGCGTCCAGCTCCTCGGCGAGCTGCCTGGCGTCCTCCGCGGCGGCGTCGACCAGCTCCTGGGCGGCGCGCAGGCAGCCGCCGACGTCGGCGACCCGCTCGGGCAGCCGCAGCACGGTGGCGCGGCGGGCGCGCGCCCGCTCGTCGGTGGCCAGCCGCTTGGCACGCCCTATGTGGCCCTGGGTGGCCCGGGCCGCGGCCAGCGCGACGTCGGGCTCGATGCCGTCGCGGCGCACCAGGACGTCGGCGACGGCCGGAACGGGCGGGGTGCGGAGCGCGAGCTGCCGGCAACGGGAGCGGATGGTGGGCAGCACGTCCTCGGTGGACGGCGCGCACAGCAGCCACACGGTGCGGGGGGCGGGCTCCTCGACGGCCTTCAGCAGCACGTTCCCCGCGCCCTCGGTGAGACGGTCGGCGTCCTCCATGACGATGGCCTGCCAACGGCCGCCGGCCGGCGAGAGCTGGGCGCGGCGGACCAGCTCCCTCGTCTCCTTGACGCCGATGGTGAGCAGCTCGGTGCGGACGACCTCGACGTCGGCGTGGGTGCCGACGAGGGCGGTGTGGCAGCCCTCGCAGAATCCGCAGCCGGGCTGGCCGCCCAGCGCGCGGTCCGGGCTGCGGCACTGGAGCGCGGCGGCGAAGGCCCGGGCGGCGGTGGACCGGCCGGAGCCCGGCGGGCCGGTGAAAAGCCAGGCGTGGGTCATCGCCGAACCGGCCACGGCGAGCTGCTCGCCGCGCTCGGCGGCGGTCACGTACGCGTCCGCGTCGCGCGCGGCGGCGGACAGCTGCGCCACGACGGCGCTCTGCCCGACGAGGTCGTCCCAGACGGCCATCGCGCCGCACCTCCCGTTCCCCGTTGCCCGTTATCCGGTGGCCCCGCCGGCTCTTCCGGACGGTGCGACCCATTGTGCGGCACGGCACCGACAACGACGGCCCGCCGGGTGCCGCCGGAGGGCGCGGGGCCGTTCGGTGGAACTCGACGGGACGCGGCGCGGCGGACCGCGGCACGCCACCATGCCCGTATCGGTCATATGGGATGTTTGCCACATGATCAACATGATGCTCATGCAGCGGGCGGCCCTCGCCGCGGTGCTGGCCGGCGGCGCACTGGCCGCCGTCCCCGGCGCCGCCCAGGCCGCCCCCGAGCAGAACAACGTGCAGCAGCGGCAGAGCGGGCTGAAGGCCTACGAGAGCGGCTACAGCATCGCCCGGGGTCTCTACGCCGAGTTCGGCGCGGACACCAGCCAGACGGTCATCCAGTCGGAGACGCTCGCCGTCCACCCGGACGGTCCCGAGGAGGACCGGCTGGACACGGTGGAGGTCGGCACCGCGGGAACGGCGACGGGCGTCGGCGCGTACGCGAGCGGCGACGAGAACGCCGGGCAGACGGAGGCCGACGCCGGCGTCGCCGAACTGGACCTGGACCTCGCCGTGGCCGCGATCACCAGCGGCGAGGTGCGGGCGGCCTGCGCGGCCGTGCCGGGCATGATGCCGAGCGGCTCGACGTCGATCACCGACGCGGTGCTCAGCGTGCCGGGGATGCTCGACGTCCGGTTCGACGAGGCGCCGAAGCCGGGCACGGTCATCCCGCTGCCCAACGACCTCGGCCAGATCATCCTCAACGAGCAGCACGTCCAGCCGAACGACTCGCTGACGGTCAACGCGATGCACATCATGCTCGACGAGGCGGCGGGCGAACACGCCGGCCAGATCATCGTCGGCTCCGTCAACTGCGCCCCGGGCGAGGAGGACGACACGAGCGGTGCGGATCCGATGCGCGACTCGATGCGCGACGCGGGACGGGACTCGATGCGGGACTCGTCGGTTCGGCGGAACCTGCGCGACGCCCCGGGCAGCGGCATCTCTGGCGGCGACGGTGACGACACCGGCGACGACACGGGTGACGACGCGGGTGACGACACCGGAGAGCTGACGAACGACGCCGCCGGCGCGGCCACCAGCCCCTACCGGGTCTGCGTCACGGAGCCCGACGACCGCGAGGCGGGCGACGACTCCTGCTGACCCGGGCCGCCGCCCCGGGCCGCCACTCCCCCTTCGCCGGCCCGGGGCGGCGACACGGCTGCCGGCCGCCCACGCCTGGACCCGGACCCGGACCCGGACCCGGACCCGGACCTAGCCGACCGGATCGTCGGGGTGCCAGGAAGGCGTGATCTCGTCGGCCCCGAAGCCCTCGGCGATCAGCTCGGCCTGGGTGGGCGGCTCGGGTTCGGTGCCGAAGACGTAGACCCAGTCGCCCTCGGCCAGCACCCGCCACAGCCGCCGCGCGTCCTCGTCCCGCAGGGTGACGCAGCCGCCGGCGCCGCTCGCCAGCAGTTCCTCGTAGGTGCCCGCGAACTCCGCCTCCCCGTCCCTGATCGTCGCGAAATGGTCGTCCTCGCGCTGGTACACCCGGTGCCAGCCGCCACCGGTGACCAACCCGTCGTGCCCGCCGCGGATCGGCACCGGGTCGAAGATCACCCGTCCCTCCCAGCCCTCCTGCACCCACAACAGCTGGCGGGTCAGGTCCACGCAGATCACCTTGTGGTCGACGACCGGGCACTCGCCCCGCTCGTTGGGGTCCTCCCGGACCTCGACGACGAGCATGGCGCGGTAGGCCGGGACGCCCGCGTAGCCGTCGGCCGGCTCGACGTCGGCGCGCAGTTGGAACGACCTGATCGCCTCGCAGTCCGCCTCGGACTGCACGCCGTCCACGTCGAGGCCCAGGTGGGTCTCCAGTTCCCGCTGGTACGGGCCGGTGCCGGCGTCACAGCCGGCGGACGGGACGCCCCACGCCGGCCCGGCGGGCAGCGTCGGCGCCAGCGGCAGCGCGAGGGCGGGCAGCAGCCAGGCCGCCGCGCGCGTCGCGTACTTCCGTGTCGGTCCACTCCTCACGCTGTCTTCCTACGACGCCCGCGGATCAACGGCCCCCCGGGCGGCGCGTACGAGCGAAGGCCACCGCACGAACGGGCGAACGCACCCCGCGCGACGGGCCGGCGCGGCGTCCGGAACGCCACCGTCCCGCGAGCCGTCAGCTCGGCACGCGGGCCCGCCCGGCCCGCGCCCTCGACCACGCGTCGCGCCCACCGCTTCGCGCGGGACACACCTCGGCGAAGCGCTGCACGGCACGGCACCGGCGGGCCTTGGCCGGCACCGGCTCGCCCGCACCTGGTGCATTGGCGCGCCCGGTGGCATGGGCCGTCCCCTGACCGCGCCTCGCACGGGAGGGCGCACAAGACCGGACAGCCGGCACCGCTGGCACGGAGGCACGGGCGCGCGGCGGGCCCATCGAGCCCCACCACCCCAGAGCGTCCCCTGACCGCGCCTCGCGCGAGAGGGCGCACAAGGCTGGACAGCCGGCACCGCTGGCACAGAAGCTCACCCAGCACGGGTACCCGGCCCCACCACCCCGGGACGTCCCTGGCCATCCTTCGCGCGCGAGGGCGCGGAGGGCCAGACAGCCAGGCACCGCTGGCACGGCGTCGCGGCCGGGCACGCCTGGTGGAGGCCCGCGCCGGCCGGGGCGACGCCGCGCCGGGGGCGGCTGCCCCAACCCCGGCGGGGGCAGGCCAGCCCCAACCCGGGCGGCAAGCCCCAGGTGCCGGCCCTGGACGCCTCGTGTCGGGCTCAGCCGGTCAGCCCCAACCCGGGCGGCAAGCCCTCAGCGTCGGCCGCGGGGTGGGCCGTCGTCCTCGTCGTCCTCGGGGCGCGGGCCCAAGAGCTCGTCGGCCAGTGTCGGCACGTCGTCCAGCGGCGTCTCCTCGGCCCATTCCGGGCGCGAGCGCCGGCCTCGCGGCTCGGCGGGCGGCGGGCCCGAGTCCTCGTCGCGCACCTTCGGCAGCGGCTTGGTCTCGTCCACCGCGTCGGGGCCACGGCCCGGGTGGCCCATCGGGATCTCCGCCGTCTCGTCGTCCGCCGTCGGCGGCGCCGGCTCGCCCTGCTTGACCTGCGGCAGCTGCACCGTGTCCGTGTGGTCCTCCGCCGCCATCCGCGCCTGTTCGGCGCGGAGCAGCGCCTCCTCGGCCTTCCGCTGCTTCTCCCGACGGCGCTCCTCGGCCTGGGCGCGCAGCCGGGCCTCCTCCTCGGCCTCCCGGCGGAGCCGCTCCTGCTCCTCCCGGCGAGCCCGTTCCTCGGCCTCGCGGCGCAGCCGCTCCTCCTCGGCGCGCCGGCGGGCCTCCTCGGCCTTACGCCGCGCCTCCTCGGCCTTACGCGCCTCCTCGGCGCGCCGGCGCTCTTCCTCCTCGCGGCGCCTGCGCTCCTCCTCCTCGGCGCGCAGCCGGGCCAGTTCCGCCTGGCGCTCGCGCTCCCGGCGTTCCTCCTCCTCGCGCCGCTTCCGTTCCTCCTCCTCGCGCCGCTTGCGCTCCTCCTCGGCCCGGCGGCGCGCCTCCTCCTGGGCGCGCACCTCGGCCTCGGAGAGCGGCAGCATCTGGTCGAGCCGGTGCCGGGCGGCGGTGGTGACGGACTCGGGGTCCTGGCCGGCGTCGATCACGAGATAACGGGTCGGGTCGGCGGCGGCCAGCGCCAGGAAACCGGCCCGCACCCGCTGGTGGAACTCGCTGGGCTCCGACTCCAGCCGGTCCGGGGCCTCGGTGAAGCGCTCCCGCGCCGTCTCCGGCGAGACGTCGAGCAGCAGGGTCAGGTGCGGCACCAGGCCGTCGGTGGCCCAGCGGGAGATCCGGGCCACCTCGGTCGGCGCCAGGTCGCGTCCGGCGCCCTGGTAGGCCACGGACGAGTCGGTGTACCGGTCGGAGATGACGATCGCGCCCCGCTCCAGGGCCGGGCGGATGACGGTGGCCACGTGCTCGGCGCGGTCGGCCGCGTAGAGCAGCGCCTCGGCGTGGTGCGAGAGGCCGGTGGCCTCGACGTCGAGCAGTATGGCGCGCAGCCGCTGGCCCACGGGCGTGGCGCCGGGCTCCCGGGTGACGACGACCTCGTGGCCCTTGCCGCGGATCCACTCGGCCAGCGCCTCCACCTGGGTGGACTTGCCGGCGCCGTCGCCGCCCTCGACGGCGATGAAGAAGCCGGTGGCGGCCGGGGCGGTCTCCGGTTCGATGTTTCGCACCGCCTGGCCCAGGTCCTGACGCAGCGACACGCCGCGGCGGTCGTCGGTGCGGCCGAGCACGAACGCGGCCACCGGCAGCAGCAGCACGCCGGTGATCATCAGGGTGAAGCCGGCGCCGCCGTGCTCGATGGTGAAGTCGCCGCGGTCCACCCGGTGCGGGCCGATGAGCGCGGCGGCCAGCGGTGCGGCCAGCGCCGCCAGGGCGACGGCGACCCGCAGCACCGCGTGCAGGTGCTGGGTCAGGCGCGGCCGGCGGAAGTCCTCGGTCTCCTGGTCGAGCAGGGTGTGCCCGGTGTGCGCGGCGATGCCGGCCACCAGGCCGGTGGCCAGCGCGGTGAACTGCACGGTGGCCGGGTCGGAGATCAGCCCGACGCCGAAGATCCCGAGCCCGGTCAGCGCCAGCGTGAGGGCGAAGAGCCGGCGCCGGGACAGTCCGGGCAGCGTGCGCGGCGCGAGCCTGACGCCGCCCGCGACGCCGCCGGTCAGCCCGAGCACCAGCAGGCCGAACGTGACCGGGCCGCCGCCCAGGTCGCCGGCGTGCAGCGCGGCGAGCGCGACGGCCGCGGCGATGCCGGCCGCGAGCGCGGCGCAGCCGAGCACCAGCACCGGGATCGCGCCGGTGCGGCCCTTCTCGGGAGCGGTGCCGGCGGACGGGCGGCGCAGGCCCTCCAGCGGGGAGAGCGGGCGGCGGGACTCGGTGGCCGGCAGCGGCAGGAAGTACAGCACGGAGATCGCGGCGGCGAAGCAGCCGGCGGCGACGTACGAGGCGAGCGCGGCCTGGTGGTCGCCGAACCAGTCGACGCCGGTGGCCAGCAGGTTCCCCAGCAGGGTGACGGCGACGAGCACGGCGGCGGCCGCGGGCAGCGCGAGGAACGCGCCTCGCTGCCACAGCCGGCGCAGCGCCTCGTGGTGGTCGGGCAGCGGGCGGACGGCGGCGCCCTCGGGCGGCGGCGGGGGCAGCAGGGCGGGCGCCACGCTGTCCCGGGCGGCGACCCAGACCCGTTCGGCCAGGCCGATCAGCAGCACGGTGAGGAGCAGGTAGACGAACGCGCTCTCGGGCACCCAGTCGATCCACAGCGGGGCCACGATCAGCAGGGCCGCGCGCAGTCCGTCGGCGCCGATCATGGTCCAGCGGCGGTCCAGCGGCCCGGAGGGGGCCAGCAGGCCGGAGACCGGGCCGAGCAGCACGGCGCCGGCCAGCAGGGTGGCCAGCAGGCGGACGCCGATGACGCAGGCGACGGCCAGGCCCACGCCCCGGTACTCGCCGCCGAACAGCTGGTCGCCGTCGGGCTGCACGTGGAGCGCCGCCTGGACGCCCAGCAGGATGAGCACCAGCACGGACAGGGCGTCGCCGACGCCGCCGGTGAACTGTGCCTCCCAGAGCCGACGCAGCTCGGGCACCTGGAGCAGCGCCCGCCGGGCGCGCTCACGGGAGTCCGCCGCGAGCGCCTCGTCGGTGGCGCCGTCGGCGGGGTCAGCGACCTTGGGTTGCTCCGCACTCGTCATTCGGCCAGCGTAACCAAGGCCGGGGCGGGCATGACGCGCCACCCGAACATTTGCCCGGCGAACGGGTGCTGTTACGGGTGGGGTTACTCCGTTTTCGGCGCGCCGCCGTTCCGCGGCGTGTTCTGGCCGTTCAGGGCGTCGGCGCCCTTTGCGCCGTTCTTCGCGCCGCCCGCGGGCCGCCGCCGATCGGACCAGGTGGACTACCGGGCGGACTACTCGTCCGAGGGACCGGAGGACTTCCGCGCGGAGGTCTTCTTCGCCGGGCTCTTCTTGGCCGCGGTCTTCGAGGTCGTCTTCTTGGCCGCCGACTTCGCGGTGCTCTTCTTGGCCGCCGTCTTCGCCGCGGCCTTCTTCGCCGGGGCCTTCTTGGCGGTCTTCTTGGCCGGGCCCTTGGCGCGCTTCTCGGCCAGCAGCTCGTAGCCGCGCTCGGCGGTGATCGTCTCCGGATCGTCGTCGCGGCGCAGCGTGGCGTTGGTCTCGCCGTCGGTGACGTACGGGCCGAAGCGGCCGTCCTTCACCACCACGGGCCGGCCGGTGACCGGATCGTCGCCGAGCTCCTTCAGCGGCGGTTTGGCGGCGGCGCGGCCCCGGGCCTTGGGCTGGGCGTAGAGCCTCAGCGCCTCCTCCAGGGTGACGGTGAAGAGCTGCTCCTCGCGCTCCAGCGAGCGGGAGTCGGTGCCCCGCTTCAGGTACGGGCCGTAGCGGCCGTTCTGCGCGGTGATCTCCTGGCCCGACTCGGGGTCGGTGCCCACCACGCGGGGCAGCGCGAGCAGCCGCAGCGCGTCGTCCAGGGTGACGCTGTCCAGCGACATCGACTTCAGCAGCGAGGCGGTGCGCGGCTTGGCGGCGCCCTTGCCGGCCTTGGCGGTCCGGCCGCGGCCGCCCTTGGCCGCGCCCTCGGGCTCCGGCAGCACCTCGGTGACGTAGGGGCCGTACCGGCCGTCGCGGGCCACGATCTGGTGGCCGGTCGCCGGGTCGGTGCCCAGTTCGAAGTCGCCGCTCGGCTTGGCCAGCAGTTCCCTGGCGAGTTCCACGGTCAGCTCGTCGGGCGGCAGGTCGGCCGGCACGTCGGCGCGCTTGGCCTCCCTGGTGCCGCCCTCGCCGGTCTGCCCGGCCGCGCCGCCCTCGCCCGTGTCCGCGCCCTCGGCCGCCGGCTCCGCGGGCCCCTCGACGTACGGCCCGTAGCGGCCGACGCGCAGCACGATGCCGTCGCCCACCGGGAACGACGAGATCTCCCGGGCGTCGATCGCGCCCAGGTCGGTGACCAGCTCCTTCAGCCCCGCCAGATGGTCGCCGCCGTCGCCCGAGGCCTCTCCCGCCGCCTCCACGGAGACGTCGCCGGCGCCCTCGATCGCGTCCCCGAAGTAGAAGCGGCGCAGCCACGGCACGGCCTGGGCGTCGCCGGTGGCGATGCGGTCCAGGTCGTCCTCCATCTTCGCGGTGAAGTCGTAGTCGACCAGCCGGCCGAAGTGCTGTTCCAGCAGGTTGGTGACCGCGAAGGAGAGGAAGGAGGGGACCAGCGCGGTGCCCTTCTTGAATACGTACCCGCGGTCGAGGATGGTGCCGATGATCGACGCGTAGGTGGACGGGCGGCCGATCTCCCGCTCCTCCAGCTCCTTGACGAGCGTCGCCTCGGTGTACCTGGCGGGCGGCTTGGTGGCGTGGCCGTCGACGGACATCGCCCGGGCGTCCAGCCGGTCGCCCTCGGCGACCCGCGGCAGCCGCCGCTCCCGGTCGTCCAGCTCGGCCGCGGGGTCGTCGGAGCCCTCCACGTAGGCCTTGAGGAAGCCGTGGAACGTGATGACCTTGCCGGTGGCGCTGAACTCGCAGTCCCGGCCGTCCGCGGCGGTGCCGCCGACCCGGACCACGACGGACTGGCCGACCGCGTCCTTCATCTGCGAGGCGACGGTGCGCTTCCAGATCAGCTCGTAGAGCCGGAACTGGTCACCCGTCAGACCGGTCTCGGCGGGGGTGCGGAACCGGTCGCCCGACGGGCGGATCGCCTCGTGCGCCTCCTGGGCGTTCTTCACCTTGCTCGCGTAGACGCGGGGTCGGTCCGGCACGTAGTCAGCACCGTACAACTGTGCGACCTGGGCCCGCGCGGCGGAGACCGCGGTGTCCGACAGGGTGGTGGAGTCGGTCCGCATGTAGGTGATGAAGCCGTTCTCGTACAGCCGCTGGGCCACCTGCATGGTGGACTTCGCGCCCATGCCGAGCTTGCGCGACGCCTCCTGCTGGAGCGTCGTGGTGCGGAACGGCGCGTACGGGGACCGGCGGTAGGGCTTGGACTCGACCGAGCGGACGGCGAACGACGTGCCGGCGAGCGCGGCGGCCAGCGCCCTGGCGGACTCCTCGCTGAGGTGTTCGACCTGGTCGGGGTTCTTCAGCCGGCCGTCCGGGCCGAAGTCGCGGCCCTGGGCGACCCGCCGGCCGGCGACCGAGGCCAGCCGGGCGTCGAAGGTGCCGTCCTCGGGGACGGTCGCGAAGGTGCCGGTGAGGTCCCAGTACTCGGCGGAGCGGAAGGCGATGCGCTCCCGTTCGCGCTCCACGACGAGGCGGGTGGCCACCGACTGCACCCGGCCGGCGGACAGCCGGGGCATGACCTTCTTCCACAGCACGGGGGAGACCTCGTAGCCGTAGAGCCGGTCCAGGATGCGACGGGTCTCCTGGGCGTCGACGAGGAGCTGGTTCAGCTCGCGCGGATTGTTGACCGCCGCGCGGATGGCGTCCCTGGTGATCTCGTGGAAGACCATCCGGCGGACCGGGACGGTGGGCTTGAGCACCTCCTTCAGGTGCCAGGCGATGGCCTCGCCCTCACGGTCCTCGTCCGTCGCGAGAAAGAGCTCGTCGGAGTCGGCCAGCAGCTCCTTCAGCTTTCTGACCTGGTCCTTCTTGTCGCTGTTGACCACGTACAGCGGCTGGAAGCCCTCGTCCACGTTGACGCCGAGCCGGGCCCAGGGCTGGCCCTTGTACTTGGCCGGCACCTCGGCGGCGCCGTTGGGGAGGTCGCGGATGTGCCCGACGCTGGCCTCGACCACGTAGCCGGGGCCGAGGTAGCCCTTGATCGTCTTCGCCTTGGCGGGCGACTCGACGATGACGAGTCGGCGTCCGCCGTTCGCGGTCTCGCTGGTCGGGGCCACTTCTTCTCGCTCTTCTCTCCGGTCAGGGTCTCGTCGCTGGGGTCCCGGCGCGGCGCTGCCAGGGAACGTGCTCATGGTGCGGAGTGTGACGGTACCTCCCGCCTGCGTGTCAAACGGGAAAAGCCCTCAGCCTTGGAACGGTAACCCGAAGCCCGCACTCACGCCGACTGGTGCTCTGGCAGGATGTCCGTGGCCCGTCAGTCAAATCAGGCCACACATCGAACACCCAACCGCTCGTAACAAGGGGGGAAGATGTCAGATTCCAATCCCTACCAGAATGCTTCCGGCCAGCAGCCACCTCAGGGGCAGCCAGGCTACGGCTACCCCCAGGGCCCGCCCCAGGGCCCGCCGCCTGGCCAGCAGCAGGGATACCCGCAGCAGCCCTACCAGGGTGCACCTCAGTCCGGCTATCCGCAGCAGGGCGGATACCCCGGCGCGCCCGGTGCTCCGGGCGCCCCGGGCGCTCCGGGCGCTCCCGGTCCGATGTACGGGGCCGACCCGAGCGCTCCCTACGGCTTCGATCCGTACGGCCGGCCGTACTCGAACAAGTCCAAGATCATCGCCGGTGTGCTGCAGCTCCTCGTCGGGGGCGTCGGCGCCGGACGGTGGTACACCGGTCACACCGGCATGGCCGTGGCGCAACTGCTCACCTGCGGCGGCCTCGGCGTCTGGGCGCTGGTGGACGGCATCCTCTTCCTCGTGAAGGACGACCGCACGGACGCCAGCGGACGACCGCTGCGGAGCTGAGCACGGCGATCACCGTGCCCGCGATGAGCACGTCCACCAGCCATCCGGCGCGACGCAGCTGGTTCCGCCGCCTGCTGCGCCGCGCCGGATGGCTGGGCCATCCCGCGCTGCCGCCGCTCGCCACCCTGGGCGCCGGCCTGGCGGGGGCCGCCTACCTGTGGGGCACCAACCCGCACGACGGCGGGGGCCCGCTGCCGCGCTGCCCGTTCAACTGGGCGACCGGTCTCGACTGCCCGGCCTGCGGCGGCACCCGAATGGCCTACGACGCACTGCACGGCGACCTGCTGGCCGCCTGGCACGACAACGCGGCGCTGCTGCTGCTCGGCGTGCCGCTGGCGGCGTGGCTGGGCGGGCGCTGGCTCTACGAGGGCCTGCGCGGCCGGCGTTACCGGCCCCGGATCCGCGGCTGGGGCGCCGCCGTGATGCTGGGCACCGCGCTCGGCTGGGCACTGCTCCGCAACCTCACCGGCTGACCCCGCGCCCCGTCGCGAGGGCCTGCGCGGCCGGCGTCACCGGCCCCGAACCCACACCTGCGTCTGGGCCGTGCTCCGCCGCATCGCCCGCTGTCCCCGCGTCCGGCATCGACCGGCGTCCGATCGATCAGCACCGGGGACGCGAAACTCCGACCGCGAGACGGTCTGGTGCCCGAACGCTCCGGAGCAATCGCCTCCAGCCGGACGGGCGCGTGGCCGCCCCGTGCCCCGGCGAGGTCGGCCGCTCCGGGCCCGCCACCGATCCCGTCCCGGGGGTAGTACGACGTGTGCGCGCCGAGGCCGCCACCGACGCCCGCCCCAACGGGCGTGCGCGCCGGGAAGGCGCACCGCGCGGTTCACTCCGAGTCGGGCGACTCCTCGCGGGAGCCGTCCTCGCTGTCCGGGCCCTCCGTCTGGTCGCCGCCGTCGTTCCCGTCGCCCTGGCCAGGGCTCGGGGACTGGCAGTCGGGCTGCTCCGCCATCGCCTCCCCCAGATCGCCGGACTGCAGCTCGCTGAGCGCCTCGTCCCCGCTCTCGCCCAGTTCGGCGAGCCGGTCGGCGATGCCGGTCAGCCCGTCCGCGAACTCGGACCGGTCCGACGTGTCGAGGCCGTCGATGGTGTCCTGCAGCTCGCCGTAGGAGTCGGAGATGTCGGTGAGCTCGTTGACCGCCTCGCGGCGCAGCCGCGCGCCGTCCTCCACCGGCGGTTCGCCGGCGTCCTGGACCGTGCTGGCGAGGGCCGCGTAGGCGTCGGAGATGTCGCCGAACGCCGCCGAGTCGGCCTCCTGCACCTCCTCGGGGGACTTGTCACCCTCGCTCGCCTCGGTGATCGCGGCGCTGGCGTCCTGGATCTTCTCGACCTGCGGCTGCAGCTGGTCGCAGACCTGCCTGGCCCACGCCTCGGTCTCCTCGCTGTTGTCGTCGTTTCCGCACCCTGACAGCGTGACTGTCAGCGCCGCGCATCCGGCCAGCGCAATCCCGAGCTTGCTCTTCACCGTTGTCCCGTCCCTTCGTGCTGCCAGGACGGGAACTTACACGCCGACAGTCCCTCATCCGAGTTACTCGGACGACTGTCGGCCGGTATTACAGCCATTCGACTCAGGCCCGGCGCGGCCCGGCCCCAGCTCAGCGGAGCGGCAGCGCCTCGGCGAGCGCCCGCCACGCGGGCAGCGGAAGGGCGTGGCGCGGGTCGTCGGTCACCACCTGGAGGGCGACGTGGTCGGCCCCCGCGTCCACGAAGTCGGCCACCTTGCGGCGCACCGCCTCCGCGTCGCCGAGCGCGAAGACCGCGTCGAGCAGCCGGTCGCTGCCGCCGCCGGGGAAGTCGTCGTCCGTGAAGCCGAGCCGGCGCAGGTTGTTCGTGTAGTTCGGCAGCTGGAGGTAGCCGTCGAGGTACCCGCGCGCCGTGGTCCGGGCGCGCGCCGGGTCCTCGTCGAGCACCACCTTCAGCTCGGGCGCCAGCACCGCGTCGGCGCCCAGCAACTCCCTGGCCAGCGCCGTGTGCTCGGCCGTGACCAGGTACGGGTGCGCGCCGCCGGCCCGGTCCCTGGCCAGCTCCAGCATCCGCGGGCCGAGCGCGGCCAGCACCCGGCGGCCGGCCGGCACCGGCGTCGGCGCCTCGTCCAGCTCGGTGAGGTACCGGCGCATCGCGGAGTACGGCCGCTCGTAGCGGTCGCCGGTGAGCGCGCGGTGGCTGACGCCCAGGCCGAGCAGGAAGCGGTCGCGGTGCGCCGCCGCGGCGGCCGCGTAGGCGGTGGCGACGTCGGCCGCCGGATGCTCCCAGATGCTGAGGATGCCGGTGGCCACGGTGATCCGCGACGTGGCGGCGAGCAGTGGCTCGGCGTCGGCGACGCTCGGGCTACCGCCCAGCCACACCGTGCCGTAGCCGAGCCGGTCGAGCTCCGCCGCGGCCTCCGCGACGTCCCGGCGTGTCGCGGGGTCGGTGCCGCGCAGGGCGACGGTCCAGATGCCGATGCGGCCGAGCTCCCCGGCCAGCCGGCGTCGATCGTGTGCCATGGAGGCGAGAACGGGCCGGCCGGCCGGGGCTATTCCGGTGTCGAGCGCGGTTCACCGGTTCGGGTCAACCGCTGACGATCTGGTCGCCCTCGATCCGCACGGAGATCGACGGCAAGGGCTCGGGTGCCGGGCCCTCCAGCACCTCGCCGGTCGCGGCGTCGAACAGGGACTGGTGGCACGGGCAGCGCAGCCCGGTCGCCTCCTCGGGCGCGATGGTGCACCCGCTGTGGGTGCAGATCGCGCTGAACGCGGCCACGGTGGTCTCGTCGGGGCGGAAGATCATCGCCTCCTCGCCGTCGATGGTGACCGCGGTGGCCTCGCCGACCGGCACCTCGTCGAGTGAGGCGATCGCTCCCGCGCTCCCGGCGTCCCCCGAGTCCTCGGAGTCCCCGGAGCCGCCGGAGTCGTCGCTGCCGGAGCCGGAGGTCGAGCCCGCCTCGTCCCCGGAGTCGCTGCCGCTGTCCTCGCTGTCGCTGCCGCAGCCCGTGAGCGCGAGCGCGCCGGCCGTCCCGGCGGCGGTCGCCAGCAGGGCCCGGCGGCTTGATGGGGTCATCGTCATACCCGAGCAAACGAGGATGGGGCCGATCGGGTTCACCACACCCCCGGACTTCACGGTCGGCAGCTGGCCGCGCGGTCCCTCCTCCCCACGGTTCTCGGGCCTCGGGGCGGCCGCGGGGTGAACCTCGGGGGCCCGCGTCTCGTATGGAGGGACATGATCAGCTGGACACTGCGGGTTCTCGTGGCGCTCGGGCTCCTCGGCTCGGCGTGGGTGCACTGGGTGGTGTGGGAGGACTGGGCGCGGTACGACGACGAGATCGGTCCGCTCTTCCTCGTCAACGTCTTCGCCGGCCCCCCGCTGGCGCTGGCCGTGCTGCTGTGGCGCCGGCACTGGCTGCCGGAGCTGGCCGCGGTCGGCTACGGCGCGGCCACGTTGGGCGCCTATCTCCTCTCCCTGACCGTCGGCCTCTTCGGCGTCAAGGAACAGTTCCGCACGGACGAGGAGCTGTGGGGCGTCATCACGGAGGGAGGATGCGTCGTCTTCGGGGCTATGCTCCTGGCACTGAGGTTCCTTCGGTTCCGGCCGCTGCGTCTCCCGCAGCGGGAGGGCGGACAGACGGCATGACCGACGGCGACGGTTCGGCTGAAGCTCAGTTGATGCGCGCCCTGCACGACGAGCACGCCGCCGCGCTGTGGTCCTTCGCCCTGCACCTGACGGGCGGCGACCGGGCCCGCGCCGAGGACGTGGCGCAGGAGACGCTGTTGCGCGCCTGGCGCCACCCCGGGGTTTTCGACCAGTCCACGCGTTCGGCCAGGTCCTGGCTCTTCACCGTGGCCCGCCGGATCGTCATCGACGGCTGGCGCTCCGCCGCGTCCCGGTCGGAGATCAGCACCGACCAGCCGCCGGAGCAGGTCGCGCCCGACGACATCGAACGGGCGGTGCAGGGCTGGCTGGTCGCCGACGCGCTGGCCGAACTCTCCCCCAGGCACCGTGAGGTGCTCGCTCTCTGCTACTACGGCGGGCTCTCCGTCGCCGAGGCGGCGGCGCGCCTCGGCGTGGCCGAGGGCACCGTCAAGTCACGCACGCACTACGCCCTCCGTTCGTTGCGCCTGGTGCTCGAAGAGAAGGGCGTCACGCAATGAACGAGCGGGATCGCTTCGCCACCTATGACGCGGCCTACGTGCTCGGGGCGCTGTCTCCGCAGGACCGCGCGGCGTACGAGGCGCACCTGCGGGAGTGCGGAGAGTGCGCGCGCGCCGTGCGGGAACTGGCGGGCATGCCGGGGCTGCTCGGCCAGGCGCAGGGCCTCCCCGGGGTGCCGGCCGGCGAACCGCCCGCCCAGCTGCTGCCGGGACTGCTGGCGCGGGTGGCCGATGAGCGGCGGCGCCGGCGGCGCGCGGTCGGGCTGACCGTGACCGGGATGGTGCTGGCCGCCTGCCTGGCGCTGGTGCTGCTGGTGTTCGTGCCGTCGGATCAGGAGGACGGGGCGGGCGCGCAGCCGATCGCGATGACCTCGCTGGTCGACTTTCCGGTGGAGGCGAGCGTGAGCCTGTCGAGCGCCTCCTGGGGCACCCGGGTGGACATGCACTGCCTCTACGGGATCGAGGAGGCGAAGGAGTACGTGCTGGTGGCGATCACTCGTGACGGTGACGCCGAGGAGTTGGCCAGCTGGTACGCGGTGCCGGACCGCGACGTGTCGATGAGCGTGGTGACCGGGCTGCCCCGGGAGGAGATCACGACGCTGGAGGTCCGCAGCGCCCAGGGGTACCCCACCCTGCGGGCGGACGTGACGGACCCGGCGTGAAGGTCGCGCGGAACAACCCCAACGCGGAGATCCCCAACGATGGCGGGAGTTCGCTAGGGTCGGCAGGCATGTCGCACAGTCACCCTCAGACACCGCAAGAGCCCGACCCGGCGGCCAGCACCCAGATGTTCCAGGCGTTCGTCAACGGCGAGGCGTCCGGCGGGACTCGGCCCTCGCCCTCGTCCTCGCCCATGCCGGCCGCGCCGGCTCCCGCGCCCTCCTCCGGTCCACGACTCGGCCTGATCCTGGGCGTGGTGCTGGGCATCGCCGTGCTGGCCGCGGTGGCCTGGCTGGCGTTGGGCTGACCGAACGGCCCGGCTCGCGCCGCAAGCGCCCTGGTCTCTCCTGTCCCGGACCGGCGGCCGGCCGCCGGTCCGGGCTTGCGTCACTCCTCGGCCGTGAGGCCATCGCGCAGCTGCGCCAGTGTGCGGGTCAGCAGCCGGGAGACGTGCATCTGCGAGATGCCGACCTCCTCGCCGATCTGCGACTGGGTCATGTTCCCGAAGAACCGCAGCATGATGATCCGCCGCTCCCTGGCCGGCAGGCGGGCCAGCAGCGGCTTGAGGGACTCGCGGTACTCCACGCCCTCCAGGGCGGTGTCCTCGTATCCCAGGCGGTCGGCGAGCGAGCCCTCCCCGCCGTCCTCCTCCGGTGAGGGGGAGTCGAGCGAGCTGGCGGTGTAGGCGTTGCCCACGGCCAGCCCGTCCACCACCTCGTCCTCCGACACGCCGAGGCACGCGGCGAGTTCGGCGACCGTGGGGGAACGGTCGAGACGCTGGGACAGCTCGTCGCTCGCCTTGGTCAGCGCCAGCCGCAGCTCCTGGAGCCGGCGCGGGACGCGCACGGACCACGAGGTGTCGCGGAAGAAGCGCTTGATCTCGCCGACCACGGTCGGCATGGCGAACGTGGGGAACTCCACGCCGCGTTCGCAGTCGAAGCGGTCGATGGCCTTGATCAGGCCGATGGTGCCCACCTGGACGATGTCTTCCATGGGCTCGTTCCGGCTGCGGAACCGGGCCGCCGCGTAGCGCACCAGAGGCAGGTTGAGCTCGATGAGGGTGTCCCGGACGTACGTACGCTCCGCGCTGTCCGGGTCCAGGCCGGCGAGCCGCTGGAACAGCGAGCGCGAGAGGGTGCGGGTGTCGAGATTGTCGGTTTCCGCGGGAGGTTCGGGCGGCAGCGAGGGTGTCTGCTGCTCGGGTACATGCGGCGTGCCGTTCGTGGTGAGCACCTTGGAGCTGCCCAGTTCTACGGACATGCCACCCCCTTGAGGTCGTGGACGGGTCGCGGCGGCGCACCCCCCGGTGGGACTCGGATGAGCCCCCACGAGAGGAAGCGCCCTCTCGTGGATACCGGAGCTGCCGCTGCGGCAAACGCGGTTCTAGCAGAATGTCACAGGTCGTCAACACGATGTAGCTTCTTGTCGATAAAACGGCACAGCTGATGCGCGAGTTCCCGGAGTTGGGGTCCATCTTCCGGGTTAGCTCTCGTTCGGATTTCCGGTACGAAGCCGGGTGACGCTGCGGGCCAGCAGCCGGGAGATGTGCATCTGGGAAACGCCCAGCTCAGCGCTGATCTGCGACTGGGTCAGGTTGCGGTAGTAGCGCAGCAGCAGGATGCGCCGCTCGCGCTCGGGCAGCTGCACCATCAGGTGCCGCACCAGCGCCCGGTGCTCCACGCCGGCCAGGCCCGGGTCCTCGTAGCCGATCCGGTCGATCAGGCCCGGCATGTCGTCCCGCTCCTGCGCCGCCTCCAGTGAGGCGACCCGGTAGGCGCGGCCGGCGTCGTGGCTGGCCAGCACCTCCTCCTCGGGGATCCCCAGGCGCTCGGCGATCTCCTTCGCGCTGGGGGTGCGCCCCAGTGCGACGGTGAGCTCCTCGGTCGCGGCCCGCACCTGCGCCCACCGCTCGTGCAGCCGGCGCGGGACGTGCACGCTGCGGACGTTGTCCCGGAAGTAGCGCCGGATCTCGCCGATGATGGTGGGCATCGCGAAGGTGGGGAACTGCACACCGCGGCTCAGGTCGAACCGGTCGATGGCGTGGATCAGGCCGATGGTGCCGACCTGGACGACGTCCTCCATCGGCTCGTTGCGGCTGCGGAAGCGGCGGGCGACGTACCGCACCAGCGGGAGGTTCGCCTCGATCAGCGCGCCACGCACCCGGGCGTGCTCGGCGGTACCCGACTCCAGCGCGGCCAGCCGCTCGAAGAGGGCCTGCGTGAGCGCGCGCGCCCTGACCCCCCGGCCCTGGTCCGCCGCCACCTGCCGACCACCCCTTCACGCCCTGTGGGCTCCTCGCACTCCTCGTGGTGAAAGCAAAAGCTGTCATAGCATCACAAGACAGGAGCACCGTGTGCAAGCACCGCTTGACGTTGTGTGTCCGCCAGTGCGGGTGCGCGTCAGCCGATCAGCTCGGCCAGCAGGTCGCCGACGCCCTCGGCGGCCCCCGAGACGGCGTGGAAGCCGAGTCCGACGAAGTCCGTGGACCGGTCGGGGGAGGCGACGACCGCGTAGAGCACGGCCACGGCCACCACGTAGAGCGCGATCCGCCGCGCCTGCACCAGGGTCATCGGGCACCCGCCCGGTAGAGGTCGCGCAGCAGGGCGATCTCGGCGCTGTGGTGTAGCGCCTCGCGGTTGATGTGCAGCACCAGGGCGGCCATCGGGGCGTCGGGGTGGTACCGCTCGGCCGGCCCGCACGGGCGCGCCCAGTCCTCGGGGCCGAGCGCCCGGACGCCGCGCGTCCACCGGTCGTACGCCTCGTCGAGCTGGCCCAGGCCGGCGGCGGCGGTGCCGCCGAACGACCAGTCCTGGGCCGTCACGGGCGGGCCGCCGAAGTGTCGGGCGGCGCGCCCGCCGAGAATGTCGACCACCAGGTGGCCGATCCGCCAGGCGATCGTGGTCAGCGGAGGCGGGTCGGGCTCGGGGCGTGCGCCGTCCCTGCCGAACGTGCCGTCGGCGCGCCGCCGCACGCTCCAGCAGCCGGGGGCCGGCTCCCAGAGGTACTCCTCGTCCGTGAGCCCGTCGAACCGCGGGCGCAGCAGGTTCCGCCAGTGCCAGTCGAGCTGCTCGACCGCCTCGGCGGGCCAGTCGACGCCCGGGGGCGTGTCGCCGTCCATGGCAGGACCCTAGAGGCACGGAGGGGGACGAAGAAGGGGGTAGCCCCCTCGGGCCCGCCGGGCCCCGCCCACCGGAACCGTGGGCGGGGCGGTCGGGGGTCAGCAGTAGAGGTTGCCGCCGGGGTCCACCCCGAGGAGGCTGGTGAACCGCAGGTAGGTCTGCACCCGGGACTCCACCTGGCCGGGGTTGCCGCCGTTGCACTCCAGCGAGCCGTTGATGCTGCGGATGGTCTCGCCGAAGCCGCGCTGGTTGACCATGGCGTCGTGCGGGGTCATGGTGCCGGGGCCGCTCTGGGTGTTCCAGTACCACAGGGCGGTGCGCCAGGAGATCGCCGAGTCGTTCTCCACCAGCCAGGGGTTGTTGAGCAGGTCGATGCCGAGGGCGTCACCGGCCGCCTTGTAGTTGAAGTTCCAGCTGAGCTGGATCGGTCCGCGGCCGTAGTAGGCGGCCTGTCCCGCGGGGCAGCCGTAGGGCTGGCTGGCGTCGCAGTAGTGCGGGTAGTTGGCCTCGTTCTGCTCCCTGATGTGGACCAGTCCGCCGGTCTCGTGGCTGACGTTGGCGAGGAAGGCGGCGGCCTCCCGCCGCTGCACGGTCCAGTCGCCGGTGTTGGCGAAGCCGGGGAAGGAGCTCATGGCCGCGGTCAGCCCGCTGTACGTGTAGAACGAGTTCCGGCTCGGGAACATCTGGTTGAACTGGGCCTCGGAGACCACGAACGCCTGCGCCGCGCCGCTGTCGTTCGGGCCGGTCGCCGCCGCGGTGGAGGTGCCGGGCAGCACGGCCAGCAGCGCGACGACCAGGGACGCCAGGACGGCGCCCACCGTCCTGCGCCCTCGTCCGAAGATTTGCATGCTCATGTCATTCCTTTCGCCGCAGCGCGCCGTCGCGGCGCGCGGTGGGGGTAGCGAATGGCTCACGCCTGATTCAAGAAGCGCCACGCCCGGCGGTCAAGACTTTGGTCTGGACCAATTTTCGGCCACGTCCAGCCGAACACCGGACGCCGCCGCCTTGGGCGCCCCCAGCTCTCGGGACCGCTCCCCGTGCACGTCCGGAATCATTGATCCTCCACACCGTCGAGGTGGAGGAGGCGGGATGTTCGGTCGACGAGGCGGTGGTGCGGGAGAGGACCGCGTTGCCGCGGCCGAGAAGGCCTTCGAGCGGGGGCATCAGGAGTTCGCGGCGGGACGCTACGCCGCCGCGGCCGTCGTGTTCCGCGAGGTGGTGGCGTTGGCGCCCGAGTCGCCGAACTCGCAGTTCCTCCTCGGGGCCTCCCTGTTCAATTCGGGTGACTCGCGGGATGCCGTCGATCCGCTGCGCGCGTGCCTCGCGATGCGGCCCGATCACGCGGCAGCACACCTCGCGCTCGGCATGGCGCTCGGTCGCCTGGATCAGTTCGACGACGCCGCGGAGCACGTCGCGAAGGCCGCCTCGCTCGGCGACCCGCAGGCACTCGACATGCTGCCGAAGATCGGCGCCGACTACTGCCGCACATGCGACCGAGCGGTTCATATCAGCCAGGTCAGGAATCCCGACGCGGACATCATCGTCGGCGCCGTCCGGATGGGATGGACCTGCGCGGACTGCCACACGGTCGTCTGCAGTACCTGCGTTTCGGGCGGCCGGGCCGGGCCGTTCGTGCGGGCCTGCCCCGACTGCGGCGGCAGGCTGAGGGTCCTGACCAAGTAGGCGACGGTCTCACGTCGACCGGCTCATCGAGGCTCATCGACGGCCGTTCGCCCGACGCGCCGCACAAGCGAGAGGGCGGCCCCCGCGGGGACCGCCCTCTCGTCTGAGCTGTTCAGCGGCGGTAGCGGAGGGATTTGAACCCTCGGTGGAGTTGCCCCCACACTCGCTTTCGAGGCGAGCTCCTTAGGCCGCTCGGACACGCTACCGAGAGGAAGCCTATCCCACGGGTGGGGGTGCGCAGAAACGGGAAGGGGGGCGGTCGAACCCCCCGGATCCGTCAGCGGGCGCGGAAGAAGTCGGTCAGCAGCCGGCCGCAGTCGTCGGCGAGCACGCCGCCGATCACCTCGGGGCGGTGGTTCAGGCGCCGGTCGCGCAACGCGTCCCAGAGCGAGCCGGCCGCGCCGGCCTTCGGGTCGAGCGCGCCGTACACCACCCGGTCGATCCGGGAGAGCACGCTGGCTCCCGCGCACATGGTGCAGGGCTCCAGGGTCACCACCAGGGTGCAGCCGGCCAGTCGCCAGTTGCCCAGCTGTCTGGCGGCCTCGCGCAGCGCCAGCACCTCGGCGTGCGCGGTCGGGTCGCCCGTGGCCTCGCGCTCGTTCCGCCCGTGCCCCAGCAACACGCCGTCGGGACCGCCGGGTCCCAGGACCAGCGCGCCGACCGGAACGTCTCCGGTCGGCAGGGCGGCGCCCGCCTCGGCGAGCGCCCGTCGCATCGCGGGCCGCCACGGGTCCCGCAGCGGGTCGGGCGCCCGGTCGGCGGCCTCGACCCGCGGTTCCGCGGGTGGTTCGGATACCGGGTCCGTCACTCCCGGGGCCCCGAAGCCGTCACCTGACCGCCTCCAGCACCTCGGAGCAGCCCAGCGCGTCGGCGATCTCGCTCAGCGCGTCGTCCGGGGTCAGCTTGAGCACCGTCCCCGCGTCGATCCCCAGGTCGGCCAGGATGTCGGCGTCGCCGAGCGGACCTCGGGGCACCTCGTCGTCGGCGCCCGCCGGCTCGTCGTCACCGTCGGCGGCCCCGTCCTCGGTGCCGTCCAGGTCCACCAGCTGCTCCAGGACCCGCGGGTCCTCGGGCTCCCGGCCCAGCAGCTCGTCGGTCAGAAGGATCTCACCGTAGGCGCTGCGCATCGCCCGCGCGGCGTCGGAGACGAACACCCTCGGATCGTCCTCGCCGTCCACCCGGACGACGCCGAACCAGGATCCCTCCTGCTCGATGCAGACGAGAACGGTCTCGTCGTCGGGAGCGGTCTCGCGCGCCAGCTCGGCCAGCTCGTCGAGACTCTCCACGTCATCGAGCTCTCTGTCACTCGCTTCCCAACCATCATCGGTCCGCGCGAGCAGTGCGGTGAAGTACACCGTGACTCTCCCCACTCGGTTCGGCAGTGCCACCTGCATCGTGGCAGAAAAGGGTTGCGCTGTCGGGTAACTCGGCAGTTCACCAATGGAATGTCCGTTCCTGCACGGACCACTCTCCACACGGACACCCGCCGTGTCCACCTGGATTGCCTTCGCCGGTGCGGCGTGGCGCAGGCGGGTTCGGCCCCGGGGCGTTCCGGGTGGTGTCGGCGCCGTTCGATAGTGTCGAACTCATGCGGATCCACGTCGTCGACCACCCGTTGGTGGCGCACAAGCTGACCACGCTGCGCGACGAGCGCACCGACTCCCCGACGTTCCGGCGGCTCGCCGACGAGCTGGTCACCCTGCTGGCCTACGAGGCCACCCGGGACGTCCGCACCGAAGTGGTCGACATAACAACGCCGGTGGCGGTGACCACGGGCGTGCGGCTGTCGCATCCGCGCCCCCTGGTGGTGCCGATCATCCGGGCCGGGCTCGGCATGCTGGACGGCATGGTCCGGCTGCTGCCCACCGCGGAGGTCGGCTTCCTCGGGCTGATACGGGACGAGACCACGCTCGAGGCCACGATGTACGCGAACCGCATGCCGGAGAGCATGGCCGGCCGGCAGGTCTTCGTGCTCGACCCGATGCTGGCCACCGGCGGGACGCTCGCGGCGGCGATCAAGGAGCTCATCGACCGGGGCGCGGAGGACGTCACGGCGATCTGCCTGCTGGCGGCGCCCGAGGGTGTGGAGCGGCTGGAGGGCGAGCTGGCCGGGGCCCCGGTGACGGTGGTGACCGGCGCACTCGACGAGGCGCTGAACGAGCAGGGCTTCATCGTCCCCGGTCTGGGCGACGCGGGCGACCGGATGTTCGGCACGGCGTAGCTTCCCGCTACCTGCACCACGACGGCGGGTGGTTCGCGGGCTGGTCCCGACGGCTCGCGGTTCGTCCGGCGGCGGTGCGGCCGGCCGCCAGGCCGGCTACGCGCCGGCGCGTCCACGGCCCGGGCGGCACACGATGCGCGCGGCCCTCGTCCGAGGAGTCCTCGGGCCCGCACCGGTCCGCCCGCCCGCGGACCGGGCCCATGGCCCGAGCGGGCCATGGGGCTGGGGACCCGTCGCCCAGGTGCCCTGTCCCTGAGTGGGCCGCGGGTGGCGGAGACCAGAGCCGCGGCGCCAGGGCGGCGGGCGATCCACACTGGGGGCGGCCCGGCGGCGGCCAGCCAATGCACGGGCGATCCGGCGGCGGGGGTCCACGGCCGGGAGGCGACCCGGCGGCGGCCGGCCCAGGCGCGGGAGCGTCCGGCGGCGGTCCAAACTCGGGCCACCCCTGGGGCCGCGAGGGCTGCCGGCCCGGCGCGGGGCCGCGGGTTTCGCCGGGAAGGCGTCAGCAGGTTTCGGGGGTGGTGGCGGGGGTCTCGTCGGGCGTCTGGAGTTCGACCAGGCGTTCGTCGGCCTCGCGGGGAGTGCGCAGTTCCGTGAAGTCCGACCCGATCACCAGGTCGATCTCCGCCGCGCCGCCCTTCGGCTTGGGTTCACCGGTCTCGGCGCCGTCCAGTTGGGCGCCGACGACCGCCAGCGCGCCGGACTCCTCCGCCGCGGAGCTGGCCAGGAGCAGTCCCGGCTCCGCCACCTTCCCGTCCAGCGAGGCGGGCGCGTTGTCCACCTCGCCGATGACGAAGCCGCGCTCGGCGAGCGCGTCGGCGGTCTGCTGCGCCAGGCCGGTGCGCTTGGTGGCGTTGTAGACGTTGACCGTGATGGTCTTCGGCTCGGGCAGTTCCTCGGGGAGCGTCCGCTCGGGCTCGGCCGCCGGTTGGCAGTCGGGGCCGGGGCGCGAGGCGCCGGCGGCCGTGGCGGGGCCGCCGCCTGACTCCTCGTCCGCGGTGAAGACGTCCACCAGCTGCAGGGTGCCGTAGCTGAGCAGGCCGATCAGGGTGAAGACGGCCAGGGCGCCGAGGACGACCCTGCCGCGGCGCGGGCGACGGCGCATCCTGGGGTAGCGGTTCCCCGTGATGCGGTACTTGCGGCCGCCCATGCCCGGTGGCGTCAGCATGCTCATGGCCGCAGCGTAGCCAGCGGAAACCCGCCTGCCTACTTATGATCAACTGAAATGCCGCGCGCACCCCGAACGCAGCAACGGGCCGGGGCGCCGGCTCGGCTCACTCCAGCTCCAGGACCCGGGCGTGCAGCACCTGCCGCTGCTGGAGCGCCGCGCGCACCGCCCGGTGCAGCCCGTCCTCCAGGTACAGGTCGCCCTGCCACTTCACGACGTGTGCGAAAAGGTCGCCGTAGAAGGTGGAGTCCTCGGCCAGCAGCGTCTCCAGATCGAGCTGGCCCTTCGTGGTGATCAGCTGGTCCAGACGCACGGGACGCGGGGCGACGTCTGCCCACTGCCGGGTGTTGTCCCGGCCGTGGTCAGGGTACGGTCGTCCGTTTCCGATGCGCTTGAAGATCACACGGAGAGAGTACCGGGCGAGACGCTCCGTCCGCAGCCTCGTCCGGGAGAGCGCGCGGCCAGCCGATCACTCCGGCGCGTGCCACGCGTACGCGCCGACGGCGTGGGCGATCGCCTGCGCGTGGGTCTCCAGCACCGCCGCGCCGACGTTCGTCAGATCGTCGCAGGACTGGTGGTAGCACTCGTCGTAGGGAGCGTCCGCCGTGCCGCCCCACAGGCCCACCTCGGTCTCGGTCTTGACGTCCTCGGCGCCGCTGAAGGTGCCGCCGACCGGGATCCCGGCGTCCAGGAACGGGGCGTAGTCGCTGCGCCCGTTGAACTCCGTGGTCCCCGGCGCCACGCCGCGGGAGCGCAGGAAGTCGGCGAGGTCGCGGGAGATGGCCGCGGACCCGGGCGGCGCGGCCTGGTCGGCGGCGCCGCCCTCGGCCTCCTCCTCGCCGTCGTAGACGAAGAACCCCGGATTGGGCGAGCCGATCATGTCGAAGTTGAGGTAGAGCGCGATGTCCTGGCGCTCCGTCGGGGTCAGTCGCTCGACGTAGTGTTCGGAGCCCAGCAGCCCGAACTCCTCGGCCGACCAGAGCGCGAAGCGCACCGTGTGCGGGTGGTCGGCGGGCGCCAGCGCGGCGAACAGCAGTGCGGCGTTGAGGATGCCGGCCGCGCCCGAGGCGTTGTCGTTGATGCCGGGTCCGTCGATCACCGAGTCCAGATGGGCGCCCGCCATCACCACCCGCGACGGGTCGCCGCCCGGTGTCTCGGCGATGACGTTGACCGTGGTGCGCTCCTCGGACAGCTGCTCCAGTTCGATCCGGACGGTGACCTCCTCGCCGGCGGCCAGTTCGGCGGCCAGGGCCTCGCCGTCGGCCTGGGTGATGCCGCCGGTGGGGATCACCGCGTTGTCCGGATCGCTGAGCGTGCCGGCGAGCGGGCCCGGCACGTTGTTGTGGACGAGCACCGCGAGGGCGCCGGCCTCGGCGGCCAGCGCCTGTTTCTCGGCGAAGGTGCAGTCGCCCCGGGCGACCAGCGCGATCCGCCCGGCGTGGTCGCCCGAGGCGTAGTCCGCCGCGGCGCACCCGGTGTCGGGCACGGCGGCGAGCGCGGCCTCCAGCCCGCCCACCGGGGTGTTCGGCGTGTACGTCATCGCGTCGACCGGGATGTCCCCCGGATCCTCTGGGTCTTCCGGATCCTCCGGCGCTTCGGGGTCCTCCGGGTCCTCCGGGTCGTCGGCGGGGGCGTCCAGCCGGGTGAGCCGTTCGGTGAGCGTCTCGACGTAGCGGAAGGGAAGGCGCTGGTAGTCGACGTCGTATCCGGCGGCGTCCAGCAGCTCCCCCGCGTACCGGGCGGACCGCTCGTGCCCCGGGGTCCCGGCGGCCCGGGTGCCGTCGCTGGCGTCGGCGATCCGCTGGAACTCCGCCAGATGCCGCAGCACTCCCTCGGCGGTGGTGGCCTCGACCAGCAGGTCGGCCAGCCACTCCCCCGCCGTGCCGTCCGCGGCGGCGGGCTCGGCCGGTCCGCGGTCCGGCGCCGTGCTGGCCAGCGCGGGCAGCAGCACGAGGGCGGCGACGATCAGAACACGGGGTCGCATGGCATGCGCACAGCAGCGCGGGCGGCAGGGCTCATGACAGCGCAGCCTAGCGACAAATGTCATAAATGATGATGATTTCCGGCCGAAGGCCCACCCACCTGGCGCCCCCGTCACCCCGGCAGGGAGAATCCAGGGCCATGGCGCCCTCGCAGTCCACGCAAGCCGCACAGCCCTCAGAGCCCGAGCAGCCCACGCCGCCGCGGACCTTCGACGCGCTCGTGACCACGCTCCGCGCGCGTGGCGAGACGCTGACCCGGGCGCAGCGCAGGGTCGCCGAGCGGATCCTGGCGGATCCGGAGGGCGTGGCGTTCATGACGGTCTCGGAGCTGGCCACCGCCGTCGGCGTCAACGAGGCGACCGTGGTGCGGTTCGCCTCCAGCCTCGGCCTGTCCGGCTATCCGGGCCTGATCCGGCTGTGCCGCGACCGGCTGCGCGAGCAGGCCCAGCTGGTGCGGCGCTACGAGAACCTGGAGCCGCTCAGCGCGGAGGACGGCGATCCGCTGGAACGCGCCGTGGCGCTGGACCGCGCCAACCTCACCCGCACCTTCGCACGCGTCGACCCGGCGAACTGGGACGCCGCGGTCGCCACGCTGGCCGAGGCGCCGCGGGTGCACGTGATGGGCCTGCGCAAGTGCCACGCGCCGGCGTACCTGCTGAGCTACCTGCTGGGGCTGACGCGGGAGGACGTGTCCTCGCTCACCGGCGTGGCCGGCACCCTCACCGACGAGCTCCGCCGGGTCCGCCCGGGCGACGCCTTCGTTTCGGTGTCCATCCACCGCTACGGCGCCGAGACGGTGCGCGCCGCGGCCTGGGCGCGGGAGCGCGGCGCGCGGTGCGTGACGCTGACCGACAACCCCGCGTCGCCGCTGGCCGCGTCCGCCGAACATGTCTTCTACGTGGACGCCGCCGGGCCCTCGGTGCTGCGCTCGCTGACCGCGTTCACCGCGCTGGTGCAGGCGCTGGCCACCGCGGTCGCCACCCGCCTCGGCCACCGGGCGCGCTCGTCGCTGCTGCGCGAGGAGGAACTGCTCGACGAGTTCCACGTCTACCATCCGCCGGGCTCCTGACCCGACCCGTCCGTCGGGGAGGCGCGTCAGCCGTCGGCGAGCGCGTCGCGCACGGTGGCCACCGTCGTGCCGTGGCTGGCGGCGCGGTCCGCGAGCCAGCCGAGGAAACGGTCCAACGTGTCGGGGGTGACGGCGAGTTCGGCGTCCGCGGCGGTCTCGCACGGATCGCAGACGTGGTGGAAGACGAGCGGCACCCAGCCGCCGCCGTGCGCCTCGGCCTGGGTGACGTAGTTCCGCAACGTGGCCAGGTCGGTCTCGGCGTCGACCGAATCGGGGGTGCGCACGGCGTAGCGCTCCCGCGGGGGCAGCGTCTCGGCGTGGGCGCAGCCGTCGCAGGTGCCGGGGGAGACCAGACCGCCGACGTCGCGGGCGGAGTCGTAGCCGCAGTCCGCGACCAGGTCCTGGGCGTCCGCGTCCTCGGCGCCGTGCGGGTAGGCGAAGCTGGACACCTGGAAGCCGTGCTCCCGCCAGGTCTGCCGGTCCTGGCAGACCTGCCGGCGCCGCTCCTCGTCGGTCAGCTCGGTCAACGTGTCGTGGTCCACGGTGTGGCCGCCGATCTCGTGTCCCGCGCCGGCGAGGGCGCGGACCTGCTCGGCCGTCAGGTAGCCCGCGGCGTCCAGCCGTCCGCTGCTGAGGTAGAAGGTGGCCGGCAGGTGGTGCTCGGCCAGCAGCGGGCGGGCGTTGGCGTACTGGTCGGCCGTGCCGTCGTCGAAGGTGAGGCTGACGACGGTGGTGCCGGCGTCGCCGGTGGCCGCGTCGGACGGGGCGGCGGCCGCGGCGGGCTGGAGCGTCAGCGCGGCGAGGCAGCCGAGGGCGGACAACAGGCGTCGCATGGGGCGTCCTTCCGAAACGATCAGGGGCCAGGTGACAGGGGCTCGGGGGATCAGAGGAGGAACCAGGGCGGCGGCCACTGGCCGCGGGTGAGGACGAGGAGGTAGAGCGGGGCGGCGAGCGCCCATCCGACCAGCCAACCCGGAGGCCTCATCGCGGGCTCCTGGACCACACGCCGCGCCGGATGGTGACCAGGGCGTACGGCAGCAGCCAGGACAGCAGCGTCGCGGAGAGCAGGCTCATCAGCGGGCGGTGGCGCCAGCGCGGGCAGCGTGGGTGGTCCAGCCGGTAGGCGAGGCCCCACAGCAGGCCCTTCGCCACGATCCCGGAGAGGTAGAGGGCGGTCAGCGGCCACAGCCCGGCCAGCGGCGCCCACAGCAGATGGCGGACGACCATGGCGGGGGCGGCGAGGACCAGCAGCGCGTGCCCGTAGAAGAGCGCGGCCGCGCCGGGGCCGCGGCGCCACATGAAGCCGCCGGTGAAGCAGAGGTTGCGGAGGAAGCTCTTCTTCCAGCGCACCTGTTGCCGCAGGAACGGCCGCAGCCGGGCCGGGGCGGTGGTGAGCACCCGGGCGGACGCCACGTAGCCGACCCGCCAGGGCAGTTCGGGAAAGGAGGTGCCGCGCACGAACGGCGAGTGGCGGTGCCGCCGCTTGAGCCGGGCGCCGTGCCGGAACTGGCCGAGCACGTAGCCGGTGAGCTGCCGGTCGGTGGCGAACCGGAACTCGGCGCCGAAGAAGCGGTCGTCGGCCCAGGCCGGCAGGTAGTTGTAGACGGCGTCCCGGCGGAACACCGCGAGCGGCCCGGACACGCAGGTCACCGAGCCGACGGCGGACTCCGCGGCCTTGGCGATGCGGAACTGGCCCTCGTACCAGACGTCCTGCAGCCGGGTCAGCAGGCCGTCGTCCGCGTTGCGCACCCGGGCGTGCCCGCTGACCGCGCCGAGTTCGGGGTGCCGGACCAGCGCCGCGACGCAGCGGCGCAGCGCGTCGGGGGCGAGCACGCAGTCCGAGTCGGTGAAGGCGAGGATCTCTCCGTCGGCGTGAGCGGCGGCGCGCACCAGGGCGCGTTTCTTGCCGACGTTGCGCTCCAGGTACAGCACCCGGATCGGCAGTTCGCCGGCCAGTCGGCGCAGCACCTCGTCGGTGCCGTCGGTGGAGCCGTCGTCCACCACGATGATCCGCAACGCGGGGTAGTCGCTGGCGGCCATCGAGCGCACGCAGTCCTCGATGCCGTCCCGCTCGTCCTTCACGGCGAGCAGGAAGCTGACCCGCGGGAGTTCGGGCAGCGGCGGGAAGCGGTCGAGGCCGTGCGGCCGGCGGGGCGGGGTGTCCGTCGCGGGGTCCCGGTAACGGCCGTACGCCAGGTGCAGGACGGCGATCGTCAGGCCGAGCACGAGGAGGCCGTAGCAGGCGAGCGGCAGCAGGAGCGGCGGGCGGACCAGCCGCGGCAGGGCGGCGACGAACAGCAGCGCCGGCGGCAGCGGCAGCGCCCACAGCAGCAGGCGCCGGCGCGCGGCCGGCGCCGCGGCCCGGTCGGGCTCGGGGACGGGCTCAGCGTCGTGGTCGTGGTCGTGGTCGAGGTCAAGGTCGTGTTCGGGAGCGGGAGCGGAGTCGGATGCCGGGCCCGGATCCGGGCGAGGGTCGGGGGGAAGCGTCGTCCTGGTCATACGACGGCCCGGTGCTTGACGTCGTCGAGCCGGTAGGTGGCGTCGAGCACCAGCACCTGGTCGGCCAGCCAGGACAGGTCCTGGTCCGGATGGGCGACGTGCACGAGCACCAGGTCCCAGGCGTGGGTGGCCGGGTGCGGCACGTGGCGCAGGCGCCGCCCGGCCTCGCCGGGCGCGGCGCCCGGCAGGGTGAGCGAGGGGATCAACGGGTCGGTGTAGGAGACGGCCACGCCGGCCGCGGCCAGGTCGGCGAGGATGTCCAGCGCGGGCGACTCCCGGACGTCCGCGACGCCCGGCTTGTACGCCACGCCGACCACCAGCACGTGTGCGCCGCGGCGGGGCACGCCGCGTTCGGCGAGCACGTCCAGGGCGCGGCGGACCACGGTCCGCGGGCGGGCGTCGAGCGCGGTCATGGCGGCGTCGATCAACGGCGTGGCGACCCGGCGGGCGCGCAGCTGCCACAGCAGGTAGTGCGGATCGCAGGGGATGCAGTGGCCGCCGGCGCCGGGTCCCGGCACGAAGGACTGGAAGCCGAACCGCTTGGTGGCGGCGGCCCGCACCACCTCCATGACCTCGAGGCCGAGGTCTCCGCAGGCGGTGGCGACCTCGTTGGCCAGCGCGATGTTGACGGCCCGGAAGGTGTTCTCCAGCAGCTTGGTCATCTCGGCGGCCTCGGGCGAGCCGACCCGGTGCACCCCGGCGGCGGTGGGCGCCAGCACCTCGGCCGCGCGCCGGCCGGCCTCCGGGCCGAGACCGCCCACCACCCGGGGCGTCTCGGTCTGCGGATGCGCCGCGCGGCCCGGGTCGATCCGCTCCGGTGCGCAGGCCACGAAGACGTCGAGACCGGGGCGCAGGCCGCGGGCGGCGAGCGGGTCCGCGAGCAGTTCCCTGGTGGTGCCGACGTAGCTGGTGGAGGCGAGGATCAGGGTCTGTCCCGGCACCGCGCGGGCCACCACGGTGGCGCAGGCCGAGCGCACCGCCCGCAGGTCGGGCACCCGGTGCTCGTCCACCGGTGTGGGTACGCAGACGAGCACGGCGTCGGCGGCGCGCAGCCGGTCCGGATCACCCGTCAGCTCGAAGCCGGGGCGTCCGGCGTGGGCGCGCAGCCGCTCGCGGTCGGCGGGCAGCAGGTCAACGCGGCCGGCGCGGATCGCGTCGAGCCGGGCGGCGCTGGTGTCGAGCCCGATGACCGACCGGCCGGCGGCCCGCAACGCCAGGGCCGTCGGCAGGCCGACGTAGCCGAGCCCGACCACCGCGACGCTGCCGGACGGCGGAGTCGGCTGGCGTGGCGGGGCCGGGACGGCGGCTCGGGCGAGGACCGGCGTCGGCGTCGGTGTCGGTGTCAGGGATGGGGATGGGGCCGGGGTCGGTGCAGCGAGACTCGGCGATGACGTTCGCATGATGCGCAGATTATCCGTGAAAGTAATTATTTGCGCATATTGACATACTCCAATGGCGTCGCCGGCCGGGCGAACGCCCGGAGCGCACCCCGGAGCGGGTCAGCGGGCGAGTGCGGCGCGCAGCTGGGCCAGCGCGTCGGAGATCCAGGGCAGCGCCACGGGGTCGCCGCCGGCCGCGACGGTGCTCAGCGCCTGCCAGCGCTGCTCGTCGGTCTCCCCGTAGAGCAGGCTGGTGGCGACCCGGACCCGCGGGGCCGCGGGGTCGTCGCCGAACGCGGCGCCGGGCAGCACGCCGACGCCGTGCCGCTCCAGCAGCGCGCCGGCCACGGCGACCCCGCCGGGGCGCTGACCGGGGAGCTCCGGGAGCGCCGGGAACTCGGGCAGCTCGGGATAGAGGTAGAAGCCGGCCTCGGGCGCGCGGCAGCGGGCGCCGGCGGCGACCAGCTCCGCGTGCACGGCTCGGGCCACGGTGGCGTGCAACGCCCTGGCCGAGGCGATGTGCGCGAGCACCTCGGGCGGGTCGCCCAGAACGTGGGCGGCCACCTCCTGCATCGGCGCGGCGAGCGCCGACCAGATCTCGCTGGCCACGCCGGTCAGCTCGGCGCGCAGCCGCTCGCCCCACGGGCCGTCCGGCAGCCGGGCGAAGCCGATGCGCCAGCCGCCGAGCGCCATCGACTTGCTCAGGCCGCCGGTGATCACGGTCCGCTCCGGCAGCTGGTCGGCGGCGCGCGGCGGGGCGGTGCCGTCGTGCGTCAGCTCGGCGTAGATCTCGTCGGCGATCACCGCCATCCCGTGCCGTTCGGCGATCGCGCACGCCGCCCGCAGGTGCTCGGCGCGGGCCACGGTGCCGGTCGGGTTGTCGGGAACGGTGAGGATCAGCACCCGGGGGTCGGCGCCGGCGGCGCGGGCCTCGCGCAGCGCCGGCTCCAGCAGCTCCGGATCCGGCACGCCGCCGGCCTCGGCCGGCACGGGCACGCCGACGACCCGCTTGCCGGTCAGCGCGCTCTGCGCGGCGTAGCTGACCCAGGCGGGGCGCGGCAGCACCACGTCGCCCGGAAGGGCGGCGAGCAGCGCGAAGAGCAGTGGCTTGCTGCCCGGCGCGAAGATCACCTGCTCCGGGCGGGTCGGCAGCTCGCGGCGGGCGAACCAGCCCGCCGCGGCCTCGCGCGCCGCCGCGGAGCCGGCGACCGGCCCGTAGCCGCCGAGCCGAGCCGCGCCCGCGAGCACCGCGGCGACGCCGTCGGGCACCGGCAGTCCGGCCTCGCCGAAGCCAAGGTGCAGCACGCGTTCGCCGGCGGCGCGGCGGGCGCGCACGGCCTCGTCGATGGCCAGGGTCGGGGAGTGAACCGTGCGGATGGGCGCCGTCTCGGCCGGGGCCGCCGTGCTGGTCTGCGTAGCCATGCGCAACATTCTCTGCCAAGCGTCGAATCCAAGCAAAGAGATTTGCATGAGTGCAGGGCCGCCCACCGCCCGGCCGACCGCCGGGGTCAGCTCCCGCCGCCACCGCCTCCGCCGCCGCCGTCGCCACCCCCGCCACCACCGCCGCCGTCTCCGCCGCCGCCTCCTCCTCCGTCGCCGCCGCCCCAGCCGTCGCCGCCGGCGCCGGGGCCCGAATCGCATCCGCTCGCGCCCACCCCGGTGTGCCAGGGCTGGACCCAGCCGCCGGGCGTCGACGGATGCGGCTGGGCCCGCTGGCTGCCGAAGCGCATCCGTCCCGTGCCGTCGCCGAGCCCGAAGCAGACGGCGAAGAAATGCGCCATCACCGCGTCCAGCGGGTCGCCGTGCGCCAACCGCACCTCGGCCAGCGGCAGCACCACCAGGTCCCGGCCGGCACCCGGCACGGGCCGGACGAGCAGCGCGACCTCCCGACCGTCACGCAGCAGCCGGGAGGAGCGGTGGTCCTGCCGCCACAGCTCCCACTGCCCCTGGGGCGACCGCACGCCGACGCAGCGCCGCGACTTCCGCGCCGCGTCGGTGACCCAGACGAAGGCCGGCGACTCGCCGACCGTCACGGTCAGCCGCGTCACCGCGTCCCGGCCGGCGATCAGGCCGTAGGGCCCGCGCAGCCGCACCACCGGCGCCTGCGGGCCCCAGACGTCCGCGCGCACCAGGCGCCGATCGACGGTGACGGTGATCGGCCCCAACGGGCCCGGCGCCTGCCGCCGGGTGATCCACAGCGGCACGCCCTCGTGTTCCGCCTGGGCGACGATGGTGGCCAGGCTCTCCGGGCCGCCGGACAGCCAGACGGCCAGCTCGCCCAGGGTGCGGACGAACTCGGCGGCGCGCCTGACCTTCACCGGGTACACGGCGCCGGTGATCCGGACCACGGGCACCACACCCGGCCCGTCCGGTATCTCGGACAGCGCGCGTTCCACCCCGCCCGCGCCCAACCAGCTGCCGCGCCGGTACGCGTCCGCCATCGCCGGCGCGTGCAGTTCGGTCACCGGCATCCGCCGCGAGCCGATCCGCAGTTGCCCGGCGGTGAGCTCGACGTTGGCGACGAACGGGTTCCTGGTCCGGTCCTCGTACATGAGCTGTTGCATGTGCTTCCCCCGTCATGCGCTTCCTTCCCTGCCCCTTTCCCCGTTTCGGGCCGCGCAGTGCCACGCATCGAAATCACGGGCGTGGGCAGAGGTTGAATACTCACCCACCACGAACGCCCGTTCCATCCGAAGGGCTGCTGCCGATGACGTCAGACAAGCCGGACAAGGCAGGGCCGGCCGCGGGCCGCATGGCCAAGGAGCCGGTCAGAACCGATGTGGACAAGGCCCTGCTGGGCCACTCGACCTACCGCAGCCTCGGCGAGCAACGGCTGACGCCGGCCGAGGAGCGGTTCGAGAAGGCACGACAGACCACCGGGCTGTGGCTGGCCCCGCTGGTGTCCGTCGTCTTCCTCTTCCTGCCCCTCGACATGGAGGTCCAGCAGCAACAGCTGGCCGCCGTGTTGCTCGGCGTGATCGTGCTGTGGGTCACCGAGCCGGTGCCCATCCCGGTCGGCGGTCTGATCGGCGTCGGCGCCATCGTGGTGCTCGGCGTGGTGCCGGCGGACGATGCCCTGGCGCCCTTCGGATCCTCGACGATCTTCACGTTCATCGGGGCGTTCATCATCGCGCAGGCGATGCTGGCCAGCGGGCTGGCCCGCCGGTTCGCCTTCCGGATACTCTCGCTGCCGGGCGTCGGCCGGTCCACGTTCCGGGTCATCATCGCCTTCGGCGCGATCACCTGCATGCTGTCCGCGTTCATCTCCAACACGGCGACGGTCGCGATGCTGTTGCCCACCGCGCTCGGGATGCTCGCGGTGATGGCCAAGCTGATGCAGGAGCGGGGCGTCGTAGCCCAGGACTTCGACCCGCTGCGGCTGCGGGTGGGCGCGGCGCTGGTGCTGATGCTGGCGTACGGCGCGAGCGTCGGCGGCCTGCTCACCCCGATCGGTTCACCCCCCAACCTGATCGGGCGCGAGCACATCGAGGAGGTGACCGGCGAGAAGATCTCGTTCCTGGAGTGGACCGCGACCGCGCTGCCGATCTGCGCCCTGATGTTCGTCGTGCTCTGCGTCGTCCTGCTGCTGCTGAACCGGCCGGAGATCCGCCGGCTGACGGGCGTCGAGGAGTTCGTGCACCAGCAGCGGGCGGAGCTGGGGCGCATGTCGCGCGCCGAGAAGAACACGCTGGTCGCCTTCGGCGTCACCGTGACGCTGTGGATCGTGCCGGCGGTGGTGGCGCTGGTCGCCGGCACGGACTCCTCCGCGTACACGACGGTGTCCGACCGGCTCGACGAGGGCGTGGTCGCGGTCCTCGGCGCGTCCCTGCTGTTCCTGCTGCCGACCGACTGGAAGCGCCGGCAGGCCACGCTGAACTGGAGCGACGCCGCCAAGATCGACTGGGGCACCATCCTGCTGTTCGGCACCGGCATCATCTTCGGCACGCTGCTGGCGGACACCGGGCTGGCCGAGACGATCGGCACGTCCGCGTCCGACTGGCTGGGCCTGACCGACGTGCTGGCGATCACCGCGTTCGCCGTCGTGCTGGCCATCCTGGTCTCCGAGACGACGAGCAACACGGCGTCGGCCGCGGTGGTGGTGCCGATCATCCTGCCGATCGCCCAGGCCGCGGGCGTCGACCCGTTGCAGCCGGCGCTGGCGGCGACGTTCGCGGCGTCCTTCGGCTTCATGCTGCCGGTGTCCACGCCGCAGAACGCCATCGCCTACGGCTCGGGCCTGGTCCCGATCACCAGGATGGTCCGCTCCGGCGTCAGCTTCGACATCATCGGCGCCATCCTGATCATCGTGTTCCTGCCCGTGATGATCAGCGTCGTCGGCCTCGGCTGACCCGGCCGCCCGCCGGCCCGTGTCGCACGGGGGCCGGCGGGCGGCACCGACGCAGAATCCAGCGGTGACGACCGACCGCTTCCCCGTCTGGCACCGCCCGATGCGCGCCCGCTCCACCGACGAGGAGCACCGGGCCGCCACCCCGCTGGAGCTCTTCTTCGACCTGTGCTTCGTGGTGGCCGTCGCCCAGGTCTCCGCCGAACTGCACCACTACCTCGCCGACGGCTACGCGGGGAACGCCCTCGGCAGCTACCTCGCCGTCTTCTTCGCCATCTGGTGGGCGTGGATGAACTACTCCTGGTTCGCCTCCGCCTACGACGTGGACGACGTGCCGTACCGGCTCGCGACGCTCGTCACCATCGCGGGCGCGCTGGTGCTGGCCGCCGGCGTGCCCCGGGCGTTCGCGGACGACGACTTCGCGCTGGCGGTCACCGGCTACATCATCATGCGGGTGGCGATGATCAGCCTCTGGCTGCGCGCCGCCGCGACCGACGCCCCGCACCGGTCGACGAACCGCCGGTACGCCGCCGGGCTGGCCGTCGTCCAGGTCGCGTGGGTGGGCTGGCTGTTCCTCCCGCCCAGCTGGCAGACGCCGGCCTTCCCGCTGTTCGCCGCGCTCGACCTCGCGGTCGCGCCGTGGGCGGAGCGGCGCGGGGCGAGCCCGTGGCATCCGCACCACATCGCGGAACGGTACGGGCTGTTCACGATGATCGTGCTGGGCGAGTCGGTGCTCGCCGCGACGTCCGCGGTGCGGACGGCGGTCGACGCGCACCAGGCGAGCGGCGAGCTCTACGCGGTCGCGGCCGGCGGGCTGGTGACGGTGTTCGCGATGTGGTGGATGTACTTCGCGAAGCCGGCCCACACCTTCCTGACCTCCACCGACACGGCCACCTTCGTGTGGGGCTACGGCCACTATCTCGTCTTCGGCTCGGCCGCGGCGGTGGGCGCGGGGCTCGCCGTGGCCGTCGACGACGTCACGCACCACGGGCACGTCTCGGCCCCGGCCGCGGCGGCCACGGTCACCGTCCCGGTCGCGCTCTTCGTGCTGACCCTCTGGGTGCTCCAGGTCCGCCCCTACCACCTCAGCGCTCGCCACGGCCTGCCCTACCCGGTCGCGGCGTTGGCCGTGCTCGCGACGACGCCGGCCGGGCCCGCGACGGCCGTTCCGGCGACGGCCCTCGTGCTCGCGGCCCAGATCGCCCTCGGCGTGCGGTTTCACGTGCTCAGGGCGGGGGCGGAGGAATAGCCCGATGTTACGGTCGGGTCCACGGACGTCGGACGGGGGGAAACGCGATGGTCGAGCTCGCCAAGGGTGGCAACGTGCCGCTCGCGGACTCCGCCGTGAGCGCCGAACTGCGGTACACGGGCGGGTCACTGGACCTCAGCGCGCTGCTGCTGGGAGCCGACGGGAAGGTCCGCTCCGACGGCGACATGGTGTTCTTCAACCAGCCGAGCGCCGAGGGCGGCGCCGTGACGCTGGCCGACGCGACGCGGCTGCGGCTGGAGCCCGGCGCGCTGCCGGACTCCGTGCACCAGGTGGTCGTCGTGGCCAGCTGCGATCCGGGGGACGAGCGCAGCACCTTCACCGAGGTGACGGAGCTGGCGGTGGTCGCCACGCAGGACGGCGGCGAACCGGTCGCGTTCCGGGTGCCGCCCATGACCGGCGGCGAACGGGCCGCGGTGCTGCTGGAGTTCTACCGGCGGGGCGCGGGGTGGAAGGTCCGGGCGGTGGGCCAGGGTTACGCCTCGGGCCTGGCTGGGCTGGCCACCGACTTCGGCATCGCGGTCGACGACGACGGGACGGACGACGGTTCGGACGACGCCGCGGGCGCGCCGGTCGCCGGCGCGGGCGACGCCGCCGAGGTCGCCGCGGCCGTGGCGATGGCGGGGGCCGTGGCCGAGGCCGCCCCCGCGGCGCCGCCCGCGCCCGTGGCCCCGCCGCCCGACCTCACCAAGGCGCCGCTCGGCGAGATCAGCCTGGAGAAGAAGGGCGCGGTCTCGCTCAGCCTCGACAAACAGGACCCGGAACTGGTCGTGACCGCCACCCTGGAATGGGACGGCGGCAGCGACAGCCGGCGGCGGCGCGGCGCCGACCTCGACCTGTACGCGCTGTTCGTGCCCGCCGCCGACGCGCTGCGCGGCGCGACGGCGCCCGGGACCGTGGTGCCGACCGGCCACGTGCCGCGGGGCGGCCCGCTGTGGACCCCCGACCAGGCGCGCGCGTCCGAGGCGTGGCGCAAGGCGGCCGGGGACGCCCGCGCCAGGCAGGGCAAGGCCGGCGCGGCGGAGAAGCAGGCCAAGAAGCAGGCCTCGATCGCGAAGAGCGCCGGCGTCGTCTACTACCGCGGCCTCGGCTCGTTGCACCACGACCCGTTCATCGCGCTGGACGGCGACTCCCGCGCCCCCGGCAGGGAGACGGTCCGCATCGTCCGCCCGGACGAGCAGGGCTACGTGCTGCTCTGCGCGTACTCCGCGCTGAGCAACGGCTTCGGATCGTTCCTCAGCTTCGGCGCCAGGGTGGTGGTCACCGACGGCCGCGGCTCGACGGTGACCGTGCCGCTGTTCGAGAAGACCCGGACGCGGTACTGGGTGGCGATCGCCCTCGTCGACTTCTCGGATCCGGACGGCGCGGCCATCCGGCACATCGAGGCGTACAGCGCCCGGATGACGGAGCGACGCCCGGTGCTGCACCCCGACGGGACGATCGAGATGAACGCGGGCCCCGTGGAGTTCAAGGGCCGGAGGTGAGCGTCGGGCCGCCCGGGCCACACCCTGAGGCAGGACCGCCCGGCGCGGCCCTCCCTCCCGGGCCCCAGGGGGCCCGGGAGATGCCCCCATGCCGCTCGTTTCGCCGCTCGCTACCTCACCGGCCGCGCGGGTAGTCGATGTCCGGCACCGGCACGTCCGCCCAGTCGGTGTCGGAGGCGAGGTAGAAGCCCGGGTAGGCGGGCTGGTTGTAGGCCGTCTGCTGGCGGGCCACGTCCACCCGGTACTGCGGGTCGTGCATCAGCGTGTACATCTTGTGGTCGGTGACCTCGGTGCTGACGTAGATCCGCATGGCGTCCTGGTCGGTGGTGGGCAGGAAGAGCTCCTCGCGCCAGTCGCCCAGGACGTCGGCGACCAGGGAGGGGTTGCCCTTCGTGTAGTTGTTCGTGGTGGTGCCCTCGGCGGTCAGCAGCGTGCCGCGGGTCCAGTCGTCGATGGTCGGCGTCGTGTACGTGTCCGTGGTGGCGCCGTTGACCAGCTGCGTGGTCAGGTCGGCGCCCCAACGGATGCTGGCGTTGGTGCCGGGCGTCTCGCCGCCGAGGTTCTCGCCGGCGGCCGACCACAGGCCGGTGTCCGAGGACTGGAGCGGCACCGACGCCCAGCTCTCCAGGCCCGGCACGTCGGGCCTGACGTCGCCGATCATGCCGCGTCCGGTGTCCACGCCGGTGTAGCCGCCGTAGAGCACCTCGCCGGTGGCGGCGTCGCGCAGCGCGAACCCGTACGGCGCCCAGCTGCCGCCCTCGTGCACGGTGAAGATCTCCAGGCCCTCGCGGTTCGGGTCGATGTCGGTGACGTGCATGGCGTCGCCGTGTCCGAGCCGGGCGGAGGCGCCGGGATCCGCGCTGCCCTCGGGCATCTCGCCGAACGAGCTGTAGAGCAGGTCGCCGTCGTCGTCCAGCGTGGCGGAGCCGTAGACGATCTCCTGCCGGCCGTCGCCGTCCACGTCCGCGACGCCGAGGGAGTGGAAGCCCTGGGTGGTGAGGGTGCCGTACTCGGGGTCGGTGCCGTCCACGCCGTGCGGGCTCGCGTTGAACGGGTTGGCCATCGGGGTCCAGCCGCTGTCCACGGTCCAGTCCGTACGGAGCCGGTGGCCGTCCCAGCGGTAGGCGGCGACGGTGGAGCGGGTGTAGTAGCCGCGGGCGAAGATCGCCGAGGGGTGTTCGCCGTCCAGGTACGCCACCCCGGAGAGGAAGCGGTCCACCCGGTTGCCCGGCTCGATGCGGCTCATGGCGTAGTCGCCCCACATCAGCCCGTCGTCGTGGCGCGGGACGGGGTAGCGCACGGTGTCGAGCTCCGCGCCGGTGGCGCCGTCGAAGACCGTCAGGTACTCGGGTCCTTCGAGGACGAAGCCCTCGAACGCGCGGAGTTGGTTGCGGCTGCTCCGGCTGGGCGCGTACACGTCGATGAAGTGGTCGGCGAGCGACTCGGCGTCGGCGCGGGAGAGCGGGTAGTCGTAGGGCTCCCGGTCGGTGATGCCGAGGGCCTCCTCGATGGTGGCCGGCCAGTTCCCGGCCTCCACCTCGGGGTGCTCGTCCCAGCCCTGGAACATCTCGACCAGATGGTCGTAGTAGCCCTCGGCGCTGAGCCGGTAGTCGTCCTCGTTCGAGTAGCCCGCGCGAACGTCGGCGCGCGGCAGGGTGATGTACTCCTCCGACGCGACGTCGCCGTCCTCGTCGTAGCTGGTCACCCTCGTGCCGGGCGCGGTCTTGAACATCAGCTCCGAGCGGCCGTCGCCGTCGAAGTCGTAGACCAGGAACTGCGTGTAGTGCGCGCCCGAGCGGATGTTGACGCCGAGGTCGATCCGACTGAGCAGCGTGCCGTCGAGCTCGTACGTGTCGATGTAGGTGTTGCCGGTGTAGCCGACCTGGGAGACGTCCTTGGAGTTCGTCGGATCCCACTTCACGACGTACTCGTAGGCGCCGTCGCCGTCCACGTCGCCGACGCTCATGTCGTTCGCGCGGTAGGTGTACGCCTCGCCCGCCGGGGTGACGCCGTCCGCCGGGCGGGTCAGCGGTATCTCGTAGTAGCCGTCGTCGCGCGGCGACACCCGCTCGCTGAGCCGGCCGCGGTCGCCGTTCCTGACCGGGGCCACCCGGTACTCGCTGTCGGGGGACGCCTCGGTGTCCAGGTAGTTGGTGCTGTCCGTGACCGTCGCGATCCGCTCGCCGTCCCGGTACACGCGGAAGTCGACGCCGGCCATGCCCGTTTCGGTGGCGCCCGTCACCTCGTCGCCGAGCAGCCGCCAGCTCAGGAAGACCCCCTCGCCGGTCTCCACGGCCACCAGACCCCGGTCGAGACGCTCCAGTCGCACGTCGTCCCGGCCCCCACCGGGCCCGTCCCCGCCGGCCTGCGCGCCGCTCGTCAGGCCGCCGGCCAGGGTCACCCCGGCGGCCAACGAGGCCAACAGCGCGACCGACCAGCGCCGTCGGGAGCGTCTGTGCTGTGTCATCGGAGGTCCTTCCGCGGCGGTGTCGAGCGGGGCTTCGACCCGGGTGTCGATGCGCGGATCGCTTCGCGGATCAGTTCGCGGCGCTTCGCGTATTGATTCGTTTCAATCCGGGTCGGGCGCGACAGTACGAGGGCGGACGACGACCGTCAAGATGTCGCGCGGCTACTCAGCGCGCCGCGGCGCGCGCCGCCGCGCGGGACGCGAGCTCCGGCGCACGCGGCCGTCGTGATTCGGCCGTGGCCCGCGTCGGGTGGCCGGCCGCGGCGCCTCCTGGGCCTCGGCGCCGAGCACGACGGGGACGCCGGAAGGAACGCGTGCTCCGGTGATGCGGGCGAGCTCGGCGTCGGCGGAGTGGACCCGGGCGACGTGCGGGGTGATGCTCGCGGCGGACATCAGTCGTTCCATCGCCCGGCGTTGGTCGGGCAGGACCAGCGTGACCACGCTGCCGGAGTCCCCGGCGCGCGCGGTGCGCCCGCCGCGGTGGGTGTAGTCCTTGTGGTCCGCGGGCGGATCGACGTTGACGACGAGGTCGACGTCGTTGACGTGGATGCCGCGGGCGGCGACGTTGGTCGCCACCAGCACCGTGACGTGGCCGGTCCGGAAGTGGTCCAGGGTGCGGGTGCGCTGCGGCTGGGATCGCCCGCCGTGCAGCGCCGCCGCCCGCACGCCGGCGGTCAGCAGCCTGGTGGTCAGCCGGTTCACCGCGCGCTTGGTGTCCAGGAACATGATGACCCGACCCTCGCGGCCGGCGATCCGCGTGACCAGGGCCTGCTTGTCGGCCGCGGACACGTGCAGCAGATGGTGCGTCATCGTGCTGACCACGCTCGCGGGGGGATCGACCGAGTGCAGCACGGGATCGTGCAGGAACCGTTTCACCAGCCGGTCCACGTCCCGGTCCAGCGTCGCGGAGAAAAGCATCCGCTGGCCGTCGGCGGGCACCTGCCGGAGCAGCCAGCTGACCTGCGGGAGGAAGCCCATGTCGGCCATCTGGTCGGCCTCGTCCAGGACGGTGACGGCGACCCCGTCGAGCTGGCAGTCGCCGCGTTCCACCAGGTCCCTGAGCCGTCCGGGGGTGGCCACGACGACCTCGCGCCCGTCGCGCAGCTCGGACGCCTGACGGTTGATCGACAGGCCGCCGACCACGGTGACCAGCCGCATGCGCAGGGCCCGGGCATAGGGGGTGAGGGCCTCGGTGACCTGCTGGGCCAGCTCGCGGGTGGGCACCAGGACCAGCGCGCGGGGGCGGCGCGGCTCGGCGCGCCGGCCCGCGGTGCGCGCCAGAAGCGGCAGGCCGAAGGCGAGGGTCTTGCCGGAGCCGGTCCGCCCGCGGCCCAGCACGTCCCGTCCGGCCAGCGCGCTGGGCAGCGTCGCCGCCTGGATCGGGAAGGGCGCGGAGATGCCCTGGCGGGTGAGCTCGTCGGACAGCTGCCTGGGCAGGTCGAGCTCGGCGAACGAGGCGACGGCGGTCGGCTGGGCGGCGGCGGGGCGAACGGCGGTCTCGGCGATCGCGGACTCGGCGACCGCGGACCGGGCCGCGGTGGGATGGGCGACGGCGGACTGGGCGCCGGCGAGCCGAGCGGTGTTACTTCGGCGTCGGGGGCGACGACTCATGTGATGTGCCTCTCTGACGGCACGACGAGCCGGGGCCCGCACCCTTCAGGTGCGGGCCCCGGCTCGTGATGTGCCTGTGGCGTTACTCGGGAACGATGTTCTCCGCCTGCGGGCCCTTCTGGCCCTGGGTGACGTCGAACTTCACCCGCTGGCCCTCCTGCAGCTCGCGGAAGCCGGAACCGGCGATGTTCGAGTAGTGGGCGAAGACGTCGGCGCCGCCACCGTCCTGCTCGATGAAGCCGAAGCCCTTCTCGGCGTTGAACCACTTCACGGTGCCGTTGGCCATGTCCATCTCCTCATGAGGGGAAAGTGCTGGGATCCGCCGGAAGCGGAGTCCCTCGGAATGTTGCTGCAATGACCCCATCCGGAAATGACCGGCAAAAAAATAAGGCACGTCCCGGGGTAGGCCCACTGGACGCACCAAAATCTATGGAAAACCAAAACCGCAACTGCCTCAAGCCTAACACAGGAAGCCCGGCGGTGGGTGATGGACCATGGACGGGATGGACGGGGTTCGCCGACGTCGGCCGAGAGGGCACAGCATGCGCATCGTCGTTGTCGGGGCGGGCATCGCGGGGGCGAGCGCCGCGTACCACGCCAGCGGGCTCGGGGCCGAGGTCGTCGTGGTCGACCAGCCGCTGCGCGGGCGGGCCACCGACGCCGGGGCGGGCATCGTCTGCCCGTGGGCCAGCCGGGTGGCCGATCCGCACCACCTCAGGATGGCCGGCGACGGCGCCCGCTACTACGGACCGCTGGTGGCGGAGCTCGCCGAGGCCGGCGAGCGGGACCTCGGCTACCGCCGGGTCGGCGCGCTCAGCCTGGCCTCCGACGACGAGGAACTGGCGGAGATCCTGCGCCGCACCGTGGCGCGGCGCGACTCGGTGTCCGACACCGGCGACGTGGAGATCCTCGACGGGGACCAGACGCGCGAGCTCTTCCCGCCGCTGGCGGCCGACTCCCGCGCGGTCTACGTGCCGGCCGGCGCCCGGGTGGACGGCCGGCTGCTGCGGGACGCGCTGCTCCGCCAGGCGGAGCGGCGCGGCGCCAGGCTGCGGCAGGGGCGGGCCACGCTGGTCCGTTCCGGCGACCGGGTCGGCGGGGTGGAGGTGTCGGGGGCGGGCGGCGTGATCGAGGCCGACCGGGTGATCCTGGCGGCGGGCGCGTGGACGGCCGACGTGCTGGCGCTCGTCGGGCTGACCGCCGCGGTGGAGCCGCAGCGCGGCCAGATCGCGCATCTGGCGCTGCCGGGCACGGACACCTCGCGGTGGCCGGCGGTGCTGCCGGGCGGCAGCGCCCACTACCTGGTGGCGTTCGACGACTCCCGGGTGGTGGCGGGCGCGACCCGGGAGACCGGCTCGGGCTTCAGCTACCAGGTGACCGCGGGCGGCCTCGCCGAGGTGCTCAACGAGGCGCTCGCCGTCGCGCCGGGGCTGGCCTCCGCGGTGCACGTCGAGACCCGGATCGGCTTCCGGCCCATGGGCCCCGACGCCCGGCCGCTGCTCGGCCCGGTGCCCGGGCTCGCCGGCCTGGTGGTGGCCACGGGCCTCGGCGCGACCGGCCTCACCATGGGCCCGTGGGCCGGCAGGCTCGCCGCGCTGCTGGCCACCGACCACGACCTGAAGGCCGAACTCGGCCTCGACCTCGCCCCGTACGCCCCGCTCCGCGAGCGCTGACCCCGTCAGGCGGGGGCGGACCCGGCCGCGGGCTTCTGCCAGACGGAGATCTGCGTGGTGCTGGTGTCGGTGAAGGGCGACTCCGACCAGTCGGCCCAGCGTTCGGTGCGGATGAGGCCGGCCAGCCGGGCCATCAGGTCCAGTTCGGCGGGCCAGACGTAGCGGTGCGGGGAGCGGAACGTGGCGGTGTGGCCCTCGACGATCCGGTAGTGGTGGGAGACCAGCCGCTGGTTGACGAGGTCGTAGGTGTCGAAGCCCAGATGCTCGCGGCCGATGTGGAACGGACGGGCCGTCTCGCCGGGCGGCAGCCGTTGCAGGTCGGGGACGCCGACCTCGATGACGAAGCGGCCACCGGGGGCGAGGTGTCGGGCGGCGTTGCGGAAGCACTCGACCTGCTCGTCCTGGGAGAGCAGGTTGCTGATGCCGTTGTAGACCAGGTAGACGAGGCCGAACTCGCCCGGTACCCGGGTGGTGGCCATGTCGCCGATGGTCACGTCGACGTGCTCGCCGCCCGGCTTGGCGCGCAGCCGCCGCGCCATGGGCTCGGACATCTCGATCCCGGACACCCGCACGCCCCGGGCGCGCAACGGGAGCGCGACGCGGCCGGTGCCCACCGCGAACTCCAGGGCCGGTCCGTCAGCCGCGCGGCGGGCGAGGAACTCGACCGTGGGATCCAGCACCTCGGGCGCGTACATGTACGCGGAGTCCTCGTCGTATCCCTGGGCCACCTCCTCGTTCCAGAGGTCCGCCAGCAGTTCCGCGTCGTCGCTCATGACAGCGAAGGCTGCCACCCCGCCGGGGCGCCGGGCCACCGAGTTTCCCCGGGGCGGCCCGGCGCGGCCGGCCGTCGGCTCAGGCGGTCGCGGGCCCGGCCAGCAGGAGTTCGCTCACCACCGGCAGATGGTCGGACGCCTCCGGGTCGTCGGTGACCACCCGCGCGGTGAGCGGGCGGAGGTCGGGCGAGGCGAGCACGTAGTCGATCCTGGTGTGCGGGTCCAGGACGTCGTAGGTGAATCCGTCGCCGCTGCCGGCGGCCGGCCAGACGTCGTCGAACACCGAGGTCAGCGTCGTGATCTCGGGCGTCTCCGCGGTGGCGTTGAGGTCGCCGGTCAGGATGGTGCGGCGCGGCCGGGAGCCGAGCAGCTCGACGATCCGCGCGGCCTGCTGCTCCCGTTCCAGGTTGTCGTTGTGCTGGAGGTGGGTGACGGCGAAGGTGACGCGGGTGCCGCGGACGTTGAGCGCCGCCTGGAGCAGGCCGCGCTGCTCGTGTCCGGGGAAGAGCGGCAGCGGGGTGTTGGTCGAGGACAGGACGGGCCAGCGGGAGAGCACCGCCGTGCCGTACTGGCGGCGCGGCTGTTCCGGCGTCTCCGGGTCGAGGTCGAGGTTGGCGCCGTAGACGTGCTGCATCCGCAGCCGCCGGCCCAGCCACGCCGCCTGGTCCACGTAGCCGCTGCGGTCCGACCAGTGGCGGTCGACCTCCTGGAGGCCGACGGCGTCGAGCCGCAGGCGGCTGATCACCCGGGCGATCCGCTCCAGGTCCAGGACGTCGGCGGGGCTCGCGCCGTGGTGGATGTTGAAGGTGGCGACGCGGAGCCGGGCCGGCCGGGCGAAGCCCGAGGCGGCGCCCGAGGCGGCGCCCGAGGCGGCGGAGTCGGAGGCGGCGGCGGGGGTGGTCGCGGCGAGGGTGGTCGCCGTGCCGGCGGCGGCGAGGCCGAGTCCGGCGGTGAGGAGGCTGCGGCGGGAGGTTCTGGTGTTGTTGTCGTTCACCCGCGCCAGTCTCCGCACGCCTGTCGAACAACGCCATACGTCGGCGTGAATCCTCGGGTGCGCGGATCTGGTGACCTTCGCCCGCAGCCAGCAGAATGTGCGGTCGCAACCGAGCAGGGCGACGGGGCAGGCGACGGGGCAGGGAGGAGGACGGCGGATGGGTCGCAGGGTGTTTCCCGGCCGGTTCCCCGCGGCGCGGATGTCGCTGGCGGGCCAGGTGCTCACGTTGCAGCTGGCGCTGGTCGTGGTCGTGCTGGTCGTCGTCGCCTGGGTGTCGGTGGTGCTGGCGAACGCCGACTGGCGGCGGACCGAGGGCGCCCGGCTGCTGAGCACCGCCGAGTCGGTGGCGGCGCAGCGGGTGGTGCGGATCGGGCTCGCGGACCCGGCGCGGGTGGGGGCGCTGCACGCGCCCGCGGAGGGCGCGCGGAGCACGTCGGGGGCGTCGTTCGTGGAGATCGCGCGGCTCGACCGGCGCATCCTGACCGCGGCGGATCCGCGACGCGTCGGGGAGCCGCTGGAGCTGGGCGACAGCGACGTGTTGGCCGGCCGGTCATGGGTGGGTTCGGTCACGGCGGTGGGCGCGGAGACCTCGCTGGTGGCGCACGTGCCGGTGTTCGGGGAGGACGGCCGGCTGCTGGGCGTGGTGGCGGTGGGCAGCGAGGAGCGGAGCCTCGCGGCCCGGGTGGAGGCCGCGGCGCCCGACCTGCTGCTGTACCTGGGGATCGCCTCGGGGCTCGGCGTGGCAGGCTCCTATCTGCTGGCGCGCCGGATCAAACGGCAGACGATGGGCCTCGAACCGGGCGAGATCACCGCCCTCGTGGAGCACCGGGAGGCGATGCTGCACGGGATCACCGAGGGCGTGGTGGGCCTGGACCGGCAGGGCCGGGTGACGCTGGCGAACGACAGCGGGCGGGAGCTGCTCAGGCTGCCGCCGGACGCGGCCGGGCGGACGCTCGACGAGCTCGGCGTGGAGCAGGTGTTGCGGGAGGCGCTGACCGGTCCGCGGCCCGACCGCGACCGGGTGGTGGTGACCCGGGACCGGGTGCTGACGCTGAACCGGATGCCGCTCGTCGCCCGCGGGCAGGCCATGGGCTCGGTGACCACGCTGCGCGACCTGACCGAGCTGACCGCACTCCAGCACCAGCTGGACACCACGCGGAGCGCCACCGACACGTTGCGCGCCCAGGCCCACGAGTTCTCGAACCACCTGCACGTGATCGCCGGGCTGGTGGAGCTGGCGGAGTATCCGGAGGTCGGCCGGTACGTGCGCGGGATCAGCGGAACGCACGCGCGGCGCACCGCCCGGGTGCAGGCGGCCGTTGACGACCCGTCGCTGGCGGCGTTGCTGGTCGCGAAGGCGAGCCTGGCGGCGGAGCAGGGGACGGCGTTGCGGATCGCCCGGGGCAGCGCGCTGGGCGCGCTGCCGGAGTCGCTGGTGTCCGACCTGGTGACGGTGATCGGCAATCTCGTCGACAACGCGCTGGAGGCGGTGCGGGGCGGCGGCCCCGACGCGTGGGTGGAGGTGGCGCTGACCGAGCACGGGGCCGCCGGGGAGGTCCGGGTGCGGGTGCGGGACTCGGGTCCCGGGGTGGCACCCGAGGTGGGGGACGCGGTGTTCCGGCAGGGCTTCAGCACCAAGGCGGGCGACCGGGGCCTGGGGCTGGCCATCACCCGGCTGGTGTGCGGGCGGCGCGGCGGCGACGTCGCGGTCGACGGGTCCGCGTTCCTGGCCCGGCTGCCCCGGACGCCGCCGAGGCGCGAGCCGCCCGCGACGGATTCGTCCGCGGCGGAGTCTGGCGCGGCGGAGACTGGCGCGACGGAGACTGGCGCGACGGAGTCGGAGGTGGGGTCGTGATCGGGGTGCTGGTGGTGGACGACGACTTCATGGTGGCCCGGCTGCACAGCAAGGTGGTGGAGCGCACGCCGGGGTTCCGGGTCGTCGGGCAGGCGCACACGGGCGAACGGGCGCTGGCCGCGGTGCGGGAGCTGCGCCCGGATCTGGTGCTGCTGGACATCTACCTGCCGGACATGAGCGGCCTGGACGTGCTGCGCGAGCTGCGTTCCGGGGCCGGGTCCGGCGGGGACGGGGTCGGGGACATCGACGTGGACGTCCTGGTGATCACGGCGGCGCGGGAGATGGAGACGGTGCGGGGCGCGCTGCGCGGGGGCGCGGTGCACTACGTCATCAAGCCGTTCGACGTTCCCGTGCTCCAGGAGCGGCTGCGCGACTACGCCCAGCGGCGCCGGGAGCTGGCGGCCCTCGCGGCGCCCGGCCAGGACGAGGTGGACCGGGTGTTCGGGACGGCGGCGACCCGGCCGGCGAAGGGGTCGAGGGGGACGAGGGCACTGCCGAAGGGCCTGTCGGAGGAGACGGCAGAGCTGGTGCGGCGGGTGCTGGCCGCGGGCGCCGAGGCCGACGGGCTGTCCGCGGCCGACTGCGCGGAGCGGGCGGGCCTGTCCCGGGTGACCGCCCGGCGCTATCTGGAGCACTTCATGGCGACGGGGCAGGTGACGGTGTCGCTGCGGTACGGCGGCGCCGGGCGTCCCGAGCGGCGCTTCCGCCTCCGCGCGCCCTGAGCCCGGCCGTGCGCGGCCCGGCCTGAAACCAGTCGCTCGCGGCCGTGAACTCTATGAAGAAAAGGAGACTTACGTTCGCAACGCGCCCGGGCATGGACGGCCCGCCGGGCCCGGGGGCAGGGTGGCGCCGTTCGCACCGATGCGACGCCGCGCCGACCGGCGCGGATCCCGACGGAAGGACGGAAGGGCGGTGCCTCCCGGATGCGACCGCGGTTCCTGGTCTCCGTGCTCACGGCCGCGCTGATCGTGCTCGTCGTCCCGCCGCTGCTGTCCGCCGACGACTCCGAGGGCGGCGGCACCAGCATCCCGGGGCTGCGTTTCATGGTCCCCAACGAGCCGGGCGGCGGCTACGACATCACCGCCCGCACCGCCGCGGCCAACGCCGAGGACGCCGACCTGACCGGCACCATCGAGGTGTTCAACCTGCCCGGCGCCGGCGGCACGGTCGGGCTGAGCCGCCTGGTCTCGGAGCGCGGCAACGGCCGGATGGCGATGTCCATGGGCCTGGGCGTCGTCGGGGCGGTGCACACCAACGACACCGACGTGACGCTCGCCGACACCACCCCGATCGCGCGGCTGACCGAGGAGCCGGACGTGGTCGTCGTGCCGGCCGACTCCCCGTACCGCGACTTCGGGGACCTGCTCGCGGACTGGCGGGCCAACCCCGAGTCGCTGCCGGTCGGCGGCGGCTCCTCCCCCGGCGGTCCCGACCATCTGGCCGCGATGCTGATGGCCGAGGCGGCCGGCGTCACCCCCAGGTCGGCCAACTACATCTCCTACGACGGCGGCGGCGAACTGCTCGCCGCCATCCTCGGCGGCGAGGTCGCCTTCGGCGTCTCGGGCGTGGGCGAGTACCTCGACCAGATCGAGGCCGGGGAGCTGCGGGTGCTCGCGGTGACCGGCGAGGAGCGGGTGTCGGGGATGCCCGACGCGCCCACGTTGACCGAGGTCGGTCTCGACGTGACGTTCACCAACTGGCGCGGCATCGTCGCCCCGCCGGGCCTGAGCGACGCCGAACGCGACCGGCTGATCCGGCTGTTCCAGGAGCTGCACGACTCCGAGCAGTGGCGGGACTCGCTGGCCCGCAACGGCTGGACCGACGCGTTCCTCACAGGTGAGGACTTCGGGCGCTACCTGGAACGGCAGGACGAGCGCGTGGACGAGACGCTGAGGGAGCTGGGGCTGTGAATCTCGCGGAGCAGGGGGCGAACGGGCCCGGCACGGCGCGGCGGTGGGCGCACGAGCACTCCGAGCTCGGGGTGTGCGTGCTGCTCCTCGCCCTCGGCGCCCTGGTGCTGGGCGACGTGCTGACCATGGACGTCGACGTCGCGCAGCGCGGGCCGGTCGGCCCGAAGAGCGCGCCGACCGTGGTCGGCGTCGGGCTGCTGGTGGTCGCCGTGCTGCTGGCCGTGGACGTGCTGCGCGGCGGGCGCGGCGAGGCCGAGGGCGGCGAGGACGTGGACCTGACCGCGCCCGGCGACTGGCGCACGGTGCTGCTGCTCGCCGGGGTCTTCCTCGGCAACGCGGTGCTGATCGGGCCGCTGGGCTTCCCGGCCTCCGGCGCGTTGATGTTCTGGGGCTCGGCCTACGCGCTGGGCAGCCGAGCCCACACCCGGGATCCGTTGATCGCCGCGGTGCTGTCCGTCGTCACCTACGTGGTCTTCGACAGCCTGCTCGGCATCCCGCTGCCCGGCGGACCACTGACGGGAGTGCTGTGACCATGAACGCTCCTGCCGTCGACGCCCTCGCCGTCGACTCGCTGAACTCCCTGCTGGACGGCTTCGGAACGGCGCTGACGCCGGCCAACGTGCTGTGGGCGGCGCTGGGCGTGCTGCTCGGCACGGCCATCGGCGTGCTGCCGGGCATCGGTCCCGCGATGGCCGTGGCGCTGCTGCTGCCGGTGACGTACGGGCTGGACCCGACCGCCGCGTTCATCATGTTCGCGGGCATCTACTACGGCGGCATGTTCGGCGGCTCCACCACCTCGATCCTGCTGAACACGCCGGGCGAGACCGCCGCGGTGGTCGCCGCCATCGAGGGCCATCCCATGGCCAGGGCCGGGCGCGGCGCGCAGGCGCTGGCCGCGGCGGCCATCGGGCACTTCACCGGCGGCGTGATCGGCACCCTGCTGCTGGTGCTGCTGGCCCCGTCCATCGCCGACTGGGCGGTGGACATCCACGCCGCCGACTACTTCGCCATCATGGTGCTCGCCTTCGTCGCGGTGACCTCGGTGCTGGGCAGCTCCCGGGTCAGGGGCTTCGCCTCGCTGCTGGTCGGCCTCGCGATCGGCCTGGTCGGCCTGGACGCGCTGACCGGACAGCAACGGCTGACGTTCGGCGTGCTGAACCTCGCGGACGGCATCGACGTGGTGATCGTCGCCGTCGGCCTGTTCGCGGTCGGCGAGGCGCTGTGGGTCGCGCTGCACCTGCGGCGCCGGCCGGACCGGCCGATCCCGGTGGGCCGCCCGTGGCTGGGGCGTCGGGAGCTGCGCCGCACCTGGGCGCCGTGGCTGCGCGGACCGGTGATCGGCTTCCCGTTCGGCGCCATCCCGGCGGGCGGCGCGGAGATCCCGACGTTCCTGTCGTACGCGACCGAGAAGCGGCTGTCCCGGCACCGCGACGAGTTCGGCAAGGGCGCCATCGAGGGGGTGGCGGGCCCCGAGTCGGCCGCCTCCGCCTCGGCCGCCGGCACGATGGCGTCGATGCTGACGCTCGGCCTGCCGACGACCGCGGTGGCCGCGGTGATGCTGGCCGCCTTCCAGACGTACGGCATCCAGCCGGGGCCGCTGCTGTTCGAGCGCGAGTCGGAGCTGGTGTGGGGCCTGATCGCCTCGCTGTTCGTCGGCATGGCGATGCTGCTGGTGCTCAACCTGCCGCTGGCGCCGGTCTGGGCCCGGCTGCTCCGCATCCCGCGCCCCTACCTGTACGCGGGCATCCTGTTCTTCGCGGCGGTCGGCGCCTACGCGGTCTCCGGCTCCTCGTTCGACGTCTTCCTGCTGCTGCTGATCGGACTGCTGGGGCTGCTGATGCGGCGCTACGGGCTGCCCGTGCTGCCCGCCGTGCTCGGCGTGATCCTGGGCCCCGCCGCGGAGCTCCAGATGCGCCGCGCGCTCCAGCTCAGCGACGGGAGCCTGTCCGGACTGGTCAACACCCCGCTGGCGCTCTGCGTCTACGGCCTGATCGCGGCCATCCTGCTCTGGCCCCTGGCCCGCGTCGTCCTGCGCCGCTCGCGCCGGACCGATCGGACCGGTCCGACTGATCCGACCGATCCGACCGATCCGACCGCCCGAGCCGACCGCTGACCCCCGAACCCGGCGCGCCCCCTACGCGCCGGCGACCCCGGCGCGACGTCCCCTTCCGCCGGGGTCCGCGGGGGAGCGCCACTCCCCCGGTGGTGCTCCCCCGCCGCGGTGGACCGGCCTACCGCCGGCCCGTTTCCAGGTAGCGGGCCGGCGAGGTGCCCACCGCGGCCGTGAAGTCACGGGTGAGATGCGCCTGGTCGGCGTAGTCGAGCTCCGCGGCGAGCGCCGCCCAGTCGACGTCCGTGCCGCGGTCCGCGCGCTCCGCGGCCTCGTGCAGCCGGGCGCGGCGCAGCACCCATTTGGGGCTGGCGCCGACGTACTCGTGGAACAGCCGCTGGAGCCGCCGCACGCCGACGCCGCACGCCTCCGCCACCTGGTCGACCCGGGACAGTCCCGGTGTGGCGGCGATGTGCTCCACCATCGCGGCGACCTCCGCGGCCACCGGGTCGGGCTCGGGCAGCCGGGGGAGCAGGAAGGCGTCCACCCGGGCGGCCAGCGCCGGGCCGTCCTGGCCGTCCGGGCCGAGCACCACCTCGTTGACCCGGTCCACGTCGGGCCCGAAGACGTCGGCGGCCGGCACCACCCGGTCGGCGAGCTCGGCCACCGGCCGGTCGACGAACGGGCGGAACGCGCCCGGCCGGAACTTGACCCCCAGCACGTGCCCGGCGCCCTCCAACCGGCGCACGAAAAGCGACCGGTCCACCCCGTACAGCCGCGCCGTCGGCTCCTCGAAGACCAGGTGGACGTTGGGGTGGGACAGCACCTTCTGCTCGTGCGCCGGCCGGCCGCGGCAGTCCCAGCGCACCAGCCAGTAGAACTCGACGAAACGCGCCACCTCCGGCCGCGGCTCGTGCCGGGCCAGGCTGACCACGGCCGCCGCGCGGCCGGGTTCCAGCACCCCTCGTCCGAGGTCCGGGGAGGTCACACCGCCAGGCTAACCGTCCGGCTGTCGCGTTTCTTCAAGACGCCCGCCCCGCGACCGGCCCATGATCGAACGCATGAACGACAGCACGCCCTCTCTGCACCCCCTGATGGCCGGCGCCGCCGCGGAGGCGGCCCGCATCGCCCGCGGCGTCCGCCCGGAACATCTGGACGGACCGACCCCCTGCACGGACTTCGACACCCGCACCCTGGTCAACCACTGGGTGCTCTACACCTCCCACGGCCTCGAACACCGCGCCCGGCGGGAGCCCCTCCCGGAGGAGCTGGTCGCCCGCGACTTCACCGCCGACCCCGACTGGGCGGACGGCTACGCGGCCCAGCTGGACCGGGCGGTGGCGGCCTGGTCGGAGCCGGCCGCGTGGGAGGGCGAGGTGGACCTCGGCGGCATGGCCATGCCCGCGTCGACGATCGCCCAGATGGTGATCAAGGAGATGGTGGTCCACGGCTGGGACGTCGCCCGGGCCACCGGCCAGCGGATCGACGTCTCGGAAGAGCTCGCCCGCATGGTCCTCGCCGTGGTCGAGGAGCACGCCGAGATCTACCGCCAGTACCAGGGCTTCGCCGACCCCCTCCCCGTCGCCGCCACCGCCACCCCCCTCACCCGCGCCCTCGCCACCTCAGGCCGCGCCCCCCACTGGACCCCACCCACGCCGACAACCTGAGCGGCGACCCCCTGAGCGCCGCCCCCCCGATCGCCCGAGACTGGGGGCCGGGCGGTCGGGGGGCGGTGGGGTTCAGCCGACCGGGTTCCAGCCGTCGGTGCCGGCGAGGTAGGCCTGGGGGGTGTACTCCGCGGCCTCGTCGTCGGAGAGTTGCGGGCGGTTGTCGTTGACGCCGGCGCCGTCGCCGGTGTTCTGGTACTCCAGGAAACGGGCGTTCTCCCAGGTGGCGTCGGACATGTCCGTCCAGGGCTGGTCGGTGGCGATGGCCGCCGACATCTCGACCTCGCGGTAGAGGACCTGCGCGTCCTGCCGCCACGGCCGGCCGAGCTGCGTGGTGCCGTCCGTGGCCCCGTCGATCGACGACTGGTAGAAGAGGAACCCGTACTGCTGCTCCGCCGGGGTGCTGGCGGCGGTGATGGGCCCGCCGGTGTCCCGCTTCTCGTAGATCTTGCAGCGGTGGAACACCGCAGTTCCGCCGCCGTAGATGAAGTCGACCGTCCCCTCGATGTACGAGTCGCTGACGTAGGCCCGGGCGCCGTCGTGCACCTGGACGGTGTCCTGGTCGCCGAGCAGGCGGACGTCGTCCAGCAGGATGCGGTCGGCGTCCAGGTAGCCGGCGAGGGCCTGGTCGCCGGTGTCGGAGGAGTTCTCGTCGAAGTCGTTGGCGAACGTCAGGTTGTCGGCGTGGAAGTCGTGGCCCTTCACGACCAGGGTGGCGCTGCCCTCGGTGCCGTGGTCGCCCGCGTTCCGGCCCTCGACGATGGTGACCTCGTCCTCCTGGGCGCCCATCCCGAGGAAGGTGACGTACGGCTTGTCCTCGGGGACGATCACCTGCTCGCGGTACTCGCCGGGCGAGATCTCGATGGTGACCTCGCTGGCGTTGTCGCTGGGCACCGCGTCCACGGCGTCCTGCACGCTGGTGTGGTCGCCGCTGCCGTCGGTCGCCACCGTGATGACGGTGGCGGCGGCGGCCGGTTCGGCGGCGCCGACCGGGGCGGCGTAGACCGCGAGGACGCCGCCGCACGCCGTCGCGGCGCCCGCGGCGGCCAGTAGCCGGCTCCTCCGGCGGATGCCGGGCTTCCTGGTGGTCCCGTCTGTCTGGTCCATGATGATCTCCCTTGTGGGGGGGGAGGGGATCGAAATTTTCGAGCCCCTGAAGGGGGAGCGCTCCCGCCTCCAGTCGCCACGGAGGGGCCGTTGGTTGCCGGTGACACCGGGAGAGACGCGACCGCCCCGTGGCGCCTTCGAGGTGCGTCACGGGGCGGTCGCGTCGTAACTATCGGGGAGTTGGGCCTTTCTTTTCGGACCCTTCGGGGATCAGCCGGTGAAGAGCTGGGTCGCCTTCCTGATCAGCTCGACCAGCCCGTAGCTGAAGGGGATCGCCACCCAGAGCCAGGCGATGACGAGGAGGGTGCGCCGGTTCATCGAGTTCATCGGGCGGCTCCTTCCGATTCCGACGTCGACTCCGGCCGGGGCTCGGCGGCGGGCGCCGGCTCCGCCGGCTCGTGGTGCCGCTCGTGCACCGGCCGGACGAACTCGTTGGCGACGAAGCCGACGACCAGCAGCGACACCATGACGAAGTAGGAGAGCGTGTAGAGCTCAAGTCCGGAACGCCCCGCCTCCTCCTGGCTGTCGGCGATGGCGTTGACGATCAGCGGCCCGAGCACCCCCGCGGCCGACCAGGCGGTCAGCAGCCGGCCGTGGATCGCGCCCACCTGGTAGGTGCCGAACAGGTCCTTCAGGTACGCCGGAACGGTCGCGAAGCCGCCGCCGTAGAACGACAGCAGTACCAGGGCCGCGACCACGAAGAGCAGCTTGGAGGAGTCCCCGGCCAGGGCCAGCGTCAGGTAGAGCAGCGCGCCGCCGCCGAGGTAGAAGCGGTAGATGTTCTTGCGGCCGACCACGTCGGAGGAGGAGGACCAGGCGATGCGTCCCGCCATGTTGGCCAGCGAGAGCAGCGCGACGAAACCGGCCGCCGCCGCGGCCGTGACCGGTGCGTCCGTCTCGGCGAAGACGTCCTGGATCATCGGCGCGGCCTTCTCCAGGATCCCGATGCCGGCCGTGACGTTGCAGCAGAGCACGATCCACAGGCACCAGAACTGCGGCGTGCGGAGGGCGTTGCGCGCGGAGACGTTGGCCGTGGTGATCAGGGCCCGGGCGCGCGGGGCGACGACGGTCGACGCCTCCCGGCCCGGCGGGCGCCAGTCGGGCGCGGGGACCCGGACCAGCAGCACCCCGAGCGACATGAACACGGCGTAGACGCAGCCGTGCACCGCGAACGTCATGGCGATGCCGCCGGTGTCGGTGCCGAAGCCCTCCAGCATCCGGTCCGACCAGGGGGACGCGATGAGCGCGCCGCCGCCGAAGCCCATGATGGCGATGCCGGTCGCCATGCCGGGGCGGTCGGGGAACCAGCGGATCAGCGTGGAGACCGGGGAGATGTAGCCGATGCCGAGGCCGACGCCGCCGATGACGCCGTAGCCGAGGACCACGACCCAGTACTGCTCGGCCCACACGCCGAGCGCGGAGACCAGGAAGCCGGACGAGAAGCAGACCGTCGAGACGAACATCGCCCAGCGCGGCCCGTTGCGCTCCACCAGCGTGCCGCCGAAGGCGGCGGACAGGCCGAGCATGACGATGGCGAGTTGGAACGGCAGCGCGCTCTGCGTGCCGCTGAGGTCGAGGGACTCCTCCAGCGGGGGTTTGAAGACGCTCCACGCGTACGCCTGGCCGATGGCCAGGTGCACCGACAGGGCGGCGGGTGGCACCAGCCACCTGCTCCAGCCGGGCGGGGCGATGGTCCGTGAGCGGTCGAGGAAGCTGGCCATGGCCATGGGCACCTCCGGACGAGGGTGAGCGGCCCTCCGCAGAAGGTAGTTGAATCTTCCATCGATGAACCCTCGCGGAGACCGGGAAATATCCCTCGCATCGGTGAGGCGGCCGGCCCGGCGGGGTCGCGATACTGGCGGGGCCTTCTGTCTGGTGAGACGCCGGGAGAGTTGCCCATGAGCGGTAGGTCACGCATCGTTACGCTCGCCGATCGGCTGCGTTCCGCGAACCCGTACGTGGTGGACATCGCCCTGGCGGCCGCCGTGCTCGTCGCCGTCTCCTACCAGTTCGTCCTGCCGGAACGGGGCGGCGACGAGGTCACTCTGCAGGGCGTGTTGCTGGGGGTCGGCACGGTGGTGCCGCTGGTGTGGCGGCGGCGGGCGCCGTTCGCGTCCGCCCTGGTGGTCAGCTTCTTCACGGTCAGCATGGCCGTGCACCACGCGCCGGCGCCCGAGGTCAACTCCGCGGGACTCGTCTCGCTCTACACCGTCGCGGCGCTCTCCCGGCCCTGGAAACGGCGGTACATGCTGGTCGGCTGGACGGTCGGCTGCTCCCTGACCATCGCGATCATGGACGGGGAGCCGATCGACTACGGCTTCCACCTGCTGGGCATCGTCGCGGCATACGCGATCGGCGTGCTGACCCGGATCCAACGCGCCTACACCGCCGCCGTGGAGGACCGGGCGCGGCGGCTGGAGCAGGAGGCCGAGGCGGAACGGGCCCGCGCGGCGGCGCGGGAACGCGCGCGCATCGCCCGGGACATGCACGACATCCTGGCGCACGCGGTGAGCCTGATGGTGGTCCAGGCCGAGGCGGGACCCGTGGTGGTGCGGGCCGACCCGGACCGGGCGGAGGCGGCGTTCGACGCGATCGCCGGCGCGGGGCGGGACGCGATGGCGCAGCTGCGGCGGATCCTGGGCGTGTTGAAGGAGGAGCCGAACAAGGCGGACGCGCTGGCGCCGCAGCCGACCGTGGCGGGCCTGCCCGAGCTGGTGCGCCGGGTGACCAGGACCACCGGGCTGCGGGTGGAGCTGCGCACCCGGGGCCGGCCCCGGCCGTTGCAGCCGGACACCGAGGTCGCGGCGTACCGGGTGGTGCAGGAGGCGCTGACCAACACCGTCAAGCACGCGGGCCCGGACGCGACGGCGCTGGTCGAGCTGGACTGGGACGCCGAGCGGAACGAGACGCTGCTGGTCACCGTGACGGACGACGGGCGGCACGGACCCGGTGCTGCCGCCGGCAGGGGCCGCGGTCAGGGGGCGGGGCACGGGTTGATCGGGATCCGCGAACGCGCCGCGGCCTGCGGCGGCAGCGCGGAGGCGGGTCCGGCCGACGCCGGCGGCTTCCGGGTCGCCGCCACCCTGCCGACCGTTCCCCGTAGGGTCGCCGTGTGAGCATACGGGTGGTGGTCGCGGACGACCAGGAGCTGGTGCGCAGCGGCTTCAGCATGATCCTCGACGCGCAGCCGGACATCGAGGTGGTGGCGGAGGCGGGCGACGGCGCCGAGGCGGTCGCCGAGGTCGGCCGGCACGCGCCGGACGTGCTGCTGCTGGACATCCGGATGCCGGGCATGGACGGCATCGAGGCGGCCCGCCGGGTGTGCGCCGAAAGCGACTGCCGGGTGGTGATGCTGACCACCTTCGACCTGGACGAGTACGTCTACGAGGCGCTGTACGCCGGGGCCAGCGGCTTCCTGCTGAAGGACGTGCGCCGGGACGACCTGGTGCACGCGGTCCGCGTGGTGGCCGGGGGCGAGTCCCTGCTGGCGCCCTCGGTGACCCGGCGGCTGGTGGCCGACGTCATCCGGCTCCGCCGCGCGGCGCGCGCCCCCGAGCCGTCTGGTCCTTCCGAGCGACTCGCGGCGCTGACCACCCGTGAGACGGAGACGCTGCGGCTGCTCGCCCGCGGCCTGTCCAACGCGGAGATCGCGGCGACCCTCGTGGTCAGCGAACACACCGTCAAGACGCACGTCAGCAACGTGCTCAGCAAGCTGCACCTGCGGGACCGGGTGCAGGCGGTGATCTGCGCCTACGAGGCGGGCCTTGTCGTCGCCGGCGAAGTCGCTGACGGGGGCGTGGGCGGGGAGCCTCCCTCCCGCGACTGAGATCGGCGGGCGGGAAGACCGCTCGCCTCGGCGATCCGCCGCACCCGCCCACGGACCGACTCTGAGTGGCGAACCGGACGACCAACCGGACGACCCGGACGCCCCACCGAGGAGGACCCGTGCTCACCGCATTCGCCCGGACGGCGACCCGCCGTCCGTTGACCGTTCTCTTCCTCTGGCTGTTGCTGTTGTTGCTGGGCTTCGGCCTGGGCACCGGCGTCTTCGGGCGGCTGACCGACACGGTGGAGTCGGTGCACGGCAGCGAGGCCGAACGGGCCGAGGAACTGCTGGAAAGTGTCGACCCGACGGGGGAGTCGTTCACCGCGCTGGTGAACGGCACCGACGTGCGGGACGCCGGGCTGCGCGCCGCGGTGGACCGGGCGGTGGCCGACGTGCGGGGGATCGACGGCGTGGCCGAGGTGCCCGACCCGTACGCGACGCCCGGGCTGGTCGCCGACGACGGGCGGGCGGTGCTGATACCCGTCGCCCTCGCCGGCGGCCTCGACGACGCCGCCGAGGAGGACGCGGTCGGCGCGGCGGCCGACCGGCTGCGGCAGCTCGACGAGGCGGCCGCGGACGGCGAGGTGCTGGTCAGCGGCGGGCCGTTGCTCGGCGACGAGATGGGCGAACGGGCCCAGCAGGACGTGCAGCGCGCCGAGCTGATCTCGTTGCCCGTGGTGCTGATGCTGCTGCTGGTGGTCTTCGGCGGGCTGCGGGCCGCCGCGCTGCCGCTGCTGGTGGCGATCAGCGGGGTGGCCGGGGCGTTCCTCGCGCTGTTCGCGTTCAGCACCTTCACCGAGGTGTCGGTGTACGCCGTGCAGACCACCACCATGCTGGGGCTCGGCCTCGCCGTGGACTACGCGCTGCTGATGGTGGTCCGGTTCCGCGAGGAGCGGCGGGACGCGCCCGACCCCGACGACATTCCCGCGATCGTGCACCGCACGGTGGCCGCGGCCGGGCGCACGGTGCTGTTCTCCGGGCTGACGGTGGCGGTGTGCCTGAGCGGGCTGCTGGTCTTCCCCAACACCTTCCTGCGCAGCATGGGCCTGGCGGTGGCCGCCGTGGTCGTGGTGGACATGCTGGCCGCGGTCACGCTGCTGCCCGCGCTGCTGGCGCGTTTCGGCGCCCGGATCCCGGCGGCGCGCGCCCCGCGCGGACGGAAGGAGCCGGGCCGGATGTTCGCCCGGCTGGCCGACTTCGGCATCCGTCGCCGGCTGGCCGTGCCGCTCGCCGTCGTCGCGGGCCTGGCGGTGCTGGCCATCCCGGCGTTCTCGATGAGCCTGGCGGTCGGCGACGCCCGTTCGCTGCCCGACGACGCGGAGGCGCGGCAGTTGGACGACGCCGTGCGGGCGCACTTCCCCGAGGGCAGCGACGTCAACCCGGTGCTGGTGCTGCTGCGGCCCGGCGCGGACCCGGAGTGCGTGGACACGTTCTCCGCGCTGCCCGGCGTCGCCGCGGCCGAGACCACGGCGCTGCCGGACGGCGGCACGCTGCTGGAGCTGACGCCGACCGGCACGGTGGACGGCCCGGTGGCCACCGGCCTGGTCGAGGAGGTCAGGGAGCTGCGCGGCGACGAGCCGGTGCTGGTCACGGGCATCGCGGCGCATCTGGTGGACTTCCGAACGATGCTGGCGAGCCACGTGCCGTGGGCGGTGGCGATCGTGCTGGTCGGCGTCGCGGTGCTGCTGTTCGCCTTCACCGGTTCGGTGCTGGTGCCGCTGCGCACCATCGCGACCACCGTGCTGAGCCTGGGCGCGGCGCTCGGCATCGTGGTCTGGGTGTTCCAGGACGGCAATCTGGCCGGCTGGTTCGGCGCCGAGGGGCTGGGCGCGCTGAACCTCACCGCGCCGCCGCTGACCATCGCCATCGCCTTCGGTCTGGCCATGGACTACGAGCTGTTCATCCTGGCCCGGATGCGGGAGCACTGGCTGCACACCGGTGACGAGCGGGCCGCCGTGGTGGAGGGCCTGCGCAGCTCCGGACGGGTGGTCAGCTGCGCGGCGCTGCTGCTCGCGGTCGTCTTCGGCGCGTTCATGACCGGCGGGTTCTCCCCGATCCTCCAGGTCGGCCTCGGCCTGACGCTGGCGGTGCTGATCGACGCCACGATCGTCCGGATGCTGCTGGTGCCGGCCACCATGGCGCTGCTCGGCCGCCGCGCCTGGTGGGCACCGGCGCCGCTGCGCCGCCTGCACGACCGGTTCGGCCTCAACGAGGCGCCGCCGGCCGCGCCGCCGGCGCCGGCCGCCGAACGGGAGCCCGCGCTGGCGGCCACGGCGGAGACCTCGTCCGCTTCAGGCGGCTAGCGGTCCCACCGCGCCCCGGCCTCTGACTTCCGCGGCCGGGAGGGCATGTGGCACGGACCTTCCCCGAGCGGGCCGGCGAACGACGAGCACCTCGTCGGTTCGCCGGCCCGCCGGCCTGCCGGGGGTCAACGACCCTGTGCGCACACGCGGATCCGCGCCGGGTTGAAGGTGAGGCGGCCGACCGAGACCGTGTCGACGACCTCGCGGTAGACGCCCTGGAGGCGCGCGTCGACCACCAACAGCGGTGTCCCGAGGGGGACCTGGAGTTCCGACGCCAGCTCGTCGCCGGCCGCGACGGCGCCGACGACGTGGTCGACGAGGTCCACGTTGATGTGCTCGACCTCGGCGAGGAACGTCGAGACGCCGTCGGTCAGGGCGTCGATGTGGATCCCGTGCCCGCGCAGCACCTTGGGGATCACGTGTTCGCCGAGGGCGGCCGGTCCTGAGTCGAGCACGTACTTGCGCCGCACCCGGTAGACCTCGTCTCCTTCGGCGATGCCGAGCCGCTCCGCGTCCCCCCGTGCGGCGCGCTCCAGGACCACGGCCACCCACTCGATGTGGAACGGCTGGTCGCTCCGCGCGAAGAAGTCGGGGATGGAGACGATCTCGTCGATCGGGTAGGCGAGCGGGGCATCCGCCTCGGGCGCGACGAGCGTGTCGCCGACGATCAGCGTCCCGACCCGGCGACGACGAACGACCACCCCGTCGCTTTCGAGACGAGCCAGCGCCTCCCGCAGGGAGTTGCGGGACACGCCGAGCTCCGTGCTCAGGGCCGCCTCCGTGGGCAGCCGGTCCCGTCCGCGGCGCCGGTACTCGTGGATGAGGGCGACGAGACCCTCGTGTGCGCGCTCGGCGGCACTGTGCATCGTCATCGCGGAACCCTTCACTTGAAAGGTAGAACCAATACCGGGAACTTCAGCGGATCATTCCGTTGACATGCTGGCGGTGCGCGAGGCATGCTCCCCTATCAAAGGTAGGATATATCATTCATCAATGATCGCACGAATGTGATTGAGGTCGATGGATCCCACAGCACGAACGCCCACGCGGGCAACTGCCGCGCGACCACCCGAAGAACGTCGCGACCCCGCCCCCTCACCCGACCCGGCCCCGCCCGAACGAGGCGCATCCGGCGACCCGTCGGGCAGAGGCGTCGTCGTGCGTCGGATCGCGGCGAACAGCGCCCTCGGCACGCTCGGGTTCGTCCTGATCGTGTCAGCCTGGCACATCGCCGCGGCCCTCGAACTCACCCGTCCTGGGCTGTTGCCGCCTCCGCTGGAGGTCGGCCGGGTCATCGTGGACGGCCTCACGTCGGGGCCGCTCCTGTCCGATCTACTGGTCAGCTGCCGCCGCGTGGTGCTGGGCGTGGCCATCGGCATGGTCCTCGCGATCCCGTTCGGGTTCGCCCTGGGCTGGTTTCCGCGGGCCCGGGTGACGTTCAACCCGCTGGTCAACTTCTTCCGGGCCCTGCCGCCCATCGCGCTGGTGCCGCTCGTCGTCATCTACTTCGGCATCGGCGAGGTGGCGCGCGAGGTCATCCTCGTCTACGCGGCCTTCTTCGCGACCGTCATCATCGTCTACGAGGGCGTCGGCGGCATCGAGGAGAAGTACGTCCGGGCCGGGCAGACGCTCGGCACGTCGCGGCTGGAGCTGTTCACGAAGATCGTGCTCCCGCTCTCCACGCCGCACATCTTCACCGCGGCGCGCGTCTCCCTGGGGATCGGCTGGTCCTCGCTCGTCGCCGCGGAACTCGTGGCGGCCCAGGACGGACTGGGCGCCTCGATCCAGAACGCGAGCAACTTCCTAGACGTCCCCGGGATGTACGCCGGCATCATCCTGATCGGGCTCTCCGCCCTGGTGATGGATCTCGCGATCCGCGCCGGCGCGGTCCGGGTGCTGCGCTGGCAGGACAGGGGATCGCGATGAGTACGACGACCCGAACCGGCGTCACGGTGCGCGACGTCAGCAAGGGATTCGGCAAGGGAGCCAAGCGGGTCACCGTTCTCGACCACGTCTCCCTGCACATCGACGACGGCGAGTTCGTCGCCGTCGTCGGCCCGTCGGGTTCCGGGAAGAGCACGTTGCTGAACACCATCGCGGGGTTCATCGCTCCGGACTCCGGGCGCGTCGAGGTCGACGGCGAGCTGGTCACGGGCCCCGGCCCCTCGCGTTGCGTCGTCTTCCAGGAGTACGCCGTCTTTCCCTGGCTCACGGTCGCGCGCAACATCGACTTCGGGACGCGGCTCCGCGGCTGGACCGGCGATCGGGCGGGCCGAGCCGAGATCGTCGACCGCTATCTCGACGTCATGGGGCTGACGGCGTTCCGCGACGCCCTGCCGAAGACGCTCTCGGGCGGCATGAAGCAGCGGGTCGCCATCGCGCGGGCGTACGCCGTCGATCCCGCGATCCTCCTCATGGACGAGCCCTTCGCGGCACTCGACGCCCAGACCAGGGAGCAGATGCAGGAGGTGCTGCTGGAGATCAACCAGCGCGACCGGCGCACGGTGCTCTTCGTGACGCACCAGGTCGAGGAGGCGCTCTTCCTCGCCGACCGGGTGGTCGTCATGGCCGCCCGCCCGGCCCGCATCCGCGAGGTGATCGACGTGCCCTGGGGCGCCGAGCGGGACCACGACCTCAAGCTCACCCCCGACTTCATCGCCCTGCGCCGTCGCGTCGAGGGCCTGCTGCGCGCCGACGCCGGCGACCGCGTCTGAGGACCACGCAAGGAGAACCATGAACAGGAACGTCATCGTCGCCGCCGCCACCGCGACCGCCGCCGCCGCGGCGCTCGTCTCGTGCGCGGCGGACGCGGGCCGGCAGCCGAACAGCGACGGCGTCACCACGGTGCGGGTGGGCTACATCCCCGGCGCGCACGACGTCGCCCAGCTCTTCGTCGCCGACGACGCCGGATACTTCGCCGACCAGGACATCGCCATCGAGGCGACCCCGTTCCAGACCGGGATCGCGATGTCGCAGGCACTGACCGGGGGCAGTATCGACGTCGGCGTGATGGGCGCCGTCGTCGCGAACTTCCCCGCCCGCGGGCAGGGCAGGGTGATGGTGCTCAACAACCAGCAGGTCGACATCCACCAGATATGGGCCACCCCGGAGTCGGGGATCGAGAGCGTCGAGGACCTGAAGGGGGCCCGGATCGCGACGACCTCGGGAACGGCGTCGGACCTGGTGCTCCAGGTCGCGCTCGAACAGGCCGGCCTCACCCGCGACGACGTCGAGATCGTCAATCTCGAGATGCCGTCGGTGGCCAACACCTTCGTCACCGGCGGGGTCGACGCGGCCTCGTTGTGGGCGCCGTTCGACCAGCAGGTCGAGGAGAACCTCCCGGACGCGAACCTCGTCGCCACCGCGGCGGAGCTCGACTCGCCCATCTCCGGAGGATGGGTCGCGAGCACCGCGTTCTACGAGAACGAGCCGGAACTCGTCCGGGGCATGGTCCGCGCCTGGCAGCAGGCCAACACGGACATCGTCGCCGACCCGGAGGCGGCCCTCGACGTCTTCTGCCCGCGCATCGAGGAGAACATGCCCCGGGACGTGTGCGAGGACCTCTACGCGAAGACCGAGGCGTACCCGAACGACCAGTGGGCCGAGCTCTACGAGGACGGCACCGTCGTCGACTGGATCAGCGGCATGCAGACCGTCTTCGAGGAGATCGGCGGGCTGGAGGGCGCGACGGTCGACGCCGAGGAGTACGTCGACACGACGACCTTCGGCGAGGTCCTGAATGACTGACCCGGGGACCGGTCCGCGCCCGCCGAGGCCCAGGCTCACCACCGGCATCAACTCCCAGACCGTTCCCGGCCTGGACGCCGAGGCGTTCCTCCGGGGCGCTCGGGCCAGCGGCGTTGACGGTGTGGAGCTGACCGGCGAGCTCGTCGCCGCCGCGCCCGCGCCGGTGGCGTCGCTGCTCGACGAGACCGGGCTCCGGCTCTTCGGCGTGACCCCGACCCCGGCGCTGCACCAGTGGCACTGGCGTTGGACCACCCGGACGGAGGAGCGGCTGCGCGCCGAGGTCCAGATCGCGGCCGAACTCGGCGCGGACTACTTCGTCATGCCGTTCATGGACCCGCGCGGCGATGCCCGGAGCGTCGCGCACGGCCTCACCCGCGCGCTGTCGCTCACCGCCGGTACCGACATCCGGCTCGCCGTCGAGCCGATCGGGCACCATCCGGTCCTGCCGCGGGCGGAGGAACTCGCGCCGACGCTCCGCGCCTTCGACGACGACCGGATCGGGCTGCTCCTCGACTCCTTCCACTGGTTCCGCGCAGGTCACGATCCGGACGACCTCCGCCACTACGAGGACGTCCCGATCCTCGCCCTGCAGATCTCGAACGCCAACGAACGACCGACGCCGGAACTCCTGGGCTACCGCGACCGGACCTTCCCGCTCGACGGACGCTTCGACGTCGCCGACCTCTGCGCCCGCGTCGTGGAGCTCGACCCCGGGACGCCGATCGTCGTCGAGGTCATCGGCGACGTCGCCGCGACCACGGCGCCCCGTCTCGCCTTCCGAACCGCCCGGACCCAGCTGGCCGGCATCGAGGCCCACATCGACGGACTGGAGCTCCAGCGTGCCTGAAACGCCCAACATCCTGCTCATCGTCGCGGACCAGCTCATCGCGGAGCTGACCGGCGCCTACGGCCACCCCGTCGTCCAGACGCCGAACCTGAACCGCCTGGCGCGCCGCGGCGTGCGCTTCGACGCCGCGTACTGCCCCGTTCCGGTGTGCTCGCCGTCCCGCAGCTCGATGCTCTCCGGGCGGTTCGCCTCCACGAACTCGGCGTGGGACAACGCCGCCCCGATCGCGTCCGACCTGCCGATGCTCCCGCACTATCTCGCCACGGCGGGCTACGACACCGCGCTGTCAGGAAAGATGCACTTCGTGGGGGCCGACCAGGAGCACGGCTTCGCCAAGCGCCTGACGACCGACATGTTCCCCAGCACCCTGGCGTGGACCCCGGACCGCGACAGGGTCGGACGGTTCACCCATCCGGCGAACCCCTGCGGTCCACCGATCGCCATCGACTACGTCAGCTCGGGGCCGGTGCAGTGGACCGAACAGTTGCAGTTCGACGAGGAGACGCACTACCGCGCGCTCGAGTTCCTGCACTCGAAACGCACCGAGCGACGCGGATCGCTCCAGGTGCCGACGCCGCCCGCCGACGAGCGCCCCTGGCTGCTCGTCGCCTCCTACCACCACCCGCACGAGCCGTTCCTCACCCCGCGGAAGTACTGGGACCGCTACGCCGACGCCGAGATCGACCCCGTGCGCGTCCGCGGCGGCGCCGACCTCCCGCGCTCGGCCATGGACGACTGGGTGGACACGCTGCACGGCGTGGACGGCGTCGACCTCGCGGACAGCGAGGAGGCGTACCGCACCCGCCGCGCCTACTACGCCCTCGTCACCTACATCGACGACAAGGTCGGCGAGCTGCTCGACACGCTCGAGGAGACGGGCCACGCCGACGACACCCTCATCGTCTTCACCAGCGACCACGGGGACATGCTGGGCGAGCGCGGCATGGTGCAGAAGCGCACGTTCTACGAATGGTCGGCACGCGTCCCGCTGATCATGGCGGGCGGCCCCGTGACCGCACGCGGCACGGTCTCCACCGTTCCGGTCTCGCTCCTCGACCTCGTGCCGACGGCGTGCGAACTCGTCGGCGTCGAACCGATCCGCCCGGACGGACGGAGCATCCTCCCCGAGCTCACCGGTGGATCCGTCGACGAGCGGCCGGTGTTCGTCGAGTACCACTCCGAGGGCGTCTACGCGCCCTGCTGGATGCGCCGGTCCGGAAACCTCAAGTACACCTACGTCCACGGCCACGGCCACCAGCTCTTCGACCTCAGCACGGACCCGCGGGAACTCGTCGATCTCTCCGCCGACCCCGGACACGCCGACGACGTCGAGGCGGCCCGGGCGGACATTCTGCGCCGGTTCGACCCCGACGACATCGAGGCCCGGATCCGGCGGAGCCTCCAGGACCGCGAAATCGTCAGGAGCTCCATGGCGACCACCGGCGCCGTCTGGGCGTACGACCCCGATCCCTCGCTCTTCACGCGCTACTGGCGCGAGACCTGACGCCGGCGTCCCTCTGGGCGACGGAGTGTCGCGGTCGGCGGGCCCCCCGACCCGCCGGCCCGCGACGCTCCGCGGTGGTGCGCCCTCAGGGCCGCTCCGTCCCGTCCGGGGGCACGTCGTGAGGGTCCTCCGCGACGTAGTTGATGACGAAGGACCGGGCGGTGCTGCCCTCCGGGCGGAGGACGAGGAACCACTGACCGTCGGCGCCAGCGGCCTCGACCAGCCGAGGAGTGGTCGAGGCGCCGTCCTCCCACTCGAACGGAGCCAGTCCCTGCGGACACGCCGATCACGCCTGTTTGCCGCGCGACCGGATGGGCGAGGCCGCCGAGGATCTCGACGCGACCTACGCCGTCCTCGACCTCGGCCTCGACCCCGAGGGCACCTGGCCCCTCTCAGTGTTCGACGAGGCGTACGTCTTCGAGGGCACCCTCACGTCCTGGTCCCCGCGGTTCTGAGCGCCGCGACCGTCGCGTCCGGATCGTCGGCGTAGAAGCGCAGCACCCGGGCCGAGGCGCGACGGCCGAGCGGGCGGGTGAACGCCACCGGCTCGGTGAGCTCGACCGTGACGTTGGTCTGGCTGCCCACGGCCAGGTCGAGCTCGCCGTCGTCGCCCACCCGCACCAGCCCGCCGCCGGGGAACCGCCGGTCCCGCCGGACCGAGGCGATCCGGTCGGCGGGCACGGCGACGCCCACCAGCGCGCCGTACCGCAGCCGCAACGAGCCGTCCGCGCCGACCACATGCGGCCGGACGACGCAGGACGCGTGCAGCGCCACCACGAAGTAGCAGCCCCACACGCCGAGCACCAGCAGCAGCCGGTGCACCAGCGGCCAGGGTATGAGGAACGCCAGCGCCACCGTCTCGACCACGGAGACGAAGAAGAACAGCAGGAAGACGGTCGTCTGCCCGCTCGCGTACGGCACCGGCAGATCGCCCGCGGCGGGGCGCACCCCGTGCGGCGGACGGCGGGTGACCCAGCGCAGCAGGCTGGTGGTGAGCACGAGTTCGTGGCGCGTGAGGCGGTACGTCGCCACCGCCGCCCGCCTCATCCCGCACGCTCCCGCAGCAGCTCGATGGCCTGCCGGATCGCCTCGGCCTGGGCCGGGGCGTACTCGGCGAAGAACGCCTCGGCGAAGCCGCCCTCGGCGCCCGCCGCCCCGCCCGCGCCGTCCCAGGTCCGGATCGCGCCGACGACCTCGTCCGGCATGACCGCGGCGATGTCCCGGGCGACGGCGCCGACCCTGGGATCGTCCTCCGCAGCCTCCGCCAGCTCGTCCATCCGGGCGTAGATCTCGTACGCGCGCCGCATCGCGTCGGGTTCGGAGCTCATCGTCCGCAGCAGTCCCTCCAGCCAGTTCCGGGAACCCGCGCCGGGCACCCCGTCGAGCAGCGCCAGCAGCTCCCGCTCCCGGGCCGCCATCGCCGGCTCGGGCCCGGGCAGCGCCGCCGAGGCGCGGGCCATCTCCGCGAAGACCGCGGCCACCTCGGGCGACACCGGGCCCTCCGCCGGCAGCCCGTCGCCCTCCTCGGCCCGCCGCAGCAGCTCCGCCAGCGTCGCCCGGCGCTGCCGGATGTCCTCCTCCTGCCTGGCCAGGTCCGCGTCCAGCTCGACGAGCACCTCGGCCAGGTCCCGGCCGGCGTCCGCCGCGAGCACGTCCCTGATCTCGTCCAGGGCCAGGCCGAGTTCGGTCAGCCGCCGGATCCGGGCCAGCTCGACCGCGTCCCGCAGGTGGTACGCCCGGTAGCCGTTGGCCTGCCGGGCGGGCTCGGGCAGCAGCCCGATCCGGTGGTAGTGGCGCACGGTGCGGGTGCTGACCCCGACCAGCGCGGCGAGCTCTCCGATACGCATGCCGCCAGTAGAAACGTTGACGTCGCGACAAGGTCAAGCGTCGGCGCGGCGCGCCCCGAACCGCGGGCCGCGCACCCTGGCCAGCGCGACGGCGGAATGATCCCCGCATCAGCCGATCGGCTGATGCCGATCCGAGCGAGACGGCCGATGCGGTGGGCGCCGGCCGCGCGGGAGGCTCGACGGCATGGCGATCATCGAGGTCGAGGACCTCCGCAAGGCGTACGGCGGCACACCCGCCGTGGACGGGGTGTCGTTCGCCGTCGAGGCGGGCGAGATCTTCGGCATCCTGGGCCCGAACGGCGCGGGCAAGACCACCACCGTGGAGTGCGTCGAGGGGCTGCGCACGCCCGACGCCGGCCGGGTCCGGGTGGCCGGGCTCGACCCGCTGGCGGACCACGACCGGGTCACCGAGGTGCTCGGCGTGCAGCTCCAGCAGAGCGAACTCCAGCCCAGGCTCACGGTCGGCGAGGCGCTCCGGCTGTACAGCGCCTTCTATCCCGACCCGGCCGACTGGCGGCCCCTCGCGGCCCGGCTCGGCCTGGCCGACCGGCTCGACGTCCGGTTCGGCAAGCTGTCCGGCGGCCAGAAGCAGCGGCTGTTCATCGCGCTGGCGCTGGTCGGCAACCCGCGGGTCGTGGTGCTCGACGAGCTCACCACGGGACTGGACCCGCGCGGCCGGCGCGACACCTGGCGGCTGATCGAGCAGGTGCGGGACTCCGGGGTGACGGTGCTGCTGGTCACCCACTTCATGGAGGAGGCCCAGCGGCTGTGCGACCGGATCGCGCTGATCGACCGCGGCCGGGTCACCGCCGTCGACACCCCGGCCGGGCTGATCAGCCGGACCGCCGGCGCGACGGTCATCTCGTTCACGCCGTCCGCGCCGGTGCCGGAGGCGGAGCTCGCCGCGTTGCCAGGCGCCACGGCCGTGGACCGGGTGGACGAGCGGCTGACCGTGCACGGCAGCGACGAGACCGTCAACGCGGTGATGTCGCTGCTCGCCAGGCGCGGCGTCACGGCCGAGCAGCTGCGGGTCAGCGACACGAGCCTCAACGACGCCTACCTCGACCTCACCGAGCCGGACCACGACGACAGGGACGACTGACATGCCCGCACCCACTCCCACGTCCCCGACCACGGCCGCCCCGGCCCACGCGCACTCCCGCGCCCGCGCGTCCGCGCCCTCCGGCGCCTCGGCGGCCGTACTGCGCGCGGAGGCCCGACTGTTCCGCCGGGAACCGGCCGCCGTCTTCTGGATCATCCTCTTCCCGGCGCTGCTGCTGACCATCCTCGGGCTGATCCCCGCGATGCGGGAGGTCGACGAGGAGCTCGACGGGCAGCGGGTCATCGACCTGTACGTGCCGACCGTGGTGCTGCTCGCGATGATCGTGGCCGGCGTGCAGAGCATGCCCGTGACGCTGACCAGCTACCGGGAGCACGGCATCCTGCGCCGGCTGTCCACCACCCCGGCCCGCCCCCGTTACCTGCTGATCGCCCAGCTGGTGCTGCACGGCGCGGCGATGCTGCTCGGGCTGGTGCTGGCGCTGGTCGTCGGCCGCCTCGCGTTCGACGTCGGGCTGCCGTCCCAGCCGGCCGGCTACGCGCTGACGGTGCTGGTCGCCGGGTTCGCGGCGCTCGCGCTCGGTGGGCTGCTCTCGTCGTTCTTCCGGACGGTGAAGGCCACCCAGGCCGTCAGCACCGCCGTCTTCTTCCCGATGATGTTCACCGCCGGCGTCTACGTCCCGATCAGCACGCTCCCGGACGGGCTGCGCACCGTCGTCGAGCTGACGCCGTTCGGCGCGGCGTCGCAGGCGCTGGACGCGGCGGCCGTGGGCGACTGGCCGAGCTGGACGCATCTCGGCGTCACCGCGCTGTGGGGTGTGGTGCTGGTCTCGGCGGCGGCCCGTTGGTTCCGCTGGGAGTAGCGACCCGGCATGCTGAACCCCATGGCCAGGGCATACGACACGGGCGGTGCGCCGCACGCGCCGGCCGGGCCCGACCGGGCCGACGCCCCGGCCGCCCCCGCTGGCGGCCCCGGCCCGGCGGACGACCGGAACGCCGCCACGGCAGGCGCCGCCGCCGGACCGGGCGCCGCCGCGCCGGGTACCACCGGCCCGGACACCACGGGCCGGGACACCGCCGCGCCGAGGGACGGACGCCGCGAGGGCCTCGGCACCGCCGGCGGATCGCCCCGCGTCGGGGACACCCACGCCGACGCCGATCCCCCCACGCCCGCATCCCCCGATCATCTGGCCGGCAAGGCCAACGCCGACGCCGACGCCGGGGTCGAGGCGTGGTGGGCGGGGTTCCTGCGGTGGGGTCCGTACGCGCTGCTGGTCCTGGCCACGGGGCTCAGCGCGGCCACGGCCGGATCGCTGATGACCCGGGGCCAGGTCTACGCCGCCGTCGCGCTGGTGCTCGTCGCGTTGCTGCTCCAGGTGGTGTGGCAGCGCGCCGGCGTCTCCCCGGTGGAGCCGAGCCGCGTCGGTCGGCGGTACTACACCGCACGGCTGCTGCTCGGCTTCGTCCTCACCTGGTTGAACCCCTTCTTCGCGGTCTACGCGACGATCGGCTACTTCGACGCCCCGCGCCTGCTGCGCGGCCCCGCCCTGTGGGCGGGGCTGATGGGCACCGCCGTGACCATGGCCGGCTCCCAGTCGGGCGGCCTGCCACCGCCCGACGCCACCGGCTGGATCGCCTTCGCCGCGCTGTTCCTGCTGAACGCCTCGCTGGCCGTGATCTTCGGCCAGCTCGGCGTCCGCGAGGAACGCGCCGCGCGGGCCAGGACCGACACCATCGAGCAGCTGGCCCGCACCAACGCCCGCCTGGAGCAGGCCCTCACGGAGAACGCCGGACTGCACGCGCAGCTGCTGGTGCAGGCCAGGGAGGCCGGGGCCCAGGACGAACGCGGCCGGCTCGCCGCGGAGATCCACGACACCCTGGCCCAGGGCCTCGCCGGCATCGTCACCCAACTGCAGGCCGCCGAGGACGCCGCGGAGCCGGGCGCCGCCCGCGCCCATCTGGCGCGGGCCGCCGCGCTGGCCCGGCAGAACCTCGGCGAGGCCCGGCGTTCCGTGCACAACCTCGGCCCGGCCGCGCTGGAGCACGACGCGCTGCCCGAGGCGCTGCGCAAGCTCGTCGCGATGTCCAGCCCGCGCGGGCTCGCCACACCGGCCGAGCTCACCGTCACCGGCACCGTCGAGCCGCTGCACGACGAGATCGAGGCGACGCTGCTGCGCATCGCCCAGGAGGCGCTGGCCAACGCCGCCCGGCACGCCGGCGCCACCCGGATCGGCGTCACCCTCTCCTACATGGGCGACGAGGTGTCGCTCGACGTCCGCGACGACGGGAGCGGCTTCGACCCGGCCGCGCCGCGGCCCGATGCCCTCGGCGATGCCCTCGGCCGTGGCCTCGGCGGCGGCTTCGGCCTGCGCGGCATGCGGGCCCGGGCGGAACGCGTCGCCGGCACCCTGGACATCGAGTCGGAGCCCGGGCACGGCACCGCGATCTCCGCCCGCGTACCGTTGGTGCGCCATGGCTGACCAGACCACCCCGGCGACCCCGATCTCGCTGCTGATCGTCGACGACCACCCGGTGGTGCGGGACGGGCTGCGCGGAATGTTCGCCGCCGCCCCGGACTTCGAGGTGCTCGGCGAGGCCGCGGACGGCCCCGAGGCGGTCAGGATCGCCGCCGCGCTCGACCCGGACGTGGTGCTGATGGACCTGCGGATGCCCGGCGGCGGGGGCGTCGCGGCGATCGCCGAACTGGCCCGCCGGGGCGTGCGGGCCAGGGTGCTGGTGCTCACCACCTACGACACCGACTCCGACACGCTGCCCGCCATCGAGGCCGGCGCCACCGGCTACCTGCTGAAGGACGCGCCGCGCGACGAGTTGTTCACCGCGGTCCGCGCCGCCGCCGCGGGCCGCACCGTGCTGTCCCCGGCCGTCGCCTCGCGGCTGGTCTCCCGGGTGCGCGGCCCCGGCAACGAACCGCTCAGCGCCCGCGAGCGCGAGGTGCTGGAGCTCGTGGCCCGGGGAACGTCCAACCGGCAGATCGCGGCGTCGTTGTTCATCAGCGAGGCCACCGTCAAGACGCATCTCGCGCACGTCTACGCCAAGCTCGGCGTCAACGACCGCGCCGCCGCCGTGGCCACCGCGTACGACCGCGGCATCCTGGGCTGACCCCGCTCCCCCCTCGCTCGCCGGGCGCCCCCACCGAGCCGGTTCGCGACCTGGGACGAGCCAAGTCGGGTGCCTCAAACGGCCGTCACGGGGAAGTCGGAAGGGACCGTCGCGCCACCGCCAGCCGGGCGGTGTGCCGTCGAACCGACAGGAGGACCGCGCATGCTGGCTGTCGCCGCGGCCGTGCTCTTCGGCATCGCCTTCATCATCAACGCGTCCGACACCACCACCGAGGACATCTTCACCCCGACCAGCCTGATGTTCGTCGGGCTGACGCTCCTCGCGCTGCACCTGGCCGGCATCGGCTCCGGCTGGTCCGCCCGCGCCCGCAGACGCTGACCGCGCGGTCCGGCCCCGCCCCGCCCCCCTCCCGGGGTGTACCCAGCACCACCCGGCGTTCGGGCGGTGGGCCCAGTGCCCGCGCCGCCCCGCGTCCGTAGCGTCGTAGACGTGGCGCACAGGGCGCCTGCTCGGGAAGGGGCGACGATGTTTCGCAAGCGGCGCGGGGCCGGACCCGCGAGGAGTGCCGAGGCGCTGCGTCTGGTCGGCGTCAGGAAGGTCCACGGCGCCGGCGGCAACGCCGTGACCGCGCTGGACGACGTGACGCTGAGCCTGCCGGCCGGCAGCTTCACCGCCGTGATGGGCCCTTCCGGCTCCGGCAAGTCGACGCTGCTGCGCTGCGCCGCCGGCCTGGACCGGCCGGACAGCGGCATCGTCGTGGTGGACGGCGAGGAGATGACCGGCGCCAGCGAGGCGGAGCTGACGAAGTTCCGCCGCCAGCGGATCGGCTTCGTCTTCCAGCAGTACAACCTGCTGCCCACCCTCACCGTGACCCAGAACGCGACGCTGCCGCTGAAGCTGGCCAGGCGGCGGATCGACCCGCACCGGACCCGGGAGGTGCTCGCCCTGGTCGGCCTGGCCGACCGGATGGGCCACCGCCCCGACGAGCTCTCGGGCGGGCAGCGACAGCGGGTCGCCATCGCGCGGGCGCTGCTCGCCGAGCCCACCGTGATCTTCGCCGACGAGCCGACCGGCGCGCTGGACACCCGCAGCGCCCGGGACGTGCTGGAGCTGCTCCGGGAGGCGGTGCACGTGCACGGCCGGACCGTGGTGATGGTGACCCACGACCCGGTCGCCGCCTCGTACGCCGACTCCGTGCTGTTCCTGGCGGACGGCCGGCTGGCCGGCAGCCTGGCCGCGCCCACCGTGGACGCGGTCGCCGAGCGGCTCGCGCACCTGGGCGACCCCGCCGCACGGACCACGGCGGCGGCCGCGGACGCGACGCTGGCACTGGGGGTGTGAGCCGTGTTCACCCTGGCCCTGCGCTCGATCCGGCAGCGTCCCGGACGCTTCGCCGGCACCCTGCTGGCCGCGTTCCTCGGCGCGGCGATCATCATGACGTTCAACTCGCTGCACGACACCGCCGGCGCGGCCGGCGTCGACGACACGAGCGCCGAGACGCTCAGCCTCTCCGCCGGCGTGGTCGGCGGCTACGGCACCCTGCTGGTCTTCTTCGCCATCGCCTCCACGCTGACCGTGAACGTCCGGCAGCGCGAGGAGGAGATCGAGCTGCTGCGCTGCAGCGGCGCCACCCCCGCGCAGATCAAGCGGATGGTGGTCGGCGAGGCCGCCGTGATCGGGCTCGCCGGCGCGCTGCTGGCGATCCTGCCGGCGATGCTCGGCGGGCGGGCGCTGCTCGACATGTTCCAGGACACCGACCAGGTGGCGGAGAACGTCGACCACGCCTTCGGGTTCATCGCGCTCTACTCGGGCTTCGCCGTCACCCTGCTGACCTCGGTCGGCGCCGCGTTCCTGGCGGTGCGGCGGGCCACCGGGGCGGGCGGCGCGGCGAAGGGACGCCGGCCGCGTGGCCGGGCGCGCACCATCGCTGGCGGCGCGGCGCTGGTGGCCGGCGCGGGCGGCGTCAGCTCCACCTTCGCCTTCGAGTCGACGGACCCGGGCCTGATGGCGGCCCCCGCGTGGGGCGCGATCCTGCTCTCGGTGGGCTTCGCGATGTTCTCGCCGGCGCTGCTGCGGACCGCGCTCGGCTGGCTGCGCCGCCCGATCGGTGCGGTCGCGGGCCCCAGCGGCTATCTGGCGGTGCGGAACATGAGGCAGCGCGCCGAGCGGCTGGCCGGTGTGCTGATGCCGCTGGTCGTCTTCACCGGCATCGCGACGGCGACGCTGTACATGCAGGCGGTGGAGAACGAGGCGCTCGACGCGTCCGGGCTCACCCGTGCGGTGGACGACAAGAATCTGGAGACCCTCAACCTCACGGTGGTCGGCATCATCGTGGCGTTCTGCTGCGTGATGCTGATCAACAGCCTGTACGCGGCGACGTCCTACCGGCGCGAGGAGTTCGCCCGGCAGCGCCTGGTCGGCGCCACGCCGGCGCAGGTGCAGGGCATGGTGCTGACCGAGGGCCTGCTGCTCGCGGTGACCGGCGTGGGCCTCGGCTCGGCGGCGGCGCTGGCCGGGATCGTGCCGTTCACCGTGGTCCGCAGCGACACGGTGCTGCCGCAGCAGGGCCTGGGGATCTGGTTCGGGGTGGTGGCGATCGCGGTCGCGGCGACGCTGGTCACCTGCGTGGCCACGACGCGCCGGGCGCTGCGCGTGCCGGCGGCCGAGGCGGTGTCGCTGGCCGCCTGAGCCGGGTCGGAGACACCGGAAGACGACGGGCAACGACGGGAAACGACGGGAATGCGCGGGGCGGTCGCGGGGGCGGCCGCCGCCGCGCGTTTCCGCTTGCCGCCGGGCCGCGTGCCGCCGGGCCGGTGCGGCGGGGTTGAAGACGCCCGGGTGAGGGCACTCGGCGGGAACCGCCGCGGGGATCCGTGGCGGTGGTCGGGCGAGAGGCAGGGCGGTCATGGGCAGCACCGAGGCGTCCGTCGACGTCGACGTCCCGGTCCACACCGCCTACAACCAGTGGACCCACCTGGAGAGCTTCCGCCACTTCATGTCCGGCGTCCGGAGCGTCGACCGCCCCCGCCCGACCCTGACCCACTGGGTGGTCAGGGTCGGCCCGCTGACCCGCGAGTTCGACGCCGAGATCGTGGAACAGCGCCCCGACGAGCGCCTCGCCTGGCGCACCCTGCACCAGCCCCGGCACACCGGCACCGTGACGTTCACCGCGCTGGGCGACCAGCGCTGCCGGATCGCCCTCCGGATCGACACCGCGCCACGCGGTCTTGTGGAGCGAACCGGTGAGACCCTGGGAGTCACCCGCCGCAAGGTGAGGAGCGACCTGGCGCGTTTCAAGGAGTTCATCGAGGAGCAGGAGCGCGAGACCGGGCGGTGGCACGGCGAGATCAGCGGCAGCCACGTGCGGCCGGACGCCGAGGCGAAGGGCCCCGACGTCCCGGACTGGCCACACGGCTGAGCTTCAGCGGGCAGCGAGAGAAGAGGATGATGGGCGTGGGGCAGGAGCCACCGGTCGAGCCACCGGTCGAGGACCCGGGCGGCGACCAGGCGGAGATCAGCAGCCCGAAGACGTGGGCGGCCGGCGTTCCCGCGGTGGCGAGCGCCCTGCGGTACTCGCTGGGCCAGACGTCGGCGCGGCGCACCGCGTTGACGCTGCTGAACCTGAACCAGACCACCGGACTCGACTGCCCCGGCTGCGCCTGGCCCGACCCGGCGCCCGGGCACCGCACGAGGAACGAGTACTGCGAGAACGGCGCCAAGCACGTCAACGACGAGGCGACGTCCCGGCGCGTCACCGCCGACTTCTTCCGGCGGCACTCGGTCGACCAGCTCGCCGGGAGCTCCGACCAGTGGCTGAACCAGCAGGGCCGGCTCACCGAGCCGATGGTGAAACGCGAGGGCTCCGACCACTACGAGCCCATCGGCTGGGACGACGCGCTGCGACTGCTGGCCGACGAGCTGAACGGCCTGGGCTCCCCCGACGAGGCCGTCTTCTACACCTCGGGCCGGGCCGGAAACGAACAGGCGTTCCTGCTGCAGCTCCTCGCCCGCGCCTTCGGCACCAACAACCTCCCCGACTGCTCCAACATGTGCCACGAGTCCAGCGGCGCCGCGCTGAACCAGACGCTCGGCGTCGGCAAGGGCAGTGTCAGCCTGGTCGATTTCTCCCACGCCGACCTGATCATCACCCTCGGGCAGAACCCGGGCAGCAACCACCCGCGGATGCTGACCGCGTTGGAGGAGAACAAGCGCAGGGGCGGCCGCATCATCGCCGTCAACCCACTGCCCGAGGCGGGCCTGAAGCGCTTCCGGAACCCGCAGAAGTCGCGCGGCGTGGTCGGCCGCGGCACCCAACTCGCCGACGACTTCCTGCAGATCCGGCTCGGCGGCGACCTCGCGCTGTTCCAGGCGCTCAACCTGCTGCTGTTGGAGGCCGAGGACGCCGCGCCCGGCACCGTGCTCGACCGGTCGTTCATCGAGGAACACACCAGTGGCTTCGACGACTTCGCCGCCCAGCTCCGAAGCACCGTCTCCTGGCCCGAGGTGCTGGTCGCCACCGGGCTCACCCGCGCGGACATCGAGCGGCTGCGCGACCAGGTGCTGGCCAGCGAACGGATCATCGCCTGCTGGGCGATGGGCCTCACCCAGCACAAGCACGCCGTGCCCACCATCCGGGAGATCGTCAACTTCCAACTGCTGCGCGGCAACGTCGGGCGCCCCGGCACCGGCGTCTGCCCGGTGCGCGGCCACAGCAACGTCCAGGGCGACCGGACCATGGGCATCTGGGAGAAGATGCCGCAGCGGTTCCTCGACGCGCTGGGCACGGAGTTCTCCTTCACGCCGCCCAGCCACCACGGCTTCGACACCGTCGAGGCCATCCGCGCCATGCGCGACGGCCGTGCCCGGATCTTCCTCGGCCTCGCCGGCAACTTCGTCCGGGCCACCCCCGACAGCGACGTCACCGAACGCGCCCTGCGCGGCTGCCGGCTCACGGCCCACATCTCCACCAAGCTCAACCGCTCGCACGCCGTCTGCGGCGACATCGCGCTCATCCTCCCCACCCTCGGCCGCAGCGACCGCGACGTGCAGGCCGGCGGCGAGCAGTTCGTCACCGTCGAGGACTCGATGAGCCAGGTCCACGCCTCCCGCGGCCGCCTGGAGCCGGCCTCCCCGCATCTGCTCAGCGAGGTCGCGATCATCAGCCGGCTGGCGCGCCACGTCCTCGGCGACCGGGTGCCGGTGCCGTGGGAGGAGTTCGAGGCGGACTACGACACCATCCGCGACCGGATCTCCCGCGTCGTCCCCGGCTTCCACGACTACACCGCCCGCGCGTCCCAACCCGGCGGCTTCGGCCTCCCCAACCCGGTCAACGAGGGCGTCTTCAACACCTCCACCGGCAAGGCGGTCTTCTCCCGCAACGACTTCTACGCGCCGCCGCTCCCGGAGGGCCACCTGCTGCTCCAGACCCTCCGCTCGCACGACCAGTGGAACACGGTCCCGTACACCATGAACGACCGCTACCGCGGCATCCACGGCTCCCGCCGCGTCGTGCTGGTGAACCCGGCCGACCTCGCCGCCCTCGGCCTCACCGACGGCACGCTCGTCGACCTCGTCTCCGTCTGGCGCGACGACACCGAACGCCGCGCCCCCGCCTTCCGCCTCGTCTCCTACCCCACCACCCCCGGCTGCGCCGCCGCCTACTACCCCGAGACCAACGTCCTGATCCCCCTCGACAGCGTCGCCGACACCAGCAACACCCCCACCTCCAAATCCATCCCCATCCGCCTGGAACCCACGACGTCTCCGACGCCGTGAGCTTGGCGCCCGCCGGATCCGATCAGTCGTCCGGGTCGAGGCGGTCGATCGCGTAGTCGTCCATGCGGACCTGGCAGGCCTCCCGGGTCCGGGGATCCCAGATGTAGATGCGCTCGCCGGTGGACCCGAACGAGACGAGGGTGCGATCCGTCGCGGGTCGGCAGCCCAGGTATGCCGGGCTCTAGGCGCTGGCAGCGCCGCGCAGCCACGTCCGGTCGGGCGTGGCGGGCAGTCGATCCACGCGATAGAGCCGTGGTGCCTCGGGCGGCCGCACGAACTCCGCCGACCGGACGGTGAGGTCGATCGCCTGCCGCGCCGCGAGGTCGCCGACCTCGCGAACGGCGGCGCGGCGAACGAGGAACTCGGAGCCGGGCAGCAGGACGTCGATGAGCGCCAGCACCCGTCCGGTCCGGCGGCACACCGACACGTCCTCGCCGAGGTACCAACCACGCTGCTGGACGACGTCACGTAACCGCTCCAGATCCGCCCGGTCGTCCACCACCGACACCGCCACCCGCACCCGCCGAAGCGCCACACCCTGCCGCCGCACCGCGTCCACCCCTCACCATTCGTTCCTGTTCCACTGCGCTCAGTCAGGCTAGGAGACGCCTCCGACAGTCACCCGGGAGAGCCGCGTCCCTGGGACTGCCGGGCCTCCTTCCTGATGCGGTGGGCGACCTCGTGGGCGTTGAGGAGAGGGCCGAAGCCGGCGGTGGTGATGCGGTGGGTCAGGTCGGCGTAGGAGCAGCCGAGGGCCTCCGCCGTGCGGCCGAGGTGCCAGTCGCAGTCGGCGAGCCGGCGCAGCAGGTAGCCGCGGCGGATCTGGTGGGTGGAGAGGCGGAAGGTCTTCAGGTAGGCGGTCCGGCCCTTGCGGTCCGTGATCAGCTCGCCGATGTGCTGCTCCCCGCCGCCGCGATGGAACGGCGGCAGGAAGCGGTACAGGTCGAACGAGCCCATGCGGTAGGCGCGTTCGAAGGAGTACCGGGTCTCCAGGAGGTCCCGGGCCAGCAGCCCGTCGTGTGCCTCGTGCCACGCGCGCTCCTGTTCGCGCGCCGCGGCGCGCAGGTCGGCGAGCGTGCGCACGCCGCCGTCCCGGATCCGGGCGCCGAACTCCGGCACTGGCGCGCCGTAGAGCGCGTACTGGTGCACCAGCTCGCCGTAGAGGTCCCGGACCAGCGTCGGGTGCAGGGCGCGGTAGTCGTCGGGATGCGGCACGACGAAGGCCGCGGCGAGCGCGTCCGCCGCGTACACCATCACCCCGCACTGGCGCGGGTGGATCTCGAAGACCCGCAGCGCGTCCCCGAGTCCGCGCACCTCCCAGCCGGCGTACGCGGCCTCCGCGCGCGGCGACAGCCCCTGCCGCACCGCGCGTTGCGACCACTCGTCCCAGACCGTGGTCGGACCGCCGAAGTGCAGCGCCAGGTACCCCTCCAGCGCGAGGTGCAGCGGCAGGAAGCGGAGCCGCGGCTCGGCCCGGCCGGTGCCCTTCTCCCGCCGGCGCTTCGCCAGCCGGTGGTGGAACCGCAGCGGCACGCGGGGCGCCTGGGCCGCGTCCCGGCCCAGTTGGGTGCCGTACGCGGCGGCCTGGGTGCCGTCCCCCGACCAGTCGGCGACGAAGCCGTGCGGGATGTACGAGACGTACGCGGTCCCGTCGCCGAGGTCCACGGCGCCGTATCCGCCCCCGGTGCCGCCGTCGTACGCCTCGCGGTGCAGCCGCAGCCCGGCCACCGGCTCCGCGCGCAGCAGCGGCACGAGGCGGATGCCGCCCCACACCTGGGCGGGCGCGGCGGTCAGCCCGGTCAGGTCGATCCGGCTCACGGCGCCGCCTCCTCCGAGTCCGAGCCCGAGCCCGAGTCCGAGTGCGAGCCCGAGTCCGAGTGCGGGGCCCCCGGGACGTCGCCCAGGAACAGCTCGACCCGCCGGTCCAGGTAGGCCCGCAGCTCCGCCAGCCCGGTGCGCCCCTCCGCGAACTGCGCGATCTCCGCCAGCGCCGGCAGGTCCTCCGCGTCCCGGACGCCGGCCGTCGGCACCCGCGGCGCGAGCCGCCGCACGTCGAAGCCGTCCGCGTCGTAGACCGGGTTCAGGTGGACGACGCCGGTCCGGCGCTCCGGGTCGAGGCGGGCGCGCCACACGCGCAGCACCTCGCCCGCGAGTCCCGGCGGCGCGTTGTCCCAGCCGTCCGAGACGATGACGAGCCGCTCGGGCGACGTCTCCAGCGCGTCGAGGATCCGGGCGCCGAGCGGCGTCGGCCCGAACGGCCGGACCAGCAGCGGGTCCGTGCCACCCGAGGTCCAGTGCGCCGCGTAGGTCCCCGCCAGCGCCTCCAGCAGGAAGTGGCTGGCCAGCGCCACCGCGAGCGGGCGGCGCCGCTTGACCGCCGAACCGGACGCCGAGTAGCTGTCGTCGAGCACGGCCGCGACCCGGCCCCAGGTGCCGGCGTGCGGCCCGGCCACCCGCCGGGCGGCCGACCGCAGCGCGCCGGTCAGCTCCGCGCGCCGGCGCACGCGCGCCTCGACGTCGAGCGACAGCACGTAGAGCGCGAGCCGGGTCAACGGCATGGTGGCCAGGTCGGTGGCCGATCCGGGGCCGGCCTGACGCTGGGTGCGCAGCCGCTCCAGGCGGGTCATGCGGGACGCGATCCGCTCCAGGAAGACGTCGCGCGGGATGCCGTGCCGGGCGGCGAAGCCCTCGGCCGTGGTGAACGGCAGCTCGTAGAGCGCGGCCTGCTCGTAGTGCGCACGCCGGTACGCGTCGAGGCGGGCGTCCGCATAACGCGCACGCCCCCGCCGCGCCGACGCGAACAGGAAGTCACCCACCTCGCCGTCCCGTTCGCCGCCCCGGTCCAGCGGCAGGTGCGCGTGCCGGGCGGCGGTCTTCACGCCGCTCCGGTACTTCACCGCGTCGTGCGCCAGGTCCGGGCGCGCCGCGAGCCAGTCGCGCACGATCGCGCGGGTCCGCCGGTTGTTGACCCGGGCCGCGCGCAGGGCGGCGAACAGCCGGTACACGCGCTGCGGCGGCATCGCGGCGAGCCGCGCGGCGATCAGCCGTCCCTCCACCCGCCGCTCCGCGGGCCCGACCTCGCCGGCCGTCCGCAGCAGCCACTCGACGATCCGCGCCGCGTTGTGGTCGTTGATGTCCAGCGCGAGCGCGGCGGCGTAGACCGGGCGGTAGTTGACCCGCACGTACGCGTGCAGGAAGTCGAGCGAGAGCCGCTGCTCGTGCTCGCCGGCGTGGAACTCGCGCTGCCCGGTCGCCGTGACGGCGGCGTTGACGAAGAGCAGCACGTCCTCGGCCGCGACCAGGTCGGCGAACGACTCCGCCATGGCTTCTCCCCCCGGGCCCGTGAGCGGTCGCCGGCCGGGGAATGAGGGCGTGAGCAGCGAAATACATGCTGAACAGGCAGGTCTCGGAAGTCACACCGAAGTCCCACGGCCGGCCCCCGCAGCCTAACCCCGCCCCACTCCCGACCCGTACCGCTTTTACCGCCGCGCACGAACGGGGGCGTGGCCGCTATGCGGGCACGCCCCCGTTGCCTTCCCGACCACGGCGGTCAGCCGCGGGTGCCCGGCTTGGGGAAGGGCCGTGGGCGGGGTTGGGAGCGGGGCATGGGGCGGCGGGGCTGGGGGAACGGCCGGCCGCCGCGGCCGTGCCTCGCCCGCGGGGAAACGCGTCGGGTGGTCTGAGCTCGCATGGGGATCCTCCTAATCGCTCCATCTGATGTACTCTGCTTGAAGTGCTTTGAACGTACTACTGCACCTGCAGTGGTGTCAACGGCTTCCCTCGGGAGATTCCAGATGCGGCAGAACCCCGCCCGGCGCACCGCGCTGCTCGACGCGGCCATCGAAGTCCTCGCCCGCGAGGGCTCACGCGGGCTCACGCTGCGCGCCGTGGACAAGGAGGCCGCGGTGCCGGTCGGCACGGCCTCCAACTACTTCGCGAACCGGGCCGAGTTGCTGCGGCAGATCATGGACCGCACGACCCAGCGCCTCACCCCGGACGAGGCGGAGCTGACGGCCACCATGACCGCCGAGCCCTCCCGGGAGCTGACGGTCACCCTGCTGCGCCAGCTCCTCGACCGGATGCGCGCCGACCGCAGCAGCCATCTCGCGATGCTGGAGCTGCGCCTGGAGGCCACCCGCCGCCCGGAGCTCCGGGCCGACCTGACCGACCGGTTCACCGCGATGCTCGACGACAACATCGCCTGGCACCTCGACGCCGGCCTCCCCGGCGACCGCACCACGGTGCTGCTGCTCTACCTCGCCATGCTCGGCCTGATCATCGACGACCTCACGGTCCCCGACCTCCTCCGGCCGCACTCCCCCGACGCCCTCATCGCCTCCCTGGTCGACCGCGCCGCCCCGACGAACGCGGACCCGTCCGACGACCGGCCCTGAACGACCCGGGGGCGACGAAGCACCCGGAGCGATCGCCCCGGCTTCGCCGTCCGCTCGGGGCACGGGCCACGGGCCACGGGCCACGGGGCACGGGGCAACGCGGGTACCCTGCTCGACGGCAGGGGAGCGAGGAAACCGATGACGTACGCCATGACACCGGACGGAACCCGCATCGCGTACCAGCTCCAGGGGCAGGGGGCGCCGCTGGTCCTGCTGGCGGGCCAGGCCAACAACCACCGCTGGTGGGACGCGGTTCGCGCCGACTTCCATCCCGCGCGCAGCACCCTCACGCTCGACTACCGCGGCACCGGCGACAGCGACAAGCCCGACGCTCCCCACAGCACCGAACTGTTCGCCCGGGACGTCATCGCCGTCCTCGACGAACTCGGCATCGACCGGGCCGACGTCTACGGCACGTCCATGGGCGGGCGGGTGGCCCAGCATCTCGCGGCCCGCCACCCCCACCGGGTAGGCGCCCTGGTCCTCGGCTGTACCTCACCCGGCGGCCCGCACGGCGTCGAACGCGACAACGACGTCCGCCGGGCCCTGACGCGGTCACGGCCCGGAGCCGCGCGACAGGCCCTTCTGGAGCTGATGTACACCCCTCGATGGCTCGCCACCCATCCCGGCCCGCACCACACCCTCGGGGACCCTCGCATGCCCGCCCACGCCCGGCGCCACCACCTCGCGGCCAGCGACCAGCACGACGCCTGGCATCTCCTGCCGGACATCAGCGCGCCCACCCTGGTCGTCCACGGAAGCGACGACCGGCTCAACCCCACCGCCAACGCTCCCCTGCTCGCCAACCGCATCCCCGGCGCCCGACTGCACCTGATCCCCAACGGCCGGCACGCCTACTTCGAGGAGCACCGCGCCCACGCCAGCCCTCTCGTCCTGGACTTCCTCACCACCGCGCCCACACCGTAGGAACAGCGCAGCGGTAGCGGACGGCAGCCCGAACAGTCCCGAGGAGACCCCGAGCAGGACCGAGCAGGAAGCCCTTGCGGATCAAACCCCGCACCCGCGTATTTCACCCGATCGGGTGAGTGCGGCCGCTTCGACCCCACCGCGCCGGGCGGGCTCCCGATAGTGGGGGCAGCGCACCATCACACCTTCCATCTCATCCGAGGACATCCATGCGCTCTGAGGCAGTCAGCCGCGTCCGGCTCGTCTTCTCCCTCTTCGACGTCAACGGCAACGGGCACCTCGAGGCCGACGACTTCGACCTGATGGCCGCCCGGGTCGACGAGGCGGCGGTCGCCTCCGACGAGGGCGAGAGGGCGGCGATGCGGGCCGCGTTCCGCCGGTACTGGACCACCCTCCGCACGGAGTTGGACGCCGACCACGACGGCCGGATCAGCTTCGACGAGTACACGGCCTGCGTGTTGTCGCCCGAGCGGTTCGACGAGACCATCGACGAGTTCGCCGAGGCGCTCTCCACCCTCGGGGACCCGAACGGCGACGGCACCGTCCAACGCCCGGTCTTCGTGGCGCTGATGACGGCGATCGGCTTCGACCGTTCGAACATCGACGCCCTCTTCGACGCCTTCGGTCCCTCCGACGACGACCGCATCGCGAAGGAGACCTGGGCCGCCGGCATCCGGGAGTACTACGCCCCCGAGACGGCGGACACGCCCGGCAACCTCCTGGTCGGACCGGCGCCGACCCCGTGACCGGCCCCGTGACCGACGCGGAGGACGGCATAGCGGAGGACGGCATAGGGGACGGGGTCGGGCGGACGGCCCTGATGGTCGCCGCGGCCCGAGCCATCGAGACCCACCGGACCGACACCCTGGTGCGGGACGTCCACGCCGAGCACTTCGTCCGCGCCGCGCGGGCGTCCGCGGACTGGCCGGTCCGCCCGGAGCAGGTCCCGGACGGCGACGCCAACCCGTTGTGGGGCCGCCTCGGTCGCTACTTCGGCCTGCGCACCCGGGTCTTCGACGACTTCGCCCTCCGTTCGGCCCGGTCGGGCGCCCGCCAGATCGTGCTCCTCGGCGCGGGCCTGGACACCCGCGCCTTCCGCCTCGACTGGCCGCCGGACCGCGTGGTCTTCGAGCTCGACAGCGCCGGGGTGCTCGCCTTCAAACGGAACGTGCTGGCCGGCCGGCGCGCCGTTCCCCGCGCGGCCCTCGTGCCGATCGCGGTCGACCTCCGCACCGACTGGTCGGGCGCGCTGACCGCCGCCGGCTTCGACCCCACCCTCCCCACCGTGTGGCTGGCCGAGGGCCTGCTGTTCTACCTGCCGGCCGCCGCCGAGCGGCGCCTCGTCGACACCATCCACCGGCTGAGCGTCCCGGGCAGCGCCCTGGCCTACGAGGCGAAGGCCGACGCGACGTCCCTCGCCGCGGCCAGCGACCCGATCTACGCCGCCACGCTCCACCAGATCGGCGTCAACTTCCTCGCCCTCTTCGACGGCGCGCCCCGCCCCGACTCCGCGGCGGACCTGCGGGCCCGCGGCTGGTCCACCTCGGTCCGCACCCCGTTCGACCACGCCCACCTCAACCCGCGCGCCCTGCCCGCCGAACCCCGCGACACCCTCGCCACCAACCGCTGGGCCTTCGCGACCCTCGGCTAGCCCCCGGGCCGGGACCGGGGGCGTGCCACACTGGCCGCCTGGGCAGGGCCGGCCGAGCGGGGGGAGCGCGCCGATGGGCCTGGAGATCGAGAGCCGACCGTCCGACTCGCCGTTCGTCGAGGCCGTGTGGCGGAGCCGCAGCCGCGGCGTCGACCGGATGACGTCGGTCGCGGCGACGACCTGGGACCTGGTCGTCTGCGAGCAGCGCGGCCGGATCATGGTCACGGTGCAGGGCCCCGAGTCGGCGGCGAGCCGGGCCCCGGTGCCGGAGGAGGCCGCGTTCGTCGGGATCACCTTCGCGCTGGGCACGTCGATGCCGCATCTCCCGATCGGCGGGCTGGTGAACGGCGCCGTCGACATACCCGACGCGACGCGCCGGACGTTCTGGTTGAAGGGCTCCGCCTGGCGGCTGCCCGACTACGACAACGCCGAGGCGTTCGTCCGACGGCTGGTGCGCGAGGAGGTGCTGGTCTCCGACCCGCTCGTCGCCGACGTGCTGCGCGGCGCGCCACCCGACCTCTCCGCGCGCACCGTGCAGCGGCGCTTCCTCGCCGCGACCGGGTTCACCCGCGGCGCCGTCGAGCGGATCCACCGCGCCCGGGAGGCGGCCCATCTGCTCCACGCCGGGATACCGGCCCTGGACGTGGTGCACCGGCTGGGCTACTTCGACCAGCCGCATCTGGCGCGGTCGTTGAGCCGCTTCATCGGGCGAACGGCGACGCAGCTGCGTACCCGGGATCCCGCGGAGCCGATGTCGCTCACGTACAAGACCTGACCCGCGCCCCGGTCTACCCTCACACCACGGCCACCGAGCCCGGACCGCCCCAGGCGCCCAACCTGGAGCACATGCGGGGGGCGTGCGCCCCGGCACAGGAACGCAGGAAAGGTCGCCACCATGCGCAAAGTCGTTTCGACCCTCTTCTTCTCGCTCGACGGCGTCGCCGAATCGCCCGACCAGTGGCAGTTCGCGTTCGACGACGAGATGGGCGCCGTTTTGAGCGACGCGCTGGAGAGCAACGACACGGTGCTCCTCGGCCGGGTGACCTACTCCGAATGGGCCGGCTACTGGCCGACCGTGACCAGCGGCGAGGACGCGGGCTTCGCGGACTGGATCAACAACGCGCCCAAGTACGTCGCCTCCACCACACTGGACTCCGTGTCCGAATGGGCGAACAGCACCCTGCTCAAGGGCGATCTGGCCACCGCGATCCGGGAGCTCAAGGCCACCGAGGGCAAGGGCATCTCGGTCGCCGGCAGCCCGGGCCTGGTGCGGTCCCTCATCGCCCAGGACCTGCTCGACGAGCTCGTGCTGCTGATCCACCCGGTGATCGCCGGCGAGGGCCGGAAGAAGCTCTTCGCCGACGACGCCGCGTTGAAGAAGCTCGAACTGGTGAGCTCGCAGCAGACCAGCAGCGGCGTGATCATCGCCACCTACCACCCGGTGCGCTCGGCCTGACGGAGAGCCCCGGCAACGGCGGGCCGCCGCACCGGGACCGGCACGTCGTGCTCGGCGTGCGGGGCCCGGTGTCGGCGCGGCCCGCCGGCCCGGTCACGCGGCTTCGTCGAGCAGGCGGCGGTGTTCGGCGGGCAGTTCCAGGCGCACGCCGGCCACCGCCTCGTCGAGTTGCTCCGGCGTGCTGACGCCGACGATGGGGGTGAGGGCGGGCTCGCCGCCCACCAGCCACGCGAGGACGACCTGGTTGCGGCTGACGCCGAGTTCCTCGGCGACCCGGCCCAGGGCCGCCAGCCGCCGGTCGTTGCCCACGTGCTGGTACGGCTCGCCCAGCGGCCGGTCGGGGCGCGTGTAGGAGCCGTTGAGCAGGGCGGTGTAGACCCACAGGGTGAGTTCGGGGTCGGTCCGGACGTAGTCGAGCGTCTCCTCGGTGACCCAGCCGTAGGGGTGGTCCTGGCCGGCCACGGGCGCGCCGGGGCGGGGCCGCAGGTACGAGTGGCGCAGCTGGAGCGCCGTGAACTCGGCCCAGCCGTGCCCGCGCGCGATCTGCCGGGACCGCTCCACGCGCCACAGCGGATGGTTCGAGGAGCCGAGCCGGGCGACCGTGCCGGCCCCGACCAGTTCCGCGAGGGCGCCGGCCGTCTCCTCGAGGCCGACCGACCGGTCCTCCATGTGGGTCCAGTACAGGTCGATGCGTTCGGTGCCGAGCCGCCGCAGGCTGCCCTCGACGCCGGCGCCGATCGCCTTCGCGGACAGCCCTTCCCGGTTGGCGGGCCACTCGCCGGGACCGACCGGCTCCGCGCCGACCTTGGTGCTGAGGTACACCCGGTCCCGCATGCCGGGTCGCCCGGCCAGCCACTGCCCGACGACCTCCTCGCTCTTTCCCCCGTGGCCGTCGTCGTCGGCCCAGAAGGCGTAGCAGTCCGCGGTGTCGAGGAGCGTTCCGCCGGCGTCAACGAACCGGTCCAGCAGGTCGAACGAGGTCGGCGCGTCCTGCCGGGTGCCGAAGTGCATCGTGCCGAGCGCGAGGTTGAGCGCGGTCATGGCGTTCCTTCCCGTGATTCCGCGGGTCTGGGGGTCCCCCCGGCCGAAGGCTGGCCGAGGGACACGAGCCTGGCACCTGGAGTGCTCTCCAGGGCAAGACCGTCGCCCGCTCGTTCCCCGCTTCTGGGACCCCTCCCGGCCGCCGTCCCAACAATGGGAAACGGAACGTCGTGTGCGCCCAGGGGGAGGAAGATCCAGTGGACCCGACACCCGCGATGCCCGACCGGCCGCCGTCGCCGCCACCGCCGGCATCGACACCGCCGGCATCGACACCGGACCCGGACCCAGACCCGGCACCGGAACCGACCGGGGCCAGGACCGCTCGCCGCTCCCGAGACCCCTTCGCCGTCGCGCTCGCCAACGTCTCCCTCCTCGGCGCCGGCTACCTGATGCTCGGGCGGCGACGCCTGGCCGTCGGCACGGTGGCGGCCACGGCCGTCCTCGTCGCCGTCCTCGCCTCCGGCGCGCAGGCCACGTGGTTCCGGATCGCGGTGCTGCTGTGGTGGGTGGCCCTCGTGCTGCACGGCTGGTATCTGGCGGGCGGCTGGCCGCGCCGCACCGCACGGGACGCGACCGCGGCCGCCGTCGACACCCCGAACACCCCGAACATCGCGAACACCACGGCCACCACGGCCACCGATCTCGGCCGGCCCGGGGTGCGGCGGCAGCGGCTCGTGGCGCTCGGCGTCGCGGCTCCCGTCCTGCTGGTCTTCGCGGTGCTGCGGGTCGACGCCGCCGGGATCGAGCGGGACGCGGCCGACGCGCACCGCGGGGACGACTGCGCGGCGGCGTTGTCGATCCTGGACGGCCTGTGGGCCGGACACCAGGTGACCGACCCCGCGCTGGTCGACCGGGCCGACGACGCCGTCGAGGCCTGCGAACTGCTGCTGCGCGCCGAACGGCAGGCCGAGGACGACCGGCTGCGGGCCGCCGACACGCTGGAGACGTACGAGGAGCACCCCGCGGCGCTGTGGGAGGGCGCGCCGGGACGCCGGGCCGATCTCGTCCTCGCGGAGGCCGCCGAGGAGTTCGACTCCGCGACGGTGAGCGGCGACACCGCGGCCCTGGCCACCGGCTTCGACCAGCTCGCCACGGTGCTGGCGGAGTTCCCCGGCCAGGAGAACGAGGTCGAGCGGGTCCTGGACGGCTTCCTCGACGCGCTGCCGCTGGACGACGCCTGCGACACCAGGGACGTCACCGACTGGCTCGCCGGCCGGCCGACCAGCGACGACGTGCTGGACCGCGCCGCCGACGTGGTCCCGACCGTCGCGCCCGCGGCGATCGTGGGCTGCGCCGACGACGCCATGGCGGACGACCACTGGGACCAGGCCCGCGACCGCTACCAGCAGCTGCTCGACGAGTACCCGGACCACGACCTCGCCGCCCAGGCCGCGGACGGCGTCGAACGGGCGGAGACGGCCATCGAGTTCGACCAGCTCCGCGAGCTCCTCGCGCCCGGTTCGGGCTCCTCCGGCGACCAGCCCGCCTACTGCGACGACCCCGCGCCCTACCGCGGCGCGGAACCGTTCCGCGGCGACGGCTCGAACCCCGCGCTGGTCTACGGCGAACCCGCCAGCCACGAGGGCCACCTGCCGGGATCCTGGCTCGCCGACGGCGCCGACGACGCCGTGCTGGTCATCTGCGTCGGCGACCTGAAGCAGGGCACCTCGGTCTGCACGGAGCGGTACGAGACCCCGCTGCACGACTGGGGCACGGAGGTGACGTTCCACAACCGGCGGTTCCCCGTGGAGGTGTACGAGGTGCGCACCGGCGAGCGGGTGAGCGACGAGCGCATGGAGATCGGCGGCACCGGCTGCCCGTACACCGTGGAGTACGAGTACTACGGCATCGACACCGGCCCGCCGTCCGACATGTACGTCGACTCGTCGCCCTCGGACGTGAGTTCCGCCTACGAGTCGCTGATCACCCCGTGACGCCCGACCGACCTCCTCAGCCCGGGCCGACGACCGGGCCGACGACCGGGGTGATGACCGGGCTGAGCAGGTCGGGGTCGCCGCGGCGGTTGAGGCGGCGCAGGAAGGTGAGGACGCCGGCGTAGCCCATGCCGAACGACAGCGGCGCGTCCTGGCCGTCCAGCGGGATGAACCGCGGTGCGTCGTCGGGACCGTGGCTGCGGGTCATCAGGTGCCGCGCCACCCGGTGGGCGGCCTCCCAGTGCCGTTCCTCCCCGCTCCGCACCGCGACGTCGATCAGCATGCTGCCCACACCGCAGGCCCCGCAGCACTGCGAGAGGTTCTCCATCCGCGGGATCCAGGCGGCGCAGGCGTCCGCCGCCGCGCGGCCGACCCGGGTGCACTCGGGCTCGGCGAGCACCGAGCCGGCGTGCACCAGCGCCCGCGCCGCGCCGGAGAGGCCCTGGCACCAGGACGCGGTGATCGGCACCGCGGTGGGGGCGAGCGCCGCCTCGATCATGGGCTCGGCCTGTTTGGCCAGCTCCCGCGCCCGCAGCCGCGCGGCGTCGCGCAGGCCCGCGTCGCCGGTGCGCGCGACGGTGCCGACCAGGGCGTCGAGGATGCCCGCCCGCCCGTGCGCGTATCCGACGGTCGGGTCGACGCCGGCGCCCGCGGGCAGTCCCGGGGCGTCCGGGTCGACGGTGAGGTGCGGGGCGTCGGGGCTCGCCAGCCGCTCGGCGTGGGCCCGGGCGACGGCCAGTTGGTCGAGGTCGCCGGTGACGTCGCTCAGCAGCAGGTGGCCGAGCGCCAGGCCGGCGACCCCGCTGAAGAGGTCGTCGTTCGGCTCGGGCTCGGTGCCGCGCTCCACCGCCGGCACGTCGAGCCCCGCGGCCCTGGCGCGGGCGAGGAACAGCTCGATCCCGGTGGTCCCGGCCAGCAGCCCCTCGGGCCACCGGATGCGTCGGGTGGCCGCGTGCGCGTGCGCGGCCAGGCGTTCCACCACCTCGGGCACGCCGGGGCGCTCCAGATGGTGCAGCAGTTCCAGGCCGACGCCGGCGCTGCCGGTGTAGAGGTTGGCGTCCACGGCGCCGATCTCGGAGGGCGCGCTGTCCAGTTGGCGGCTGCCGACCTCGGCGAGCACGATGTCGAGCACGCGCGCCTCCATGGCGCGCGGCGCGGTCCGCGGCGGCGGGGGCGGGGTGTGGCCGGCGTCCCGGCCGGGCCGGTCACGGTCGCCCGTCTCGTCGTCGTGCCACCGCCCGGACGCCAGCGCCCGCAGCACCCGGTCCGCCGTCTCGCCGTCTCCGGACAGCAGTCCCTCGATGGCCGCGAGCAGCCCGTCCGGCGGCCCGGAGCTCGGTGCGCCGGAGCCCGGTGCCGCGGACCCCTGGTCGGCCAGGGCCTGGAGCATCCGGCGGCGCGCCAGATCGACGTCCTTGATCTCGGGAAGCGGCACCATGCCGGTGGCGGCGAAGCCGAGGATCATCCCCAGCGCGTAGGCGTCGTCGTCCGGGCGCGGCTCCTCGCCGGCCAGTTGCCGCGGCGGCGCGAAGCCGGGCGTGCCGCCGGGGAAGAAGACGCCGTCCAGGGCGGTGAGTCCGAAGTCGATCAGGCACGGGTCGAGCGCGTCGGGGCGGTCCTGGCCGCCCGGGCCGAGCACGACGTTGCGCGGGGTGAGGTCGCGGACGATGACGCCGCGCTCGTGCAACGCCAGGACCGTGGCGGCCAGTCGGGCCGCCAGCGTGGCGAACGCCTCGGTGGGCGCGGGGTGTCCGGGCGGCTGGAGGACGCCGTGCAGCCGGACGTGTTGCAGCAGGTTGCGCTCGCCGACGTCGCTGGTCACCAGGTACTCGTCGGGCCCGTGGGCGAAGTGGTCGACGAACTCGGGCACGCCCGCCACGCCCTCGCAGGCGTGCAGGATGCGCCGTTCGTTGCGCAGCCGGGTGCGCGCGTCGACGGCCCCGGGCCCCTCGCCGACGTGCGCCCGCGCCTGTTTGACCACCACCGGACGGCCGGTGTCGGTGTCCTCGGCCCGGTAGACGTTGCCCTGGGCCGCCTGGTAGATGCCCTGGGTGACGCGGAACCGGCCGCCCAGCGTCATGGTGTTCTCGCCCGTTCCGCCGTCGTCGGCGTGCCGTTCGGTGAACGGGTCGCTGGTCCAGGCCGGCTGCCGGTACTCCATGGTGGCGCCCGCCTCGAACCACTCCCCGGCCGGTCCGGCGATGCGGATGCCCAACGCGCCGTGCTCGCCCGCGTACCAGCGCGCGGCGAACGGGCCGAACCGGTAGTAGACGGGGGCGTCCTCGGCCACCCGCCGGTCGCTGAGCACCCGGGGACCCTCGTGCCCCCGCAGCAGTTCCGCCAACGCCAGGCCGAGCCGCCTGACCTGGTCGGGCGCGGGGTAGACGGTGACGGCCTTGCCGACCGTGGCGGGGGACTCCCGGCCGTGGTTCATGATGGCCAGGACGGTCTCGGACCGCGCGATCTTGAAATGGTGGCGCTCGGCCAGCAGCACGGGCAGCAGCCGGGCCGCCAGTCGGGGGAAGGTGTCGCTGCGCGAGGAGACGTGCAGCTTCCAGCCGTGCTCGTGGATCGGGACGCCGTGCGGGGCGACGCTCGTCCACTGGGTGCCGACGTGCACGGCAGGGCCGGGTTCCGGGAGGTCGAGAGCCGCCAGATGCTGCCGGACCAGTGCCTCGGCCTGCCAGCCCTTCGGCGCGGCGTCCGTCATCCGATCGCCTTCCCCGGCCCCCGCCGCGTCACGCTCGACCGGGTCGTTCACTCAGCGAAGGCGAGGCTGTTGTCCGTCAGGCGACAGTCGGTGCCGATGCACGAGCAACTCATGGCGCACCGGTCCGGGGCCTGGATGGCCCGCTCGACGTGGTCGAAGGACAGCTGCGGCTCGACCACACGGCGGCCGGCCACCCGCGGGGTCAGTTCGGAGAGAATATCCACAGAAACCTCTCTCAAAAAGGAACATTGACCAACTCGGTGACCATAGCAACGCGCAAATCGACGGCCAACGGCGTGATCCGGCCGATTCCCGTTGCCTGCCCATCCCCTCGTTGACGCCTCCCGACGGCCTTGTCCAGACTCGCCCCATGCCCGCCTCCCCACCCGGTCCACCCGATCCCGCGCCCTCCCCGGCCGCACGGCTGCTGGACGCGGCGGACCTGCTCGGCCCGTACGCGATCCGGGCCGCCGCCACCCTCCGCATCGCCGACCACATCGCGGCCGGACACCACACGGCGGAGGCCATCGCCGCCGCCGCGGGCACCGAACCGGACGCCACCCGGCGGCTGCTGGACTTCCTGGTCCACCGCGGCCTGTTTGCCGAGGAAACGCCCGGGGCGTTCTCGCTGACGCCGCTGTCGGAGCCGCTGCGCGAGGACCATCCGGGCGGACTGCGCGCCGGCCTCGACCTGAACGGGGTCAACGCGCGCTCCCAGCGCGCCTACCCGCTGCTCACCCACACCCTGCGGACCGGCCGGGCCGCCTATCCGGAGTCGTTCGGCACCGGCTTCTACCACGACGTGGACGACGACGACGCGGTGCTCGCCGCCCACCGAGCCGGCCGCACCGGCCGCCCCACCCCCGTCAGCGTCGCCCTGGCGGATGGCTATCCCTGGGCGGACGCCGGGCACGTCGTGGACGTCGGCGGCGGCGCCGGATCGCTGCTCGACACCCTGCTGCCCCGCCATCCCCAGCTGCGCGGCACCCTCGTCGACCTGCCGCACACCGCCGCCGCCGTGGCAACGGCTTTGGCCGGTAAGGGACTTGCCGAGCGCTGCACGACGGTCGGCGGCGACTTCTTCGACCCGGGCACCATCCCGGCGGGCGCCGACGTCTACGTCCTGCAGAACGTGCTCATCGACTGGGGCGACGACGAGGCGCTCCGCCTCCTCCGCCGCTGCCGGGAGGCCGCGGGCCGCACCGCCCGGGTGCTGTGCGTGGAGTGGTCGCCGCCCGAGCGCGGCGCCGGCGTCGCCCACGCCGACCTGCACCAACTGATCCTGAACGGCGGCCGGGTGCGCACCGAACCCCAGCTCATCCGGCTGGCCACCGCCGCCGGCCTGACCCCCGACGCCGCCCTGCGCCGCACCCTCGCGACCGGCCACCTCGTCCTGACCTGCACGCCCACCGCCGGCTGAGGTTCACTTCTCCCAGCGCAGCAGATCCCCCGGCTGGCACTCCAACGCCTCGCACAGCGCGTCGAGCGTCGTGAACCGCACCGCCTTGGCCCGCCCGTTCTTCAGCACCGCGAGGTTGGCCGGCGTGATCCCCACGCGTTCCGCCAACTCCCCCACGGACATCTTCCGCCTGGCCAACATCACGTCGATGTCGACGGTGATCGGCATCAGATCACCGCTTCCAACTCGACCCGCATCCGCGCGGCCTGGGCCAGCAACAACCGCAACACCAGCACGATGAGCGCGACCCCCAGGACCGCCACCACCACCCCGCACATCAGCAGGACGATACCGGGCGCGACCGCCTCCCCCGGCGCCAGCATCACCGCGAGCGCGAACAGCAGCACCGCCGCCGCCACGAACGCGCCGATCACCACGTCCACGTACCTGAAGGCCTCGTGCGAGAACACGGTCCCGTGCCGCACCATCGTCACCAGCCGCCACACGCACACCAGCACGACCTGGACCGTCACCACCCCCAGCACCGTGACCACGACGAACGCGGACGGCGGATACGCGACCGCGTCGACCCCCTCCAGATCGATGGCCAGAAGCGGCACCATCACCGCCTGCACGAACACCGACCCGCCGAACAACACCACGATCACCCCCCGCAACCCGTGCACCGCCAGCTGGCCCATCACCCCTCCTCCGATCGACTCTCGATAAAAAGCTATCGACATTCGATAGGCATCGGCAAGACCGCGCGACCCGCGGACACCGACGAGCCCCTCGTCAACCGGTGACCGCCTCCGCTTGACCTCAACCAGGCTTGAACTTCTACCGTCGTCTCATGACCACGACCGCTGTCCCCGAGCACTACCGCAACGCCGCGATCGCCCACGTCATGCTCGACGGCGCCGCCGCCGCGATCGACTTCTACGCCAGGGCGTTCGGCGCCGAGGAGCTCTTCCGCATCGACGGCCCGGACGGCCGCATCCTGCACGCCGAGATCAGCATCCAGGGCTCGGTCCTCATGCTGGGCGACGCCGAGGGCCCGTTCTTCAAGGCCCCGACCGCCCTCGGCGGCACCACCGTGGGGCTGCACGTCTTCGTCGACGACGTCGACGCCCTCACCCACCAGGCCACCACCGCCGGCGCCGAACTCCTGCAACCCCCCACCGACCAGTTCCACGGCGACCGCACATCCATCCTCCGCGACCCGCACGGCCACGTCTGGGTCCTCCTGACCCACCAGGAGGACCTCACCCCGGACGAACTCCTTCGCCGGGCGCGTGGATAGCGCTCGTGGTCAGGCGGTGGAGTCTTCTCCCGACAGCCCACCCGATCAACGGCGCCACCGGGATCCGCGCTGCGCACGCCGCTCGGCCCGCTGTTCCGCCCGCGCTCTCCGTTCCTCCTCGCGGGCGGCGGCCGCCGCCTCCTGCTCCGCGACGCCATCCCACGCCAACTCGACGACGGAGAACCGGCAGCCGTAGCTGAACATAGCCCCCTCACTCACCAGCAGAAACCCCTCGGCGGTGCGGTAGAGCCGCTTCTTCGTGGAGTTCCGGGCATAGTGCGGCGTGAAGGAACGAGCGATCTCCTCCAGGCGATCGAGGGCGTCCTCACGCGTGCCCGTGACGTGCTCCAACACCACGGTCGAACAGACCTGTAGTTCGGTTTGCTCAACAACGAGCCCCCACTCCACGGACATCACGCCCCTCCCCGAATCCCCGCGCTCCGCCGCCGTTTCACGACGCCCCGCCGCCGGATCACTCGGCCGGACATCGACCAACTCACTCACTGACGACGTCCGCGGACCCCAGAACGGTTGCCGCTCCCTGACGCCCGCCCGTCAACGGACGACCGGCGACCGATCCGTCTCCCGTTCGGCCGCGGCCCGTCGTGGTGCGAGCGTGAGGATCGCCGCGGCGGTCAGGATCAGCAGCGCCGCGGAGACCAGGTAGGCGACGACGTAGCCGTCGATGAAGGCGTCGACGGCCACCCGGCTCAGTTGTTCGCCGTGGGCGCCGAGTTCGTGGGCGACCGCCTGCGAGAGGGCGAGGGACTCCTGGGCCGCGTGGACGGCCTCGGGCGGCAGGCCGGACGGGGCGTTGTCGGAGACGCCCTGGCGGTAGCCGTTGTTGAGGACGCTGCCGAGGACGGCGATGCCGAGGGTGCCGCCGACCTCGCGGGCGGCGTCGTTGACCGCGGAGGCGACGCCCTGCTTGTGGGCGGGCAGGGAGTCGACGATGGAGGTGGTGGCCGGGGCGGTGGCGAGGGCCATGCCGGCACCGATCGGCAGCAGTCCGGCGAGCACCGGCCAGTACGAGCTGGCGGCGTCGAGACGGCTGAGGACGAGCACGCCCGCGGTCATCAGCAGCAGCCCGGTCCCCGCGGCCCGGCGTCGGCCGAGCCGGCCGACGATGTGCGGCGCGCGGCGGGAGAGGCCGCCGAGGACCAGGCCCATGGGCGTCACCGCCAGGCCGGCCTGCAGCGCCGTGTACCCCAGGACGAGCTGGAGGTACTGCAGGACGATGAAGATCATGCCGAAGAACACGAAGAACTGCGCGGTGATGGACAGCACGCCGGTGGCGAAGCCGCGTACCCGGAACAGCCTCGGGTCGAGCATGGGGTCCGCCGTGCGCAGGCTCCAGCCCAGCCACAGCGCAATGCCGAGCACGCCGACGGCGAACGCGGTCAGGGTGACGGCGTCGGTCCAGCCGCGGTGCGGGCCCTCGATGGTGCCGAAGACGATCCCGGCGAGGCCGAGCGAGGAGAGCAGGCCGCTGACCGCGTCGATCCGCGGTGCGGCGCTGTCGCGCGAGTCGGGGAGGACGGCGACCGCGGCCGCGAGCGTCAGCACGGCGAGGAGGCCGCCGAAGACGAAGACGGACGCCCAGGAGAACCACTCCAGCAGCAGGCCGGAGGTCAACAGGCCGAAGACGGCACCGGCGCCGGCGACGCCGATCCAGGCGCCGACCGCCTTGCCGCGCTCCTCGGCGGGGAACGAACTGGTGATGATCGACAGGGTGGTCGGCATGACCAGGGCCGCGCCGACACCGGACAGCCCTCGCAGGACGATGATCGTGCCGGGCCCGTCGGCGGCGGCCGCCGCGAACGCCCCCGCGGCGAACAGGGCCAGGCCGGCGATCAACACGGGCTTGCGGCCGAACCGGTCACCGATCGCGCCCGCCGGGAGCAGGAGCCCGGCGAACACCAGGGCGTAGGCGTCGACGATCCACTGCAGTTGGGTCTGGTCGGCGCCGGTGTCCCGTGCGAGGCCGGGGAGGGCGACGTTCAAGGAGGGAACGGCCGACACCACGACGGCGAGCGACACCAGGACGACGGCGAGCACGCCGCGGCGGCGGCCGGACGTCAACGCGGTCGCGGCCGTTTGTATGGATTGTGTTGATTGCGCTGATTGTGCTGACACGATGATCTCCCGGGAGTGATCGGCGAGGCAGGGGTGGGTACGGGCCAGGCGGCTCGGCCGGCTCGGGCGGCTCAGTAGTAGTCGCGCATCAGCTCCGTGGCCCACTCCGGCTGCCGCACCTCGCCCAGCGGTCCGAACTCGGCCATGTACGGCTTGATGTCCAGCACCGGCGTGCCGTCGATCGCGTCGAGGCCGGCGACATGCACGTCCAGCCCGTCGACCGAGCGCACGCGGCAGCGGGAGACGCCGAGGCGGTTCGGGCGGGCCTTGCCGCGCTGCGCGAAGATCCCGACGGCCGGCCATGCGGGGTTGTCGCGGGGACGCCGGGCACCGGTGAGCACGTCGTGCGGGGCGACGAGGTGGAACGCGTACACCACCTCGATATGCGAGAACTCCGCGAGACCGGCGAGGGCCTCGGCCCCGAACGCGTCGGCGTCCAGCCGGACGATCGCGCGCTCGGCGCCCCAGTCGTCGTCGTGGGCTTCCGCCCTCCCCCCGACCACGATGCCCACGGACTCCACTTCCACCTGCACGAGCGTCTCCTCGGATGCGGCACGACCCGGCTCCTTCAAGGGGCCGGCGGACGTCCTCGACGCTAGGAGCCGGCGCCGCGCGGCGGATCTGTCACGGGTACCGGGAATGACCGGCCGGTACCTGGTTCCGGAAAGCTGCCCGGTGGTGGGCGGCGGTAGGGTTCGGGCCGTGATCCTCGGACGGGACGCGGAACGGGCCCAGCTGGCGGGCATGCTCGCCGCCGCGGCCGAGGGCCGCGGTCAGGCGGTGGTCGTCCGGGGCACCGCCGGTATCGGCAAGTCCGCGTTGCTGGATCACGCGGCAGGGCTGCACGGCGCGCGGCCGCTGCTCCGGGTGACCGGCAGCGAGGCCGAGGGAGACCTTCCGTTCGCGGCCCTGCACGCCCTGCTGCACCCGGTTCGGCGCCGGATCGACGCGCTCCCGCCGCCCCAGTCCGACGCGCTGCGCGCCGCGTTCGGCCAGGGCCCCGCCCAGGGCGGGGACCGTTTCCTGGTGGGGCTCGCCGTGCTGACCCTGCTCGCCGACCTGAGCGAGGACGAGCCGCTGCTGTGTTTGGTCGACGACGCGCAGTGGCTGGACCAGGCGTCCGCCGACGCGCTGCTGTTCGCCGTCCGGCGGCTGAACGCCGAGCGGATCGCCGTCGTGTTCGGCGTCCGCGGCGGCGAGCGCCCGTTCCCCGCGGCCGGCGTCGCCGACCTGGTCCTGACGGGACTCGACGCCGAACATTCGGCGGCGCTGCTGGCCGCGCGTGGCGGCGAGATGGCCGCCGCGGTCCGCGACCGGGTCGTCGCCGAGGCCGAGGGCAACCCCCTCGCCCTGATCGAGCTGTCGGGCATGCTCGGGCCCGAGGAACGGGCCGGGCGGCTGCCCCCGCTCACCCTCTACGTCGAGGCCGACACACCGGCCGGCCGGGTCGAGACCGCCTACCGCGAGCGCATCGCCGCCTTCCCGGAGCGCACCCGGATCCTGCTGGCCGTCGCCGCCGCCGAGGGCACCGGCGGGCTCGGCCTGATCCTGCGGGCGGCGGGCCGACTGGGCGCCGGCGCCGCCGACCTGGAGCCGGCGGAACAGGCCGGTCTGGTCCGGGTCGGGCCCACCGCGTTGGCCTTCCGCCACCCGCTCGTCAAGGCCGCGGCCTACCGCGGCGCACCGCTCTCGACCCGCCAGGCCGCGCACCGGGCCCTCGCCGACGGACTGGTGTGGGCCGACGTCGAGGACCGCGAGGGCGCCGAGGACCGGCGCGCGCACCACCTGGCCGCCGCCGTCACCGGCGTCGACGAGGACCTCGGCCTGCTGCTCGAACGCGCCGCCGACCGCGCGCTGCGCCGCGGCGCGCCGGCCGTCGCCGCCTCGGTGTTCGAACGCTGCGCGCAGCTGAGCGAGGACCGCGAACTGCGCGCCCGCCGCCTGGCCGCCGCGGCCGAGGCGGCTGCCGCGGCCGGGCAGCTCGACCGGGCCGGCCGACTCGTGGTCCGCGGCACCCGGCTCACCGCGCGCCCGGAGGTGGCCGCGCGGCTGGCCGGCGTGACCGCCGCCCTGGAGTTCGAGCAGGGCAACGCCGCGGCCGCCGGCCGTATCGCCGTCGAGGCGGCCGGGACCACGGCCACGACCGCGCCGGACCAGGCGGTCACCATGCTCGGCGCCGCCGCCGGCTACGCCTGGTTCGCCGGGGACGGCGAAGTCCTGCGCCGGGCCAGCCGCCTCATGGAGATCGCGCAACAGCACAGCGACGTTTCCCTGGGCGCCGTTCCCTCGGTCGTGCCCTCGGTCGTGCGCAGTACCGAGTTCCTGCTCTCCGGTGACCACGCCGCCGCGCTGGAACTGCTCCGGTCGTCGCTGGCCGCGGTCGGCTCCTCCACCCCCGCCGACATCCTGGCGGCCACCTGCACCGTGTTCGCGGCGCTGCGGACCGGCGGGGACACGGAGGCGCTGGTCGCGGCCGACGAGCTGACCCGGAGCTGCCGGGCCGAGGGGAGGATCAGCGATCTGACGCACGCCCTGCAACTGCGAACCCAGGCACGCATCCTCGTCGGCCGCTTCGCGGAGGCCGAGGCGGACGCGGCCGAGGCGCTGCGCATCACCGACGCCATCGGCCACACCCGACGGGCCCGCACCATCCAGGGCGTGCTGTCCCTCATGGCGGCGACCCGGGGCGACGCGGAGGGCTGCGAGGAGTTGGCCCGCAACGGTGTCGACGGCGGTCTCGCCCCTGGCGCCTCCTGGGGCGGCTACGCCCTCGGGCTGCTGGCCCTGGGACGCGGCGACCACCGGCTGGCCGCCGACCGCCTGGCCGCCCTGCGGGCAGGACCGGTCGGGCACACCGTGATCGTCCGGTTCGCCCTCCCCAGCCTGGTCGAGGCCGCCGTACGCCTCGGCGAGCCGGACCGCGCGGCCGAACCGTTCGCCCGTTTCGAGGGCTGGGCGCGGAACAGCGCCCGATCCTGGGCGCGGGCGGTCACTGAACGCTGCCGCGCGCTGCTGGCCGCGCCCGAACACGCCGAACGGCACTACCTCGCCGCCCTCGACCACCACGAGCGGGCCACCCGGCCCTTCGAACACGCCCGCACCCTGCTGCTCTACGGCGAGTGGCTGCGCCGGGCCCGCCGACGCAACGACGCGGCGACCCGGCTACGCGCCGCGGCGAAGATCTTCCACGGCCTCGGCGCCGCCCCCTGGTTCGACCGCGCGGTCACGGAACTGGCCGCCGTCGGAGCCAAGCCGCGCGGCACGGCGCCCGCCCAGGCCGTCGACGAACTCTCCGCGCTGACCCCCCAGGAACGCCAGGTGGTCCTGCTCGCCGCCACCGGCGCCAGCAACCGCGAGATAGCCGCCCAGATGTTCCTGAGCCCCCGCACGGTCGGCTACCACCTCTACAACGCCTTCCCCAAACTGGGCATCACGTCCCGCACCGACCTCTCCCGCTTCCGCCGCGCCTAGCACCGCACCGACCGGCCCCGGGACGGACCAGCTCCGGGACGGACCAGCTCCGGGGCGAACGGCCCCGGGACGAACCGGCCGCCTTCGTCAGCGAGCGGCCGGGAGCCAGCTCGCCATGGTGTGCTCGACGAGGGTGATCAGGGCGAGCTTGCTGGACTCGCGGGAGCGCGCGTCGCACATCACCACCGGCACGCGCGGGTCGAGGTCGAGCGCGTGGCGCACCTCGTCCGTGTCGAAGTCGCAGGCGCCGTGGAAACGGTTGACCGCGACGACGAACGACGTGCCGCGGTGCTCGAAGTAGTCGACGGCGGGGAAGGAGTCCTCGAGGCGCCGCGTGTCGGCCAGCACGATGGCCCCGAGTGCGCCGAGAGCCAACTCGTCCCACATGAACCAGAAGCGGTTCTGCCCGGGCGTGCCGAAGAGGTACAGGACAAGGTCCCGGCTGATCGTGATCCGGCCGAAGTCCATGGCCACGGTCGTCGTGGACTTCCCCTCCACGCCGCTGAGATCGTCCACGCCCTCGCTCGTCCTCGTGATCACCTCCTCGGTCTGCAGCGGGGAGATCTCACTGACGGCACCGACCATCGTGGTCTTCCCGACGCCGAACCCGCCGGCGATCAGGATCTTGACCGCCGTCGGAGGGCCGCCGGAACCGGCATACAAGTCAAATCCTGCGAATTCCATCAAGTACCGCCTGAAGAAGGTGGATGTCCGGGGCCTCCGCCAGCGCGATCGGTGCGTGGGTGTGGATGGCGCCCATGTCGAGTAGGTCTCCGAGCAGGACCTTCGTCACGGTGACGGTCATGTCGAGCCGAGCGGAGATCTCGGCGACGGAGAGTGGGTTGCCCGTGCACATGCGCAGGATCACGATGTGCTCCGGCTCGAGACCGTGGCGTGCCGTGTCGGGGTTCGCGGCGACGATCAGGGTGATCAGGTCGAACTCGTCCCGACTCGGCCGGGTCCGGCCACCGGTTCTCGCGAACGAGCGCACGATGGGGCCGGCGTCCACGTCCCACCACGACTCCTCCGGTCCGGACATGCGTCCACACCTCAGGAGGACGGCGGCGAAGCAGCTGCCGCCTGCCGGGGCGCCGCGGCGAGGTAGTCACCGACTCGTTTGACGATCAGGTTCATCTCGTAGGCGACGAGGCCGACGTCGATGTCGGCCTCGCCGAGGATGGCGAGGCAGGCGCCGCGTCCCGCACCGGTCACGAACAGGAAGAGCCTGTCCAGTTCGACGACGGTCTGCCGGACCGGCCCCCCGTCGAAGCGGCGCCCGAAGCCCCCGGCCAGGCTCTGGAAACCCGAGGCGACGGCCGAGATGTGTTCGGCGTCCTCACGGCCGAGTTCGCGCGAGTGGGCGATCACCAGTCCGTCGGCCGACAGCACGAGGACGTGCCTCATCCTGGGCACCCGCCGCACGAGGTCGTCCAGCATCCAGCTGAGGTCGGTGCCCTGTTTCGGCATGTGCGTCATCGCGGGTCCCACTGCCCTTCTCGGGTCGGCCAGTTCCCGGTCGGCCCCTCGTCTCGTGTGTCATCCCGTCCCTGGTCCGCGGCGACGCGCCCCCGGTACGACTGGCGCTGGTACACCGACATCAGGCGGCGTGCCTCCTCGGCCGACCGTTCCTCGGGGACCGCCTCGGGCGCCGGGGTCGCGGGACGGAGCAGCTCCGGTTGCATGCTGGCCTGGCGGATCCGGCGCGGCAGCCGTTGCGGCGCCTGCCGCGGCCGGGCCACATGCAGCATGTCCGGGGGATCGGCGCGTACCGGCTCGGCCTCGTCGGGCATGCGCGGCTCCTCCCAGCGGGGCGGCGTCCCCGCCGTCTCCGAACGAGGCGGCGTCGGCTCCGGGGACGGTGGCAGCGACGTGTGTCCGACGCCGCCGGCGCCCGCCCACGCGGGCGAGCCCGCCGTTGGTCCCGCCGATCCCGCCGATCCCGCCGATCCCGCTGCTCGGATGGTGTCCGCCACCGGTGCCGCCGTCCCGACCATCGCCTCGGCCCGGTCCTGGTGCGTCCGGTCCGGGTGCGGAGCGCTGGTGTCGGTGCCCTCCAGGAGGTCCGACGGGGCCAGCACGATGGCCGAGGTCCCGCCGAAGGGCGAGGGACGCAGCGTGATCATGATGTTGTGGCGGGCGGCCAGCCTGGCGACGACGAACAGGCCGAGCCGGGTGTCCTCCGTGAAGCCCATGACGTTGAACGTGGGCGCCGCCGCCAGCAGCCGGTTGGCCTCCTCGCGCGCCTCGACGTCCATGCCGATGCCATGGTCCTCGATCTCGATCCCGAGCCCCTTGGGCACGACCTCGGCGCGGATCTGCACGCTCGTGTGCGGCGGGGCGAAGGTCGTCGCGTTCTCGACCAGTTCGGACAGCAGGTGCATCATGTCGCCCGCCACCTGGCCGGCGAGCGTGACCTCGGGAATCCCGACCAGCTTGACCCGGGAGTAGTCCTCGGTCTGGGAGGCCGCCGCACGCAGGATCTCGGTCAGCTGCACCGGACGACGCCAGCGGCGGGCGGGGTTCGCGCCGCCGAGGATGGACAGGTTCTCGGAGTTGCGCCGCATCCGCGTGGCGAGGTGATCCACCCGGAACAGTTCGGCCAGCAGATCGGGATCCTCCTGGCCTTCGCGTTCCAGCTTGTCCAGCAGTTCGAGCTGACGGTGCACCAGCCCCTGGCTGCGCTGCGCGAGGTTGAGGAACACCCGGCTGATGCCCTCGCGCGTCTCGGCCTGCTCGATCGCCGCCCGTACGGCGATGCGTTGCGCCGCGTCGAACGCGCCGGCGACCTCTCCGATCTCGTCCGAACCGTGCTCGACCTCGGGGACGACCTCCGCGAGTTCGACCCGGTCGCCCTGCTGGAGCCGGGTGATGATGTGGGGCAGTCGCTCCTCGGCCAGCCACAGGGTCGCGCCGCGCAGGTCCCGGAGCCGGCGGATCAGCGCTCGTGAGATCAGCACGGAGATCAGCACGGCCAGCACGATGGCCAGCAGGGCCCCCACGCTGGTGAGGATCACCGAGGTCATCAGCTCGTCGACCCGGTCGTTGGCGAATCCGACGGCGAAGTCCACCTGGTCCAGGGTGAGCTGCTGCAGGTTCCCCGCCACCTGAAGCATCGCGGCCTGCCAGCTCTCGAAACCGGGCGAGATCCCGCCGGACCGCATGGCCGACTGCTCCGCGGCGGCCAGCATCGACCACTCGGGGCCGGCCGTGATCGCCTGGTACTGCTCGGCCTGCGCCCCCCGCAGCGCCGGCGCCACCACCTGCCACTGTTCCTGCTGCACGCCGACGAGCCGGGTGAGTTGCCGCTGTTCCTCGGCGGACATGCCGGCGGGCGACGACAGCCCCGCGGACAGCACCGCGTTCTGCCGGGCGAGGCTCTCGAGCGCGCGGAACAGCTCCGCGGCGGTCGTCCCTTCGGTGAGCGCCTTGGCGTCGTTGGTCAGACGGGCCTCGGCCTCGAAGTACGCCATGCCGGTGCTCACGGCGCCGGTGTAGAACTCGTACGCCCCGCCGTGGTCCACCTGGCGCGCGTCGACCTGCTGGCGAAAGTCCGGCAGCGCCGCCAGCCCCTCGGTGATCTGGCCGAACAGCCGTTGAAGGGCGGGCGGGTTGTTCTCGACCACCGGCTCCGCCGCCTCGCTCATCCTCGCGAGCTTCCGGTCGGTGTCCGCGCGTTGCCGGTCGAGCAGGTCCGGATCCGCCCCGGGCTGAGCCAGGTAGGTCATCGACAGCCGGCGCTCCTCCTGAAGCGCCACCATCGCGGTCACCCCGTTGACCCCCACCGCCTCCACGTCCCGCACGGTCTGACGCAGGTCCAGCGCCTCGTTGAACCCGGTGATCGTGTAGGTGCCCCACAGCCCGGTCAGGGCCAGACTCGGGATGAGCACCAGGACGAGGACGCGGGCCCGGATCGACCAGGGGCCCCGGCGACGGCGCGGCCGGAGCAGGGTCCGCCGCCGGGCCGCACGCTGCCCGGCCCGGCCCCGCCTCGCGCGGCCGGCCGTCGACCGGGCCTCGCGCTCCGGCGCGGCGGTGGGCGAAGGTGAACTCACGGCGGGGGCCGCCTCGGCGTCATGCGGCACATCGGACAGCAAGTCGACTGTTCCCCTGCTTGGCGACAACCGGAGCATCCGCTGTGACACTCCGTAGGACAACGGCGCCCAGGGTGCCGGAGCCCCGCGCGCCGAAGTCGACGATTCGCGCACACGGCATGGTCAATTCGCGCACGGCGGCGTCCGCCTGAGGGGAGGTCCGCACCTGGCGGTTCAGCGGCGGTGCTCGCCCACCTGCGACTGCCGGTACTCGCTGGGCGTGACATCGTAGAAATGGCGGAACATACGGGCGAAAACGGTCGCGTTCTCGATGCCGACAGACCGGGCGATCGCGGCGATGGGACGCTGTCGTCGCAGCGGGCTCGCCAGGTTCCTGCGCGCCTCCTCCATGCGGGTCTGGCGGATGTACCGGGCCGGGGACGTGCCGCTCTCCCGGAAGACGATCTCGACGTAGCGGGCGGAGACCCCGAACGCCGCCGCCACCGTCCTCACGGACAGCTCCGGCTCGGCGAGATGACGCCGTATGAAGTCCCGCATGCGCAGGAGTTGGGCGTGGTGGCCGAGGAGCCCGTTCACCCCGGCCGGGTCGACGAGCTCGTCGGACCGCAACACGGAGAGCAGCAACTCCTTCAGCACGTGGCCGAGTTCCGGCAGCACCCCCGGATCGAACCGCTCGCCGCCGGCGTGCGTCTCCGCGATCGCGGCCCGCAGGACGCGCAGCACCGGGTTCTGGGCGGCGATCCGGTGCCCGACGCGTTCCCTGCTGCCCGGCACGACCCGTGCCACGTCCGCCCGGGGGAGCGTCAGCACCAGGTGATGGGCGAGCTCTTCGGCCCGCAGCTGGAAGGGAGACGTGCTGTCGAGCAGGACCGCGTCCCCGCGACGCAGGTCGGACCGCACGCTCCCGATCAGCGAGGAGCTGTCCTCCTGGGCGATCGAGAGCAGGTAGAAGTCGTCCTGGTTCCCGACGAGCATCCGGGGCGCGCGCACGACCCGCACCGGATCGGACCCGACGTCGGTCAGGGACACGCAGCCGAGGTCGAGTTGGCGGAGCCAGCCCGTGTAGCCGGCGCCGTCCCCGGTGTCACCGATCGGGATCGCGTCCAGCTCGATGAGGCAGTCGTGCAGCATTCCTCGCCACGCGTCGACGTCGGGTGGCGTGCCGCCGGCCAGGTGGGGCTGCCCGTGCGGCCGCGGGGTCCCGGAACTCGGGGTCATCGCACGGTCCTTCCATCGGCGGGGTCGGACTGCAGAAATGTACAGACCGGGTGCGCGGATGGTCGGTTCAGGTCGGGAGGGAAAGTTCACCATGTTCTCCGCCGCTCCCCTCCTCGGACGGCCGCAGCGGCAGCTGCGCGGAAGCCGCGGACCGGAGGTAGGGATGCGCAGGGCCGCCGTACTCGGGGGCAGTATCGCGGGGCTGTTGGCCGCTCGCGTGCTCAGTGATCACGCGGACGAGGTGGTGGTCCTCGAACGGGACGACGTCGCGCTCTCGGGCGACTTCGGGGGCGGTCAGGGTCCCCGGCCCGGTGTCCCGCAGGGCACCCAGATGCACGCGCTGCTGGACGCGGGCCGTCGCAGGATGGACGGCTGGTTCCCCGGGCTCTCCACCGAACTCGTCGCCGACGGCGCCGCACTCGCGGACACCGGGACGGACGTGCACAGTTACCTCGACGGCAGCCTCAAGGTGCTGGTCGGCGGCGTGGAGATGATCAGCGCCACCCGGCCCTTCCTGGAGGCGCACCTCCGCCGCAGGGTCCTGGCGCTCCACAACCTGCGCCTGGTCAACGGTCGCGTGCGCGGGCTGGCCTTCACGGCCGACCGGGTGAGCGGGGTGCGGTACGAGGGCGCGGACCCGGCCCGCGAGGACGTGCTGACCGCCGACCTGGTGGTCGACGCGACCGGCCGCGCCAGCCGGATCGGCGCCTGGTTGCGGGAGGCGGGCTGGCCCGAACCGGAGACCCGGCGCATGCACGTGGACCTCGGCTACGCCACCGCGCTGTTCCGACGCCCCGAGGGACCGCACGGCCCGACGCTGGCGCAGTCCCTGGCGACCCTGCCGGACGGCCGACTGCGGCTGGGCACCCTCGGCCGAGTCGAGGGAGACCGGTGGATCGTCCTGGTGGCCGGGTACGCGGACGACCGCCCGGGACCGACCACCGAGGAGTTCCTGCGCCGCTGCCGGGAGGACCCGGCGGAGCCGTTCCGCCGACTGGCCGAGGACGGTGAGCCCATCGGACAGCCGGTGACCTACCGGCATCCGGACAACCGGCGACGCGACTTCCACCTGCTGGACCGGCTCCCCGCCGGACTCCTCACGATCGGCGACACCCTGGCCTCGTTCAACCCCATCTACGGCCAGGGCATGTCCTCGGCCACGATGCACGCCTCATGCCTGGCGGCCTACCTCGAATCAGGCCCCTCCCTCCGGGACCCTGCCTGGCCCTACTTCCGCCAGACCCGCACCGTCGTGGACGACGCGTGGCAGACATCCGCCCTCAACGACCTGCGGATGCCCCACGTCACCGGCGCCCGACCGCGCGGCTTCAGCATCGCCACCCGCCTCAGCGACCTCATCGTCCAGGCCTCGGTGACCGACCCGGTGATCCACCGCCGCTTCCTGGAGGTGATGCACATGCTCTCCCCGGCCAAGACCCTGATGCGCCCCACCACCCTGACCCGCGCCGCCTGGACGGTACGCAAACAGCACGCCCGCCGACCATGACCAACGTGAGACGGCCCGGGACACTCACGCACCGACGGGCAACTCCCGCGCCCGCTGCCTGGCGACCGCCCGCATGGCGGTGAGCTGGCCGTGAAAGGCGTTGTGCTTGTTCTGGTGCAGGTTCAGCGGGAGATCGAGCCCCGCGATGAGCACACTCTCCAACGCCCACGGCTCGGGATGCTCCACCCAACACACCCGAGCGTGCTCAGCCATCCAGTCCGTCAACTGCCGCTCCCCATGCCTCCCGAAGGTCATCCGTTTCCCGCTCCCCACCCGCCGAAGCTCCAGCCCGAGCAGACACCCCAACGTCAGCCGCAGCGTCGACCCCTCGGCGTTGCCCCGGAAGTGATACTGCACCCGCGACCGAAGCGTCTGCCTGCTCGCCCTGTTCGCCATCCGCCGCGGCGCTATCCCCACGTACAACAGCTCATCGACCGGCAGCCCTCCGTAGGGCGCCACGGTGAACCGCCACCCATACACCCCCGCCACCCTCGGCACCGACCCCGGCCTCCCCAACACCTCCCCAGCCGACCACACCCGCCCCGGCTCCACCAGCGCCACACGTTCCAGCTCAGACGTCATGTTCCCCACTCCACCACGCGGGTGTGACATCCGGCCGGGGGCGGGTCACGACAGACTGGGCGTATGAGTGCTGTCGTTGCGGCCATGGTCACGGCGATCGTTGGAGTCGTGGGCACGCTTCTCTCACCGTTGGTAACGCACCTGGTGTCCCGGCGGCAGCGCTTGATCGACGCCGAGATAGAGGACAGAAGGCGGCACATCGAGGAGCGTCGCGCCCTGTACGTCGCGATGAACCGGGCGTCGCGCCATTTCCACACCCTGTTGAAGGACGCGCTCCATCGACTGCGCGACGGGGTCTACACGGACCAGGAGCGTGCCGAGGTCGAACAGGCTCGGCTCGACTACCGGGATCGCTATGCCGAGGCGCAACTCGTCGTCCCCCAAGCGGTACTGGCAGCCTCGCGCGACCTCAACACCGTCCTCGCCGGCATCGACGCCATGACCAAGCGCATCGACCGGGGCGTGCCCCGCGACGGCGAGAGCGCGGAACAGGCGCTCCTCCTGCTCAAGGAGGCGGAACCAAGGCTCACCACCCTGCTCCAGATCATGCGCCACGAACACGGCATACCCCCGACTGACGAAACAGCGCCGGCCCCCGGCCGTGGATGCCGGCGAGGGCCTGACGGCCCGACCGTCGTCGCGCCGCCGGCCGGAAGGTGGTGAGCGGCGATCTGCGGAAGGGCCGTCAGGACGGGATGTCGACGGGCAGCCCCGCGGCGCGTGCGGCGTCGGCCAGTCGCTTGTCGTAGGTGATGAACGAGGTGAGCCGTGGACGGATCCACAGGGCGGTGCCCAGGTGGATGGCGTCGAGGCTCCGCACCGTCGCCGGCCTCACGGTCTGAGCCAGGATGCGGATGCCCGGGGCCATGTCCACCATCTCGATCAGGTCCAGAATGGAAGAGAGCCGCGTAACGGCCTGTGGGACGTGACGCGCCAGAGCCCGGAACGACTCGATCTCCACCAGGACCGAACTGGTCCAGCCCGTCTCAGCGCGTTCGTCCAGCCAGTCGCGCAGTGCCTCCGTCTCTGCTTCGGCATGGACGAGTTTGACGACCGCGGCCGAGTCGAGATAGATCATCAGCGCTCTTCGCCGCGCTCCCGTGAGATCTCCACGGCGACATCGATGCCGTCCGGTTCGCCCAGTGGCACCTGCAGAGCCGCACGTCGCATCGCGGCGGCGCGCTCCCTGCGCATGGCGGTTTCCAGTACGGCCTGGCGAATAGCGGCCGAGCGCGAGCTGCCATCGTGGGTGAGAACGTCCAGAGCGTGCTCGGTCTCGGCATCGCTGCGGATCGTGATGGTGTCAGCCATGGTGCCACCGTAAGACAAGACGTCTTACGCGGCAAGAACGATGGAGGATGCCGCCAAGCGGCGTCGCTTGCCCTGGTCAGGCGGGCGGTCTCGGTGCCGCAGGAGAAGGCCCGCATGGAGAGGGAAACGGAAGCCGTCCGCCTGCGCGGCGAGGACGCACCTGCTGATCCCCAAGCCGTAATGGAACGCCGGTCGTTCGCCACCGCCCGGAAGGTGCGTGGCCCGAGGTCGAGCTCGTCGGTCCGGAGGTTGGCAAGGTGGCCAGCGTCCGGTACGGACATGGCTGCCAAGCGCGAGGGGACCGTTCGGAACGACGAAGGCCCCCGCCATGGATGGTGGCGAGGGCCTTCGTGCAGCCCGGTGAGAGCTGGGCGGAGGATACGAGATTCGAACTCGTGAGGGTGTGAACCCAACACGCTTTCCAAGCGTGCGCCCTAGGCCACTAGGCGAATCCTCCGCCGGACACGATACAAGACTCGGGAGGCTGGTCGCGAACGCCTTGGGGCGGGGGGACGGGTAGGGGGCCAGGGGGCGGATCGGGTAGGGTGGCGTCAGCCCCTCACGTGGCGTTATCTCGCTGAACTCCCCCAGGGCCGGAAGGCAGCAAGGGTAGGCGGGCTCTGTCGGGTGCGTGAGGGGCCCTTCGTTGTCGGTGGGGCCCGATATCGTCGGGGTTGTGTCCTCCCTCGCGCTGTACCGCCGCTACCGACCCGAGACCTTCGCCGAGGTCATCGGGCAGGAGCACGTGACCACGCCCCTCCAGCAGGCCCTGCGGAACAACCGGGTCAATCACGCGTACCTCTTCAGCGGCCCGCGCGGCTGCGGGAAGACGACGAGCGCGCGGATCCTGGCCCGCTGCCTGAACTGCGAGCAGGGCCCGACGCCCGAGCCGTGCGGGGAGTGCCAGTCCTGCCGCGACCTGGCGCGGAACGGGCCTGGTTCGATCGACGTGATCGAGATCGACGCCGCCTCGCACGGTGGCGTGGACGACGCCAGGGAGCTGCGCGAGAAGGCGTTCTTCGGGCCGGCCGCGAGCCGGTTCAAGATCTACATCATCGACGAGGCGCACATGGTCACCCCGGCCGGGTTCAACGCCCTGCTGAAGGTGGTCGAGGAGCCGCCGGAGCATCTGAAGTTCATCTTCGCGACGACGGAGCCGGAGAAGGTCATCGGGACGATCAGGTCCCGGACGCACCACTATCCCTTCCGGCTCGTCCCGCCGGGCACGCTGCGCGACTATCTGGGCGAGGTGTGTGACCGCGAGGCCATTCCGGTGGACGGCGCCGTGCTGCCGCTGGTGGTGCGGGCTGGGGCGGGCTCGGTGCGGGACTCGATGTCGGTGATGGACCAGCTGCTGGCGGGCGCGAGCACGGACGGCGTGACGTACGAGATGGCCACCGCGCTGCTCGGCTACACGGACGCGGCGCTGCTGGACACGGTCGTCGACGCGTTCGCGGCGGGCGACGGGGCGACCGCGTTCGAGGTGGTGGACCGGGTGATCGAGGGCGGCCACGACCCGCGCCGGTTCGTGGCCGACCTGCTGGAGCGGCTGCGCGACCTGCTGATCCTGGCGGCGGTGCCGGACGCGGGAGAGAAGGGCCTGATCGACGTGCCGGCCGACGTGCTGGAGCGGATGAGCGCCCAGGCCACGCGGCTCGGCCCGGCCGAGCTGAGCCGGGCGGCCGACCTGGTGAACACGGGACTGACGGAGATGCGGGGCGCGACCTCGCCGCGGTTGCAGCTGGAGCTGATCTGCGCCCGGGTGCTGCTGCCGGCGGCGTACGGCGACGAGCAGGCGCTGCTGAGCCGGATCGACCGGCTGGAGCGCGGAGCCGCCCTGACGGGCGGCGGCGGCCTGGGGGGAGGCCCCACAGGCGGCCCCACAGGCGGTGGCGGGCCGCCGGCGCCCAGCCCGAGTCCCGCCCCCGCACCCGCCCCTGCTCCCGCTCCCGTTCAGGAGCGGGCGGAGGCGCTGATGGAGGAGGGGCGGCGGAGCAACGGTCCGGCGGGCGGTGACGGGGGCGGTCCCGCCGGCGGCGCGGAGCGCGCCAGACCGGCGGAGCGCCCGGCGGACGGTGCGGCGGCGGCGAGCGCGCCCGGGGCGTGGCCGGGCGGCAGCCAGCCCGCGGCGGGCGGAGCGCCGGAGGGCGCGGCCGGCGGCCGGCCGGGCGCCTGGCCGGGTGGATCAGGGCCGGCGGAGGCCGCGGGTTCCGGACCGGCGCAGGGCGGCCGGGCGCCCGGCGCGTGGCCCGGGGCCGGGCAGCCGGCGGGTGGTGGAGCCGCGGAGCGGCCGGCCGCCGCACCGCAGCCAGCACAGCCACAGCCACAGCCACAGCCAGCACAGAACGCGCCGCAGGCCGCCGCGCCGGGCCCCGCCGCCGGGGGCGGCGACACCGGCCGGGTGCGGCAGATGTGGCCGCAGATCCTGGAGGCGGTCAAGGGCCGCCGCCGCTACAGCTGGATCCTGCTGAGCCAGAACGCGCAGGTCGTCGGCTTCGACGGCAGCACGCTCCGCCTCGGCTTCGCCTCCACCGGCGCCCGGGACAACTTCGTGAACAGCGGCAGCGAGGACGTGCTGCGGCAGGCGCTGAACGAGGCGATGGGCGTGCAGTGGCGGATCGAGGCGATCGTCGACCCGACCGGCGGCGGCCCGCCGCCCGGCGGGCCCGGCGGCCCCACGGGCCCGGGTGGCGGGGGCGGACCCCAGCCGCCCGCTCCCCCGCCGCATGTACCGCCGCCCGGTCCGGGCGCGGCGCCCCCGCCCCAGGCCACGGCGCAGCATCAGCCATCCCACCACCAGCCGCCGCAGAACGCGCCAGCGCAGCAGCAGCCGTCCGTGCCGCGCCCGACGCCCGAGCAGCCGCCGCCGGCCGCGCCGGGGCCCGGGCCCTCCCGGCCTCCGGCCGCCCCCGTCGACCGGGGGGAGCCCGACGAGATCGACGATCTTGCCGGGATGGAGGACATCGACCCGGAGGACCCGCCGGCCCCGTCCTGGGGCGACGGCGGAGGCGCGGGCGCGGGCGGGCCGAGCGGCGCCGAGCTGATCGTGCGGGAGTTGCAGGCGACGGTCATCGAGGAGTTTCGCCACGAATGAGACCGTGGGGGCACGAGCCCGTAGGCTCGTGCCGTACGGATTCTTCGTTCTCTTCGACGGACCTGGAGTGAGGCCGTGTTCCCTGGTGGTGGGGTCGACATGCAGCAGTTGCTGCAGCAGGCTCAGAAAATGCAGCAGGATCTCGCCGAGGCCCAGCAGGAGCTGGCCGAGACGTCCGTCGAGGGTTCGGCGGGCGGCGGCCTGGTCAAGGCCACGGTGACCGGCTCCGGGGAGCTGACGGCCCTGGAGATCGACCCGAAGGCCGTGGACCCGGAGGACACGGAGACGCTCGCGGACCTGGTGATCGCCGCGGTGCGGGACGCGAACAACGCGGCCCAGGCGCTGGCCCAGGAGAAGCTGGGACCGCTCGCCCAGGGCCTCGGCGGCGGGGGCATCCCGGGCCTGCCGCTCTAGCCGACCCCGGCCTCGGCCCTGGCCCCAGCCCGGGCCCCGGCGCCCGGAGCGCCCCAGCACCCCGCAGCGACACCCCCGCAGGAACCGGAGACGTGGAGGCTCCCCGTGTACGAAGGCGTGGTCCAGGACCTCATCGACGAGTTGGGCAGGCTGCCCGGCGTCGGTCCCAAGAGCGCCCAGCGGATCGCCTTCCACATCCTCCAGGCCGAGGCGACCGACGTCCGCCGGCTCGCCCACGCGCTGACCGAGGTCAAGGAGAAGGTGCGGTTCTGCTCGCTGTGTGGCAACGTCGCGCAGGAGGAGAAGTGCCGGGTCTGCCTGGACCCGCGCCGCGACCCGGCCCTGCTGTGCGTGGTCGAGGAGCCGAAGGACGTGGTGGCGATCGAGCGCACCCGCGAGTTCCGGGGCCGCTACCACGTGCTGGGCGGGGCGATCAGCCCGATCGACGGCGTCGGCCCGGACGACCTGCGGATACGAGAGCTGCTGGCGCGCCTCGCCGACGGCAGCGTCACGGAGCTGATCCTCGCCACCGACCCGAATCTGGAGGGCGAGGCGACGGCCACCTACCTGGCGCGCATGGTCGGTTCCTTCGGGCTTAAGGTCACCCGGCTAGCCAGCGGACTGCCGGTCGGGGGAGACTTGGAGTACGCCGACGAGGTCACCTTGGGGCGTGCCTTCGAGGGAAGACGACTGCTTGATGTGTAATGCAGGGCGGATGCACACCCGCCGCGTCCGGGCGATGACCTGGGCCGGCGCAGACGAGGGGTCCGCTGGGGGACCCGCTGGGGAGGCGACAGCGTGATGTCCGACAACGGCGCGACCACCGACACTGACGCCGCCACGGAGGGCGCCCGGCAGGCGCCGGTGGCGTCCGACCTGAGCGCGGACGGTCCCGACAGCTTCGCCGTGCAGATCGCCGACCAGATCGACGCGTTCACGGTGGCGGTCGCGGAGGTCGCCACGGGCGACGACCCGGACAGCGCGGTCCCCTACCTGCTCCTTCAGGTCTCCCAGGTGCTGCTGGCGGGCGGGCGGCTCGGCGCGCACGAGGACATCGTTCCCGAGGAGCGGTACGAGCCGGACACCGGCCCGGAGCCGGACATGGACGAGATGCGCGAGCGGCTCGCGGGGCTGCTGGAGCCGGTGGACGTCTACTCGGAGGTCTTCGACCCGTACGTGCCGCGCAGCACGCCGGTGGCGTCCCGTATCTCCGACGACCTCGCGGACATCATCACCGACCTGCGGCACGGCATGGCCCACTACCGCGAGGGGCGGGTCACCGAGGCGCTGTGGTGGTGGCAGTTCTCGTACCTGACGAACTGGGGCCCGACGGCGAGCGCGACGCTCCGGGCGTTGCAGTCGCTGGTGGCGCACGTCCGGCTGGACACGCCGCTGGCCGAGCTGGACGGTCTTGACACGGACAGCGCGGCCGAGAGCGACGATCTGGAACGCCAGGCGGGACGGGTCATGGAGGCCGAGATCGCCACCCCGCTGGGCCTGAAGTCCGGCGGCTCCTGAGCACACGGCGCGCACGCGACACGCCGCCTCGCCCGCACGGGCCTGTCCCGCATCCGTCGGTTCGCCTGAGGCGCGTGGGCACGCACGGCCGCGCGCCCTGCGGCGCCGCGCTGCCAGAAAGCGGCACCGCCCGGCGCCGCGCCGAACGCGCCGCCCGCTCCACCCCCACCCTGCCGAGCCCACCCTGCCGAGCCCCGGCCCGCGGAACCCTAGCCCGCGGAGCGTCCCCGCGCTTCGCGCCATTCGGCGACGACACGCGCCACGTCGAACGGCGTGAGGTTCAGCGGCGGGCCCCCCGGCGGTCGCCGGATCGCCTCGCGGATCCGTTCGTTGACCTCCTCCAGGATCTCCCGCACGCGGCGCTCGGACGGCGCCTCCCGGGCCGCCGCCAGGGCGTCCTCGGCATCCTTGCGGAGCTGGAGGGTCGGCGGCAGCGCGGAGACGTTCTCGCGCTCCAGCTTCGACCTGAGCCACCAGTTCTCGTCGTAGGGCATGGTGTCGTCGGCCAGCGGCTTGCCGGTCCCGGACAGGTTGTCGAACGCGCCGCGCTCGGCCGCCTCCCGGATCTGCCGGTCCACCCACGACTCGAAGTTCACTCCGGGTGGCTTGCGTTCGGTCATCGTGCGGCCTCCTCGCCCGGATCGCCCGGCCCGTACCATCCCCACTCGCCATCGTAGATGCCCTCCGTCCGTCCCTCCGGAGCCGGCCGGGCCCGACCGTGGAACCGGTGGGCCTGCTGTGAGCCTGGTTACGTTTGCCGCCCGTTCCGTGTGCTCGGGGACTGACCGGGCAGGGTTCGACGCTGGGAAGGGGCGGAGGCGACGGTTCCGCTCGGTAGACTTTGTCCGGTCGTGGTCGCAATGTGACCACGGAGAGTGAGAGAGACGGGAGCGAGCAGACGTGGGCCTGGTCGTGCAGAAGTACGGCGGCTCCTCCGTCGCCGACGCCGAGGGCATCAAGCGGGTCGCCAAGCGGATCGTGGAGGCGAAGAAGAACGGGCACCAGGTGGTGGTCGTCGTCTCGGCGATGGGTGACACCACCGACGAGCTGATCGACCTCGCCGCCGAGGTGTCACCGGTAGCGGCCGGTCGCGAGATGGACATGCTGCTGACCGCCGGCGAGCGGATCTCCATGGCGCTGCTGGCGATGGCGATCAAGGCCCTGGGGCACGCCGCCCAGTCGTTCACCGGCAGCCAGGCGGGCGTGATCACCGACTCGGTGCACAACCGGGCCCGGATCATCGACGTCACGCCCGGCCGCATCCAGTCCTCGGTGGACAAGGGGAACATCGCGATCGTCGCCGGCTTCCAGGGCGTCTCGCAGAGCAGCAAGGACATCACCACGCTGGGGCGTGGCGGTTCGGACACCACGGCCGTGGCGCTGGCCGCGGCGCTGGACGCCGAGGTCTGCGAGATCTACACCGACGTCGACGGCGTCTTCACCGCCGACCCGCGGGTGGTGCGGAAGGCCAGGAAGATCGACTGGATCGCCTTCGAGGACATGCTGGAGCTGGCGAGCTCCGGTTCCAAGGTGCTGCTGCACCGCTGCGTGGAGTACGCGCGCCGCTACAACATCCCGATTCACGTCCGGTCGTCCTTCTCCGGCCTGAAGGGGACCTGGGTCAGCAACGAACCGCAAGGGAGCCAGCCGGTGGAGCAGGCAATCATCTCCGGGGTCGCGCACGACACGTCCGAGGCCAAGGTCACGGTCGTCGGCGTGCCCGACAAGCCGGGTGAGGCCGCCAAGATCTTCCGTGCCATCGCGGACGCCGAGATCAACATCGACATGGTGGTGCAGAACGTGTCGGCCGCCGCGACCGGCCTGACCGACATCTCGTTCACGATGCCAAAGGACGAGGGCCGCCGGGTGATCGGCGCGCTGGAGCGGCAGCGGTCCGACATCGGCTTCGAGGCGCTGCGCTTCGACGACCAGATCGCCAAGATCTCGCTGGTCGGCGCGGGGATGAAGACGAACCCCGGGGTGGCGGCGACGTTCTTCGAGGCGCTCGCGGGCGCCGGCGTGAACGTCGAGCTGATCTCGACCTCTGAAATCCGCATCTCGGTGGTGACCCGGCAGGACGACGTCAACGAGGCGGTGCGCGCGGTGCACACCGCGTTCGGTCTGGACAGCGAAAACGACGAGGCCGTCGTCTACGGAGGCACCGGCCGCTGACCCCGCTCAGCCCTCCTCGGCAAATGTGAAGGTTTCGTGACCTGTTCGTACGACGGTACAGCTTGCCCTGAGTGGATTCTGCGGGGGACGATTTCAACTCCCCACGACCGCATGGATTCTGGAGAGCAACCAGGACTCGGCGGAACCAACTGCGGCGCGCGGGGCGTCCTCACAACTCCTCCGGAGGCGTGAGGGCGCAACCATGACCGGGACCATCGGGGTGAGGCGGTAGGCATGAGGTCGTATGGCTCCCCAACCGGCAATCTACCCGCGCCATACAACCTTTCCGGGGGAAAGCGTGTCCAACTGGCGTGGCAGAAGTCCTCGATCTCGCGGCAGCGCCCACGCGGCGACGCCTCCCGCGCCCCGGCTCGTCCTCACATCGGGACGAACCGCGTGGCGGGGGCATGCCGGTGATCGCCCCCGTGCCGGCCTCCCAACCAACCCGTGTCCGCCCGCTGGGCGACGATGCGGACGGCGGAGCGACGGTCGAGGGCATCGCCGAGGGGGTTGAAGGCACCACGGTGGATTTCCTCACCGAGACCTACCGGGCCCACTACCGCTCGTTGTTGGGCCTGGCCGCTCTGCTGCTCGACGACACAGCCTCCTGCGAGGACGTGGTGCAGGAGGCGTTCATCCGTGTGCACGCCGCACGTAGCCGCGTGCGCGAACCGGAGAAGACGCTCGCGTACCTCCGGCAGACCGTCGTGAACCTGTCCCGCTCCACCCTGCGTCGCCGCATACTCGGGCTGAAGCTGCTCTCCCGCCCCATGCCGGACGCGGCCAGCGCCGAGGAAGGCGCCTACGAGCAGTTGGAGCGGGCCGACCTGATCAAGGCGATGCGAGGGCTGCAACGCCGCCAGCGCGAGGTGCTCGTGCTGCGCTATTTCGCCGACATGAGCGAGGCCGAGGTCGCCAGCACCCTCGGTATCTCGGCCGGCTCGGTCAAGGCGTACGGCTCACGCGGCATCGCGGCGCTCCGCGTCGCCATGGAGGCCGCCCAATGAACGACCGCGATCCCGGCTTCCGGCGCGAGCCGGAGGGACCGGAGGACGGTTACCCGTACCCCCCCGATCCCCTGGACCCCGACTTCCTGGCCCAGGCCGACTGGAACGAGCAGGACGACGGCGAGGAGATCCTGCGCCGCCTGCTGCGCGACACCGTCCGGCCGATAGAGCCGTCCCCCGACTCCCTGGAGCACCTCAGGGTCGCCGTCCCCGCGCGCCGGCGCCGCCACCGGCAGCTGCTGCTCGGCGCCGCGGCCTCGGTGGTGCTGCTGGGCGTGGGGATGCCGCTGATGGTCACCTCGGCCGCCCGGTTGAGCGGCGGCGAGGGCGAGGCCGTCGGCGCGGACGAGCACGGCTACCTCGGCGAGAACGGCACCGTGGTGGAGGGCAACTCCCCCGACGAGCCGGACATGTACGACACGGGCGGCGGCGAGACGCCGTACCCCGAGCAGAGCGCCGACGGTGGCACCGGCGACGAGTCGAGCACCCCGGGCGGCGGCGACCAGTCCGGCGACGGGGACGTGATGGACAGCTGGGAGTCGCTCGGCGCCACCTCGCCCACCTGTACCCGCTCGCAGCTGGGTGACGCCGAGACGGTGACGCACGAACCGGACGCCGAGGGGCGGATCTACGGCGCGATCCGGATGGCGAACATCTCCGACGAGGCGTGCCGGATCGACGGCACCGGCGAGCTGGTGGCGCTTCCGCTCGGCGAGACGGACAGCGCCGACGTGCAGATCATCGACCGCACCGAGGGCGACCGCGCGGAGGGCCTGCCGACCCCCGACGAGTCGTACCAGGAGCTGATCCTGGCGCCCGGCACGGGCTACGAGGTGCAGTTCGCGTACGTCCCCGAGGCGGAGGCGGGGAGCGGGGGCTGTACCGTGTCCGACCCCTCGACCGACCCGACCGAGCCGGTGGTGGGCACCGACGAGCCGGCGGCCCTCTCGGACGCCGGGGACACCGGCGGCACCGCCGAGGGCTCGGAGGGCGACAACAGCGGCACCGGTGGCGACACGGGCGACAACGGCGAGAACGGCAACGGCGGCGACTCCGAGGGCGAGTCCGGCGACAACGGTGACAACGGCGACGGCGGCACCACCGACGGTGGGACCGGCGAGACCGACGACGGCGTGGTGCTGCGGTACACCCCGTCGGCGGGCGAGCCGGAGGCCGCGCAGGTGCCGCTGGCGGGCGTGTGCACCGGCACCGTGTACCGGACGGGCGTGCTGGAGGCGGAGACCTCCTGAGCCGAGTCCCCCTGAGCCGGCGCCGACGGTGTCGGCGCGGGCCAGTACCGTGGGGCGCGTGTACCGGTTCCTGCTGACGCCCCGCTGGTGGGCGATCAACCTCTTCGTGGTGCTGTCGATCCCGGTCTGCCTGGTCGCCGGCACCTGGCAGCTGGGCCGCTTCGAGGACCAGGTGGACAACCACCGGGAGGCACAGCGGACGGCCGAGGACACGGGACCGGCCCGGCCGCTGGCCGAGCTGCTGCCGGTGACCACCGAGACCGCCGGCGAACGGGCCACGGTGACCGGGACGTACGACGCCGAGCGGCAGCTGCTGGTGCCGAACCGGCTGCTCGACGGCCGGCCGGGGAGCTATCTGCTGACCATGCTCCGGCCGGCGGACGGCGGTCCCGCCGTGCCCGTGGTGCGCGGCTGGCTGCCCGGGGCGGCCGAGCCGAACCGGGCGCCGGAGCCGCCGGGCGGCGAGGTGACCGTGGTCGGCGCGCTCCAGGCCGCCGAATCACCCGCGAGTGTGAACGCGCCGACCGCGCTGCCCGCCGGGCAGCTGGGCGTGATCTCCGCCGCGTCGTTGATCAACGTGCTGCCGTACCCGGTGCTGGACGGCTGGCTGACGGTCAGCGACGCGACCGCGCCGCTGACCGCCGTGCCGCCCACGGCGCCGGCCGGGACCGGGCTCGACGCCGACGCGTTCCAGAACCTGGGGTACACGGCCGAATGGTTCGTCTTCGCCGCCTTCGCCGTCTTCATGTGGTACCGGCTGTTCCGGCGCGAGGTGGAGACCCGGCGGGACGCGGCGCTGGGCCTGCCGGTCGACGAGCCACCGACCACCCCACGGCCGGCACACCCGCAGCGAGCAGACGCCCCACCGGCAGACCCGCAGCGGGCCGCATCGCAGCCAGCAGGTTCCCGGCAGACCACCTCGCAGCAGGCAGACCCGCAGCGGGCCGCCTCCCCGCAGGCACTCTCGAAGCAGGCAGACGGGCCTTCGACCGCCTCGCCGGCGGCCGCCGCGGAGCCGGTCAGCCAGCCGGCGGAGCCGGCAGGTGCCGGAGCGCGAAGCGAATCTCCATCGCCACCTGCTTGATCCGCTCCTCCACCACCAGCGAGCCGTGCCCGGCGTCGTACCGGTACACCTCGTGCTCGGCGCCGCGCGCCCCCAGCCGCTCCACGTAGTTCTCGATCTGCCGGATGGGGCAGCGCGGGTCGTTCATGCCCGCCGAGATGTGCACCGGCGCCCGCACCTCGTCGACGTACGTGATGGGCGACGAGGCGCGCCAGCGCTCGGGCTGCTCCTCCGGGGTGCCGCCCAACAGCGTGCGGTCCAGCGCCTTCAGCGCCTCCATCTCGTCGTGGTACGCCGTGACGTAGTCCGCCACCGGCACCGCCGCCACGCCGACCGTCCAGGCGTCCGGCTGGGTGCCGAGCCCGAGCAGCGTCAGGTACCCGCCCCAGGAGCCGCCGGTGAGCACCAGTCGCTCGGGGTCAGCCACCTTGTTCGCCACGCACCAGTCGCGCACCGCGGCGATGTCCTCCAACTCGATCAGGCCGATGCGGTGCTTCAGGGCGTCCGTCCAGGCCCGGCCGTATCCGGTGGAGCCGCGGTAGTTGACCCGGACGACGGCGAAACCGTGGTCCACCCAGGCCGCCGGCCCGGCGGCGAAGGCATCGGTGTCGTGCGCGGTCGGTCCGCCGTGAATGTCGAAGACGGTCGGGAACGGGCCCTCGCCCGCCGGCTTCTGGAGCAGCGCGTGGATGGTGCCGCCCGGACCGTCCACCCACAGGTCGCTGATCGGCACCGAGGCGGGGGCACGGAGCCCGGGCGGTTGCAGCACGAGGTCGCCCGTGGTGGAGCGCACCTGCGGCGGTTCGGCGGCCGAGGACCACAGGAACTCCACCGTGCCGTCGGGCCGGGCGGTGGCGCCGGAGATCGTGCCGGCCGGGGTGTCCACCCGGTTCAGCCGGTCGTTGCCCCACTCTCCGGCGGGCGCGCCGCCCAGCTCGTAACGCCACAGCTCGCTGCGCGCCCGGTAGGCGTGGCTGATCAGCAGCGCGCCACCGTCGTGGTACCACTGCGCGTGCGTGTCGCCCGGCAGGCCGAGGTCCAGCTCGGTCACCGCGCCGGTCAGCGGGTCCCAGATCATCGGCTCCCAGCGGCCGCGCCGCTGGTGCCCGACCAGCAGCCGCGAGTCGCCGGCCACCGGCGCGAAGCCGAGCACGCTCAGGCCCAGCTCCCGGGTGCCGCCCTCGGTGTCGTCCAGCTCCGCCACCAGCGTGCCGTCAGGCCTGGTCACCCGCACCGCCGAGTGCATGGCGTCGCCGTGCTCGGTGTGCTCGATGGCCAGCAGCGTGCCGTCCCAGGACAGGTCGCCCACGCCGGCCGACTGCCGGTGCCGGTAGATCTCCACGGGCTCGCCGCCGGGCGGCGCCACATGGATCGTGGTGCCGTCCTCCTCGGTCGTCCGGCCGATCGCCACGGTCCCGTCCCGGCCCAGCGCCAGGCCGGCCGGATACGACGCCTCGACGCCGGGCACCGCCGGCTCGTCGGGACCGCCGTGGAACGGCTGCCGCAGCCACACGCCGAACTCGTCGCCGTCGGTGTCCGCGAACCACCAGATCCACTCGCCGTCCGGGGAGAGCCCGCCGTGCACCGTGCCGTTGGGGCGCTCGGTGGCCTGCCGCTGCTTCCCGCTCGACCGGTCCCAGGCGTACAGCTCGAAGGTGCCCGTCACGTTCGAGATGAACAGCGAACGGTCCGGCGCGTCCTCGGCCCACTGCGGCAACGAGACCCGGGGCGCCCGGAAACGCTTCTCCCAGTCGGGGACCGGCGACGCCTGGCCCTCGGGCGGCGGCGCGGACCCGGCCGACGGCTCAGTCATCGTCGGCTTCCCCACGGATCTCGACCTGCATCTCCACCTCGACCGGCGAGTCCAGCGGCAGCACCGCCACGCCGACCGCGCTGCGCGCGTGCCGGCCGCGCTCGCCCAGCACCTCGCCGAGCAGCTCGCTGGCCCCGTTGATCACCTGCGGCTGGGCGGTGAAATCGGGAGCCGAGGCGACGAAGCCGAGCACCTTCACCACCCGCTCGATCCGGTCCAGGTCGCCGATCACGGACTTCACGGCGGCCAGCGCGTTCAGCGCGCAGATCGCCGCGAGCTCCTTGGCCCGCTCGGGCGAGACCTCGGCCCCGACCTTGCCGACCGCCGGCAGCACGCCCTCCACCATCGGCACCTGCCCCGCGGTGTACACGTAACGGCCGGTGCGCAGGGCCGGCACGTACGCCCCTCCCGGGGTGACCACCTCGGGAAGCGTCAGGCCCAGTTCCGCCAGCCTCGCCTCCACGGCGCTCCGCCCACTCACGGCTGCTGCTTCTCACGCTTGAAGTACGCCACCAGCTGCTCCGGGTTCGGCCCGGGGATGACCTGGACCAACTCCCAGCCGTCCTCACCCCAGTTGTCCAGGATCTGCTTGGTGGTGTGCACGAGCAGCGGCACGGTCACGTATTCCCACTTCGTCATGGTCCCGACTCTAGTCGTAGGCTCGCCAGGGTGAGCCGGGAGAAGAGGGGTGAGCGGGGTGCCTGACAGGTCGGTCCCCCACAGGAGGGAGGTGCCCCCAGCGCGCCGGCTGCACGTGATCAGCGGCAAGGGCGGCACCGGCAAGACCACGGTGGCCGCGGCACTCGCACTGGCGCTCGCGGAGGAGGGGCGACGCACCCTCCTCGTCGAGGTGGAGGGGCGGCAGGGCATAGCCCAGGTGTTCGAGACCGAGGCGCTGCCGTACGAGGAGCGCCGCATCGCCATCGGCCCCGGTGGCGGCGAGGTGTACGCCCTGGCGATCGACGCGGAGCTGGCGCTCCTCGACTACCTGCAGATGTTCTACAAGCTCGGGGGCGCCGGACGGGCGCTGCGGCGGATCGGCGCGATCGACTTCGCCACCACTGTCGCGCCCGGGCTGCGCGACGTGCTGCTCACCGGCAAGGCCTGCGAGGCGGTGCGGCGGCGCGCGGCGGACGGCGCGTGGGCGTACGACGCGGTGGTGCTCGACGCCCCGCCGACCGGACGGATCGCCCGCTTCCTCGGCGTCAACGAGGAGGTGGCCGGGCTCGCCAGGGTGGGGCCGATCCATCACCAGGCGCAGGCGGTGATGCGGGTGCTGAAGTCGGCCGAGACGGCGGTGCATCTGGTCACGCTGCTGGAGGAGATGCCGGTGCAGGAGACCGCCGACGGCGTCGCCGAACTGCGCGGCGTGCGGTTGCCCGTCGGGAGCGTGGTGGTGAACATGGTGCGCCCGCCGGTGGGCGTCGAGTTCCCCGGGGAGGACAGCGGGGCCCCGGACCCCGACGCGCTGGCGCGGGCGTTCGGGCGGGCCGGGCTGCGGGCCCCGGCGCGGCTGGTGCCGCCGCTGCTGGCGGAGGGCCGGGAGTACGGGCAGCGGCGCGCGTTGGAGCGCGCCCAGCGGCGGGCGCTCGACGGGCTCGAGCTGCCGGTCAGGGAGCTGCCGCTGCTCGCCGAGGGCGTGGACCTGGCCGGCCTGTACCGGCTGGCCCGCCGGCTACGGGAGCTGGAGTGGTGAGGGCGCGCGGGGGTGCGCGGAGGGTGGTGATCTCGTGGGGTTGATCGAGGACGACGCGTCCGCCGGCATCGGCGAGCCGCCGCGGCTGGCCGTGGACCGGCTGCTGGACGACCCGGGGACCCGCATCGTGGTCTGCTGCGGCGCCGGCGGGGTGGGCAAGACGACCACGGCCGCCGCGCTGGGCCTGCGGGCCGCGGAGCGGGGGCGGCGGGTGGTGGTGCTGACCATCGACCCGGCGCGCCGGCTGGCGCAGTCGATGGGGCTGACCGAACTGGACAACACGCCGCGTCCGGTGCCCGGCATAGCCGGCTCCGGGTCGGGGTCGGGGTCGGGTTCGGCGTCCGGCGGTGGCGGGTCTGGCAGTGACGGGCCGGGGGGTGAGGCGTCTGGCGGTGGCGAGCTGTTCGCCATGATGCTCGACATGAAGCGCACCTTCGACGAGATCGTCGAGGCGCACGCGGAGCCCGCGCGGGCCCGCGCCATCCTGGACAACCCCTTCTACCAGGCGCTCTCCGCCGGCTTCGCCGGCACCCAGGAGTACATGGCCATGGAGAAGCTCGGCCAGCTCGCCGCCCGCGAGGACGCGCCCTGGGACCTGATCGTGGTGGACACCCCGCCGAGCCGTTCCGCGCTGGACTTCCTGGACGCGCCGCAGCGCCTGGGCTCGTTCCTCGACGGACGGTTCATCCGGGTGCTGATGGCGCCGGCCAAGGCCGGCGGCCGGGCCGGCCGGAAGGTGATGAACCTGGGCATGGCGGGTCTTTCGCTCTTCGCCGGCTCGCTCGGCAAGGTGCTCGGCACGGCGCTGCTGCGCGACGTGCAGACGTTCGTGGCCGCCATGGACACGATGTTCGGCGGCTTCCGCACCCGGGCGGACGCGACCTACCGGCTGCTCCAGGCGCCCGGCACGGCGTTCCTGGTGGTCGCCGCGCCCGAACAGGACGCGCTGCGCGAGGCGGCGTTCTTCGTGGAGCGGCTGGCCGACGACCGGATGCCGCTGGCCGGGCTGGTGCTCAACCGGGTGCACGCCTCGGCCGCGGGCCGGCTCAGCGCGGAACGCGCGCTCGCGGCGGCGGAGATGCTGACCGGCACGGGAAACGGCGGAAACGGTGGGAACGGCGGGGCCCACGGAGCCAACGGAACCAACGGGGCAGGTGAGGGCGACAGCGGAGGGCCGGACGTAAAGAATCTTGTGGACGGCGGCATTGTGGATCTTCACGAGGGGCAGACTGCCACTCGGAACAATCACAACAGCCAGAGCCCGGCCGACAGTTCATCCGGTCCAGCCGCGGGCTCGTCGCTCGGCCGCTCTCCCGAACCCAGCTCACCGGCCGACGCGGACGAGCAGGCGCCCCTGGACGACGCGGAGTGCCAGGCGCTGGCTGCTGGTCTGCTGCGCGTGCACGCCGATCGCATGCGGCAGGTGGCTCGTGAGGCGCGCATGCGCGCCCGCTTCAGCGCCGTGCATCCCGAAGTGCCGGTGGTGGAGGTCGCCGCCCTGCCCGGCGACGTGCACGATCTGGACGGACTGCGCGCCATCGGCGAGCGTCTGGCCCGCCCGGACCAGCCATAACGCACCACGACACCACTGCACCACCGCGCGGCGCGCGTGCTCGCGCCCGCGTGGGCCACGGACCGGGCCGCCCCGGTCGCCGCCCGCGCGCGTCAGCACGGACCCGCGCGGAGCGCACACCACCGTGCCCGCGGCACGCGGGCACGGCAAGGCACCCCTGGGCGCCGCACGCCGGCGCACGTTCTGGCGCGTGCCGACGCCGTACCGAAGCCGGCCGACCGAAGCCGGCCGCGTCCGGTTCAGCCCGCGGCCAGCGGCCCCGCGGCCGCCCAGCCGTCTGCCACGTCGTAGTCCTCCACGAACTCCGCCAGCTCACCGCCTCGGCGGCGCTCACCGCGCGGCCCACCACTCTCGTACTCGCTGCGCGCCGTCTCCAGCAGGTGGCGCCACGAGGTGACCGTGGGTCGTCGGCGCAGCAGAGCGCGCCGTTCGCGCTCCGTCATGCCACCCCAGACACCGAACTCCACCCTGCTGTCCAGCGCGTCCGCGAGACACTCGGTGCGCACCGGGCAGCCGTGACAGACAGCCTTCGCCCGGTTCTGTGCCGCGCCCTGTACGAACAGTTCATCCGGATCCGTCTCACGGCAGGCCGCGTGCGCGGACCAGTCGATAACCCAGCTCATGCCGGTGCCGTCCTCTCCCGAATCGAGGCTCCCCCACGGCGGCAAGTGGCATATTCACTCTCACCCTTGCCAGTTGAGGACGTTACGGAAGGCAGCGGGGGCGCAACACCCCCAGTGGGTCTAATCTTGAATGGCCCGTTCGGACTATGGCGTCACCGCAGGTCACTCGACCGAGTGATGGAAGCGCGGCAATGCGGTGCCCCGGCGCAGAAGTGTGAACGGGTCACCAGGGTAGGCGAACACCTGCCCCCCTGTCTGGCGTTTGAGAACGTAGGCTGGGCGGCATGGGTAGAACGCGTCAGGGTCGCGGGCTGAGCACGACGGGGCAGGTAGCCAGGTTCCTCGGGGTCAGCGTGCTGGCCGGAGGGGTGCTGGCCGGGCTCGCGCTGCCGGCGATAGGCGCCCTCGGGCTGGCGGCCAAGGGCACCGCCCAGGGGTTCGACGAGATCCCGGCGATGATGAAGCGGCCACCGCTGAGCCAGGTGACCACCATCCTGGACGCCGAGGGCAACAAGATCGCCGACGTCTACGACCGGAACCGCACCGTCATCCCGCTGGACGAGATGTCGGAGAACATGCGGCAGGCCATCGTCGCCATCGAGGACGCCCGTTTCTACGAGCACGGCGCCGTCGACCTGCACGGCATCCTCCGCGCGCTGAACAACAATATCGAGGCCGGCGGCGTCGCCGAGGGCGCCTCGACCCTGACCCAGCAGTACGTGAAGAACGTCTTCGTCGAGGCCGCGGGCGACGACCAGGAGGCGATCGCCGAGGCCACCGACCAGTCGGGTGCCGGCGGCCTGGGCCGCAAGATCCGCGAGATGAAGTACGCGATAGAGCTGGAGCAGCAGCTCACCAAGGACCAGATCCTCGAGAACTACCTGAACATCACGTACTTCGGCCAGCAGGCGTACGGCGTCGAGGCGGCCGCCCAGCAGTACTTCTCCAAGCCCGCCAGCGAGCTCGAACTGCACGAGGCGGCGCTGCTCGCCGGGATCGTGCAGTCCCCCTCCCAGTGGGACCCGGTGGCCAACCCCGAGGGTGCCATCGAGCGGCGCAACACGGTGCTCCAGGCCATGGTCAACACCGACGACATCACCCAGCGGGAGGCCGACGAGGCCAAGGAGCTGGACCTCGGCCTGGACATCAGCGACCCGAGCAACGGCTGCATCACCGCGGTCGGCGACGCCGGCTTCTTCTGCGACTACGTGCGCGAGGAGTTCCTCAGCAACCCGGCCTTCGGGGAGACCCGGGACGACCGCGAGGCGATCTGGGCGCTCGGCGGCCTCACCATCCAGACCACGCTCGACCCGCAGGCCCAGCAGGCCGCCGTCCGGGCGGCCGAGGACCACGTCAACGCCGACGACGAGGTGGCCGCCGCGGTCGTCCAGGTCCAGCCGGGCACCGGACACATCCTCTCCATGGCGCAGAGCCGCCCGTACGGCAACGACGCCACGCAGGGCCAGACGGTGCTGAACCTCAACGTCTCGGCCGGCATGGGCGGCAGCACCGACGGCTTCCAGCCGGGCTCGACGTTCAAGCCCTTCACCGCGGCGGCCGCGTTGGAGCAGGGCATCTCCCCGGCCCAGGAGTACACCACCGGGTACGAGGAAACCTTCCCGATGGCCGACTACCTGGACTGCGAGGGCGAACCGCGCGGTTCGGACACGAACGCCGAGTGGGACGTGCAGAACGAGCTGGAGAGCGAGACCGGCACCTGGGACATGACCTCGGCGCTCGCCCAGTCGATCAACACCTACTTCGCCAACCTGGAGCGCGAGGTCGGCCTCTGCGAGACCATAGAGATGGCGGCGAGCCTCGGCGTGACCCGGGGCAACGACGACGCGCTCGAGGCCAACCCCTCGGTCACGCTGGGCGCCCAGGAGACCACGCCGCTGATGATGGCCACCGCGTACGCCGCGTTCGCCAACCGCGGCACCTACTGCGAGCCGATGTCCATCACCGGGGTCACCGACTCCGAGGGCGAGCGCCTCGGCGCGCCGGAGCCGGACTGCCGGCAGGTGATGTCCACGCACACCGCGGACACGATCAACATGATGCTCCAGGGCGTCGTCCAGGACGGCACCGGCCAGGCGGTCGGCCTCACCGACCGGGACAACGCGGGGAAGACCGGCACCTCGGACAACCGCAAGAACGTGTGGTTCGTCGGCTACACCCCGGAGCTGTCCACGGCGGTGCGGGTCGGCGGCGTCGAGTCGCTGCAGCCGATGGTCGACGTCACGATCGGCGACGTGTACTTCGAGGAGGCCAGCGGGGCCGGGGTCGCCGGGCCGATCTGGAGCCAGGCGATGACCGAGGCGCTGGTGGACGTGCCGGCGACCACGTTCAACCCGGTCGACGTGCCGCGCGGCACCGACGACGACGAGCCGGAGGACGACGGGCCCGACCTGCCCGACTTCGACGACCTGCCGGACGACTGGGACGACTTGGACGACTGGGACCCGGGCAACGGAAACGGCAACGGCGGCGGCGGAAACGACGACGACGTCTACCCCTGGCCGTGACCCCCGACGTCTGACCCGCGGCGTCTGACCCCCGACATCTGACCGGCGCGGCGCCGCCGGCCTCCCGACAGGGCTCCGGCCCGCACCGGCGGGCCGGGATGGTCCCACTCGACCGCTCTGCCACGGCCGCCCGCACGGACGGCCCGCGGAGCGACAGCCTCCGGTGCCCTGGGAACGCGGCGCTCAGGCCGGAGGCCGCAGCACGGCGCCGCCCCCGAAGCCCTCCCGACCGATGTCGGCGGTGCTGGGCCGGCATGACCGGCCCAGCACCGCCTACGTCGGCTTCGACTACCCCGGCTACCCCTGGGAAAGGGCCCGCTTCACGGAGCCGGCGACCCGGCCGCCCTCCGCCCGACCCGCGACCTTCGGCCCGACGATCTTCATCACCGCGCCCATGGCCCGCGGCCCCTCCGCGCCACCCGCCCGCGCCTCGGCCACCGACTCGGCGACCAGCGCGTCCAACTCCTCGTCAGAAAGCTGCTGCGGCAGGTACTCAGCGAGCACCACGCCCTCCGCCCGCTCCCGTTCCGCCTGCTCGGCCCGGCCGCCCTTGTCGAACGCCTCCGCCGCCTCCCGACGCTTCTTCGCCTCCCGGGTGATCACCTTCAGCACCTCGTCGTCGGAGAGCTCACGGGCCGTCTTGCCCGCCACCTCCTCCGTGGTGATCGCCGCCAGCGTCATCCGCAGCGTCGCGGAGCGCAGCTCGTCGCGCGCCTTGATCGCCGTCGTCAGGTCGTCGTGGATCCGGGCCTTCAACGTGGTCATGCGCACCATTGTGGCAGCAGGTGTGACGCATGAGACGGGAGCGGATGCCGGCCCCCTCGGCCATCTGCAACGATGGGGCGCATGCGCGCCCGATACGGCATCCCGTTGGCCCTGACCGCCCTCACCACCGCGGCCGTCGGCTACGCGGCGGGCATCGAGGTCCGCTCCTTCCGGCTGCGGCGGGTGGCCGTCCCCGTGCTCCCACCAGGACGGGAGCCGCTCCGCGTGCTGCACGTCTCGGACATCCACATGGTCCGGGGCCAGCGCAAGAAGCAGCGCTGGCTGCACTCGCTCGCCGGGCTGCACCCCGACCTGGTGATCAACACCGGGGACAACCTCTCCGACCCCGACGCCGTCCCCGAGGTCCTCGACGCCCTCGGGCCGCTGCTGGAGTTCCCCGGGGCGTACGTCTTCGGCTCCAACGACTACTACGCGCCGGTCTTCCGCAACCCGGCCCGTTACCTGGTGGAGCGCGCCAGCGGCAAGCACGGGCTGAACGGCAACACCCCGGCTCAGCAGGTGCCGCGCAACCCGTGGTGGCAGCTGCGCGACGCGTTCGACGCGGCCGGCTGGGCCAACCTCACCAACGCCCGCGGCCGGGTCAAGGCCGGCCAGACCGAGATCGCCCTGACCGGGCTCGACGACCCGCACATCCGCCGCGACCGCTACGACGAGGTCGCCGGCGGCCCCGAACCGGACGCCGACCTCTCCCTCGCCGTGGTGCACGCCCCGTACCTCCGCGTGCTCGACGCCTTCACCGCCGACGGCTACCCGCTGATCCTGGCCGGACACACCCACGGCGGCCAGCTGTGCATCCCGTTCTACGGCGCCCTGGTCACCAACTGCGACATCGACCCCGAGCGCGTCAAGGGCCTCTCCACCCACACCGCCGGCCCGAACCAGGCCCACCTCCACGTCTCCGCCGGCTGCGGCACCAACCGCTTCACCCCGGTCCGCTTCGCCTGCCCCCCGGAGGCCACCCTGCTCACCCTGCTCCCCCGCCAAAACCAGATTTCCCGTACGCCAGACGGTCGGCTAGAGTAGTCATCGCCGTGGCCAGCCCACGGCACCGGGGTGTGGCGCAGCTTGGCAGCGCGCTTCGTTCGGGACGAAGAGGTCGTGGGTTCAAATCCCGCCACCCCGACGCACGTCAGAGGCCACCTACTCAATTGAGTAGGTGGCCTCTTTCATGCCCGGGGGGGCCAAACAGGGGGCCAACCGCATCCGGTCAGCCCATCGCGCGGCCGCCCTTCCGATCATCCGAGAAGATCACGTCCATCGCTTCGGCACCCTTCGCGATCACGGGTCGGAGCAGTTTCCGGTACAGGCGTCGGTTGGGGTCGGGAGGGTGTCGGTCAGGGCCCGGCGGGTGAACTCGACGACGTAGGAACGCAGGTCGGCCTCCGGTGCGGCGCTGCCGAGGATGAGCCGGGCCATCTGAGGCACCGCGTTGGGCCACGCGGCCAGCCCGATCAGGCTGAGCAGGCAGGCGGCGACCTGTGGTGACGCCTTGGTGCCGAAGGTTTCGGCGAGGGCGGCGACCTTCTGCTCGTAGCGAGTGGCGCGCCGCGCCTCGTTCGGCAGCAGGCCGTCGCGGTAGTGCAGGGCCTCCCAGAGGAAGAGGCGCACCAGGGTGGGGTTGGCGCGGTGGAAGTCGTAGACCCGGCCCACGTACTCGGCGGGGTCGTTGCCCGGTTCCAGGGGGACCGCGTCGCTGAGTTCGTCGAGCGCCTGGTCGACGACGCGGTCGAAGAGCTTCTGCTTGTTGGTGAAGTAGCCGTAGATGCGCTCCTTGTTGACGCCCGCCAAGGCGGCGATGCGGTCCACGCGGGCGCCGGCGATGCCGTGCGCGGCGAACTCCTCCTTGGCGGCGGCGAGCAGCCGGTGCCTGGTGTCCGTCGGGTCCTGGTGCATGGGCCCAGCGTACGGCGAGGACGTTCACCAACCAACTGGATGGTTGACATCCAACTAGTTGGTTGGCTACCGTCAAGCCGCAGCGCTCTTCGGACGTGAACGTGAAGTGAGGACCGAATGCCCCAGTTGACCGGCAAGACCTGTCCGGACGCCTCCGCCGGCGTCGCCCCGCTCGCCCCACCGTCCGTGCATGTGCGAGTGCTGATCACCTGGCTCGCCGTCTACCCGTCCATCCTCGCCGTCAAGGCGCTGCTCTCCCCGGTGGCGGGCGGCGTCTCGGGGCCGCTTCGCCTGCTCTGCGTCACGGCCGTCGTGGTACCGGTCGTGATCTACGTCCTCGTGCCCTGGCTGCTGAAGGCGAGGGCCCGCCTGCTGCGGGTGCGCCGCCGCTGACGCCCACCCGCGTGCTACGAGGCGGGGCAGCCCGCGTCGTCCGGGGTGAGGAGGCGGACGTCCTCGCGGCGAACCGCGAAGGTGGTGGGGGCGGAGTCGCGTTCGGGGTCCCAGAGCCAGATCCAGTCCTCGGAACTGCCGAAGGAGAGGACCGGATGGCCGGTGGGGACGGGTCCGTTCTCGACGGGAATCGCGGTGTCGGCGACCGGGAGCACGCAGGTCAGGCGGCCCTGGAGGCCGAAGTAGGAGGCGGGGTTGTCTCCCCCGCGGGCCTCGGCCATCGCGTCGCGGGCGGTGGTGTCGGCCTCGTAGATGCCGAGCAGGACGGCGGTGAGGGCGAAGACCAGCGAGAGGATCAGCGTGCTGAGGACGGCGAAGAGGCGGTTGCCGCCCAGCGCGAGGTAGGCGTGGCGCGCCCAGCCCAGCACGCCGACGAAAAAGAGGACGAAGCCGAACGCGACGGCCAGCGAGCGAGCGGCGGCGGCGTAGTCCCAGAGGCCCTCGGCTGAGTGCACGGAGCCGGACGGGATGCCGAACGCGTCCAGGTAGACGGCCCGCATCAGCCGGCCCAGCCAGGCGACCATGGACCCGGCCACCGGGATGGCGACCGGTAGGAGCCAGCCGGCGTTCCGGGAGAACCAGGTCTGGCGGAGCGCGAGGTAGGTGCCGGGCAGGCCGAACAGGAGCAGCCCGCCCAGCAGCCAGGAGAACGTGCGGCCGTCGGGACCGAGTTCCTGCCCGGAGTCGGCCAGCAGCCAGCCGAGGAGCGCGAGGCCGCCGGCGAACGCCGCCCCCACGCCGATCCGCCCGACCGGCCGCAGCGGCTCCCGCCAGGGCAACGTCGTGAAGACGGCGGCGGACAGGAGAAGGATCGCGACGGGAACGGCGAGCAGCGGTCCCGAGACGTGACGCAGGGCGTAACCGCTGGCCAACGCGCCGAGCAGCGCGGCGGTGAAGCGCAGCACCTCCGGCGGTGAGACGGGGTCCCTGGCCCGCCGGGCCGCCTCCTCCTCGGTGTCGGGCGGGGCGGGCAGGAGGTCGTGGTCGGTGGCGGAGAAGCGGTGGCCGCCGAGGTGGCGTTCGTGGAGTTCGCGTTCCACGGCCTCCCGGGTGAGGGAGGTGGGCAGCCGCACCAGGCGGTGGGTGTCCCGCCCGCCCAGCCTGGCCCAGAGGCGGTGGAACGGGCCTCCGCCGCCGCGACGGATCACGTGGTAGGTGGTGCGGTCCTCGGGCGGCAGGGTGAGGAGGGCGGCGTCACGGACCCAGAGGGCGAGCTTGTACCTGTCGGCCAGGGTCTCGACGACGCCCTTCGCGGCTCGTTCGGCCCGCCACCGGGCGCCGTTGAGCCGGATCTCTACGACGAGCGGCCGGCGCGTGCCGCCGGGGAGTTCGGGCGCCTCGTCCGGCGAGGGCTCGCGCACCGGCCAGCCGCGTTGTTGCAGGACGGCTCGGGCGAGGGCGAGTTCGTCGTCATCGTCGACGACCTCGATCAGCACGCGCACCCGTTGTCTGAACGGCGCGGTCGGCGCCTCCGCTGCCCCGCCGCCCGCCCCTCCATCCGACATCCCGTCCACCGCGCCCCGCCCCCGTCGCGTCCCAGAACGGAGAAGACTACCCAGGTCCTCTCCCGCTTCATCAGCGTGGAAGCCTGCACGGCTGTCTCGGGCAACGACGGATCACCGGGCGACATCGGGACTAGGATCCCCCTTATGGCGGCCCATCACTCAGTGCGTTCCCGTCACCACATTCGCGCCCTCGCCCGGCAGCTACGTGCGTTTCGTGAGGCACGCGGGCTGACGCGTGAGGAGCTCGCTGAGGAAGCGGGCGTCAGCATCGGGACACTCGGCCGGTTGGAAGTCGGCGGAGCAAGCCAGCCGGGCTTCTTCACCGTGGGTTCGCTCGCAGAGACTCTTGGAGTCTCCCTCGATGATCTCTTCCGGGACACGAGCGCCGCTCCCGGGCTCTGGTCTGCCGGATATGAGGGGAGAGACATCCGCTCGTTCGTCGCGTCGCTCCGCGACTGTCGCATTGATGTCGTGGCCGACGTACGGCTCACTCCGATCAGCCGCAAGCCAGGCTTCAGCAAGACTCGCCTCGGACTGGCGTTGGCCGAGGCGGGAATCGAGTACACCCATCTCAAGAACCTGGGGAACCCCAAGGACAACCGGGCGCCGTTCTGGGACGGTCGCCTGGATGTCGGCAGAGCACGGTTTCGTAGTGTCCTGCGCTCCGATGCTGCCCAGTCCGACCTCGACCGCCTCGCCGAGAGCGCCGCGCAGTCGCGAGTCGCGGTGCTGTGTTTCGAGAAGGACGAGAGCCAGTGTCACCGTCAGGTGGTACTGGAGAACGTCTGCAGGCGGGTCGCCGTGCCGGTCACCCCTCTTATCTGACTTCGCACCCTCGCTCCTGCCCGCGCCCTTGTGCGCCCTTGCGCGCGGTACACGCCCCTCGTCCAATCGGATCGAGAGCACTATCCGTGGGGGTGGCGATGGCGGAACGAGCGTCCGGAAAGCGACAGCGCGCTCGGATCATGATCACGGTCAAGACGTATCCCGAGCTGTCCAACAAATATCGCGAGACCAGCTGCGTGGCCGGCATACGCCTGGATGACGGAGCGCCTCGGCACGTACGGCTCTTTCCTGTTCCCTTTCGGCTCCTCGGTGAGGATGTTCAGTTCTCGAAGTACTCGATCATTGAGGTTGACGTCGAGCGCCACCGTCCGGAGCGTGACCCCCGTCCTGAGAGCCTTCGGCCGGATCTCAAGACCCTGCGGGTCGTGGGGAAGGTGCCGCCGGACGACGGGTGGAAACAGCGTTACAGGTACGTCGAGCCCCTGCTCGCGCCGTCGCTGTGCGCCATCAAGAGGGATCAGGAGCAGCGTGGAACCTCACTCGGTCTCTTCCAACCCCACGAGGTCTCGCGTTTCAGGCTTGAGCCGGCTGATCCCTGGTCCGCGTCCAAAGCGGCACTGGCCGATCAACTCGACCTGTTCGACCAGGATTTAAGCCGTCTGGAATGGGTGCCGCTGGACTTTCGATACAGCTTCCGCTGCGCGGACAGGAGGTGCGCCGGTCACGACATGGCACTCAAGGACTGGGAGGCCGGACAGTCGTATCGCAGGTTCCTGCGTACCTACGGGTCACGGGACGTGCGGGACAAGCTGCGGGAGCGCTGGTATGACCGGATCTTCACGTCTGACCGAGCTGTCCACTTCTTCGTCGGCAACATCGCGGCGCATCCGAGAACGTTCATGCTGCTCGGATTGTTCTACCCAGAGCGGCGGGTCGTCCAGTACGTGCAGGACAGCCTGTTCGGGGAGTGACGCCGTCGCCTGCTGTCAGGTGGAGTCGGACAGGATCTCCGCGAGGGCGTGGGAGGCCTGGCGGATCATGCCGGGGTTGGTGTGCCAGTAGTAGGGGAGGGCCTCGACGGCCTGGCGGAGGGCCCAGCCGCGGCCGCGGAGCCAGGAGGCGTCGTCCACCCGGAGTTCGGCCCGGAAGCGGGCGCGGCTGGGGCCGGTGAAGACGTTCCAGGCCGGTTGCAGGTCGCAGGCCGGGTCGCCGACGTTGAGGGTGCCGAAGTCGATGACCGCGGACAGCCGGCCGTCGACGACGATGAGGTTGCCGGGGAGCAGGTCGCCGTGCAGCCAGGTCTCGGCGCCGTCCCATGCGGGGGCGGACAGCGACTCCTCCCAGGAGCGGAGGGCGGCGGCTCTGTCGATGCGGTCGCCGAGCCGGGCGATCGCGCGCCGCACGCCCTCGTCGCCCTCCGCGAGCGGTCCGCCGCGGGCCCCGGGCGGGCGCGGGGGCGCGCCCGCCGTGTCGCACCGGCGCAGCGCCCGCACGAACCCGGCGAGGTCCACAGCGGCCTGGTCCAGGTCGTGGAGGGTGCCGTTGGCGTTGGCACCCGGCAGCCATTCGTGGACGGACCAGACGAACGGGTAGTCCTCGTCCGGCTTCCCCTGGGCCACCGGCACGGGCACGGCGAGCGGCAGGTGCGGCGCCAGCCGCGGGAGCCACTCGGCCTCCTTCGCGGCCTGGGCGGTGGCCCACCCGATGCGCGGCAGCCGGGCCACCAGGTGGTCGCCGAGCCGGTAGATGTCGTGGTCGGTGCCGTAGGACTCGACGAGGGCGACGGGCAACGCCGCCCACCGCGGGAACTGCCGTGTGAGCAGGCGGCGTACGAGGTCGGCGTCGGTCGCGACCTCGTCGGCGTGCATGCGTACGGTGCTCATCGGCGGGAATGTTCGCGAACCGCGGGTCCCCGTGACAACCGGATTTCTCCGAGTCGCGCGCAGCCGGCTCAGGCCCTGGCGGGCTGGGAGTTGTCCGTGGCCAGGTGCACGGCCAGGCCGCCGAGGACGGTGCCCATGACGTACCGCTGGGCGCGCAGCCAGCCGGGGCGCCGCCCGAGGAACACCGCGATCGCGCCGGCGGCCAGCACGAACAGCCCGTTCACGCCGACCCCGATGACCACCTGGACGCTGCCGAGGAGGAAGCCCTGGGCCATCACGTGCCCCGCCTCGGGGTCCACGAACTGGGGGATGAGGGACAGGTACATGAGGGCGATCTTCGGGTTGAGCAGGCAGGTCATCAGGCCCATGGTGAACAGTCGGCGGGGCGACTCGGCCGGCATCTCCTGCCGGGCGAAGGCCGACACCCCGCCCGGTCGCAGCGCCTGCCAGGCCAGCCACGCGAGGTAGCAGGCGCCGGCCAGTTTGACCGTGAGGTACAGGCCGGGGACGACGGTGAAGACGACCGAGAGGCCGAGGTTCGCCGCGGTCAGGTAGATGAGGAAGCCGAGCGCCACGCCCGACAGCGACACCAGCCCGGCCCATCGGCCCTGGGTGATGCTCCGCGACACGAGGTAGATCATGTTGGGCCCGGGCGTCAGGACCATCCCGAGAGCGACTGCTGCGACGCCGGCCACCGCACCTGTTGTGATCATCTGACCAGAATCGCCGACGAGGGCCAGTGAGCACCAGTGAGATTTTCTGACCCGTATGCCTAAGCGTTGCTTAGCGGCCAGGCTCGGCATGGGCCCAGGCCGTCCAGCGGTGGACGGTGATGGCGATGACCGGGCCTGTGGGGCGGTCGGCGCGGTACTGGGGGTATCTGGCGGCGAGCGCGGTGAGCGGTGCGGCGCGGTCGTCCCCGCGGAGGATCGCGGCGCGGCCGTCCGCGCGCGCCCACCAGAGTCGGGTCCAGTCCTCGTCATAGGCGTCCACCAGGGCGGACACCCGGTCGTTCGCCGCGATGTTCCGCAGCCGCTTCAGGTCGTGGTGCCGTTTGGGCTTCTGGTCGACCGCGATGACCAGCGTGTCGTCGGCCGGGGCGGCGAACGTGGCGGGCACCAGGTGCGGCTGGCCGTCGGCGGAGACGGTGGCGAGCCGGAGCACCCGCGCCCGGGCGAACCGGCGGCGGGCCTCGGCCTCGGGGAGTCGCATGAGTCCGTCGTACCCGACGGCACGTCACCGACCGGCGCGCGGGCGACCAAGGGCCGATAATGGACTGATGTTCGAGGAATTCCAGGCCGAGACCGTGCGGTTGGAGAACGCGTCGATCTTCGTCAGGCACGGCGGCGGGGACGGGCCGCCGGTGGTGCTGTTGCACGGGCATCCGCGGACGTCGGCGACCTGGCACCGGGTCGCGCCGCTGCTGGTGCGGCGCGGGTTCCGCGTCATCTGCCCCGATCTGCGGGGCTACGGTCGGTCGCGGGGCCCGGCGCACACCGCGGACCACGCCGGATACGCCAAGCGCGCCATGGCGGGCGACGTGGTCGCCGTGGCCCGGGCGCTGGGGCACGAGCGGTTCGCGGTGGCCGGGCACGACCGCGGGTCGTACGTGGCGTTGCGGCTGGCGCTGGACCACCAGGCGACGGTCTCCCGGGTCGCGCTGCTCGACTGCGTGCCGATCAGCGAGCATCTGACGCGCATCACCCCGGAGTTCGCGACGCGGTGGTGGCACTGGTTCTTCTTCGCCCAGCCGGACACGCCCGAACGGGTCATCAACGCCGACCCCGACGCCTGGTACCGGGGCGATCCCGACCGCATGGGACGGGAGAACCACGCCGAGTGGCGCGCCGCCACCCGCGACCCCGACGTGGTGCGGGCGATGCTGGAGGACTACCGGGCCGGCCTGACGGTCGACCGGCGGGACGAGGAGGCGGACCGGGCGGCCGGCGTCCGGGTGCGCTGCCCGGCGCTGGTCCTGTGGTCGCTCCGCGACGACCTGGAGGAGCTCCACGGCGACCCGTTGGCGATCTGGCGCGACTGGGCCGACGACGTCCGCGGCCACGGCATCGACTCCGGGCACCACATGGCGGAGGAGGCCCCCGAGGTGCTCGCCGCCGCGCTGGGGGGCTTCCTGGGCGACGGCGGGCCGCCGGGTCAGTCGACCGGATAGGACGGATCGGAGTGGACGACGGAGATCCGGTCGTCCGCGCGCGGGTCACGCGGATCGGTCACCCGATGTCCCCTCTCTCCGACCTCAGGTCGACCTCAGATCCTGCAGCGCCCCGTCGTCGCGCAGCCTCGCGAGGCCGCGGGACGAGTAGCCGCGCACCGTCCCGACGCCGATGCCGAGCATCGCGGCCACCTCGGTCTCGCTGCGGTCCTCCACGTACCGCAGCACGACCACGGCGCGCTGCCGGGCCGGCAGCCGGCCGAGCGCGTCGAGCAGCGCGCCGCGCGTGGCGACCTGGTCGCTGCGGTCCACCGCGAGCCGTTCGGGCAACCGGTCGGTGAGCCACTCACGGACCGAACGCCGCCGCAGCCGGTCCACGTTGAGATTGATCATGACGCGCCACACGTACGCGTCGGGATCGTCGGCCCGCCGCACCCGGCCCCATCTGCTGTAGGTCCGGGCCAGGGCGGTCTGCACCAGGTCCTCGGCGTCGTGCGGGCTGCCGGTCAGCAGGTAGGCGGTGCGCAGCATCCGGCGCCAGCGCGCCCCCACGAAGGCGCGGAAGTCGTCGTCCGCGGCCTCGGCCGAGTCGACCGCGTCCATCATCGGACCCCCGGAACGCCAGCCGGCGTCGGGCAGGGTCACGTCAGGACCGCGGGATCGCCGGCACGCCTGCCTCCTCCGCCTCTCGTTCGAGCCCCAGCTCCACCGAGGCGAGGACGGAGCCGGCGCGGTCGTACGCCGTGATGGTCATGCTCCCGAGGGAGCCCTCGTCGAGCGCGAGGCAGTACGTGCCCCAGGCGGGCCGGCCCGGCAGCCGGAGCATGGCCGCCGCATGCTCCCGGCCGGCGGTGCGCACGATGATCCGCGACGGTGCCGCGCCACTGGCCGTCCGCCAGGCGCCGCCTAACAGCACGCCCGGTGCCGGCCCGGACCGGTCGTCGAGCGCGTCGAAGACGTTGACGCTGATGCTGTCCGGCGCCAGCCGGTCCCCGCGGTACCGAAGGGCGTCGCGCAGCGCTCCGGCGAAGCAGTCCTCGGGCGCCAGCACGTAGTTCTGGCGCCCGAGGGGGAGCAACGCCATGGCGTGACCCTGACCTGTCGAGACGCGCTGGAACGGTCTGATGACCGAGAGCGCCGATGCGGTCCTCCCCCGGTTCGCGGGCTTCCCTGCCGTGTGCGGCACGTGCGGCTCCTCTCGTCGCGGCCCCCCGGTCACTAGTCAGACGTCCCAGGGGCGGCAAAACGATGTCGCAGCACGACGGATTCCCGCTTCCTCCTTGTTCACCCTTCTTGTCCCCTCCCTTCTCCTCCCGGGGAGCGCGCGGGAGAGTCGATCCGCGGACCTCGACGCACCATGTCCGCGGCGCCGCCCGAGCGCGTAGCATCCGGCCATGAGCGAGGCGAGCGAGGTGTCCGCGTTGCCCGGGCGGCCCGGGATCGGCACGCCGGAGGGGCCCGCGACCACCAGGGCCCAGTGCGTGCTCGCGCCCAACCCCTCCCCGATGACGCTGGACGGCACCAACACCTGGATCCTCGCCGAGCCGGGCGCCGAGGTGGCGGTCGTGGTCGATCCGGGCCCCGACCACGAGGGGCATCTGCGGCGGGTGGCGGACGCGGTGGCACGGGCCGGGCGGCGGGTCGCGTTGACGCTGCTGACGCATCACCACGACGACCACGCGGCGGGGGCGGCCCGGTTCGCCGAGCTGACCGGCAGCCCGGTGCGGGCGCTGGACCCGCGGCTACGGCTGGGCGAGGAGGGACTCGAACTCGGGGAAGGGCTGGACGTCGGCGGCCTGGAGCTGCGCGCCGTGGAGACCCCCGGGCACACGGCGGACTCGCTGTCGTTCCTGCTGCCGGCGGACGGCGCGGTGCTCACCGGCGACACCGTGCTGGGGCGCGGCACCACCGTGGTCGCCCACCCGGACGGGCGACTCGGCGACTACCTCGACTCGTTGCGCCGGCTGCGGACGCTGACCGAGGGGGACGGGGTGCGCACCGTGCTGCCCGGGCACGGCCCGGTGCTCCAGGACGCCCAGGGGGCCATCGACTACTACCTGGTGCACCGGGCCAACCGGCTGGCCCAGGTGGAGACGGCGGTGGAGGCCGGGCACCGGACGCCGGCCGAGATCGTCGCGCACGTCTACGCGGACGTGGACCGCGCGGTGTGGCCGGCCGCCGAGCTGTCGGTGCGGGCACAGCTCGAGTACCTGCGGGAGCACGGTCTGCTGTGACCGCGCCGGCACGGCGACCGACCGGCGGCGGCTAACGGGAACGGCGGGCCAGGCGTTCGATGTCCAGCAGGATGACGGCGCGCGCCTCCAGCCGGAGCCAGCCACGGGCGGCGAAGTCGGCCAGCGCCTTGTTGACCGTCTCCCGCGAGGCGCCGACCAGCTGGGCCAGCTCCTCCTGGGTGAGGTCGTGCACGACGTGGATGCCCTCGTCCGACTGCACGCCGAAGCGGCGCGAGAGGTCGAGGAGCGCCTTGGCGACCCGGCCGGGGACGTCGGAGAAGACCAGCTCGGACATGCGGTCGTTGGTGTGGCGCAGGCGGCGGGCGACGGCGCGCAGCAGGGCGGCACCGACCTCCGGGCGCATCTTCAGCCAGGGCTGGAGGTCGGGGTGTCCCAGCCCGAGCAACCGGACCTCGGTGACGGCGATGGCGGTGGCGGTGCGCGGGCCCGGGTCGAACAGGGACAGCTCCCCGATCAGCTCGCCCGCGCCGAGGACGGCCAGCATGTTCTCGCGGCCGTCGGGGGAGGTGCGCTGGAGCTTGACCTTGCCCTCGGTGACGACGTACAGCCGGTCGCCGGGGTCGCCCTCGTGGAAGAGGGTGTCGCCGCGGGCCAGCGTCACCTCGGCCATGGAGGCGCGCAGCTCCGCGGCCTGCTCGTCGTCGAGCGCCGCGAAGAGCGGGGCGCGTCGCAGAACGTCGTCCACGGATTCTCTCTCCCTGTCGGCCGGATCGTTGCGGTGCTGCTTGCCATGCTTCCCTGCGGAGGTCCGCAAGATACGCCCACATGATGCCGGACGGCTCAGCAGTGCTATCAGTCACAAGTTTGGCGTACTGGGACACCCCTGCCCACGACCGGGGGTGGTTCCGGGGCCGATCGCGCCGTGTGCAGGGCGATTGTCCGTGGTGCCGTCTAGGCTGGCCGAGTGGTCAACCGTCGCACGGGCGCATGAGGTAGGGCCCGGGAGCGTGAGGAAGTGAGGGCCGGGCGGGTGAAGGCAAGCCAGGATTCCGCTGAGAGCGAACGGCCGGTGCGTGGGGCAGCCGGGGCGGCCAAAGGGGCGAGCGCGACGGGCGCGCGGCGAGCGCGGCCGGAGAGCCGTCTCGCCATGGTCCGCCGTGCCCGGAAGATAGACCGCGTCCTGGGCGAGGTGTACTACTACGCCCATCCGGAGCTCGACTTCGAGGATCCGTTCCAGCTGCTGGTCGCGACCATCCTCTCGGCCCAGACCACCGACCTCCGGGTGAACCAGACGACACCCAGACTCTTCGCGAGCTACCCGACGCCCGAGGACATGGCGGCGGCCGACCCGGCGACGCTGGAGGAGCTGATCCGCCCCACCGGCTTCTTCAGGAACAAGGCGAAGTCCCTGCTCGGCATGTCCACGGCGTTGCGGGACCGGTTCGGCGGGGAGGTGCCGGGCCGGCTCGAGGACCTGGTCTCGCTGCCGGGCGTGGGGCGCAAGACGGCCCACGTGGTCCTGGGGAACGCGTTCGGTCAGCCCGGCATCACGGTGGACACGCACTTCCAACGGCTGGCGCGACGCTGGCGGTGGACGGAGCGGACGGAGCCGGAGCGCATCGAGGCGGAGGTCGGCGAGATCTTCCCGAAGAAGGACTGGACGATGCTCTCGCACCACGTGATCTTCCACGGGCGCCGCGTCTGCCACAGCCGCAGGCCGGCGTGCGGGGCCTGTCCGGTGGCGAGCCTCTGCCCGTCCTTCGGCGAGGGGGAGACCGACCCGGAGAAGGCGAAGCAACTGCTGAAGTACGAGCTGGCCGGACAGCCCGGACAGCGGTTGAAGCCGCCCGCGGACTATCCGGGCAAGCCGGCTCCGCCGCTGGGAGCGGCATGACCGGACCCCGCCGCGACACGGATCGGCGGAATCGGATGGAGTCACTCGACCCGCTCGATCCCGCCGCCGCGGTCGCCCCGCTGGATCCGCTCGCGCCGCTCTCGCCGCTCGACCCTCTCGGCCCGGCCGGCGGGACGGGGTCGGGGTCGGGCGGGACGGGGTCGGGCGGGCCACGGTCGCCGGGGCTCGTCGCCGAGGCGGCGCTGCCCGAGTGGCTGCGGCCGGTGGCCCGCGCGGCCAGCACGGTCAGTCCCCGGCAGCTGAGCCGTTTCCTGCCGCCGCCGGACGGGGGCAGGCCGTCCGCGGTGCTCGTGCTGTTCGGCGAGGGCGCGCAGGGCCCCGAGCTGCTGCTGCTCCAGCGGGCGACATCGCTGCGCGAGCACGCGGGACAGTCGTCGTTTCCTGGTGGGGCGATCGACCCGGAGGACGGCGACCCGCTCGGCGAGGGCGCGCTGCGCGCCGCGCTGCGGGAGGCCCAGGAGGAGACCGGGCTCGACCCGGCCGGCGTGCGGATCTTCGCCACCCTGCCCCGGTTGTACATCCCGGTCAGCGGGTTCGTGGTGACGCCGGTGCTGGCCTGGTGGCGCGACCGGACCCCGGTGGGGCCGGTGGATCCGGCGGAGACCGCCCGGGTCTTCACCGTGCCGATCGCCGAGCTCGCCGACCAGGAGCGGCGCGGCACGGCCGTGCACCCCAGCGGGTTCCGCGGCCCGTGCTTCCTGGTGGCCGACACGCTGGTCTGGGGCTTCACCGCCGGGGTGATCGACCGGATCCTGCACTACGCGGGCTGGGAGCGTCCCTGGGACACCGGCCGGGAGGTCCCGCTCGACCACCACGCGTGAGTGCCCGGCCGCAGGGCGTGAGAGTCTTAGGGCGTGACGGGCATGAACGCGCTCGACGTCCTGCTGTTGTTCGCCGCCGTGTGGTTCGCGGTCGTGGGCTACCGGCAGGGCTTCGTCGTCGGCATGCTCTCGGTGGTCGGCTTCGTGGGCGGCGGGCTGGGTGCGGTGTACCTGCTGCCGCTGGTGTGGAACGAGGTCGGCGCCGGCAGCGCGCCGGGCACCGCGGGCGCCGTCGCGGCGGTGCTCGTGGTGATCCTCTGCGCCTCGGTGGGGCAGGCGCTCACCACCCATCTGGGCAACCGGCTGCGCGAGCGCATCACCTGGTCCCCGGCCCAGGCCCTGGACGCCACCGGGGGCGCGCTGGTCAACGTGCTGGCGATGCTGCTGGTCGCCTGGCTGATCGGCTCGGCGCTGGCCACCACGACGCTGCCCACCATCGGCCGTGAGGTGCGCGGTTCCCGGGTGCTGCTCGGTGTCTCCCAGGTGGTGCCGGAGCGGGCCAACACGTGGTTCACCGACTTCAGCTCGATCCTCACGCAGCAGGGCTTCCCGCAGGTCTTCTCGCCGTTCGCCGGCGAGTCGATCACCGAGGTGCCGCCGCCCGACCCGTCGCTGACGGACGACGCCGCCGTCGCCGCGGCGCGGGAGTCCGTCGTCCGGGTCGTGGGCACCGCGCCGGACTGCGGAAAGGTGCTGGAGGGCACCGGTTTCGTCTACGCCGAGGACCGGGTGATGACCAACGCGCACGTGGTCGGCGGCGTCGAGGAGCCCACGGTCCAGATCGGCGGCGAGGGGCGGGTCTACCCGGCGCAGGTGGTGCTCTACGACTGGGAGCGCGACGTCGCCGTGCTCGACGTGCCCGACCTGGACGCGCCGGCCCTGGAGTTCGCCTCGGGCGACGCGGACAGCGGGGACGACGCGGTCCTCGCCGGTTTTCCGGAGAGCGGCCCGTACGACGTACGCCCCGCGCGGGTGCGCGACCGTTTCGACGCCAACGGACCCGACATCTACCGCCGGGGCACGGTGAGCCGCGACGTCTACTCCCTGTACGCGACGGTGCGCCCGGGGAACTCGGGCGGCCCGCTGCTCACGCCGGACGGCGAGGTGTACGGGGTGATCTTCGCCAAGTCACTCGACGACGGCAGCACCGGATACGCGCTGACCGCGGACGAGGTGCGGGAGACCGCCGAGCGGGGACGCGCCGCCGACCGACCGGTGGACAGCCAGGCGTGCGCGATGTGAGTCCGGCGCCGGAAGCGCCGGTCGGGCGACGAGGAGTCGCGCCGTCAGCTGCGTGGGTGTCGGAGGCGGACGCCTACCCATCGCGCTCGGCGGCGGAGGATATCGGGGAACCCGATGTGCGGATCCGGCCCGGGGCCTGCCTGCATGCGCCGCATCGCGCGCTGTCCCCGGGCGGCGGCGCCATTGCCGCTTCGATCACGTGCCACGTCACGGTAGTCGTGCGTCCAGCCCATATCTCGTCCCTGCCCCTGGTCCAAGGTCAGTAACCACCCAGCTGGGAAGTCGGTTGGCCTATGCGGCAGGCACATGACATGGCACGCCCTGTGTATCCCCGGGGTGCGTCGGCGGCGTTCTGGTCTGGACCAGTGGCGCCACCAGCGGCGGAGTCGGCCCGCCTCCGCGGCGAGTTCGAGGCGAGGCCGGGGCGCGGCCCGTAATGAGACCGGGCCGCTAGCGGTCTGGCTCGGGATCGCGGAGCCAGTCGATGAGCTCGCCGCTGAACGCGACCGGGTCCTCCTCGTGCGGGAAGTGCCCGAGGCCGTCGAACAGCCGCCAGCGGTAGGGCGCCTCGACGTACTCGCCGGACCCGGCGGAGCTGCGGGTGCGCATCACCGGATCGAGCGAGCCGTGCAGGTGCAGCGTGGGCACCAGCACCGGGCGCTTCATCCGCCTGTTGAACTGCACGCCGTCCGGCCGGGCGATCGAGCGGATCATCCAGCGGTAGGGCTCGATGGAGCAGTGCGCGGTGGAGGGGATGGCCATCGCCCTGCGGTAGACCTCCACGTCCGCCGGCTCCGGCTGCCGCGGCCCCGACCAGGCCCGCAGCAGCCGGCCGACGGCGGCGGCGTCGTTCGCCACCAGCTGCCGCTCGGGCAGCCACGGGCGTTGGAAGCCCCAGATGTGGGCGCTCGCCGCGGCCTGGTGCGGGTCGCTCAGCAGCGAGGAGCGCCAGTTGCGCGGGTGCGGCATCGAGGCGACGGCCAGCCGGCGGACCAGCTTGGGCCGCATCACCGCGGCGGTCCACGCGAGATACCCGCCCAGGTCGTGGCCGACGAGCGCGGCGTCGGGCTCGCCCAGCGAACGGATCACGCCCGTCACGTCGAGCGCGAGGTTGGCCGGGTCGTAGCCGCGGGGCGTCCGGTCGGAGCCGCCGACACCGCGCAGGTCCATGGCGACGGCGCGGTATCCGGCGTCGGCCAGCGCGGTCAGCTGGTGCCGCCAGGTCCACCAGAACTGCGGGAAGCCGTGCAGCAGCAACACCAGCGGCCCGTCACCGAGCTCCGCGATGTGGAACCTGGCGCCGTTCGCCGCCACGTCGCGGTGGGTCCACGGGCCCTCCCGAAGGATGACCGAGGACCGCGCGCCGGAATGGTCGCCGGCGGTCATGCCCGCGGGCCCGCCTTGGCGGCCGGGGCCCGGTCCGCGGGCGCCGCTCCGTCGGGTCCCGCGGCCACGGCCACGGAGCCGTCGCCGTTGCGCGGCCGGGGCCGGACGTTGGACAGCACGCCTGCCGACTCCCGCGCGGACTGCATGCTGCGGGCCGGCGGCGAGATGTGACCGAACCACACCTTCGCCATCAGCCCGAGCAGCGCGGCGAGCACCACGTACAGGCCCCCGACGATGACGCAGGCGACGGCGAGCGGGATGTCCCACCAGTTCCGCAGCCAGAACGCCAGGCCGAAGCTGAACAGCGGCACCGCGAACAGCACGAGCACGCCCGCGATGCTGCCGGCGAGGCTGCCGAACACGGCGCGTTTCACGTCCTGCCGGATCTCGGCCTTGGCCAGCGCGATCTCGTCGTGCACCAGCGCCGACAGATCGGTGGTGGCCGATGCGACCAGCTCTCCGAGACTGCGCCCCTCGTCGGCTGCGCTCATCGCGTTCTCCCTCTTCCCTCTCCCGTGAGAGCCGTTGCCCCCTGGTGCACGTGACAGTAGTGGGACGCTGGCGGCGCGTCAGTCGTTGACACCGCACCATCGCTCTGGGGAGTGACGAGGCAGATTTTATCGGGGACGCGTCCCGGCTCTACCGGGGACGCGTCCCGATCCGATCACTCCTCACTGGCCGCGGTCGGAAGCTTCGTCTGGATGAGATCCATCACCGAGGAGTCCGTCAACGTCGTCACGTCGCCCAGTTCACGGTTCTCCGCGACGTCCCGCAGCAGCCGGCGCATGATCTTTCCGGAACGGGTCTTGGGCAGCTCGTCGACGGCCAGGATCCGCTTCGGCTTGGCGATCGGGCCCAGCTCCTTGGAGACGTGCGCGCGCAGCTCCTCCACCAGGCCCTCCTCCTCTTCCGAGCCGCCGCGCAGGATGACGAAGGCGCAGATGGCCTGCGTGGTCTGCGGGTCGGTGGCGCCCACGACGGCGGCCTCGGCGATCTTGGGGTGCGAGACCAGCGCCGACTCCACCTCGGTGGTCGAGATGTTGTGCCCGGAGACGAGCATCACGTCGTCGACCCGGCCGAGCAGCCAGATGTCGCCGTCCGCGTCCTTCTTCGCGCCGTCACCCGCGAAGTACCTGCCGGGGAAGCGCGACCAGTACGTGTCGAGGAAGCGCTGGTCGTCGCCCCAGATGGTGCGGAGCATGGACGGCCACGGCTCGGTCAGCACCAGGTACCCGCCGGAGCCGTCGGGCACCTCGTTGCCGTCGTCGTCCACCACCGTGGCGCTGATGCCCGGCAGCGGCACCTGGGCGGAGCCCGGCTTGGCGTCGGTGACGCCGGGCAGCGGGCTGATCATGGCGCCGCCGGTCTCGGTCTGCCACCAGGTGTCCACCACGGGCGTCCGGTCGCCGCCGATGTGCTTGCGGTACCAGATCCACGCCTCCGGGTTGATCGGCTCGCCGACCGAGCCGAGGATGCGCAGGCTGGAGAGGTCGAACGAGGCGGGGATGTCGTCGCCCCACTTCATGCAGGTGCGGATGGCGGTCGGCGCGGTGTAGAGGAGGGTGACGCCGTACTTCTGCACGATCTCCCACCACCGGCCGTTGTGCGGGGTGTTGGGCGTGCCCTCGTAGAGCACCTCGGTCGCGCCGTTGGCCAGCGGCCCGTACACGATGTACGAGTGGCCGGTCACCCAGCCGACGTCCGCGGTGCACCAGTAGACGTCCGACTCGGGCTTGAGGTCGAAGACGGCGTGGTGGGTGTACGCGACCTGGGTGAGGTAGCCACCGGAGGTGTGCAGGATGCCCTTGGGCTTCCCGGTGGTGCCCGAGGTGTAGAGGATGAACAGCGGGTGCTCGGCGTCGAACGCCTCGGGCGTGTGCTCATCGGGCTGGCGCTCCGTCGCCTCGTGCCACCAGAGGTCGCGCCCGTCCGTCCACGGGATGTCCTGCCCGGTGCGCCGCACCACCAGCACGGTGCGCACCCGCGCGGCGCCGGGGCGGGTCAGCGCCTCGTCCACCGCGGGCTTCAGCGCGGACGGGGCGCCGCGCCGGTATCCGCCGTCGGCGGTGATGACGACGCGGGCGTCGGCGTCCTCGATGCGGGTGGCCAGCGCGTCGGCGGAGAAGGCGCCGAACACCACCGAGTGCGGGGCGCCGATCCGGGCACAGGCCAGCATCGCGACCACGGTCTCGGGAAGCATCGGCATGTAGATGGCGACCCGGTCGCCGGTCCCCACGCCGAGCTCGGTCAGCGCGTGCGCCGCGCGGGACACCTCGCGCTGCAGCTCGGCGTACGTCAGCGTGCGGGAGTCGCCCGGCTCGCCCTCGAAGTGGATCGCGACCCGGTCACCGTGCCCGGCCTCGACGTGCCGGTCCACGCAGTTGTACGCGACGTTCAGCCGGCCGTCGGCGAACCACTTGGCGAAGGGCGGATTCGACCAGTCCAGCGTCTGGGTCGGCTCCGTCTCCCAACTGAGCCGGCGCGCCTGCTCCGCCCAGAAGCCCAGCCGGTCCGCCGCGGCGGCCTCGTACGCCGCCGCGGTGACATTGGCGTCGGCGGCCACCTCTGCGGGGGGCGCGAACCTCCGCTCCTCCGTCATGAGGTTGGCCAGGCTCTCGTTGCTCACGACATCTCCCCTGCGGTGCGGTGGTGTCAGCTGCTCCCACAGCACAGCCCATCAGCCTGGCGATCCTTTGACAAGGGCAACGGCGCCCCTGGTGTAGACCTCTACCGCCGAACGGCGGTGCCACCGCGCCGGACGGCCGGACGGTGCGCCGAACGGCGGACAGAGGTGCCTCGCGAACTCTCAGGCCTGAGGGGAGCCCGCCAGCACGCCCGGCTCGTGCGGCAGGTGGGCGGGTGCCCCGCCCGGCAGGTCCTCCGGCAGCACCGCGCGGAACTCCGGCGCCGGCCCGTCGCCCCGGCCCAGCACGTACGCCTGGGCCTGACCGACGTGGAAGTACATGCCGCGCAGCTCCAGCGAACCGTCCGCCAGCCGCTGGGCGACGCACTCGTGCCGGGCCAGGTGGTCGAGCTGCTGCACCACGTTGGTCAGCGCCAGCGCCTCCAGCGGGTCGGTGACCGGGCGCCCGTCCAGCAGCGGCACCGCGTCGCCGAGGGCGACGAGCCGCGCGGCGCTGGACCGGGCGTGCCGCAACCACCGCTCCAGCGGGCCGCCGACGACGGCGCTCCGGGTGCCCGGGGTGGCGGCTCCCGCGGGGTCGGCGGGCGCCGAGGCGGCGTGCAGGGCCTGCATGGCGCCGCACCCGGAATGCCCGCACACGGTGATGGTCGTCACCCGCAGCACGTCCACCGCGTACTCGATGGCGGCGGCCACCGAGTCGTCGGCGCTCTCGGTGCCCGGCAGCGGTACGAGGTTCCCGATGTTCCGCACGGTGAAGAGGTCGCCAGGACCGCTCGAGGTGATCATGCTGGTCACCAGCCGGGAGTCGGCGCAGGCCAGGAACAGCTGCCCGGGACGCTGCCCCTCCTCCGCCAGCCGCGCCAGCTCACCGCGCACCAGCGGCGCGGTGGTCCGCTGGAAGTTCCGCACGCCGCCGAGCAGCTGGTCGTGACGGGTGTCGGGGGCGCCGCCCTGCGGCGGAACGTCCGTCGCGGTGCCGGACGCCGGCGGTGCGAGGGCGGCGGAGACCGGCGCGGTGCAGTGGTGGTCGCGCCACGGCTGCCAGGGGCGGCAGCGGTGCGCGGTGTCCGGCTCGCCCGCCGCCTCCCAGGCCCACGGGGCAGGGGAGGCGGCCCCGCGGCCCGTCCGGTCGGTGATCTCCACCGGCGCCCCGTGTGCCGAGTGCGCCGCGCGCCAGTCGTGCAGCGTCTCGAAGGCGGCGTGGTCGGTGAAGGTGCCGTGCAGCTCGACCACCGCAGGCGCGCCCTCGGGCACCTCGGTCAGCGCCCGGCTCAGCCGGGGCACCGCCAGGAAGGTCAGCTGTCCCTCGACCCTGACCTGGTGCGTGCCGTCGGGGAGCCGTGCGTGTCGGATCCGGGTGTGGCCGAGCCGGTGCATCGCGACGGCGACGGCCACGGCGATGCCGATCGCCACCCCCTCCAACACGCCGAGCAGCGCGGTGCCCAGCGCCGTGGCCGCGTACACCAGCACCTCGCGGTGACGGGTGACGGTGCGGATATGCGTCAGGCTGACCATCTGGATGCCGACGACCATCACCAGGGCGGCGAGCGCGGCCAACGGGATCAGCTCCAGCAGACCGACCAGCAGACCGGCGGCGAGCAGCACCCACAGGCCGTGCAGCAGGGTGGAGCCGCGGGTGACGGCGCCGGCCGCCACGTTCGCCGAGCTGCGCACCGCGACGCCGGTGATCGGCAGGCCGCCGAGCAGTCCGGAGACCACGTTGGCCGCGCCCTGGCCGCGCAGCTCCCGGTCGAGATCCGCGCGCGGCACCCGAGGGCCGCCGGCCCGCTGCCGCAGCGTGGCCAGCTTGTCCACGGCGACGGCGGAGAGCAGCGACTCGACGCTGGCCACCAGCGTGATGGTGAGGACGGCGGCGAGCAGCCCCAGCACCGGTCCGTCCGGCAGGTCGGGCAGCGCGTGGCTGGACCAGGACGGCAGGTCCACGCCGGGCAGGCGCACGCCGGCGAACGAGCCGAGCGCCGTGGCGAGGGCGGTGGCCAGTGCCACGGCGACGAGCGCGGCGGGCGCCGTCCGGCGTACGACGGCGCCGGCCGGTATCCACCCGGGCAGCCGGGGCCAGAGCAGCAGCACCGCGATGGTCAGGCCGGCGACGGCCAGGCCGCCCGGGTGGATATCGGCCAGTCGCTCGGGCAACCGCGCGAGATTGTCCAGCGCCGAGCTCTCCGCGCTGCCGCCGAGCACGATGTGGGCCTGGGCGAGCGCGATGGTCGCCCCGATGCCGGCCAGCATGCCGTGCACGATGGCCGGGCTGACGGCGAGCGCGGACCGCGCCACCCGGAGCACGCTGAGCGCCAGTTGTGCGAGGCCGGCCAGGGCCGTGATGGCGCACGTCGTGCGCCATCCGTACTGGTGGATCAGCTCGGCCGTGACCACGGTGAGGCCGGCGGCGGGACCGCTGACCAGCAGCGGCGCGCCGCCCAGCGAGCCGGCGACGAGCCCGCCGACCGCGGCGGCCACGAGTCCCGCCTGGAGCGGGGCGCCGGTGGCCAGGGCGATGCCCAGGGACAGGGGGAGGGCGATGAGGAAGACCGTGATGGAAGCGGACAGGTCGGCGCGGCGAGACATGGTCGGCTCCGTCCTTGGAGTCGTGGGGAGTCGTGGGGGGAGGGCCCAGACAGGAAGGTCCCTGCGGAGATCACTGCGCGATGATCACTGTACGTAACGCTATGACTACTCTCAAGTGCCGGTAAATGAAGAGTAATGCCACGTAAAGCCCAGCTCTAGACCCAAGTCCCTCTAACCAACAGAAGTCCACCGATTGAGTGAATTAATCATTTAAACAGCTTGTCTTACTTCTCTCTTTGCTTCTCATATCGGAGTTTTGTCCGGATACCCCGACGAGCGAGAGAGAAGGAGGACCGATGGCGGTCGCACGCAGACGGTCCGTGGCGGGATGGGGGGCGTTCGCCGCCCTGACCGCGCTGGGCCTGGTCAGCACCTCCTGTGCCGGCCCCGGCGCCTCGGACGTCCCCGCGCCCGAACCCCCCGTGGGCGCGGAACCCCAGGAGGCCCCCGAACAGGCGCTGCCGCGGCTGATCGGCGACGGGTCGACGGCCTACACCGGCGCCCAACCGGGCCAGGAGCACCCCGAGGCGAGCCAGCTCGCGCCCGGCGAGGAACCGCCGCAGTTCGTCGTCTTCTCCTGGGACGGGGCGGGCGAGGACGGCTCCGAACTCTTCGCCCGGTTCCGGGAGCTCGGCCGCGAGTACGACGCGGACATGACCTACTTCCTCTCCGGCGTCTACCTGCTCCCCGAGGACGAACGCGCGCGGTACCAGCCGCCGGGACATCCCCCCGGCTCCTCCGACATCGGCTACCTCAGCGACGAGCACATCGCGGACACCCTGGAACAGCTGCGCCTGGCCTGGCTGGAGGGCAACGAGATCGGAACCCACTTCAACGGCCACTTCTGCGGGCCGACCGGCGTGGCCAGCTGGTCCCCCGAGGACTGGAAGTCGGAGACGGAACAGGCCACCTGGATCGTCGAGAACTGGAAGACCACCACCGGCTTCGCCGACCTGCCGCCGCTCCCGTTCGACTACGACCAGGAGTTGGTCGGCGGGCGCGCGCCCTGCCTGGAGGGCCAGGACAACCTGCTCGCCGCCGCCGCGGACATGGGCCTGCGCTACGACTCCAGCGGCAACGGCCTCCAGGTCTGGCCCGGCAAGCGGCACGGCGTCTGGGACATCCCGCTGCAGTCGGTGCCCATGCCGGGCCGGGAGTTCGAGACGCTCTCCATGGACTACAACTTCATGGTCAACCAGTCGGGCACCGCCAACGGCGACCCCGCGATGTACCCCTACTGGGAAGCCCAGATGCGCGACGGGCTGCTGGCTGCCTTCGACCGCGCCTACCACGGCAACCGCGCACCGCTGGTCGTCGGAAACCACTTCAACGCGTGGAACGGCGGGATCTACATGGACGCCGTCGAGTCCGTGATCAAGGAGCTGTGCCCGCGCGAGGACGTGCAGTGCGTGTCGTTCCGGCAGCTGGTGGACTGGCTGGACGCCCAGGACCCCGAGGTGTTGGAACGGCTGCGCACCCTGGGCGTCGGCGAGCCGCCCCCCGGCGGCTGGGACACCTTCCTGCGCGAGGGTGCGCCCGCCACGCCCGAGGCCGGTGGCGCGGCGGACGGTTCGGGGACGGCGGGAGCGCCGGCCCCGGAGCCGGCCCCCGCCCAGGGCGCGACCGGCCAGTGGGCCGCGCCCCTCGCTCCCCCGGCGCCCTAAGCCGGCTGCGGGCTCGCCTCGGCGGCCCGGGTGGCCGGCTCGCGGAGCACGAAGCCGGGGTCCACCTGGGCCGCCAGGTCCTCGCCGGTCCGCTCGTTCCCCCAGCTCGTGGCGTTCTTCAGGTGGAAGTGCACCATCTGCCGGGTGTACCGCTCCCAGTCGCGCAGCGGGTACGTCGCCACGGCGGCCTGGCGCACCGTGTCCAGCGCCCGCCGCACCGGCTGCTCCAGCTCCTCGAACGGCCGCTGGGCGCCGCGCTCCAGCGCCCGCACCCAGTCCGACTGGCCGAGCGTCACCAGCAGGTCGTCGCCCACCCGGTCGCGCAGGAACGCCACGTCCTCCGGCCCCTGCACCTTGTTCCCCACCACCCGCAGGGCGACGCCGAAGTCCTCCGCGTACTCGCGGTACTGGCGGTAGACCGATACGCCCTTCCTGGTCGGCTCGGCGACCAGGAAGGTCATGTCGAAACGGGTGAACAGGCCGGAGGCGAAGGAGTCGCTGCCGGCCGTCATGTCGACCACGACGAACTCGTCCCGCCCGTCGACCAGGTGATTCAGCAGCAACTCCACGGCGCCGGTCTTCGAGTGGTAGCACGCCACCCCGAGGTCGGCCTCCGTGAAGGGGCCGGTGACCAGCAGCCGCGCGGCGCCACCGTCCAGCGGAACCGGACGCGCGCACGCGTCGAAGATCGGATTGTCTTCTGAAAGCCGCACCAGGCGCGAGCCGGCGCCCGGCGGCGTGGTCTTGATCATCGCGTCCGCCGAGGAGATCCGCGGATTGTCGCCACGCAGGTAGTCCTTGAGCAGCGGCAGCCGGGCGCCGAGCGGCGGGAGCGCGGCGGCATCCTCCTCGGCGAGGCCCAGCGCGACCCCGAGGTGCTGGTTGATGTCGGCGTCCACGGCGGTCACCGGGGCGCCCGAGGCGACGAGATGACGAACGAACAACGAGGACAGCGTGGTCTTGCCGCTGCCACCCTTCCCTACGAAAGCGATCTTCATGTTCAATAGCGTAGTGGCGTCGGATGAGCAGATGTGCGCGTGCCGTTCGAGAATCCACTCGAACGTGGAGGCGACCGCCGGCCGGAAGGCCGACCCGCCTAGGCTTCCGACATGACCGTCCCCGCCCGACCCCCCGGCTCGGACGCCGATCCGCTGACGCCGCTGGCCGAACTTCCCGGCGTCCCCGCGGCGATCGACGCCGCGCGGACCACCGTGGACCGCCTCTACCGGCACCGGATGATGCGTCGCAGGCACCCCGAGGTGGCCGCCGAGGCGGCGTTGCGCGGCGCCCGCGCCTCGGCCGCGCTCGCCGGTGCCGACTGGGGACTCGAGGAGGTCCGGCGGCGGAGCGACTTCGGCGGCGACCCGGCGGCCCGCACCGTGGGCGCGGCGTTGCGGATGACCGCCGAGACCGGGGAGTTGGTCGGCGTGTGGCGCGGCTCGCCGCTGCGGGTCCTGGCCCGGCTGCACCTGCTCGCCGCCGGCGGGACGGCGGCGGACCCGGTGGGCCGGCCGCGGCGGGCCGGCGAGCCCGTGACCGAGGAGGGGCTGCCGGCCGAGCTCGGCGCGGTCCCGGACGCCGGCGAGGTGGCGGCCCGGCTCGACGCGCTGGCCCGGCTGGTCGTGGGCGGCTCGTCCGCGCCCGCGCTGGTGACGGCCGCGGTGGTGCACGGCGAGCTGCTGACGCTGCGTCCGTTCGGCGCGCACAACGCGCTGGTGGCGCGGGCGGCCGAACGCGTCGCCCTGGTCTCCGGCGGGCTCGACCCCAAGGCGGTCGCCCCCGCCGAGGTCGGGCACGCGGAACGCGGGGCGTCCGCGTACGGTCGGGCCCTCGCGGGCTATGCCTCGGGCACCCCGGCGGGCGTGGCGGCGTGGATCGAGCACTGCGCGGCGGCGGTGGCGCTCGGCGCGCGGGAGTCGACGGCCGTCTGCGAGGCGTTGCAACGCGGCGCGGCCTGACGGGCGAACCCGGCCGACACCACTGCTCCGGACACAAATGCGGCGGCACCGCTGGGGTGCCGCCGCGTTGCATGTTCACCGGGTGATCAGGCGTGCACGAGATGAGCCGATCAGGCCGGGACTACTGCCCGTCTCCTGGTGCGGCTGGCCCGGTTGGCGGGTCGGCTACGCGTGGGTGCCCGGTATTCATGCGTCCGGTCCGTGGGGCCGTGGTGAGGGCGGGATCCTCTCGGATGCCGCTGGTCTCGCGGGCCGTTGACTCCTTTGTACTCCTCCCGGACGGCAGGCGAAAGTGCAGCGGCCGGGGGAACAGCACATTTTACTTGCACCGTCAAACACTCAGCTGCCCGGCCACCGGCCGGGCGGCCCTGCGGCGGCTGGCGAACCACACCAGGCCCGCGGCGCCGACCGCGGCGACGATCGCGGCCCCCGCGGCGAGCGCCGGTCGCGGGGGAAGGGAGAAGGCGGGGATCCGCTGCCGCAGCCGCACCGGCCGCTCGAAGGCGAGCACGGGCCAGCCACGCGCCACCGCCTCGCGGCGCAGCGCCCGGTCCGGGTTGACCGCGTGCGGGTGGCCGACGGCCGCCAGCATCGGCACGTCCGTGATCGAGTCGCTGTAGGCGTAGCAGCGGTCCAGGTCGTAGCCCTCGGTCCGGGCCAGTCCGGCTATCGCCTCCGCCTTGGTGGGGCCGTAGGCGTAGTAGTCCACCTCGCCCGTGTAGCAGCCCTCGGCGACCACCATGCGGGTGGCCACCACCCGGTCGGCGCCGAGCAGTTCGCCGATGGGCTCGACCACCTCGGCGCCGGAGGAGCTGACGATCACCACGTCCCGGCCCTCGGCGTGGTGCCGTTCGATCAGCGAGGCGGCCTCGTCATAGATGATCGGATTGACCACCTGGTGCAGGGTCTCCGCCACGATCTCCTTCACCTGGCTCACGTTCCACCCCCGGCAGAGGGCGGAGAGGAACTCCCGCATCCGCTCCGTCTGCTCGTGGTCCGCCCCGCCCAGCAGATAGACGAACTGCGCGTAGGCCGTGCGCAGGACGGCCCGGCGGTTGATCAGCCCGCCCTGGTAGAACGACCGGCTGAAGGTCAGCGCACTTGACCTGGCGATGACCGTTTTGTCCAGGTCGAAGAAGGCGGCCGTGCGCGGTGGGACCGGCGACTGGGGCGGAATTTCCACGAGCCGAGCATACGGGCCAGCCATTCGGCGTACGCTGGGGCGCGTGGGTTTGCCTGAGGAGCCTCTCGGGTACACCATGGAAGTCACGGATCGTTCGCGACCGTGCTAACCCGGTCCGACTCCTCCCCCCCGAGTCGGCCGAGGAAGACGACCCCCGCTCTCCCCCCCGGCGGGGGTCGTCGCATGTCTCCGGCATATGTGCCGACACCCACCCCCAGCTGCGGTCATCACGTCGAGTGACCGATCTTTCCACAGCCCCGGGGTTATCCACAGATTCGGTCCGAGGCCCCCGTTCGCCCACTCGCGGCGTCACCGTGGAACGCGTCCAACCCGATGCGTTCGGTGATCGACCGGATGCGGACCGCGAAGGGGGACGTGCACGTGTCACGGTCCATTCTGATTCTCACGGAGGACGAGGCGCTCCTCGACGACCTGCTGCGCCTGTGCGCCGCGGCCGGGGCCGAGGCGGAGGTGCTGCCGGGCGCCCCGCCGGACGCCGAGCGATGGGCGCGCGCCCCGCTGGTGCTGGTGGGCGACGACCGGGCGGCGGCCCGGCCGGCGCCCGGGCAGTGGCCGGGCCGCCGCCCCGGCGTGCTGCTGGTGGGGCGCGACCTGGACGACCACACCGTCTGGGAGCGGGGCGTGGCGCTCGGCGTCGAGCAGGTGATCCACCTGCCGGACGACGAGCCCTGGCTCGCGGACCGCATCGCGGACGCGGTCGAGGGCCCCGAGCGGCCGGCGCTCACCGTGGGGGTGCTGGGCGGCTGCGGCGGTGCCGGGGCCTCCACCCTGGCCTGCGCCCTGGCGGTCCGCGCGGCCCGGCAGGGACGACGCACCACGCTGATCGACGCCGACCCGCTCGGCGGCGGCCTGGACGTGCTGTTGGGCGGCGAGCGGGAGCCGGGACCGCGCTGGCCCGCGTTCGCCTGCGCCCAGGGGCGGCTGTCGGCCGCCGCGTTGGACGAGTCGCTCCCCCGACCACACGGCGTGAGCCTGCTCAGCTGGGACCGATCCGGGCTGGTGCGGCTGCCGGCCGACGCGATGCGCTCGGTGCTGACCGCCGCGCGACGCGGCGGCGGCGTGGTCGTGCTCGACCTGCCGCGGGCGGCCGACGACGCGGTGTCCGAGGCCCTCGCCTGGCTGGACCTCGGCCTGCTGGTGGTGCCGGGCGAGTTGCGGCCCCTGGCGGCGGCGCGCCAGGTCGTCGGCGCGGCCGGTTCGCAGGTGCGGGACCTGCGGGTGGTGACCCGCATGCCGGGCGGCCGGGGCCTGGCCGGCGCGGAGCTCGCCCGGCTGCTCGGCCTGCCGCTCGCCGGGGAGCTGCCGGAGGAGCCGGGCCTGCCGGCCGCCGCCGAACGCGGCGATCCGCCGGGCCGGGACTCGGGCGGCGTGCTGGCCCGCTTCTGCGACGCGCTGCTGGAGCGCGCCCTGCCCACCCCGGAGGCCGCCGCATGAGCCGGGCATCCGGCCTGGAGCCGGTGCCGCCCCCACTCCCTCACCCACCCTCGGCTCCTGCCGGCCCCGCGGCCGGCTCCCGCCTCCCGTCCGCGCCGCCCGCGTCGGCTCCGTTCCACCGCCCTCCGGCCTGGCCGGGGCCCGCGACCCGGTCGATCCGGCCGGCCCGCCGGCCGCTGCCGGGCGCGCCCGAGCCCTCCCGCCTGCCCGATCTCCCCGAGCTGCTGGAGGCGGTGCGGCTGCGGCTCGCCGAGGAGGGCGCGGAGCCCACGCCCGGCCGGGTGGCGGCGGCGCTGCGCGACCAGGGCCGGCTGCTCGGGGACAGCGCGGTGCTGGCCGTGGTCCGCGCCCTGCGCTCCGAACTGGTCGGCGCCGGGCCGCTGCAGCCGCTGCTGGCCGATCCCGAGGTCACCGACGTCCTGGTGAACCGGCCCGACGAGGTGTGGATGGACCGCGGCCGCGGGCTGGAGCCGGCCGGCGTCCGCTTCCCCGACGTGCCGGCGGTGCGCCGGCTCGCCCAGCGACTGGCCGCGGCGGCCGGCCGCCGCCTGGACGACGCCAGACCCTGGGTCGACGCCCGGCTGCCGGATGGCACGCGGCTGCACGCCGTGCTGCCCCCGGTGGCCGTCGGCTCGCCCTGCCTCTCGCTGCGGGTGGTCAGGCACCGGGCGTTCGCCCTGTCCGAGCTGACCGCGGCCGGCACGGTGCCACCGGGCGGCGAGCGACTGCTGCGGGCCGTGCTCGACGCCCGGCTGTCCTTCCTGGTCACCGGCGGCACCGGCACGGGCAAGAGCACCCTGCTGGCCACGCTGCTCGGCCACGTGCCGCCCGACGAGCGGATCGTGCTGGTCGAGGACTCGGCCGAGCTGCGGCCCGACCACCCACACGTGGTGCGGCTGGAGACCCGGCCGGCCAACCAGGAGGGAGCCGGCCGGATCGAGCTCGGCGACCTCGTGCGCCAGGCGCTGCGCATGCGCCCGGACCGGCTGGTGGTCGGCGAGGTCAGAGGCGCCGAGGCCGCGGTTCTCCTCGGCGCCCTCAACACGGGCCACGAGGGCGGCTGCTGCACCGTGCACGCCAACGCCGCCTCGGACCTGCCCGCGCGGCTGGAGGCGCTGGGCATCGCCGCCGGACTCCCTCGCGCGGCGCTGCACAGCCAGCTCGCCGCGGCCGTGTCCGTGGTGCTTCATCTGGCCAGGGACCGGGACACCGGCCTGCGCCGGATCGCCGAGGTGCACGTCCTGGAGCGGGACGACGCCGGCCTGGTGCGGACCGTGCCGGCCGCCCGCTGGTCCCTCGGCGGGTTCTCCAGGGAGCGTGGCTGGCCGCGTCTCGCCGAGTTGTGCGCCCGGGGCGGTGAGCGGCTGTGACCGGGCAGGGCACGCAGGCCGCCCAGTGCCTGGCGGCCCTGTGCGTGGGCGCCGGGGCCTGGCTGCTGACCGACGGCGACCCGTGGTGGCGCCGGACCGGGCTGCTGCCGGCCGGGCGGGCCGCGCACCGCGTTCCCGCCCCGGCCGCGGTCCTGGTGCCAGGACGGGACGGGCGCGGCCCGGGCGGGGGAGGGCGTCGCCCGTGTCGTGCTGGGCTGCCTGGCCGGCGGGGGCCTGGTGGCGCTGTGGGGCGGCTCCCCGCTGCCGCTGCTGGTCGCCGGCGGGCTGGCCCCGCTCGCCGCCGCCCGCTGGCGGCGCTGGCGGCGTGGCCGGGCCGCCGACGGGCGGCGGGACGCCGTCATCGAGCTGTGCGGATCCCTGGCCGGTGAGGTCCGCGCGGGCCTGGCACCCGTCGCGGCCCTGGCCGCCGCCGACTGGGCGCCGCTGGGCGAGCCGGCCGCCGGTGTCCCGGCGGCGGCGCGGTACGGGGGCGACGTCCCGGCCGCGCTGCGGGCCGGCGCGGAGCAGCCGGGCGCGGAGGGCCTGCGCGGTGTGGCCGCCTGCTGGCAGGTGGCCGTGGACGGCGGCGCCTCGCTGGCCGCGGGGCTGGAGCGGGTCGCCGCGGCGCTGCGGGCCGAGCGGGACCAGCGGGAGGAGCTGCGGGCGCAGCTGGCCGGGCCGCGGGCGACGGTGCTGACGCTGGCGACGCTGCCGGTGTTCGGACTGCTCCTCGGCGCGGCGATGGGCGCACAGCCGCTGCGGGAGCTGCTGCACACCCCCGCCGGGCTCGGCTGCCTGGCCGTCGGGGCGCTACTGGAGTGGGCGGGACTGGCCTGGACCGCGGCGATCATCCGGTCCGCGGAGCGGACGCCCGCCCGTGACCGGCGTGGCGGCGGGCGGGCGGCCCCGGCCGGGACATCGCTCGACAACGCCATCCGACGCACCCCCACACGGCCCCCGAGGGCCGCCCTCGGTGTGCTGCGGCGGGCGCGGCGCCTGGCCAGGCTGGCCGCCCGCGGGCACTCCAGAGGACGGATCCGGGCCGCCCGGCTCTGCGACCCCGGCGGCCTCGTGCCGGGATCCCGCGGCACCCGCCCGGGCCGCGGCCTGCCGCGGCGGGGCCGGGCGGCGGAGGACGACCGGCTGCCGCTCGCGACGGAGCTGCTGGCCGCGTGCCTCGCCGCCGGGGCCGCGCCGGGCGAGGCGGCCGCGGCCGTGGGCTCCGCCTTCGACGGGCCGGTGGGCACGGCGCTCCGGCGCGCCGCGGCCGAGCTGCGGCTCGGCGGCGAACCAGCCATCGCATGGGGCAGATTCGGCCAACTTCCCGGGGCGGATGGCCTGGCCAGGCGACTGGAGTTGGCGCACGGCAGCGGCGCACCGGTGGCCCGGGTGGTGGCGGCGGAGGCCGCCGAGTGCCGGGGCAGGCGACTGCGCCTCGCGCAGACCCGGGCCCGCCGGGCCGCGGTGTACGTGACCGGCCCGCTCGGCCTCTGCTTCCTGCCCGCCTTCCTCGTGACCGGGGTCGCCCCGGTCGTCCTCGGCCTGGCCAGGCGGCTGCTGTGACCACACCCGAACCAACCGACCACCGACCACCGACCACCGACCCGACCGAACCCAGCGAGTAGCTCTGAGGAGCCGATGATGTGCCTGATCCTCGTCACCTGCGTCACCCATATCGCCCGCCTCGCCCGCGTCGTCCGCCGGTTGCGGGGCCGGGTCAGGTCCGACGCCGGAATGAGCACGGCCGAGTACGCGGTGGGCACCCTCGCGGCCGCGGCCCTGGCCGCCCTGCTGTACGAGGTGCTCACCTCGGGCGCCGTCTCCGGAGCCCTGGAGAGCCTGATCGAGCGAGCCCTCAGTGCCGAGCCGTGACCCGCGGGGGAACGACCGGGGCTACGTCACGGTCGAGGCGGCGCTGGCCGTGCCCGCCCTGGTGCTGCTGTTCGGCATGCTGCTGTGGGGCCTGGGCGCGGTGGGAGCGCAGCTGCGCTGCGCCGACGCGGCCCGGGCCGGGGCGCGGGCCGCGGCGCGCGGCGAGGCCGTCGCGACCGTCCGCGAGGTGGCCGAGGCGGCGGCGCCCGAGGGGGCGGTCGTGCGGGTGGTGCGGGACGGCCCGCTCCACCGGGTCCGGGTCGAGGCCCACACGCCGGGCCCGGGGCCGCTGGCGGTGCTCGTGGCCAGGGAGGCGGTGGCCCGTGCCGAGGCGGAGTGAGGCCGCCGGGGACCGCGGTTCGGCGACGGTGTGGGCGACGTTCGGCGCCACCCTGATGTGCCTGGCCTTCGCCGCGCTGCTCGCGCTGGGCCAGGTCGCGGGGGCGCGGCAGCGCGCCGCGCAGGCGGCCGATCTGGCGGCGCTCGCCGCCGCCGAGCTGGCCCTCACCGCGCCGGGGCGGGCGTGTGCCGCGGCCCGCGAGGTGGCCGAGGCCCAGGACGCCCGGCTGGTGCGCTGCGACCTGGTCGGCGAGATCGCCGATCTGACCGCCGAGGCCAGCGCCGGGCCGTACACCACCACCGCGCGGGCCCGCGCCGGCCCGGCCTCGGCGGCCACGCCGGGGCTCGTCCCGACCCCGGCGAGCGCCGATCACGTCTCCGGGGTGGTGCCTCCCGGGCCCGGGGGAAGCTCAGCGCAGCAGCCGGGTCAGGAGGCGGACGGCTCCTCCCTTGTGCAGGGGATCGTTGCCGTTACCGCACTTCGGGGACTGGATGCAGGACGGGCAGCCGGTCTCGCACTCGCAGGCGGCGATCGCGTCGCGGGTGGCGGTCAGCCACTGCCGGGCCGTGTGGAAGGCCCGCTCGGCGAAGCCGGCGCCGCCCGGGTGGCCGTCGTGGACGAAGATCGTGGGCAGCAGGGTGTCCGGGTGCAGGGCCGTGGAGACGCCGCCGATGTCCCAGCGGTCGCAGGTGGCGAAGAGCGGCAGCATGCCGATCGCGGCGTGCTCGGCGGCGTGCAGCGAGCCCGGCAGGATCTCCGCGTCCACGCCGGCCTCGGCCACCTGGTCCTCGGTCATCGTCCACCAGACCGCCCGGGTGCGCAGGGTGCGGGGCGGCAGGTCGAGGCGGGTCTCGCCGAGCACCTCGCCGGTGACGATCCGCCGTCGCAGGTAGGAGACGACCTGGTGGGTGACCTCGACGGAGCCGAAGCAGAGCCGGGCGTCGCCCCAGGGGAGCTCGGTGTCGGTCTCCAGCACCGACAGCTCGGTCAGGTCCCGGGCGGAGGTGGTCCAGGGCGGGTCCCCGGCCGTGACCAGCGCGACCGAACCGGCCAGGTCCAGCTCCCTGACGACGTAGGTGTGCCCCTGGTGCAGGTGGACCGCGCCGTCGTGCACGGTGGTGTGCGCCGCGGCGGCGTCCACCGTGCCGAGCAGCCGCCCGGTCTCCTCCTCCACCACCCGGACCGGCTCCCCGCCCTGGCCCCTGATGTCCACCATGTCGGCCGGCCGCTCGCGGCGCGTCCAGTACCAGCCGGTGTCCCGGCGCCGCAGCAGGCCGCGGGACTGGAGCTTCGGCAGCAGTTCGGCGGCGGTCGTGGCGAAGCGGTCGGCGGCGAGATCGGCGTCGGTGAGGGGCAACTCGGCCGCGGCGGCGCAGAGATGCGGAGCCAGCACGTAGGGGTTGCCCGGGTCCAGGACGGTGCTCTCCACCGGCCGCCGGAAGAGCGCGTCGGGATGGTGCACCAGATAGGTGTCCAGCGGATCGTCCCGGGCGACCAGCACGGCCATCGCACCCTGCCGCTGCCGCCCGGCGCGGCCGGCCTGCTGCCACAGCGAGGCCCTGGTGCCGGGATAGCCGGCGAGCAGCACGGCGTCGAGCCCGGCGATGTCCACCCCGAGCTCCAGGGCGCTGGTGGCGGCCAGGCCGAGCAGCTCACCGGAGTGCAGGGCCCGCTCCAGGGCCCGCCGCTCCTCCGGGAGATAGCCGCCGCGATAGGCGGCCACCGCGGCCCGGTCGGCGCCGACCAACCGCTCCTGGGCGATCAGTGCGACCAGTTCGGCGCCGCGCCGCGACCGCACGAAGGCGACCGTCCGCACCCGGTCGGCGACCAGGTCGCTCAGCAGGTCCGCGGTCTCGGCGGTCGCGGTGCGGCGGACCGGCGCGCCGCGCTCGCCCCGCGCCTCGGTCAGCGGCGGCTCCCACAGCGCGAAGACCAGATCGCCGCGTGGCGAGGAGTCCTCGGTGACCTCGACGACCGGCAGCCCGGTCAGCCGGGTCGCCGCGGCGGCGGGCTCGGCCGTGGTGGCCGAGGCGAGCAGGAAGACCGGGCTGGCCCCGTAGTGCTCGGCCAGCCGCCGCAGCCGGCGCAGCACCTGGGCCACATGCGAGCCGAACACACCGCGGTAGACGTGGCACTCGTCGACCACCACGTAGCGCAGCGCGCGCAGGAAGGAGGACCACCGGCGGTGGCCCGGCAGCAGCCCGCGGTGCAGCATGTCGGGGTTGGTGAGCAGCAGGTTGGCGTGCTCCCTCGCCCAGGCCCGCTCCTCGGGGCCGGTGTCGCCGTCGTATCCGGCGGCGCGCACGTCGGTGCCCAGCGGTGCGGCCAGCCGCCGGATCGCGCGGAGCTGGTCGGCGGCCAGCGCCTTGGTGGGTGCCAGATAGAGGGCGGTCGCTCCCCGCCGGCCGGCGTCCCTGCCGTCCAGCAGCGCGCTGAACACCGGCACCTGATAGGCCAGCGACTTGCCGGACGCCGTACCGGTCGCCACGACCACCGACGCGCCGGCCACCGCGTGGGCGACGGCGGTCGCCTGGTGCGCCCAGGGCCGGTCGATGCCGGCGGCCCGCACCGCCTCGACGACCTCCTGGCGTATCCCGTCTGGCCAGGCCGCGTGGCGGCCCGGCCGGGCGGGCAGATGCTCCGTGTGCGTGACACGGGTGGCCCGATCGGACCGGTTGGCCAGGCGATCGAGCACCGCCCGGGGCGACGGGCGGCGCGTCTCGGCTGAGCCCGCGGCCTGCGGGAGATACTCCTGGGACATCACCACCGAGTCTGACACCCGCGTCTGTCACTGGTCCGACGGACAATGGCTGTAAGACGTCGTCCTGGGCAGGCGGTAAGTGGTTGAATGCCTTGGCGGTTGCCGATCCGTCCCCTGCCGTCGGCGGGGATACCCAGGAGGCGACCGCCCGTTAGCAAGGTGCTGGAGGATCCGTGGACCTGTCCCTGTCTACCCGGACCGTTGGCGACCGCACGGTCGTCGAGGTGGGTGGCGAGATTGACGTATACACCGCGCCCAAGCTGCGCGAACAGCTCGTCGAGCTGGTCAACGACGGCAACCACCACCTCGTGGTGGACATGGAGCGCGTGGACTTCCTGGACTCGACGGGGCTCGGCGTGCTGGTCGGGGGCCTGAAGCGGGTACGGGCCCAGGAGGGCTCGTTGCGCCTGGTCTGCAACCAGGAGCGCATCCTGAAGATCTTCCGGATCACGGGCCTGACGAAGGTCTTCCCGATCCACGAGTCCGTCGACGAGGCCGTCTCGGCGACCGACTGAGCGGGGCACCGCCGGCCGGGGTGGGCGACTACCAGGTCGACCCCGGCGGGTCCCCGTGTCCGTCACGAAGTGAAGAGCGTCACGTTCATCACCGCGACCGCCCCGGGCGGTGCCGGCGTCGCCGGCCCGCGCTTCTCCCGGGGCGGCGCTTCCGCACGATCAAGGCACGACCGAGGGGTGTCGTATGGCCACCGTCGAACTCCGCTTCAGCGCGTCTCCCGAGCACGTGCGAACCGCGCGGCTGGTCGCCGCGGCGGTGGCCCGACGGGCCGGAGTGCATGAGTCGGTGCTCGACGAGCTCCGGCTCGCCGTGGGCGAGGCGTGCAGCCGCGCCGTCGGGCTGCACGCGGTCCATCAGCTCGCCACGCCGGTCCGGGTGGTGCTGACGGAGGGTGAGAAGTCCTTCTCCATCGAGGTCGGCGACGACGCCCCGAGCACCGTTCCCGCGCCACGCGACCAGGTCGGCGCCGAGACCTCGGAGGACACCGACCAGCTGGGCCTGGCGGTGATCAGCGGGCTCGTGGACGACGTCGAGGTCATTTCCGACGCGCGCGGTGGCAAGATCAAAATGAGTTGGCCCACCGCCACCGCTTCCATCCCCTGATCAGCGGAATTCTCGTTGTCGATCTTCAGCCATGGAGATCGTTTATCCACCGGCTGCCGTAATTTCGCATCCGGCCCTCTGTTTTGATCGAAGTCACCTCTCTACACTCCGGGCACGTCTGTTCAGCGCCGGAGCGTCGAGGAGGACGAATGGCGGGCCCACTGCAGCATCATCCGTATCTCGGGAGGGCGGCCGAAGTCAGTCTGGCCGCCGACGACGTCGAGCTAACCGGCGGTAATCGCGGGCTGATCGTGATCATCGCGTTGATCGCGATCGCCGCGTTGGCGGTCGCTGTCGTGCTGGTGCGGCAGGTGCTCGACGCCGACGAGGGCACGGACAACATGAAGAAGATCGCCGCGGCGGTGCAGGAGGGCGCCAATGCCTATCTGGCACGCCAGCTGCGGACCCTCGGGATCTTCGCGGCCGTCGTGGTCTTCCTCCTGTTGCTCCTACCGGCCGACGACTGGAATCAACGGGTCGGCCGCTCGTTGTTCTTCGTGATCGGCGCGGCCTTCTCCGCCGCGACCGGCTATCTCGGCATGTGGCTGGCGGTGCGGAGCAACGTCCGGGTCGCCGCGGCGGCCCGCCAGGCCAACGAGTCGGAGGGCACCGACCAGATCATCCCGGTGCGGCACCAGGCCATGCGGCTGGCGTTCCGCACCGGCGGCGTGGTCGGCATGTGTACGGTCGGCCTCGGCCTGCTCGGCGCCGCCTGCGTGGTGATGGTCTACGCGGCCGACGCGCCCCGGGTGCTGGAGGGCTTCGGCCTGGGCGCCGCCCTGATCGCCATGTTCATGAGGGTCGGCGGTGGCATCTTCACCAAGGCCGCCGACGTCGGCGCCGACCTGGTCGGCAAGGTCGAGCAGGGCATCCCCGAGGACGACCCGCGCAACGCCGCCACCATCGCCGACAACGTGGGCGACAACGTCGGCGACTGCGCCGGGATGGCCGCCGACCTCTTCGAGTCCTACGCGGTCACCCTGGTCGCCGCGCTGATCCTGGGCACCGTGGCGTTCGGCGACGCCGGCCTGGCGTTCCCGTTGCTGGTCCCCGCCATCGGCGTGCTGACCGCGATGGCCGGCATCTTCCTGGTCTCGCCACGGCGCTCCGACCGCACCAGCATGACCGCGATCAACCGCGGCTTCTTCATCTCCGCGGTGATCTCCCTGGTGCTGGTCGCGATCGCCGCGTTCATCTACCTGCCGGACAGCTTCGCCGACCTCGACGGGGTCACCGACCAGGAGATCCTGGCGCACGACGCCGACCCGCGGCTGTTCGCGCTGGTCGCGGTGGCCATCGGCATCGTGCTGGCCGCGGTGATCCAGCAGCTCACCGGCTACTTCACCGAGACCAGCCGGCGCCCGGTGCGGGACATCGGCAAGACCTCCCGCACCGGCCCCGCCACCGTGGTGCTGGCCGGCTTCTCGCTCGGCCTGGAGTCCGCCGTGTACACGGCGCTGCTGGTCGCGCTGTCGGTCCAGGCCGCGTACATGCTGGCCGGCGGCGTGATCATGCTGGCGCTGTTCGCCGTCGCGCTGGCCGGCACCGGCCTGCTGACCACGGTGGGCGTGATCGTCGCCATGGACACCTTCGGTCCGGTGGCGGACAACGCCCAGGGCATCGCCGAGATGTCCGGCGACGTGGAGGGCGACGGCGCCCAGGTCCTCACCGACCTGGACGCGGTCGGCAACACCACCAAGGCGGTCACCAAGGGCATCGCGATCGCCACGGCGGTGCTCGCGGCGGCCGCGCTGTTCGGCTCCTACCAGGACGCGATCGCCGAGGCCGTCAACGACGTGGGCATGACGACCGCGGAAGTGGCGGACGCGGAGACCCTGAGTCTGGTCATCTCGCAGCCCAACAACCTGGTCGGACTCATCATCGGCGCCGCCGTGGTGTTCCTCTTCTCGGGCCTGGCGGTCAACGCGGTCTCCCGCTCCGCCGGCGCGGTGGTCTACGAGGTGCGCCGGCAGTTCCGCGAGCACCCCGGGATCATGGACTACAGCGAGAAGCCGGAGTACGGCAAGGTCGTGGACATCTGCACCAGGGACGCGCTGCGCGAGCTGGCCACACCGGGGCTGCTCGCGGTGATGGCACCCATCGCCGTGGGCTTCAGTCTCGGCATCGGGGCGCTCGGCTCGTTCCTGGCCGGCGCCATCGGGTCCGGCATCCTGATGGCCGTGTTCCTGGCCAACTCGGGCGGCGCCTGGGACAACGCCAAGAAGCTCGTCGAGGACGGCCACCACGGCGGCAAGGGCAGCGAGGCGCACGCGGCGACGGTCATCGGCGACACGGTCGGCGACCCGTTCAAAGACACCGCGGGCCCGGCGATCAACCCGCTGCTGAAGGTGATGAACCTGGTGGCGCTGCTGATCGCGCCCGCCGTGATCACGCTGAGCTACGGCGACGACGCCAGCGCGCCGGCCCGGGCGCTGATCGCGGCCGCGGCCATGCTGATCATCGTCACCGCGGTCTACGTCTCCAAGCGGCGCGGCATCACGGTGGACGACGAACCGGACGAGGCGGTGGCGGGCGTCGGCGACGCCGCGCCGAGCGGCACGGCCGAGCGGACACCCACGCCCTGAGCCGCACGCCCTGAGCCACCGTCCGGAGCGCTCCGGGCGTCGGCAGGCAACGAACGGGCCGTCCCCCACCCGGGGGACGGCCCGTTCGTGCGTCGCTCGCCCGAACGAGTGGTTCTGCGGGCGCATATCCGCCGGGGCTCGGACGGACCGTCACGTTCGCCCGGCTTGATGGGCTTACCCGTCTCGCTGGAGAGCCCATGACCATCACCCCCGACACTCCGTCCCTACCGCTGCGCGAGAGCACCGAGATCCAGGGCGACATCATCGCGGGCTTCCGGAAGGACCACGCCCGGCTGCTCTTCCTCAGATTCGACGACCGATGGCACGCCCGGATGTGGCTGAAGCAGTTGCACGGCCGCATCTCCACTACCCGGGACGTGGCCGCGTTCAACGTGGACTTCCGGATGGCCAAGACCCGGCTGCAGGGCCAGGACCCGAGCGATCTGGCCATCGTGTGGCGCAGCGTCAGCTTCACCCACGACGGCCTCGTCACGCTCGTCGGCGGCAGCCCCATCGCCGACGTGCCCGACGGCACCACCCAGCAGGCGTTCGTCCAGGGCATCGCCTCCCGGAAGGACGTGCTGGGCGACCTCGACGAGAGCGACCCGGAGCACTGGCTGTTCGGCGCGGAGCACAACGACCCGGTGCACGCGGTCCTCACCGTCGCCGCCGACCGGCCGGAGGAACTGCGCGCGGCACTGAGCCAGGAGCGGCAGGAGATCGCCTGCCACGGCCTGACCGTCGTCTTCGAACAGGAGGGCGCCACCCTGCCGGACCTGCGCCGCGGCCAGGAGCACTTCGGCTTCAAGGACGCCATCAGCCAGCCGGGCGTGCAGGGCTTCGACGAGCCCGATCCGGACAATCCCGTGGAGGTGCTGGGCAAGCCGGGCACCCGGCTGATCCCGGCCGGCGAGTTCGTCATCGGCTACGCGCTGGACCACCGGAAGCTGCCCTACCTGCCGGACTGGATGACCGACGGCTCGTTCCAGGTGGTGCGGCGGCTGGCCCAGGACGTGCCCGGCTTCTGGCAGCAGGCCACCGACCAGCTCAAGACGCTCCAGGAGCAGGCCGCGGTGCCCGACGAGGCCGACGACCACTGGCTGGCGTCCCGGCTGGTGGGCCGCTGGCGCTCGGGCGCGCCCGTCGCGGTGTACCCCGACGGGGAGCCGGAGGAGCCGCTGCCCCCTGAGGCCGAGAACGACATCAGCTTCTTCGAGGACCAGGAGGGGCGGACCACGCCGCTCTTCTGCCACCTGCGCAAGACGAACCCCCGCGACGGCCTCAAGGCTCGGGAGGAGGTCGACGGCACGGTGACCCAGCAGGGCATGCTGGACGGCCACCGGATCATGCGCCGCGGCATCCCGTACGGGCCGCCGCTGGACCTGGGCGACGGGCTGATGGAGGCCGGCCGGGCGGGCCTCGAGGAGGACCCGCGCGGGCTGCTCTTCGTGTCCTATCAGGGAGACCTGGTCCAGCAGTTCGAGTTCGTGCAGAAGAACTGGGTGAACGGCGACGACTTCCCGCAGCGGGAGCAGGTGGTCGGCCGGGACACCGTGATCGGCCAGGCCAGCACGGTCGCCTTCCCGGCGGAGCGGATCGGCCCGACCGAATGCGTGCAGATCGGCGTCCAGCGGTTCGTCCGCACCGAGGGCGCGGTCTACGCCTTCGCGCCGTCCCTGACGGCGCTGCGGATGCTCGCCGACGGGGAGATCCCGGTCGGCGGCGGCCCGTCGGAGGACCGGGTGCTGACGGCGCCGCAGGAGCTGCGGATCGACGAGGTGATCAGCTCGGGGAAGGCCAGGTTCCGGTACGAGGGCACCGGCGAGCTGACGGTCCGGGACGAGAACGAGGAGCTCATGTGGTCGTCGGGAACGGCGGGCCTGGGCGGCCTCGAGGGCGCGTTCCTCGAGGACGGTGACCTGGTGGTGCTCCACTTCCTCGGGCACGTCCTGTGGTCCAGCGGCACCGCGGGGAACCCGGGCGCCACGCTGGTGGTCGGCGTCGACGGCGACGTGTCGATCCGGGCGACGGACGGCACCGTGCTCTGGCACACGGACACCGCCCACTAGGTCCTTGCCGGACGAGGGGCCCCGGACGCCCGGCCCGTGCCGCCCCGGGGCATGGGCCGGCGTTCGGCCCATGCCCCGGGGTGGGCCGGACGGGACGCACCCCGGACCGCGGACCGCGCCGCCCCCGAGGCGGTACGCCGGGCCGCAGACGCCGGACGGCGGATCGTGACGCCCGGGACCGGTCGGTGGTGGTGCACACCGCCACCGACCAGCGCGCCGGGCACCAGGCACAGGGGCAACGCCGCACGGACCGAGTCACATGGGCAGGGCTGGCCCTGGTCCACCGCGCGGGTGGGTGGAGGGCGCGGCGTCACCGGTGCGTCCGACGTGCGGGGAGCGGGGAGCGCGCGCGGGCGCGGGCCCGTGCGTCCGCCGCGCCGCACGGCGCCGCGACACGGCCCGGTCCGCGGCAAGCGATCAGCGGCGGCGGTCCGGGCGCCAGACGACGATGGCGGAGGAGTGCCGGACGTCCTGGTACGGGACGAGGTCGCGGCGGTAGGAGGCGTGCACCTGGGCCTCGCGCTGGCGCATCGCCACCGCCGCGCCCTCCAGCGCCTGCTGGAGCTCGGCCACCTTGGCCTGGAGCGCCGCCACCTGGTTCTCCAGCTCGATGATCCGCTTGATGCCGGCCAGGTTGATCCCCGCGTCCTGGGACAGCCGCTGCACCTCGCGCAGCAGCTGGATGTCCCGGGCCGAGTACCGCCGGCCACGGCCGGGGGTCCGGTCGGGGGAGACCAGACCCAGCCGGTCGTACTGGCGCAACGTCTGCGGGTGCAGCCCGGAGAGCTGGGCCGCGACCGAGATGACGTAGACCGGAGTGTCGTCGGTCAGTTCGTAGGGGTTTCCGGGTCCGTTCCGGCCGTCCATCTCGCTACTCTCCCTTCGCGGCCTCGAACAGCGCGGTCCGAGGGTCCTCGTCGCCGGCCGCGTCGCGGTAGCTCTGCAGGGTCTTCCGCGCACGGTCGTCCAGCTCGCGCGGGACGACCACCTCTATGGTCACCAGCAGGTCGCCCCTGGTGCCGTCCTTGCGCACCGCGCCCTTGCCGCGCGCCCGCATCGTGCGGCCACCCGGCGTCCCGGGCGGCAGCTTGAGGGTGACCGGGCCGCCACCCAGGGTCGGCACCTTGATCTCACCACCGAGCGCCGCTTCGGGGAAGGTCACCGGCACGGTGATGGTCAGATTGTCACCACGGCGTCCGAAGACGGGGTGCTTGTCGACGTGCACCACGACGTAGAGGTCGCCGTTCGGCCCGCCGCGCTCGCCCGGCGCGCCCTTGCCGCGCAGCCGGATCCGCTGCCCGTCGGAGACGCCCGCCGGGATGCGGACCTGCATGGTGCGGGAGCTGGTGGCCCGGCCGCTGCCGCGGCAGACCGTGCACGGGTCCTGGGCGATCAGCCCGCGGCCCCGGCAGTCCACGCACGGGTCGGTGAGCGAGAACCCGCCGCCCCCGCCGCGGCTGACCTGCCCGGTGCCGACACAGGTCGGGCACACGCGCGGCGTGCCGTTCTTGTCGCCGGTACCTGAGCACGTCTTGCAGGCGGCCGAGGACGACATCCGCAGCGGCACCGTGGCCCCGGACACGGCCTCGGTGAAGCTCAGCGTCACCTCGGACTCGATGTCCTGGCCGCGGCGCGGCGAGGTCCGGGTGCCCGGCCCGCCGCGGTTGAACAGCCCGCCGAACACGTCGCCGATGCCGCCACCGCCGAAGCCGCCGGCGGCGCCGCCACCCGGGCCGGGACCGGGACCGCCCGTCGGCCCGCCGAAGAGGTCGCCGAGGTCGAAGTTGAACTGACCGCCCCCGCCGGGACCCGGACGGAACCCGCCGCTCCCGAAGAGGGCGCGCGCCTCGTCGTACTCCTTGCGGCGCTTGGCGTCGCCGAGCACGTCGTAGGCCTCGGAGACGTTCTTGAAGCGCTCCTCCGCCCGGGCGTCGCCCTTGTTGGCGTCCGGGTGGTACTCGCGGGCGAGCTTGCGGTACGCCTTCTTGATCTCCGCCTCGGTGGCGTCCTTCGGGACGCCGAGGACCTTGTAGTAGTCCTTCTCGATGAAGTCCTTCGTGCTCATCCCCGGCGTCCCTCCTTCCCCACACGCCCGCCGACCCGCTCGTCGGCGGGCACCGTCGCCTCAGCCGCGGCCTCAGCCCTTGTCCGGGCCACCGTTCTCCTTCAGCTCCGGCTCGCTCTCCGGCTCGGACCGCTCGCCGTCCGCCGCGTCCTCGTCCTCGGCGCGCTCCTCCTTGGAGTCGCCCTCGGCGCGCTGCACGCCCGGCTGCGGCTCCGCGACCCCGACGCGGGCCGGTCGGATCGTCCGCTCGCCGATGCGATACCCCGGCTGGAGGATCTGCACGCACGTGGTCTCGGTGACGTCCGGCGAATAGCTGTGCATCAACGCCTCGTGCACGGTCGGGTCGAAGGGCTCGCCCTCCTTGCCGAACTGCATGAGGCCCATCTTCGCCGCCACGGTCTCCAGCGCCTCGGCGACCTGCTTGAAGCCGCCGACCAGCTCGCCGTGGTCCCGGGCACGACCGATGTCGTCGAGCACCGGCAGCAGCTCGGTGAGCAGGTTGGCCACGGCCATCTCGCGCACCGCGATCCGGTCCCGCTCGACCCGGCGGCGGTAGTTCTGGAACTCCGCCTGGAGCCGCTGCAGGTCCTTGGTGCGCTCATTCAGCGCCGTGCGGGTCTGGTCCAGCTGGGCGGTGAGGGCGACCTGCTGGACGTCGGCGCCGTGCGACTCGGAGCGGGGGCCGGCCCCGGCCGGGGAGTCCCCGGCCGACGCCTCCCCGCCCTTGCCGCCGCCGTTACCGGTGCCGGTGGTCGGGCTTTCGTGGGCCGGGGAATCCCCGACGGACTCGGCCGGCGCGTCGGGGCTGGCCGCCTCGGCGTCGGGGACCTCGGGCTCCTTGTCGAAGCCCTGCGGGTCCTGAGTCACGCGGCACCACCCTTCGGCTTCTCGTCGTCCACGATCTCCGCGTCCACGACGTCCTCGTCGCCGCCCGCCTGGCCGCCGGCACCCGGGCCGCCGGCCGCGCCGCCGCCGGCACCGGCGGACTGCGCCGCCTGCGCGTCGGCGTACATCGCCTGGCCCAGCTTCTGGCTGGTGGCGGCGAGCGTCTCGGACGCCTCGCGGATGGCGCCGGTGTCCTCGCCCTTCAGCTTCTCCTTCAGGTCGGAGATGGCCGTCTCGACCTCGGTCTTCACCTCGGCCGGCACCTTCTCGGAGTTCTCCTTGAGGAAGTTCTCCGTGGTGTAGACGAGCTGCTCCGCCTGGTTCCGCGTCTCGGCGGCCTCGCGGCGGCGCTTGTCCTCCTCCGCGTACTGCTCGGCGTCGCGCATCATCCGCTCGATGTCGTCCTTCGGCAGCGCGGAGCCGCCGGTGACGGTCATCCGCTGCTCCTTGCCGGTGCCGAGGTCCTTGGCGGAGACGTGCATGATGCCGTTGGCGTCGATGTCGAAGGTGACCTCGATCTGCGGGACGCCGCGCGGCGCCGGGGGCAGCCCGGTCAGCTCGAACATGCCCAGCTTCTTGTTGTACGCGGCGATCTCGCGCTCGCCCTGGTACACCTGGATCTGCACCGACGGCTGGTTGTCCTCGGCCGTGGTGAAGATCTCCGAGCGCTTGGTCGGGATCGTGGTGTTGCGCTCGATGAGCTTGGTCATGATGCCGCCCTTGGTCTCGATGCCGAGGGACAGCGGGGTGACGTCGAGCAGCAGGACGTCCTTGACCTCGCCCTTGAGCACGCCGGCCTGGAGGCTGGCGCCGATGGCCACGACCTCGTCCGGGTTGACGCCCTTGTTGGCCTCCTTGCCGCCGGTCAGGTTCTTCACCAGGTCGGCGACGGCGGGCATCCGGGTCGAGCCGCCCACCAGGACCACGTGGTCGATCTCGGACAGCTGGATGCCGGCGTCCTTGATCACGTTGTGGAACGGGGTCTTGCAGCGCTCCAGCAGGTCGGAGGTCAGCTGCTGGAACTGCGCCCGGGTGAGCTTCTCGTCCATGTGCAGCGGGCCCTCGGCCGAGGCCGTGATGTAGGGCAGGTTGATCGTCGTCTCGGTGGACGAGGACAGCTCGATCTTGGCCTTCTCCGCCGACTCCCGGAGCCGCTGGAGCGCCATCTTGTCCTTGCCCAGGTCCACGCCGTGCGCCGACTGGAACTGCTTGACCAGGTAGTCGACGACGCGCTGGTCCCAGTCGTCACCACCGAGGTGGTTGTCACCGTTGGTCGCCTTCACCTCGACCACGCCGTCGCCGATCTCCAGCAGCGAGACGTCGAAGGTGCCGCCGCCGAGGTCGAAGACCAGGATCGTCTGGTCCTCCTTCTCCAGCCCGTACGCCAGGGCGGCGGCGGTCGGCTCGTTGACGATGCGCAGCACGTTCAGACCGGCGATCTCGCCGGCCTCCTTGGTGGCCTGCCGCTCGTGGTCGTTGAAGTACGCCGGGACGGTGATGACCGCGTCCGCGACCTTCTCGCCCAGGTACGCCTCGGCGTCCCGCTTCAGCTTCTGCAGGATGAACGCGCTGATCTGCTGCGGATTGAAGTCCTTGTCGTCGATCTTGATCCGCCAGTCGGTGCCCATGTGGCGCTTGACCGAACGGATCGTCCGCTCGACGTTGGTGACGGCCTGGCGCTTGGCGACCTCGCCGACCAGCACCTCGCCGTTCTTCGCGAAGGCCACAACGGACGGCGTGGTCCTGGCGCCCTCGGCGTTGGTGATGACGGTGGGCTCACCGCCTTCGAGAACACTGACGACGGAGTTCGTCGTGCCCAGGTCGATGCCGACCGCACGTGCCATGTCGATTTCCTCCAGCTGCTCGCTCGCGTCGATCGCGGCTTGCTCGGGTGCTTGAGTGGGACAGGCTCAAGAGTGCATCAGGTCACCGGGGCGCGTCAAATAGCCTGAGCGCACCAGGCTCAACTCTTTTCCACCTGCCGTGCTCACCCCGGCGAAACCGCTGGTCACGCGGCGCGTGCGCCGCCGGTGTCGGCGGAAGTGGACTCGGGTCGCAGCGCCAGCAGCGCGACGTCGTCCGTGATGACGCCCACGCACGCCACCAGGTCCCGCCAGACGCTGCCCACCAGCTCCTCCGGCGCGGGCACGCCCCGCTCCGCGAGCCGGGCGGCGAGCCGCTCGGTGAACGGGTAGAACGCGCCTCGCGCGTCCCGGGCCTCGATCACCCCGTCGGTGTATCCGAGCACCACGTCCCCCGCCCGCAGCGGCGTCGCGGTCACCCGGAACTCCGTCCTGCCGGCGGCGCCCAGCGGCGGCGCCGGCTCCACCCCCAGCTCCCGCAGGCCGCCGTCGCGGAGCAGCAGCGCGGGGGGATGCCCCAAGCTCACCATGCGCACCTCGCCGTCGTCCAGCGCCAGCTCCAGCAGCAGCGCCGTGGCGAACAGCTCGGTGTCCCCGACCGCCGCCGCGTCCACCGTCAGCCGCCGGTCGAGCCGCGCCGCCACCCGGCGCAGGTCGGGCTCGTCCAGCACGGCCTCCCGGAAGGCCCCGAGCACCGCCGCGACCGTGCCGACCGCGGCCAGCCCGTGCCCCCGCACGTCGCCGACCAACGCCCGCACGCCGAACGGGCCGGCGCGCACGTCGTAGAGATCGCCGCCGACCAGCGTGGCGCGCAGCGCCGGCCGGTAGAGGCCGGCGCACCGCACCGGGCCGACCCTGGGCGGCAGCGGCGGCAGCACCGCGCGCTGGGCGGCCTCGGCGACGCTGCGGAACACCACCAGGTTTCGGGTGTACCGCGACCGCACCCAGGCGACCAGCACGCTGAACACGGCGACCGCGGTGACCGCCGCCAGGTCGCCGCTGCTGATGTGCGGCGCCCGGGTCTTCGGCAGCACCAGCACCAGCACCACCCCGGCGCCGAGCAGCGCGGTCCGGCGCGGCCCGTAGATCAGCCCGGCGAGCGGCGGCAGGGCGGCGAGGAGGGTGCTCAGCTGCGCCCAGGTCGGCGTGACCGGCTCCAGCACGGCGAGCACCACGAAGAGCACCAGCGGCAGGACCCGGAGCCAGCGCGGAAGCAGCTGGCCGCCGCTGCCGACCGGGCCGGGCGGCAGCGGCTCGGGCAGCGGGCGGCCCTGCGGACGCACCTGCACTTACGGGACGCCCGTGGACAGACGGGCGGGCTGCGCCGGATCGTCGGGCCGGGCCGGCCCGGCGGGGTCGTCGGGGTCGACGGGCCCGGCGGTCTGGTCGGACCCCTCGGGCTCGGCGGGCTCGGCGGACCCGTAGGACTCGGCGGACTCCGTGGGGTCGTCAGGTTGGGTGGTCCGGTCCGGTTCGGCGCCTTCCGCCGAGGCCGGGGAGTCGCCCGACCGGTCCGCCGCGGCCGCCGCCTCGGCACGCAGCGCCACGACGCGGTCGCGGATGTCGGGGAGCGCCGCGTAGAGCGGGTCGCCGGGGCAGTGCGTGTAGAAGATGTCGCGGTGCCCGGCTATCACGTCGACCACGGCCGCCGTGCCCTCGGCGTACCGGCTGGCGTCGTTCGTGGACACCAGCCGCACCTGCCCCAGCGGGTCGCTCTCCGAGCTCAGCTTCCACGCCGCGATGCTCGCTATGGAGGCCAGCAGCGGCTCGGGCAGGGTCTCCACGTAGCTGAAGTCGCCGAGCGCCGCTATGCCGACGCTGTCGTGGTTGAAGCCGGTGGTGTGGGCGCCGAGCACGAAACGGTCGATGCCGCCGGCGCGCCCCTCGTATATGGTCCCGCACTTGTCGACGACGAAGTTGTAGCCGAGGTCGTCCCAGCCCTGCCCCAGCACGTGGTCGACCTGCATCGCGCGCAGCATGGCCGGCACGTCCGCGCAGTCGTAGTCGTCCGGATGCCCGGTGTGGTGGACGAACGCCGCCTGCGGCGCGCCCGTGTACGTCACGGGCTCGGTGCGCAGGCTGTCGTCCGCGCCCCATTCGGCCCGGCTGATGATCATCGGGCGCGGCGCAGTGGGCCGGCGCTCGGCCGCCCGCGGGCGTTTCTTCTCCACGGATATCGGCGGCCCGGAGACCGTGGGCACCACCCAGGTCGCCAGCAGGGCCAGCGGCAGCACGGCCAGCATCGCGGTCCAGACCGCGCCCCGGCGAGGCCCCGGCCGGCGCCGCCGGGACGGCCCCGCCGACCCCGGCCCGGACCCGGCTCCCGACCCTCCCCCAGGCCCTGAGGGCCTGGGAGGTGCCCCCATCGCCGGACCCCTCGCCGGACCGCTCGCGGGCCCACCGGACGACCCGGGCGTCGGCTCTGATCCCGCCTCCGCCCCCGACTCCGCCCCGGACCCCGACTCCGCCCCCGACCCCGCCGCTGACCCTGGACCAGACATGGCACCCAATCTGGTTGTTTCTGTCACGAACCGCACATCGGTGTACCGCATTCAGGGCACCCGCCCCTCTGCTCTCAGGGAAGGATCTTGATGGCGCTCGACCAGTTCAGGCCGAGCGGTTCCTGGACGGAGATGTGGAGCAGGCCGAGGCCCTCCAGCTCCCTGGCCCGGCGCAGCGGCCCCATGTCCAGCGGGCGCATCCCGCCGGAGGAGGCCAGCTCGGCGACGGTCAGCTTGGCCTCCGGCTCGTCTCCGGCGATCAGCACGTCCAGCGGCCGGCCCATGGTCTGGCCCGACACCAGGGTGCTGGCGAGGGTGGTGTTGAACGCCTTCACCACCGGGGCGCCCGGCGCCGCCTCGGCCGCGATCTGCTCGGCGGCCGAGGTGCCGGGCGGCACCACCAGCGAGTCGAGCGTGGAGAAGTCCACCGGATTGCAGATATCGACGAGAACGGAGCCGGTGAGCGCGGTCCCGTAGTCGGCGACCACGTCACGGCCGGCCGGGTACGGCAGCGCCAGCACCACGACGTCGGCGTCCTCCACGCCGATGGCGTCCGAGGCGTGGACGTCGGCCCCGAGGAGCATGCCGCGCAGTTCGTCGGCGAGATCGGCCGCCTTCTTGTGACTGCGGTCGATCAGCCGGACGGTGTGCCCCCCGGAGAGGGCGCGGGTCGCGAGGCCGCGGGCCATGCGGCCGGCGCCAATGATGCTGACGATCATTTCTCCATGCGAGCACGCGGCCTCGGGGCCCGCATCTCAACGCATGCCGCGGGTAGGCCGCTCAGGAGGTCGCCCGGCGGGCGCCCGGCTCGGTGAGGAGTTCGGCGAGCACGGCGGCGTGGCCGTACTCCGGGTCGCGGACCGCGGTCAGCAGCGTCACCTGGCCGGAGCGCACCCGTTCGCGCAGCCGCTCCAGGGCCTCGCCGGCCGCGTCCGACCCGGCCAGCTCGACCCGGTACCGTTCGCGGAACTCGGCCCAGGCCCGCTGCCGGTCCGCGGCCGCGTGATACCAGCGGCGGAGCTCCGCGGACGGGGTGATCTCCTTCGGCCACTCGTCGACGTGCGCCTCGGCCCTGGCCAGCCCGCGCGGCCACAGCCGGTCGACCAGCACCCGCAGGCCGTCCGCCCGCTCCGGCGGGTCGTACGCCCGGCGCAGCCGGACGCGGGGCTCCCGGGTTTCACGTGAATCGCTCGTTCCTCGGGCCATCGCGCCTCAGTCTGCCAGGGCCTCGTTCGGCCAGGCGCTCAGTCGGCCAGGCCCGTCAGTGGTTGGTCCGCGCGCAGCGCGTCGAAGAGCCGGTCCGCGGCCGGCTGGTCGAGCAGCAGACGGCTGTCCTGGCTCGGATGCGGCACCGTCGGCACCGTGTGGAAGGACAGCCCGCCCTCCGGCACCTCGCGGACGTCCTCGGCCAGCCCGTACAACTGCGGCAGCGAGTCGAGTCCCGGATCGGCGGTCACGGCCGACGTCATCGCGTCCAGCAGCGGGTACAGCCGGGTGGGGTTGGCGACCAGGCCGTCGTTCAGCGCCTTCTCGTAGAGCAGGTGGAGGAACTCCTGCTGCCGCGCCAGCCGGTTCAGGTCGCTGCCGTCGCCGACGTAGACCCGGGCCCTGACGTACGCCAGCGCCTCCTCCCCGTCGAGCAGTTGACGCCCCGCCGGCTGGTCGTGTCCCACGTTCGGGTCGTGCTCGGCCTCGTCCAGCACGATCTCGATCCCGCCCACCGCGTCGACCGCGTCCACGAACCCCTCGAAGCCCAGCACCAGATGGTGGTCGATGCGGACGTCGGAGAACCCCTCGAAGGCGCGGATCGTGCACCCGGCGCCGCCGAACTGGTAGGCCCAGTTGAACTGCGCACGCGCCGCCTCGTGCTGCTCGCCGTTCCACGCCTGGCAGGCGGGGATGTCCACCACCACGTCGCGCGGCATGCTCACCATCTCGGCGCGCTCACCGTCCGCAGACAGGTGCAGCAGCAGCACCGTGTCCGACCGCGCGCTGCCCGGGGCCGAGCCCCAGTCCGAGCCGATGATCAGGATGTTGCGCCCGTCGTTGGCCCCGGCCGCCGGCCGGTCGGCCGCGTGCCGGTCGAGGGCCTCGGCCGCGGCGTGGTCGGTGCGGATGTTGTCGTCGAGCCGCTGGTACGCCCACAGCGCGGTGCCGGCGGCGATCGCCAGCAGCACGCCGAACGCCAGCAGCGTCCACCACAGCACCTTCTGACCCCGCGTCATTCCGACGCGCGGCATCCCCGTGCGCAGCACGCCGGTGCGCGTGAGTCCGCCGCGCGTCAGTTCGCGTGTCGCGCCGTCACCATCGCCCGCCGCCGCGTCCGCGCCGGGGTCCGGGCCCGCCTCGGCGCCATCCGCTCTCTGGCCGTTCATCCAGGCAACCGTAGGGCGGCTATAAGACATTCGTGATGATTTGCGCATGTTTCCCCGCGATCGGCGCATGCGCACCCCTCGACTGGACCCGTTAAGTTACCGACTAGTAAGATCTTCGCAGCTGAGCTATCGTGCAAGCTCGCGTCCGTCCGGAGGTTCGAGGAGTCGCCATGCAGCTCGTCGCCATCGTCGTCACGCTGGTGCTCGGCGCGGTCGCCGTGGCACTGTTCGGCCGGGCCGTCGCGCACATCGTCCGCTCGCTACGGCTGGGCCAGCCGGTCCCCGCCGGCACCCGCGCCGACGAGCCGGGGCGGCGCACGCTCACCCTGGCCCGCGAGTTCCTCGGCCACACCCGGATGAACCGCTGGGGCGTCGTCGGCGTCGCCCACTGGTTCGTGGCGATCGGCTTCCTCACCCTGGCGCTGACCATCGTCCAGGCGATCGGCCAGCTCTTCGAGGCCGACTGGACCCTTCCGGTGCTCGGCGGCTTCGCGCCGTACGAGGTCTACGTCGAGCTGATCTCGGCGCTGACCGTGCTCGGCATCCTCACCCTGATCACCATCCGGCTGCTGAGCCTGCCGTCCCGGGCCGGCCGCAAGTCCCGTTTCACCGGCTCCACGGCCTGGCAGGCGTACTTCGTCGAGTACGTCATCGTGATCATCGGCCTCTGCATCCTGGTGCTGCGGGCCCTGGAGGGCACGCTGCACGGGGTGGCCGGGCCCGACGGAGGCTACGAGGCCGGGTACCTCGTCTCGTACCCGCTGGCCGTCGCGTTCGACGGCCTCTCCACCGGCACCCTGCAGAACCTGGTCTACCTGGTGGCGATGATCAAGCTCGCCACCACCGCGATCTGGGCCATCACCCTCGGCCTGCGCACCGACATGGGCGTCGCCTGGCACCGCTTCCTGGCGTTCCCCAACATCTGGTTCAAGCGGAACGCGGACGGCGCCCCCGCGCTCGGCCCGCTCCAGCCGATGACCTCGGGCGGCAAGCCGATCGACTTCGAGACGGTGTTCGAGGACGAGGAGGAAGACGGCGAGGAGACCCAGTTCGGCGTCTCGAAGATCGAACACTTCTCCTGGAAGGGCCTGCTCGACTTCTCCACCTGCACGGAGTGCGGCCGCTGCCAGTCGCAGTGCCCGGCCTGGAACACCGGCAAGCCGCTCTCCCCGAAGCTGCTGGTGATGTCGCTGCGCGACCACGCGCACGCCACCGCGCCGTACCTGCTCGCGGGCGCCGCGGCCGGCGGCGCCGGCGCCGGCTCCGACCCGGGCGTGGCCGGCGCGACCGGCGACGGCGCCGGCGTGCTGGACCGGCCGCTGGTCGGCACCGCGGAGGAGAACGGCGTCATCGACCCCGACGTGCTGTGGTCCTGCACCACCTGCGGCGCCTGCGTCGAGCAGTGCCCGGTGGACATCGAGCACGTCGACCACATCGTGGACATGCGCCGCTACCAGGTGATGATCGAGTCGTCCTTCCCGTCCGAGGCCGGCACGATGCTGAAGAACCTGGAGCGCAAGGGCAACCCCTGGGGCCTGGCGAAGAAGAAGCGCCTGGAGTGGACCAAGGAGGTGTCGTTCGACGTCCCCGTGCTCGGCCAGGACGTCGAGGACCTCACCGAGGTCGACTACCTCTACTGGGTCGGCTGCGCCGGCGCCCTGGAGGACCGCGCGAAGAAGACCACCAAGGCGTTCGCCGAGCTGCTGCACATCGCCGGCACCCGTTTCGCGATCATGGGCGGCGAGGAGACCTGCACCGGCGACTCGGCCCGGCGCCTCGGCAACGAGTTCCTCTTCCAGCAGCTCGGCCAGCAGAACGTGGAGACGCTCAACGAGGCGTTCGGCGAGTCCGCCACGAAGAAGATCGTCACCACCTGCCCGCACTGCTTCAACACCATCGCCAACGAGTACCCGCAGCTCGGCGGCGTCTACGAGGTGATCCACCACACGCAGCTGCTGCAGCACCTGGTGGACGCCGGCAAGCTCGTGCCGGTCACCCCCGTCGACGGCCTGGTCACGTACCACGACCCGTGCTACCTCGGCCGCCACAACAACGTCTACACCCCGCCGCGCGAGATCATCGGCCGCGTGCCGGGCCTGCGCAACGAGGAGATGCACCGGCACAAGGAGCGCGGCTTCTGCTGCGGCGCCGGCGGCGCCCGGATGTGGATGGAGGAGCGGATCGGCAAGCGGGTGAACGACGAACGGGTCGACGAGGCCCTCTCCCTCAACCCCGACATCGTCTCCACCGCCTGCCCCTTCTGCCTCGTGATGCTGAGCGACTCCGTCAACGCCCGTGGGGAGCAGGCCGAGCGCGTACGGGTCGTCGATGTGGCGCAGTTGCTGCTGGACTCGGTCAAGACGAAGGACGCCGACGAGCCGGAGAAGGTACGTTCGTAAGCGTGGCCCGTTTCCGAAGGCAGCCCGACGATCCGTACGGGCAGCAGTACCCGCAGCAGCATCCCCAGCAGCCCCCGCAGCCGTATCCGTACGGCGGCGGCGACCCGTCGTACCAGCAGCAGGCTCCGTACGGCAGCCCTGGCCCCGCCGGGCCCGGGTACTACGACGAGCCGGGCCCCGATCCGCAGGCTCCGCCGCCCGCTCCTCCGCCGCCCCCGCTGCACTGGAAGGAGCTGCTGAGCGGCATCGTGTTCCGTCCCAGCGCCACCTTCTGGCGCATGCGGGACTACAGCATGTGGTGGCCCGCGCTCATCGTCACGTTCCTCTACGGCCTGGTCGCCGTCTTCGGCCTCGACAGCGCGCGGGAGTCGGTCCTCGACACGACGACCTCGACCCTGGCGCCGTACCTGCTGGTCACGGGCGCCGTCATGATGGGCGGCGCGCTGCTGCTCGGCACGGTCACGCACAACCTGGCCCGGCAGTTCGGCGGCAACGGCCTGTGGGCGCCGACCGCGGGCCTGGCCATGCTGATCATGACGCTGACCGACGTGCCCCGGCTCGCCGTCGCCCTCTTCCTCGGCGGCGCCGACCCCGTGGTGCAGGTGATCGGCTGGGCCACCTGGCTGGGCGCGGGCCTGCTCTTCACCATGATGGTCAGCCGATCCCACGAGATCGCCTGGCCGCGCGCGCTCGCGGCCTCCTCGATCCAACTCCTGGCGATACTCGCGCTGGTCAAGCTCGGCACGCTCTGAGCGCTCCGAACGTTCCGGGTGTTCCGGGCGTTCCGGGTGCTCAGAAGTCGACGAGGACGGTGTCATCGACCCTCGCGACGGCCTCCTGCCCGAACCCCCTCACATACGCGTCCCTGACCTCCTCGATCTCCCGGTCGCTGGCCTCCGCGTCCGCGACCGGGTAGAGGAGCGTCAGCTCGTACGACGCCTCCTCCTCGACCACCCCGTGGGCGTCCCGCCACTGCCCGTACCCCTGCTGCACGGTCAGCCCCTCGGGAAAGCGCGGCGTGACCACCTCGTCCACGAACCGCCGGAACTCCGCCTCACTCACCGGCTCCCCACCCTCCGGCCGCGCCGTCCCGAACAACAACCGCGTCTCGGCGTACCGCTCCGCCTCCTGGGCGGGCTCGTCCAACACCGCGTACGCCCCGGTCGCACCCCCACCCACCACCACACACGCCCCTGCGGCCAACGCCGCCACCGCCCTGCCTGACCACATGTCCTTCTCCCTCCGTCACCCGTATAACGATCACACTGCCGATGGGTGGCGGCGGGGCTCCCGGCCTCTCGGGGTTGCGCTGGACTAGGCTCGGGGCGTGCTTCTGTCAGACAAGTGCATCCGAACCGAGCTCGACGCGGGCAGGGTGCGTATCGAACCGTTCGAGCCGACGATGATCCAGCCGTCCAGCATCGACGTGCGGCTGGACCGCTACTTCCGGGTGTTCGAGAACCACCGCTACCCCCACATCGACCCCTCGGTCGAGCAGCCGCACCTGACACGCATGATCGAGCCGGAGGGCGAGGAGCCGTTCATCCTCCACCCGGGAGAGTTCGTCCTGGCCTCCAGCTACGAGGTCATCACGCTGCCCGACGACATCGCGTCACGCCTCGAGGGCAAGAGCTCCCTGGGCCGCCTCGGCCTCCTGACCCACTCCACGGCCGGCTTCATCGACCCGGGCTTCTCCGGACACGTCACGCTGGAGCTGTCCAACGTGGCGACGCTGCCGATCAAGCTCTGGCCGGGGATGAAGATCGGCCAACTCTGCCTGTTCCGCCTGGAGACGCCGGCCGAGCGCCCGTACGGATCCTCCGGCGTCGGGTCCCGCTACCAGGACCAACGCGGCCCCACCCCGTCCCGGTCCTACCTGAACTTCCACCGCACCCGCGTCTGAGATGCGCTAAGCTGACCCCCACGCCACCGGCTCAGCCGGCGCGCGCGGGCGTAGTTTAATGGTAGAACATGAGCTTCCCAAGCTCAGAGCGCGGGTTCGATTCCCGTCGCCCGCTCCAACGTTGAAGGCCCAGGTCAGGGACCCAATCCCCAACCTGGGCCGTCGTGTTGTCCGGACCGATCCAGGGTCGCGTGCCTGTGAGGGGTCAGAAGTACCGCCGCGCGGTTGGTCACTCGGTGACATCGCGATCTGGTGAGGCGGCCTCGCTCCTGCGTGGGTGTTGTCGACCACGAGAGCGACGTGCGCGCGCAGTCCCGTCGTACGGGACTCACCGCGCACGATCCCCCGGCGTCGGGGAGACGCGCAATCGGTCTGGAGCGTGAAGACAGTGGTCGTGTTGAGTCCGCATGCTTCAGCGCCCACTGCCCTGAGCTAAGGGAGGCCGACCGCCTCCACGGTGATGCCAGGCAGTTCGTCGAAGTTCGCCTTGACGTCGGTGGTGATCAACGTCCGGTTGGTGACGACGGCGGTCGCCGCGATGATCAGATCATGCGCGCCACGAGGCTTACCCGACCTGCGGACGTGAGCCAGCAGGCGGGCGTGCGCCCGGGCCACGTCCAACGTGTAGTCGTCCACGGGGACCACGGCGAGCACCGCGTCGACGAACGCCTGGCGGCGGCGTGCGATGAGTTCGTCGCCCGCGAGTTCCACGCCCTGAAGCAACTCGGCCGCGGTGACCGCGGCAATGGAGACATCGTCGTCCCGCGTGCGCAGCAGCTCAGCCAACTCCACTCGACCGCGATCAGCAGCGGCGAGGACACCGGTATCGAGAATCACCCGTCCCATGGGTCCTCCAGAGTCAGCAGTTCCCGGGTCCCCATCACGTCGGACGCGAAGTCCTTATCCAGGTCCGTGGCGTGCCGCTCCAGTACGTCAGCGAGCTCGGCCCCGTTCCCACTCGGCACAGGGCCGAGGACCGCCAGACGCCTGCCATTGCGGGTGATCACGATCGTTTCACCGTGCTCCGCCTGGTCCAACACCGAGGCGAAGTTTCTGGACGCCTCACTCGCACTCATCGTTCTCATGGCTTCAGAATATCAGAACCATGCTGGTCAAACAGCCTGACTAGCCAATGTCTCGATCGCCGACTCACCCCGTCCGAGCCCTGCTCGTCCTCAGCTCACTCGACGAGTAGGCTCGCCGCCTGGAGCGCAGTGGAGACAGCGGGCGAGCCGCCCGCCTCCCCCGGAGACCGTGCCCGATGGGTGCCCGATGGGGTGGGGAATCGGGGTCAACCACGGGCCTCCGCGGGTGGGCCAGGAGTGCTCGCCGGGCGGTGTTTGGCCAGGCCAGGTGGGCTGTGAGGACCGAGGGGCGCGGTGATTCCCAAGCTCAGAGCGCGGGTTCGATTCCCGTCGCCCGCTCCAACGTTGAAGGCCCAGGTCAGGGACCCAATCCCCCACCTGGGCCGTGGTGTTGTCCAGGCCGGTTCGTGAGCCGCGTGCCAGATGAGGTCAGGCGACGGTGAACTCCGCGTCGACGAAGTCGGCTACGACGCGCAGTTGGCCGCCGAGGGCCTCTACGTAGGAGCGGAGCGTTGCCAGCGCGGTATGGCTGACGTCTCCGTGTTCGATCGCCGACACTCGGGAAGCGGACACGCCCATGGCGTCGGCAACCGCTCGCTGTGCCAGGGCCTGTTCCCGGCGGATCTCGGCAAGTCGGTGGGTCGCACCTCGGCGACGAGCCGATCCATCGACTCACGCCTCTGCTCCGGGGACCGCACGGGCAGCCCAGCGGCTTCGCGACGCTCGCGTGCCCTGCGCTTGGTCTCCTCCCAGCTGCCTCAGACCAAGCACAAGCCGGCCCGCACCGCCGTTGCGGTGATGGACCAGCCATGGCTGATTGCCGGGCTACGGAGGCGGGAGGCAAGTGTGCGTCGGCGTCGGGCACGAGGTGGGATTGATCGATTGCCGTCGGGCCGGTGGCGGTTCGCTACACCCACGGGAAACGGCGGTACGCAGCGCCAGGGACGTACGCCACGCGGCGGCAGGGCGACGCCCCGACCTGCGCTGGCACGACCTACGCGCCGCCTCCGCCATGTTCCTCTACGCCCACGGCGCCACCGCCAAGGACGTCCAGGACCACCTCGACCACGCCACCCCCCACACGCGGACGCCGGCGCCCGGCGTCCACTGGCTGGTGGTCGCTGGCCCCGCCAAGGGCGAGCGCCAGACCACGACTTCTACATGCACGTTGGCGCGCGAGAACGAACGTGGAGACCCAACACCTTTGCTACCACGCACAACCGACAGCCCCTGCGGCCGCATCAATAACTTCAGAAGGCTCCGTCGCCGGACGTGCCTGTGATCAGTGGAGTGTGGATGTCGAACGTGACGGTAGCGCGGATCGAAGATCGAGGTCTGCCGGCTAGACGCCTGCGGTGGGCGATCGGAGCCTCGGCTCTGACGCTCGTCTGGGCTGCGATGTTGGGGATACCAGCTTCGAGCGCGGCAGCGCCGAGCGTCGATCCGTACACCTGGACCGAGACGCCGATCGGCCAGCCCGGCCTCATGATCGAGGACGTCGACGCCGCCGACGGTACCGCCTGGGCCGTCGGCTCCGAGAACGGCGAGCGGCTGGTGGCGCTGCGTCGTGACGGCGACGCCTGGACCGACGCGACGCCGGACGTCTCGGGGGACAACCTGGTGGGGGTGGCCGTCGCCGCTGCCGACGACGTCTGGGCGGTCGGCTGGGACGGTTCCGACGAGGGAACGACCAGTCCTCTGGTGACGCACTGGGACGGCGCGACGTGGGCGGAGATCCCGAGCCCGGCGGAGATCGGCGCGTTCGACGACGTCGTCGTCGATGCGGAAGGCACTGTCTGGGTGACCGGCTGGGCTCGGATCGGCTCCGCCGAACCCGCTGTCGTGTACCAGTACGCCGACGGCGAGTGGACCGAGTACGCCGACGGTCTCGAGGGCGCGATCAACGGCAACAGCCTGACGGTGCTGGCGCCCGACGACGCGTGGCTGGCGCTCAACCCCGGCCTGGCACACTTCGACGGCATCTCCTGGACCATGGTCGACGAGTTCCCCGCTGACGGATCGCAGATCCTGAGCGGCATCGCCGCTGTCGACAGCACCGACATCTGGGCGGCGGGTCATCAGCCCACCGACGGCGCGATCCGGCCGATCGCCTGGCACTACGACGGCACGGAGTGGAGCAAGGTGCGGACGCCGAACGTCTCGGCACAGGTCTACGACGTGACGATCGCCGAGGGACAGCCCGTCGTCGTCGGCGAGGAACTCGATCCTGACTGGGCCTCGACCCCCCTGGTGCTCACGACCAAGCTCGGCGCCGAGCGTCCACGCCTGGTGCAGGTCGCGAGTCCGACCACGAACGCCGTCGTGCTGACCAGTGCCGACGCCGATGCCGGACGGCTCTGGGTGGCCGGCGGAAACATCGACGTGTTCACCGGCTTCGCCGCCTACACGGAACTTCCCTGACATGAGGGGGCACCGCCGACCGATGTGCCGGACATCAGCCTCGATGCGTCAGCGAGGTCCGGTCGCCGATCGGTCCCGCGATTCACCCGTTGTGTTCCACTTCGGTTGAGGCGGGGCCTTCGCCGCCGCCGCGGTCCGCGCCGGGTTTCCACGGGCTCGAGGGGTACGGGCTCCCCCGTCTCGGTGCGTGTGGGCGCCGGACGGGGTCGTCAGGTCATTGATCCGCTTCCAGCTGGTGGTGAGGCCCAGGGCCAGGTCCGCTCCATGCGCAGCTGCGGCGGTGGGCCTGGTCGTGAGCGGTGCAGTACGCGGCGGCGACGTCGGCAGCGCCGGGCGCCTCTCGGATCACCCGGCGGACTGCCGAGATCAGCTGGGTGACCGTGTCCTGGGCGGCCACCGCGTCGTCGAACACCGTGGAGTCCAGCGCCCGCCGCCGCCTCCGCGCAGGATGCCGGTGGCGGTCACGCCCTCCCTGACTCGGGTGGACATCCGCCCCGGATCCGAGGACCGCTGCGGCCGGTGCCGGAACACCACCGTCGCGGCCGGCATCTGCGGCGGCAGGACGGCCGACCGTCGCGTGCGGGGCACATGTCCACCAGCCCATTCCCCGTGCACGCAGACCAGTCCGGCCGCGTGTCAACAGCCGCGGGCCAGAACCAACGATTCTCTGTGATTCGCCCAGGCCGCTCACCGTGCGTGTCCGCTCGCTGCTGGCCTGGGTCGATCTGTTCAGGGCCACTCGCGGCTGACCCAACCTTATGACCGTCTCCGGAGTCAGGCCAGATGAAGGGGGGCGTAAGACAATGCACACCGAGACCAGCAGCATGAACGCACCGACGTTCGAGGCGTACGCCGGCGTCATCTGGCCGTCGCTGTACCGCAGCGCGTACCTGCTCACCGGCAACCACGCAGACGCCGAGGACATCGCTCAGCAGACGTTGTTGAACGCGTATCGCTCCTGGTCGCGGGTCATCCGGTCGGACTCGCTGGACGCGTACTTGCGGCGCGTGCTCACCAACGTGTTCTTGTCGGGCCGCCGCCCGAAGAAGCGGCGGCTGGAGCTGTTGACCGACACCCCGCCCGAGCCCGACGCCGCGCGGCCACCGCACGCGCCCGAGGACCGGTTGATGCTCTGGCCGCATGTGAAGTCACTGCCGCCGCGCCAGCGCGCGGTGATCGTGCTGCGCTACTACGAGGATCTGAGCGAGCAGGAGATCGCCGACGTCCTCGACTGCTCCCGCGGCAACGTGAAGTCCACCGCACATCACGCACTCAAGGCGTTGCGAGCCGCCCTCTACTCAGAACGCACCGACGGGAGGGAGAACTAACATGAACGTCGACGTCGAAGAGATCCTCAGGCGTGAGTTCCGTGAGGTTGCCTCCGACCTGCGGGTTCCGGTACGTCCGCCCATGCCGCGGGAGCCGGTCCGCAGCCAACGTCTCTGGCGGCCACTGCTGGTCGCCGCCGCCGTGACCCTCGTCGTCGTGAGCGCGGTCGCCGTGGTGTTGTCGTACCGGGACGGGGGAAGACCGCAGCCGGCGACATCGGCCACGGAGAGGCCCTCTGTCCGTCCCCTCACTGCTGACGCGCCGACGGTACCCTACGTGTTCGACGGCCGTTTGTACGTCGGGGGAGAGCAACTGCCCGGGACCTGGTGGACCGTGAACCAGGCCGGTGGCGCCTGGGCCGCGCAGCGCGACGACGACACCTGGTGGTGGGGCACCGGTGCCGAGGAACACGCCATCTCCGGCACGGTGATCTTGCAGCCCCGGCTCTCTCCCGACGGCAGACTGCTGGCGGTCGGCACCACGCAGGACGGCGGGCAGGTGCTGCTCATCGACACGCAGTCCGGTGAGACGGTCAACACGCTGCAGATTGATGCGACCGGGCCGGGCGATCCGAACGCTCTCGGCGTCGTCGCGGTCACCGAGGACACCAAGGTCTTCCTCGAGAGTGACAGCCGGCGTCTGATGTGGCTGGCGGCCGAGGGCAACGAGACTGTCGACCTCGACACCACCGCGCCCGACCAGTGGGTGCAGGGCAGCACCACCGCCGGTCTGATCGTGTTCGACAGCACCAGGGACGGCGAGCGCGATGCGTCATACCTGGCGGAGGCCACCAACTCGGGGACGCTGAGTCGGTTGCGGACGCTGCCGGGCGAAGACGTCGAGGTCAATCCGTCCGGCACCTGGCTCGGGTACGGAGGTGCCTGGGGCGGCGAGTCCCAGACGATCCCCGAGATCACGGCGCAGACGGTCGACGGCAGCCGACAGCTCACACTGAAGCCACCCGACAACCGGCAACTCCTCCTCATGACCTGGGAGGACGATGACCTGCTGCTCGCCGAGTTGCACACCGACGGAAGCCCGACGGGGCTGGCACGATGCAGCATCCGCGAGGAGGAGTGCCTGGCGATCGACGTCCCCTGAGCGTTCCCGCTCCGGACCAGCGGAAGCCGGCCCGCGTCACGAAGGCGTCAGTTCCTCCAGCCAGGGGTGTCCGGGGTGTACGCGCCTCAGCCAGCCGCTGAGGGTGTTCCGGCGCGTCCGGCTCAGGAGCGGCAGGGTCGCGTCGAAGTCCGTCTGGTCCTTGGGGCGCGGTGCCTTCGCTTTGAACAGCAGCACCAGCTCTGGTGTCAGGTACGGGATCCCGTCCGCCGTCCGTTCGATGATCGTGTCGTACGGCAGCCGCAGACGCTTGTCGCGCCGGCAGATCCAGGTCCCGCCCTCGTGGGGCTCGCGGAAGACGTCGAACAGGAACTGACCGCTCGCGGGATCCCGCAGCCAGGTCTGGTGCGTGACCGCCAGCGCGTCAGCTTCCGCCGCTGCCCAGATCCGCCCCGAGCCCACCGCGTCAAACACGTACTCGGGGAAGCGGTCCCGGACCTCCGCGAACCCCGCCGCAGGAACCGCGATCTCCAGATCGCCGTGCGGCCGTGACTGGTCCCCGCGGAACAGATCCAGCGCCCACCCCGCCGCGATGTACCAGGGCACATCGACGCCACTCAAACGCTCCGCGACCTGTTCCGGCCGCCAGGCGTCCGCCCAACGGGCATTCAGTTCGTCGTCGTCGAGCACAGCGCCGCCGGGCGGGAGAGAATCGATCACCTGAAGAAGCTACTGCCACGAACCGGCGGAGTGCGGTTCCTCGGCAAGGCCCGCAACCGGGCCCGCGGCTAGGACGGATGCGGCCTCATCGCTTGACCGGCTCGGGTGGACCGCCGTGCACCTCGGCGACGGGCCGATCCATCGACTCACGCTTCTGCTCCGGGGACCGCACGGGCGGCCCAGCGGCTTCGCGACGGTCGCGTGCTCTGCGTTTGGTCTCCTCCCAGCTGACCGCGTTCATTCGTACTCCCTGGTTCCAAGATCGGCGAGTACCAGCCTCGCCAGTTGCCGGCCTTGTCGCCCGCGACCAGGAGCACCGCCGCCGGACGGGGGCGAAGACGAAGAGTATGCGGATCTCGCGGACGGACCGAGAACGCTCAGCCGTGTGAGGGACTCGTGGCGGCCCGCCGCCGTGCTCCGGCTCACGGTCTCTCGTTCGCCCGTACCCACTCCTAAGCTAGGTGGTTACTTCACGCGTGGTCGCCCTGGTGGCCGGAGGATTCCACTCCGGTTCCCGCTGGGTTCCCTGGGTCAGGACACTAGCCCGGGGGCCACTGCCACAACTCCACCGTGCCATCGGTGCGGGCGGAAGCGGCCAGCATGGTGCCGTCCTGGGTGAACACCACGTCCCCGGTTTCGACGGAGTCGCCGATCTGCTCGCCGGTGTCGAGGTCCCAGAGCTGGCATCGGGCGTCGTCGTCGAGGGTGGCCAACGTGGCGTTGTTTGGGCTGAACGCCACGGCAGGGGCGTCGGTGTCGACGGGGTAGCCGACCGGTCCGCCCGTGTCGAGGTCCCACAGCTGGAGTCGGGCATCGTCGTCGAGGGTGGCCAGCGCGGTTCCATCCTGGATGAGCACGAGGCGCGGGACGTAGCTGTCGTTGGGAAAGTCGGCCTGTTCGCCGTTGGCGAGGTCCCACAGCTCCAGTGAGTTCGGGTATTCAACGGCCACCAGGGAGTTGTCCTGGCTGAACTCGAGTTCAAGGGCGTGTTGGGTGTCGATGGGGTCACCGACCGGTGTGCCGGTGGCGAGGTCCCACAACTCCAGTGAGTTCGGGTATCGAACGGCCACGATGGTGTCAGGACCGACGACCCAGCTGGCATCCGGCCCGATGGAGACCTCGCCGATCTGTTCGCCGCTTGCGGTATCCCACAGCTGAAGTGTGCCACCCGCCTCATCGACGTTCGAGGTGGTCAGCTTGGTGCCGTCGCGGCTGAGTCCTTGGGGGGTAGCGTCCGTAATGATGGGATTACCGATCCGCTCGCCGCTGGTGGTGTTCCACGTCTGGAGCATGTCCTCCATGTCGTCACGGCTGAGCAGTGCGGTGCCGTCCGCGCTGAACATCACATCGAGGGCGTGATCGGTACGGATGGGTCCGCCGACGCGCGCACCGGTGACGGGATCCCACAGCTGGATCGTGCCGGACAAGGCAACGGTTCGCGGGCGCCCCGGCCGGTCCCACAGATCAGTGCTGCCATCGACGTCAAGGACGGCCATCCTGGTGCCGTCCGGGCTGAATTTCACCGAATCGGCATTGTTCTCGTCATCGGTGAAGAGAACCCGACGTTCCGCACCACCGAACGGATTCGGGGCGGGGGTGGCCGGGCCCAGAGCCAGTAACCCGAGCATGGATAGTCCGGCCACGAGGAAGCGGGCGAACCGCGTTGTGTCCCTGCCTCGTGAATGGCCTCGGGCGGGTCGGACACGTGGGATGGACCTGGCCGAGGGGAACCGCGACCGGCGCACCGACCCCCTTGGCGTGGGAGGGGCGACGCGATGAAAGGACGTGCGTCCCGCGGCTGGCGGAACGACCGGGCGCTCCGGCTGGGGATCCTCCGTCATCTGGTTGGGTCGCTCCGCTGCGGCCCGCGGGGAAACGGCCGGGTTCCGGGCCAGCGCCAGGTCTCCGGGGGAGTCCCTGACCATCCGGCGCGGCAGCGGACGGGACGTCCCGAGCATCTCCGCGTGCAGGTGCACGAAGACCGTGTCCAGGCTCAGGAACTCGGAGCCCCCAGCAATGCCTTGACGAAGCAGACGCAGCAGCGCGCCGGTGAAGGCTGTATGACCTTCTCCGTCCTCGGCCAGCGCTTCCTGGGTGGCTCCGGCCGCCGCGATGACGTACGTGCCCTCGACAGCGGCCAGATCCGCCAGCCCGGTCCGCGGGTCTGCCATGCGGGGAAAGGCGCTGGCGGCGTAGCAGCAGTCGAGGACGACGATCCGCCTCCGGGCACGGGTGCCGGCGTGACGAATCTGCTTGCGCAGTTCGTTGTAGGGGACGGTCGTGTAGCTTTCGCCTGCCCGCGAGTCGACCAGCGTCAGGCAGAGTGTGCCGTCGTCAGGGTCCGTGAAGCCGTGTCCGGCGAAGTAGACCAGGAGCGTATCGGTCGTCTCCTGCGCCGCTTTCGCCACCGGTGCGACAACGTCGGGGATCGTCCTGGGGTCGCGGACGACCGTGCAGTGCTTCTGTGGCAGCGTCCAGGACAAGGATGAGGTCAACATCCCGTTAAGTGCCGTCACATTGTTGTGCACGGCTGGGAGAGAGCCGAAGTGTCGGTACTTGCTGACGCCGATGAGGACAGCACGTGATCGGTCGGGATCGGGGAGTACCACGTCCGGCTATTCCTGTGTGAGAGCGCGCGTGATGCGGACAATGGTCTCGTCGTCGGCGCCGTCCAAGGACAGGACGACACCGTCGTGCTCGATCCTCGCCGTGGGAGTGGCGCGGCGGCTGCGCCGCCAGGCCACGTAGGCCAACGCGAAACTGGCCGCGCTCCAGGCGTTGCCCGTGACCAGTTGGATCCAGTCCATCGCCCCGGTGCCCATCCGCCCCGCCTTCGGCGGAGAGGCCTCCCAGGAGATGATCGCGTTCCGGCTGACTTCGGGGGTGTCGTTCAGCCATTCACGCAACGAGCGCAACTCTTCGGCCGCGCCCGCCCCGTCCATGCTGATACGAATTCTCATCAACCGCCCCCAAAGTTGCATCCCGGAGGCATCGTAGCCGCGTGATAGTGGGAGGTGCAGAGAGGGCGCCGTCGGCGCCACTGTCAGTCCGTCTCTCAGCCGGCCCGCCTTTGGCCTGGCCGGGTGATGGCGGGCCGTCCTGGGGATGTGGTCGTTGATCACCGGGACATCGTGCGCGTGCAGTCCCGTCAGACGGGACTCACCGCGCACGAACAACAGGACGGGGCTCCTGAACCGACGCTAAGGCGGTCCGACCTTTCCGCCTCAGCAAGGAGCATGAGGATGTCGCTGCCAACCCGGTGCAGCGTGCTGCTCCGTATCCCCCAGGTTCGTGGCCAGGCCGAGGGCGTCGACGGTGGTCTCGTGGACGACGGGCCGCTCAGGCCGAGGATTTGAGGTCGGCATCGGCACAGGGTGGGTAGGTCTCCTTGCCCAGGTGCTCGGCCGCGTCGATGTAGGTGGCGAGGGCGCTGCGGGCCTGAGCGAGTCTGTTCATCTGATCGTCCAGTCGCTGCAGCCGTGACCGCATCGCGGCGAGCAGTTCGGGGCATCCGAGCAGTTCCGGAGTCTCTCCGACCGCGCAGGGCAGAAGGTACGCGATGTCCTCGGAGGACAGACCGGCACCCAGCAGGTGCCGGATCTGCTTCACCCGCAGCACGGCGCTCTCGTCGTACTCGCGGTAGCCGTTCGTGCGGCGGCCCGCCTCGAGCAGGCCGTGGGCCTCGTAGTAACGGAGCTGATGGGCGTTGACGCCCGTCCGTCGACTCAGTTCCCCGATCCGCATCGAGACCTCGCTTGAGCTTCGCTTGACCTTCACACCGGCATCAACGTTGACGATCGTGCCATGGACGACAACAACAGAGCCGATACACCCGTTACCGTCATCGGACTCGGACCGATGGGTCAGGCATCCGCCGGCGCGTTCCTGAAGGCCGGGCATCCCACGACCGTGTGGAACCGTACGGCGTCCAAGGCCGACCAGCTGGTGGCCCGGGGCGCGCGGCTGGCGCCGACCGTCGGCGACGCGCTCGGGACGGGTTCCCTGACGATCATCTGCGTCGCCGACTACCAGGTCGTGTACGAGTTGCTCGGCGCGAGCGATGTCGAGCTGGCCGGCACCACGCTGGTCAACCTCACCTCGGGCGACTCCGCCCAGGCCAGGGAAGCCGCCCGTTGGGCGGAGCGGCGCGGTGCCCGTTACCTGGACGGCGCCGTCATGGCCATCCCGCCGGCGATCGGGACGCCCGAAGCGGTGATCCTGCACAGCGGGCCGCGGTCGGACTTCGAGGCGCACAAGCCGGCGCTCGACGCGCTCGGCACCCTCACCTACCTCGGGGCGGACCACGGGCTGGCGTCCCTGTACGACGTCGCCGGCCTGGCCATGATGTGGAGCGTCCTGAACGCCTGGCTTCAGGGCACCGCCCTGCTCAGGACGGCCGGGATCGACGCCGCGACGTATGCGCCGTTCGCGCAGCAGCTTGCCACCGTCGTGGCCACCTGGCTGCCTGGATACGCCGAGCAGATCGACAGCGGCTCCTTCCCGGCCGAGGTGTCGGCCTTGGAGACCGACGCGCGCGCGATGGATCACCTGATCGCGGAGAGCGAGGCGGTGGGGGTGAACGCCGAACTGCCGAGGTGGATCAAGGCGATGGCCGACCGCGCGATCGCCGCCGGACACGGCGGGGAGCAGTATCCCGTGTTGATCGAGGAGTTCGGCAAACCCCGCACCCCCTGACCGGTTCGTGACGACGGCGGTCACGGCAAGGTCCGGGCGGTGTACCGGATGGCGGCGCTGGGCGGAGGTCATGGCCGGGGCCTGTGTGCGAACACCCACCGGTTGCCCTCCAGCGCGTCGTTCGGCTCGGGGAGAGGGCCGCGTCCGTGCTGGTGGGTGAAGTCGAAGGGGGTGTGGACCCGGATGGACCAGCCCATGGCCGTCAGGGCGCCGGCGGAGTCGGGTCGTGGGTCCTTGTCGAAGAGATGGAGCAGGTCGATGCCGATCTGTTCGCGCGTCGCCGTGTAGATCGCGCTGTCGCGGTACCGCAGCAGGTCCTTCTCCAGCTTGGCCTCGAAGGCCAGTGCGCTGCCCGCGGTGGCCAGCCGGTCCACCGTGTCGATGAGCCGCGTCTCCGCGGGGCTCGGCAGGTAGAAGAGCAGTCCCTCGGCCAGCCAGACGCTCGGCGCGGCCGGGTCGAAGCCGGCGGTGGTCAGCGCGGTGGTCCAGTCGGCGCACAGGTCGGCCGGCACGGGGACGCGCCTCACCCGCGGGGTGGCCGGCAGATGGGTGAGCACCTGGTGCTTGAACGCCAAGACGCCCGGCCGGTCGATCTCGAAGACCACGCAGTCGGAGGACCAGCCCAGCCGGAAGGCTCGGGTATCCAACCCGGCACCCAGCAGGACGACTTGACGAGCGCCCGCGCGGACCGACCGGAGGAGGAAGTCGTCGAGGACCCGAGTCCGCAGGCCGAAGTAGCGGGCGAAGCGCCCCCACAGCGGGTCGTCGTCCCCGTCCGGGACCTGCTGGATGCGCACCGGCCAGTCCGCGCACGCCGGGGCGGCACGCACGAAGTGTTCCGCGTAGGTGTCCTGGGCCAGGCTGTCGTGGCGGTGGGTCTCGATCGCCCGTGCCGCGGCGACGAGGAGGGCGGTCAGACCCACGCCTCGGTCCACGCCTGCCACGTCCGGGTGCCGCGGGGCCATGCCGACCATGTTTCCTCCATTGGCGGGGGTGAGGGGGTTACGGGAGCAGGACGGGTTTGACCACGCGGCCCGCGTCACAGTCCCGTTCGGCCTCGTTGATGTCGGCCAGCGGGTAGGTGCGGATCAACTCGTCGAAGGGGAAGCGCCCCGTCTGCCACAGCCCGGTCAGCAGCGGGATCAGCAGTCCGGGTACGGCGTCCCCTTCGCTGATGTGGCGGATGCCGCGGCCTCGGTCCAGCGTGCCAGGGTCGAGCGGCAGCGCGGTGTGGAGCCGCGCTACCAGGCCGAGGCTGCCGGTGGGGCGGAGCGCCTGGAGCGCCCCGTTGATGAGCGGGGACGAGGCCGTGGTGTCCAGCGCGTACCGCGCGCCGCCGTCGGTCAGCCGCCGGATTCGCTCGGGCAGTCCGGCCGTTGTGGCGGACAGCGGGATCGCGCCGAACCGTTCGGCAAGGGCCAGTCGTTGGGCATGCCTGTCGATGGCCACGGTCAGCGCGCCGGCGGCGGTGGCCGCCATCACGGCCGCCAGGCCCACCGCTCCCGCGCCGAAGACCGCGAGGGTGTCGCCGGGTCCGACCCCGAAGGCGTTCAGCACGGCTCCCGCACCGGTGAGGAAGCCGCAGCCGAGCGGCCCGAGCAGTTCGAGGGGCAGTGCGGGGTCCACTCGGACGGCGTTGCGGGCCGGGACGAGCGCGTACTCGGCGAACGAGGACTGGCCGAACCACCGGGGGGCCAGCGCTCCCCCGGTCGCGTCGGTGAGCCGCGGCACGTCCTCCTGGCGCCCCCCGAAGAGGTTGAGGGTGGCGAACGAGTCGCAGTAGGCGGGTGCCGCACCACGGCAGTTCGGGCAGTGTCCGCAGGAGTCGAAGCTCAGCACGACGTGGTCACCGACGCCGATCGAGGTGTCCGGGCCGCCGCCCGTCCGCACCACCACCCCGGACCCCTCGTGTCCGAGCACCGCCGGCAGCGGGCTGCGGCCGGCCGATCGCCGGACCGCGAGATCGGTCCGGCACATCCCGCAACCCGCGATCTCGACGAGGATCTCCCCCACGGCGAGTTCCGTGCGCAGGGTCACCTCCTCGACCGCGAACGGGTCCTCGTACGAGCGCAGTACGGCGGCCCGAAACCTCATCGTCACGGCTCCTGCGGACGGTGGACGACGAACGGCCGGAGGTTGCCGTACAGCCCCCACAGTCCGCCCGCGACGCCGACACCGCTGTTCCTGGCCCCCGCGAAGGGCTGGGCGAGGGACGTTTCGGCATGGTGGTTGATCCAGGCCGTGCCACATTCGAGCCGGTCGGCGACCGCCTCGGCCCGGTCGAGATCGGTGCCCCATACGGAGCCGCCCAGTCCGAAGCCGGTGCCGTTGGCGGCGTCGACGGCCTCGTCGAGGCTTCGGTACGGCAACACGGGCAGGACCGGTCCGAACTGTTCCTCGGTCACCACCGGGCTGCCGGGCGGGACATCGGTGAGGATCGTGGGCGCGAAGAAGTAGCCGGGGCCGTCCATGCGGTGGCCGCCGGCCGCCGCCCGGGCGCCGTCCGCCGCGGCCTGCTTCGTGAGCCGCTCGACCCGGGCCAGCTGGGGGGCGTTGTTGACCGGGCCCAGCCGGGTCGCCGGGTCGAGGCCGGGCCCGACGGCGACGGTCCTCGCGCGCTGGGCGAGGGCTTCGACGACCTCGGCATGGAGCCGGGCCGGGGCGTAGACGCGTTTGACCGCCATGCAGACCTGCCCGCAGTTGCGGAACGCGGCCCAGAACAGCCGGTCCGCGATCCGGTCCACCTCGACGTCGTCCAGCAGGACGGCGGCGTCGTTGCCGCCCAGCTCCAGGGTGACCCGGGCGAGCGGGGCCGCCGCCGCCTCGGCGACGGACCGCCCCGTAGGCACCGAACCGGTGAAGGTGACGTGGCGAATGCCCGGGTGGGAGGCGAGGCGGGCGCCGAGGGGTTCGTGGCCGGTGACGACGGTCAGCACGTCCTCGGGCAGGACGGTGGCCAGGAGGGAGCAGAGCAGCCGGGTGGCGAGGGGGGTGAACGGGGACGGTTTGAGGACCACGGTGTTGCCCGCCGCGAGCGCGGGTGCGAACTTCGCCGCCGCGAGCTGAAGGGGAAAGTTCCACGGCACGATCGCGGCGACGGGTCCGAGGGATCGCCAGCGGATCTCGCTGTGCACGGGCCGGCCGTCGGTGATCCGCCGGGTTCTCGGGGCCAGGTCCGCGAAGTAGCGCAGGCGGGCCACCGTACGGGCGATCTCCGCGTAGGACTCGGCCAGGGGCTTGCCCTGTTCCCGGGTGAGCAACCGGGCGAGGTCGTCGCCGGCCTTCTCCACGGTGTCGGCCGCCACGCGCAACGCCGTGGTGCGGGCGGCGGGGTCGGCGCGCCAGCCGTGCCAGGCCCGGTGGGCCCGGCCGACCACGGCGTCCAAGTCGTCCGGATGCTGGTCGGGGGCCTCGTCGAAGGTCTCCCCGGTGGCCGGGTCGACGACGGCGAAACATGCGGCCCGGCCTCCGGGGACGCGGTCGGGCTCAGAGGTCGGCATGTCTCCGGTGGGCACGTCAGGCCGGGACGCCGGCCGCGTGCTCCCGGGCCTGCCGGTCCATCTCCGCCCGAAAGGCGGCCACCAGACGCGGCTGAATCCTCCCGGCAGTGCGGTCGCCACCCTCGCAGACCGCTCCGCGCACACCCACGATGTCCGTGCCGATCCGGGTCAGCGGACCGAGATCGGTCTTGCTGACGCTGCCCGCGAGGGCGGCGAGCAGACCGGACGCGTGGGCCAGCCGGACGAACTCGGCACAGACGTCCGGCGGGGCGTGGTCGAACAGCCGCGTCCCGTCCTTGATGGCGGTGTCCAGCATGGCCGCGTCGGCGCCGGAGCGGGCGGCGATGTCGGGCACGGCGAGCGGGTTGACACAGCCGACCCGGTGGGCGTCGGCGTAGCCCGAGGCGACGACGAGCGCCTCGGGGCGATGCTCCTTCACCGCCCGGACGACCGCGCGCATGACCTCGATGCCCTGGTCTGGCGTCGTGCATCCGTAGAGGCCGACCTTGATGTACGTGGCGCCGGAGACGACCGCGCCGAGCGCGGCCTGAGCCACCGTGCCGGGCTTGTACGGGACGTCTCCCACGGTGGCGGACACCGGTGTGTCCGCCGGGACCGCCTCGCGGATCTCTCTGATGACCCAGGGGAAGTTGGCGCCGAGCGAGCCCTCGTCGGGCTTCTTGACGTCGACGATGTCAAGGTGGTCCGCCGCCTTCGCACAGTCGAGGGCCTCCTCCACGCTGTCCGGGGAGATGAGAAGCAACACCATGGGCTCCTTCCGCCGCATGTCCGCCTGGCCGAGGGCAGGGGTGCGGGCCACCAGGTTCATGTGAGGTGTGCTCATCATTTCCGCCGCCTGGGGGCGCCGGTAGAGCGCGCGGCGCCCGCAGGGGGCGCTCGTAGCCATGTGCAATGCGCCGGCGCACTGGCGGCCTCAGCTCGGCCCCCGAGGCGGCCATCGTCCACGTCAAGCGCCACCGGTCGCGGTGGTCGCGTCACGCTTCGACCAGCCCTGGGCGCCGCCCACGGTCGACAGCGACACCTCGCGCGATGGTCGAACGAGCCCTCGCGGATGTCATGCCCGACAGGGGTACGAGTGGCGACCGTCGGATCCGGCTCAGAGCGGAAGGTCGTCGGGCAGTACCCGGAACGCCTTGTGGTGGCCCATCGGGCGCACCGCGCGGAAGTCGCGCCGGTCGAGGGTGAGGATCGCGTCGGTGTCGTAGTCGGCGGCCAGGGCCACGGTCACCGCGTCAGCGAGGTCGAGGTCCAGGGCGCGGTAGCGGGCCCGGATCGACTGGGCGGAGCCCAGGTGGCCCTCCGTGATCTCCGGAACGACGACGCGGCCCCCTCGCATCCAGCGCCGGATGTCGTCGACCGCGCTGAGGGCGGCCTCACGGCCGAGTGCGCGCGTGGCAACATGATCGAGCTCGGCCAGCAGGAGCGGGGACATGATCAGGAGTCCCGCGGCCATGATCGCCTCGTTCGCCGCCCCGTGTTCCGGGTGGGCCGAGTCGAGGGCCGCCAGGAGGCCGGACGTGTCGGCGATGACGATGATCACGGTGCCGTTCCGGGGTCCGACTCGCGGTGGACGGCGTCGGCGACCGCGTCACGAACCTCGACCCTGGACGGCGTACGGCCCGGCCCTTCGAAGGTGCGCGAGAACAGCGGCTCGTCCCAGACCCGGTTCGCCATGGCCGCGAGGTGGATCCCCTGGCGGATGATCTCGGCCTCGCTCACGCCCCGGCGCCTGGCCGCCTCCTTGATGATCGCCAGGTCCTCGGGGTCGGCGTACACGTTCGTGCGCTTCATGGACATGTACCAAGGCTAGCCCATGTACCGTTCTGGTGTATGTCTGGGCGCTCGTATCGCTCCAGGGAGAAACTTCCCGTCGCGGGCCTCTTGATTTGGCGGCGATTTACGCCAGGCTTCGAGGAGCGGTGGTTCACTCCTGTCCCCCACGCCGAGCCATGCCAGGGAGTGCGCGATGGTCCTTTCCCGAAACGGCGGACGCCTCGCCATGGTCGTGGTGACCGCCGGGTTGACGCTGGTGACGGCGGCGGTGACCGCCTGTTCCGGTGACGGGTGTTCCGCTCCGTCCGCTCCGTCGACCACCCCGCGGAGTCAGTCCGAGCCCGCGCGGGACGGCTGGGTGGAGGAGACGCTGCGGTCGATGACGTTGGAGGAGAAGGTCGGGCAGCTCTTCGTCACCTACGTCTACGGCGAGACCGCCGACACCCGGCGCGAGGAGGACGTGGCCGCCAACCAGGAGTGGCTCGGGGTGGACAACGGCCGGGAGGCCGTCGAGCGCTACGACCTCGGCGGGGTCATCTACTTCGGCTGGTCGGACAACCTCGACAACCCCGAGCAGGTCGTCGGCCTGTCCAACGGCCTCCAGCGGGCCGCCGTCGACCAGCCCGCCGGGGTACCGCTGCTGGTCACCACCGACCAGGAGCACGGCGCCATCACCCGCCTCGGCGCACCGGCCACCCTGTTCCCCGGCAGCATGGCGCTCGGCGCCTCCGGCTCGGCGGCCGACGCCCGCGAGGCGGCGTCCATATCCGCCGAGGAGCTCCGCGCGGTCGGCATCACCATGAACCACGCGCCGGACGCCGACGTGAACGTCAACGCGGCCAACCCCGTCATCGGCATCCGCTCCTTCGGCGGCGATCCGCAGGCCGTCGCCGAGCTGACGGCGGCGCAGGTGGAGGGCCACGAGGCGGGCGGGGAGGCCGGCGTCGTCGCCAGCCCCAAGCACTTCCCCGGGCACGGCGACACCGACGAGGACAGCCACGACGAGCTGCCCGCCGTCGACCACAGTCTGGAGGAGTGGCGGGAGATCGACGCGCCGCCGTTCCGCGCGGCGGTCGAGGCGGGCGCGGGCGCCATCATGACCGGCCACCTGCAGTTCCCCGCGCTCGACCCGTCGGGCGACCCGGCCACCCTCTCCGAGCCGATCGTCACCGGCCTGCTGCGCGAGGAGCTGGGTTACGACGGCGTGGTGATCACCGACTCACTGTTGATGGAGGGCGTGCGGCAGGCGTACCCCGACGCGGAGGTGCCCGTCCGGGCGCTCCAGGCCGGGGTGGACCTGCTGCTGATGCCGCCCGACCTCGACCTGGCGTACCACGCCGTGCTGGACGCGGTCGCCTCCGGTGAGCTGACCGAGGAGCGCATCGACGAGTCCGTGCGCCGCATCCTGACGCTGAAGCGGGAGCAGGGCATCGTGGCCGCCCCCTTCGCCGATCCCGACCGGGTCCCCGAGGTCGTCGGCAACGCCGACCACGAGCGCGCCGCCCAGGAGATAACCGACGGCACCACCACCCTCGTCCGCAACGACGACGCCGTCCTCCCGCTCTCCGCCGGCGGCCAGAACGTGCTGGTGGCCGGGTCGGGACCGAGCCGGTCCGCCACCGAGGCCCTGTCCGCGCGCATCGGCGAGCGCGACGTGACCGTCACCAGCCAGCACGCGGGTGCGGACCCGGACCCCGCCGCCATCGACGCCGCGGTGGCGGCGGCCGCGGACGCCGACACGATCGTCGTCACCACGAACGACGCCGCGGCGCGTCCCGGGCAGGCCGCGCTGGTCGACGCCCTGATCGCCACCGGCAAGCCGGTCGTCACCATCGCCACGGGGCTGCCGTACGACATCGCCCACTACCCCCGCGCCGGCACCCATCTGGCGACGTACTCCACCGTGCCGGTGGCGCTGGAGGCCGCGACCCGGGTGCTGTTCGGCGAGACGGATCCCGGCGGCTCGCTGCCGGTGATGGTCCCCGTCGCCGACGACCCCGACACCCCGCTCTTCCCCCTCGGCCACGGCCTGACCTACCCCTGACCCACCCCTGCCCCACCCGACCCGCGTGGAGAAACGATGCGTCGCAGAGACCTCCTGGTCACGTCCGCCGCCCTGGCGCCGCTGGCGGCCAGCTCCCCCGTCCACGCCGGCGACCGGGCCCGGCCGGATCACGGCGCGGTGCGCACCGGGTTCGAGTCCCTGCGCGCCAGCGGCTACGCCTCGCTCGCCGGACAACGCGTCGGCATCATCTCCAACCCCACCGGCATCGACCGCGACCTCGGCCACATCGTGGACGTCATGGTCGCGGACGGCGGCGTCGACCTGCACGCCGTCTTCGGTCCCGAGCACGGCTTCCGCGGCACCTCACAGGCCGGCGAGGGCGAGGACTTCTTCACCGACCCGAAGACCGGCCTGCCCGTCTACGACGCCTACAACGACTCCGCCGAGATGGAGGCGCACTTCGCGGACCTGGGGCTGACGACCATCGTCTTCGACATCCAGGACGTCGGCTCCCGCTTCTACACCTACATCTGGACGTTGTACCTGGCGATGGAGGCGGCGGCACGCCTCGGCCTGCGTTTCGTCGTCCTCGACCGCCCCAACCCGCTCTCGGGCCGCGACGCCTTCGGGCCGGTCCTGCACGCCGAGTACTCCAGCTTCGTCGGCCTGAAGCCCATCGCCCAGCAGCACGGCATGACCGTCGGCGAACTCGCGCGCCTGTTCAACGACGTGTTCGTCCCCGAGGCCACCGGCGGCCGCCGGACGGACCTGCACGTCGAGCGGCTGGTCAACTGGCGCCGTGCGCAGCGCTTCACCGACACCGGCCTGCCCTGGGTCGCGCCGTCGCCCAACATGCCCACCCCACGCACCGCCGAACTCTACGTCGGCACCTGCTACTTCGAGGCGTCGGCGCTCTCCGAGGGCCGCGGCACCACGCTCCCCTTCCAGCTGCTGGGCGCGCCGGGCATCGACCATCGCTGGGAGCAGGCGCTCAACGCCCGCGCGCTGCCCGGCGTCCGCTTCCGGGAGGCGTACTTCACGCCGACGTTCTCGAAGTGGCAGGCCGAGACGTGCGGCGGCGTGGAGGTCCAGGTCACCGACGTCGACGCCCACGATCCCATCCTCACCGCGCTGACCATGATCACCGAACAGTGGCGCCTCTTCCCCGAGTACCGCTGGCGCAGCCAGGACGGCGACGGCGCCTTCTGGCTGGACAAGCTGAGCGGCGACTCGCGCGTCCGGCTCGCCGTCGAGGACGGCGCGGATCCCGGCGACATCCCGCGGATCTGGCAGGACGAGCTCGCGGCGTTCCGCAGGCTGCGCCGCGGCTACCTCCTCTACCGCTGAGTTCCGGCGCTGCGTCCCGGCGCAGTTCCGGCGCTGAGTTCCGGCGCGGAGACCTCCTGCCGAGACCCACCGACGAGGCCCACCGCTGACGCCCCCACGCCGAGACCGGCGCCGAGACCCACCGCTGACCCCCACGCCGAGACCGGCGCCGAGACGAGAGGCGACACCACGCGATGAGACGGCGACAGTTCCTCTACGGCCTGCCCGGCCTCACCGGCCTCGCCACCGTCGGGCCGGCGCTCCCCGGGATCGCCACCCCCGGCGCCCAGGCCGCACCGGTCGCCGGGGAGGCCCACCGCGCCGGCCCGCCGACCACCACGCCCGAGGACATCCGCTTCCCCGCCCACTCCCGCCCGCTGCGCCCCGGCACCGCGCAGGAGGCCGGGCTGCTCCCCGAGCACGTGGCCCGGATCGCCGACGAGGCCGCCGCCCTTCCCGACATCCCCGGCTTCGCCCTGATCGCGGTGCGCGACGGCGTGATCGTGGCGCACGAGGCCCGCGGCCACGCGCTGCGTTACGCCTCCTGGGACGAGGAGACCGCCACGGCCGTCGAGTTGCCGGAGGACGAGTGGGTGCCGATGTCCACCGACACCCTCTTCGACATGGCGTCGGTCACCAAGCTCTTCACCTCCACCGTCGCCGTCCAGCTGAGCGAGCAGCGGGTCATCGACCTCGACGCGCCGGCGGCCGACTACCTGCCGGAGTTCGCGGCCACCGATCCGGCGAAGGCGGCCGTCACGGTGCGCCAGTTCCTGGTCCACCGCTCGGGGCTGGTCTCGTGGCTCAACCTCTACGCGGACCTGCCCGACAACGAGGCCCGCCTCGCCGCGATCTACGACTCGCCCCTCCAGCGCGAACCCGGCAGCGGCTACGAGTACTCCGACCTCAACCTCATCACCCTCGGCGTGCTGCTCGAACGCGTCACGGGCGACCCGCTCGACGCCCTCGTCGCCGACCGCGTCACCGGCCCGCTGGGTCTGACGGACACGCGGTTCAACCCTCCGTCCAGCCTGGTTTCCCGCATCGCCGCCACCGAGTACCAGCCGTGGACCGGGCGCGGCATGATCCGAGGCAGCGTCCACGACGAGAACGCCTGGGCGTTCGGCGGCGTCGCGGGCCACGCCGGCATCTTCTCCACCGCCTCGGACATGGCGGTCTTCGCCCAGATGCTGGCGAACGGCGGGCACTACGCCGGCACCCGCGTCCTTGCCGAGGACACCGTCCGTGCCGTCCTGACCAACCACAACGCCGACATCGGGGCGTCCCCGCGCGGCCTGGGCTGGCAGGTCGACCAGCGCTTCTTCATGGACGCCCTCTGCTCCCCGGTGACCGCGGGCCACACCGGCTACACCGGCACCAGCGTCACGGTGGATCCCGTCTCCCGGATGGTGTTCGTCCTCCTCACCAACCGCGTGCACCCGACCCGGGAGCGCGGCACCGAGAGCGTCTACCGCCGCCGCCCCGCCCGCGCCTTCGCCCGCTCCCTGCCGGTGAGTTCTGCCCCGCGCCGCAGCGCGTGGTTCGCGGGGATGACGGACGCCACCGCCGCCCGGCTCACCGTCCCCGCCGCGACCGGCACGACGGTCGGCTTCGACCTCTGGTACGACACCGAGCCGGAGAACGACACCGTCACCGTCGAGGCCGCCACGGACGACGCCGGGACCTTCCGCCCCGTACCGCTCGCCCTCCGCACCCGCACCGGCGGGCACCGTTGGGAGTCCGACGGCACCGTGCACGGCTACGCGGCCCGGCGCTGGCTCCGGGCCACGGCGGACCTGCCGCCCGGCACCACGCGGCTGAGGTGGACGTACCGCACCGACGCCGACTACCTCGGGCGGGGCGTGTACGTCGACCGCGTCCGCGTCCTCCGCGACGACGCCCTGGTGTTCGACAGCGAGCGCCCCTCCGACGCCGCGCTCATCGTCGCCGAGGGTTGGCACGACTCCGAGAACTGAGTCGGAGTCAGAGACGCCACGGGTTGGCGAGGTCCTCGGTGATCACCACCCGCTGGGGCGCGTTCCGAGGGAAGGCCCAGACGCGGCCCGCGGTGCTGACGGCGGTCACCGTGGTCTCGTCGACGGCGACCTCACAGAAGGGGTTGGACCATCGGGAGACCGCGAGCCATTCCAGGGCGTCCTCGTCGTCGGCCCGGGTCAGGGCGACGTAGCCGATGCTCCCGTGCGCGCACGACTCGCCCGCCACGGCACGGCTTCCGGCGTGCGCGTGCGAGGCGAGCACGGCGTCGACGTCCACCCAGTTGACCGCGCTCCACTCGGTCGCCCGCAGGAGCTCGACCCACTGCCACCGCTCGGCCCGTGGCTCCTCGGATCCGCTCGGCGGGCGAAGACGCAGGAGGTCCATCACCACGAGGGAACCGTCGCCGAACAGGACGAAGTCACCGTCGGGTGCCTCGCGGGCACGCCAGCGGCGGTGCGCCTGGCCTGCTGCGGCTGTCACGTCCCGCTCAGCGTCCCGTTCAACGCCCCGTTCAACGTCCCGCCAGTTCCTCGACGATCGGGGCCATCGTCTCCATGTCGTCGACGAGGAAGGAGCTGATGCCGAGGTGGTCGCGGAGGTCGACGAACTTCTGCGTCAGTTCCTTGACGGAACCGATGAACACGTGCGGGGACTGCATGATCTCCTCGACGGTGAGCTCGACGCCGGTGCGCGCGCGGAGCTCGGCGACCCGCTTACCCGCCTCGCCCCGGGCGTCGCTGGTGAGGACCGTCGGGCCGCCGGTCGGGTAGCTGTTCAGCTCGAGCTCCGCGAAACGGTCGCCGGCCGCCTCGCGGACCCAGCCGATCTTCTCCTCGGTGGCCGCGAGGGTGATGCTCGGTGCGTCCAGGGTCGGCAGGCCCCGCTCGTCCCTCCCGAGCCGGGGTGCCAGGCCGATGATCTGTGCCTGCCTGGCGGCCAGCGTCAGCAGTCGCCTTCCACCGCCGCCGATGAAGATCGGCGGGTGCGGGCGCTGGACCGGCTTCGGCTGCGCGTCGTAGTCGGTGATCGTGTAGTGCCTGCCGTCGAGGGAGAACGGCTCGTCGCCGAAGCAGCCCTTGACGACCTGGATGGCCTCGGTGAGTTTGCCGACCCGGGTGCCGACGGGCTCGAAGGGGATGCCGATCGCGTCGTGTTCGGGTTCGTTCCAGCCGGCGCCGAGGCCGATCTCCAGGCGTCCGCCGGAGAGTCGGTCGACCGTCGCGAGCTCCTGGGCCAGGACCGCGGGATGCCGCAGGTTGTTGTTGAACACGAAGGTGCCGACGCGCAGCTTCTCGGTCGCCGCGGCCACGGAGGCGAGGAGCGGGACCGGCGCGTACTGGGCCAGGAGATGGTCCGGGGCCATCAGGGCGCTGTACCCCAGCGACTCCGCACGACGCGCGAAGGCGGCCAGGCCGGGTCCGTCGGGAAGTTCGTCGACCGTGGTGAGGAAGCGGAAGGGACGCATGGCCTCATCGTGCCCAAGAGGCGCGGTGATGCCCAGAGCCGGGGTGCGTCGGAGGCGTTTCCCGGTTCAGGGCCCGCGCACACTCTCGCGACCCGCACCGACTCAACATCCCTCTTCCGAGTGAATATTCGCGCCCATGTGCCCATGGAGACGTGGGTGTGCGCCAGCCTAGAGTGGCACGCCGCCCGCTGCCCCGTCGGATCGTCGCGGGCGGTCCATGGTTCGGTTCGGCGTCGAGGGAGGCCGCTCATGGCCAGCGCGTTTCAGGAGCGGAAGCTCAGGGGGATGTTCGCCGCGTTCGACGTGGACGGCGACGGGAGCTTGCGCGAGGACGACTTCCGGGCGCTCGTGGCCCGTTGGAGTCGGCTGCCGGGGGTGGAGCCGGGCACGGAGCTGCGGGCGCGGGTGGAGTCGCTGCTGATGGGGTGGTGGGCGGCGCTGCGCGATGTCGGGGGCGAGGCGGTCAGCCTGAGCGACGTGCTCTCGCTCGTGGACAGGTTGCCGGCCATGGTCGCGGACGTGACCGCGACGGCCGAGACGGTCTTCGACGCCGTGGACGCCGACCGCGACGGCACCATATCCCCGGAGGAACACCGCAGGCTCGTCGAGACGTGGAACGGGCAGTCGGTGGACATGACGGGCGTCTGGGAGTTGCTCGACCTGGACGACGACGGGCATCTCAGCCGCGAGGAGTTCGCGCTGCTGTGGCGCCAGTTCTGGATGAGCGACGACCCGGCGGAACCGGGCAACTGGCTCTGCGGCCGGTTCCCCGACGAGCCGTCCCAGCTGTCCTGATCATCCGGGGCGCTCTCCTGTGCGGCGTTCGCCGCCCCGTCGGGCGGTGACCTCGCCCGGCTCGGTCAGCCGACCGTCAGGCCCAGCCACACCCAGAGACCGACCAGCAGCACGGAGACGAGAATTCCGAGTCCGGTCACGCGGAGCAACCGCGCGCGCCGGCGGACCACGTAGTGGTGGCGTTCGGCGTCCGTCAGGGGTCTCGTGCCCGGCCCGCGCAGCTCCTCCCAGCGCTCCCTGACGAGTTCGAGCTCGCGCTGGTAGGCCGGCTGGAGACCGTCGAGATGTGCCAGGGTCACGAGCGAACCGTCCGCGCGGTAGGCGTGGGTGGCGACGCCCCGGCCGTGTTCGTCCGCGGGAACGCTCACGGAGCGGATGTCCAGGATCTCGTCCCAGCGCAGCCGCGTGGCGCGCAGGATGCCCCGCACACGTATGCCGGTCTCGTCGACGGTCGTTCCGGATCGCCGGACGGCGCGCACGAGCCAGGCGAAGACGCCCAGGCCACAGCAGGTCACCAGCGGCCCGAGCCACCAGAATCCGTCCGCTGTCGGCCACGTCCAGGAGCCGATCACCGGTGCGGCCACGGTGACCGCCACGCCGGCGATCTGCCACCTGCGCTCGTTCGGCATCGCGCGGTACTCGCGCCGCGGGAACTCCGCAGCCATGCCCACCCACCCCTCGCCGCCGTCGGCCCGCCCGCTCCGCGGCGCGGGCGGCGCTGTGCGTCCCACCACGGATCTGCCCGGGACGGCGGGGCCGGACACCGGACGGCCTCGGCGCGGGCAGGCCTCCGTGCACCGCCGGACGGGGAGGTAGCTTCCCGTCATGTGCATATCGACGGCTGAGGCCAGGTTCTCCGGCACGATCGTGTACTGCGGGCGGCAGTGCCATCCCGAACACGGCCTCATTCACGTGCTGGGCTATCAGAACACCGCCGTCAACCTGGCGGGCGGACCGAACGCCATGTTGGTGCACCTGCCCACCAGACGGCTCACCCCCGAGCAGTTTCTCGCCGTCGGAAAGGCCGGCGACGTTCTGGAACGCATGGTCGCCGCCGTTGAAGCCGTCCCCGGCGGAGCCGGTGACCTGGTGTGGATGGGCGGCGCGGAACCGCAGCCCGTCCAGGTCTTCGACCACGACGTCTACACGGTGCTCCTGGCCGCCGACCCCACCGCGATCCCCGCCGCGCTCCGGCGGGTGCCCCCGCATCGGCGCCCCGACCTCGACCCCGACCTCCTGCGTTTCTACGCCGACCACTTCCCCGACCACACCATCGCCGTGTGCTGCTTCGACAACGCGGACGCGCAACGCGCCAAGCCCCTGCTGCTGTGGTATCCACCCCTCGACCCGGACCGGCTGACCCTGCCGGCGCTGGACTGCCACACCGGAGCGGCGCCGGACCTCGACGCCTCCGTGCCCGTGGATCACTGGGTCCTGCTCTCCACCGACCAGGCCGCCGCCGGCTGGGGCGAACCCGTCGACTACCCGAAGCGAACGCGCCACGGGCTGCGCGGCTTCCTCCCCGCCACCGTCCTGGGCCGGCGCTACGGCCCGGGAACGGACCTGCTCAACGGGGACTTCAGCATCAGCCACCGTGACCTGCTGGTCGGCGACCTCGACCGCGTCACCCGCCTCCAGCCGGTCCGCCGCTGAGGGCGAGCACGGACGGGAGGCCGAAGGTGGGGACCAGGCCCGGGTCGTTGAAGGCCGTGATGCGGCTGATCCGGGCGCCGATCAGGGTCAGGACCTGGACGCCGTGGGCCTCGTGGCGGCCGTCGGCGGCGCGGTGGTGGACGACGACGGCGGGCTGGCCGTTGGCGCGCGTGGGCACCATCCGCCACCGGTCGGGACGCAGCACGCGGCCGGCGAGGAAGCCGACGACGGCCCGGCGGCCGGTGAACCAGGTCGGGGTCGGCGGCATCTCCAGCTCGACGTCGACCCGCAGCAGGCGCACCAGCGCGTCCGCGTCGGCCCGGGTGAACGCGGCGACGTAGTCGTCGAGCAGGGCCCGGCGGGTGTGTTCCGCCGGTTCGGCCAGGTCGTCCTCGACCGGTCCGGCCTCGGCCAGGCGGGCTCGGGCCCGGCGCAACGCGCTGTCGACGGCCGTGTCGGTGGTGTCCAGGATCTCGGCGACCTCGGCGGTCCGGAACCCCAGCACGTCGCGCAGTGTCAGAACGGCCCGCTGCCGGGCGGACAGGAACTGGAGCGCGGCGATGAGCGCGAGCCGCACCCCGGTCCGCCCGGCCACCACCGCCGCCGGATCGTCGCCGCCGAACAGCGCGTCCGGTGCGGGCTGGAGCCACGGCACCGACGGGTCGCGGGGCGTCACGGTCACCCGGTGATCGTCCGCGGGCGCGCCGAGGCCCGACGGCAACGGGCGTCGGGCGCGCGTCTGGAGCGCCGTCAGGCACGCCCGGGTGGCGATCGTGTACAGCCAACGCCGCACCGAGGAGCGGCCCTCGAACCGGTCGAACGCCCGCCAGGCCCGCAGGTAGGTCTCCTGCACCAGGTCCTCGGCGTCGTGGATCGAGCCGAGCATCCGGTAGCAGTGCGCGAGCAGTTCCGGCCGGAACCGTTCCGTCGCGGCGGCGAACTCGGGGTTCGAGGGCATCGTGGCTTCTCCTCCTGGGCGCGGTGTCGGGCGGTGTGGGGGCGGTGTCGCTCAGTCGAGCGGGCTCAGCCCGTCGCCGCCGACGACCCGGTACTCCGGGGCGCTGTCCGGGTCGCCGGCCAGCTCCACGACGGCCTTGCCGACCTGGTCGGCGGTGAGCACGGGTCCCCGGTCCCGGATGAAGGTGTCACGGTCCACGCCCAGGCGGGCCGCGTAGCCCGCCGCGGCCACCGAGCCGATGCCGCCGTCCAGGCTCATGTTGGGCAGCAGCGTGGCGAAGCGGATGCCCAGGCCGGCCCGCTGCGACTCGTCGGTCGCGTACCCCCTGAGGTAGCGGATGGCGGCCTTGGCGCTGGCGTAGCCGCCGCTGAGCGGGGATCCGCCCAGCACGGCGCCGCTGGACATCGACACGACCAGGCTGCCCGGCGCCAGCGGCTCCCGCAGCGCCGCCCGGGTCCAGCCGAAGACGTGCCGGGTGTCGGTCTCCCAGTGGCGGCTGAAGGTCTCCCACGTGTGCTCGTGCACGGGCGTCATGTGCGGTGCGGCGCCGGCGTTGAGGACGAGCAGTCCCGGCCGGTGGGCGCGGATCAGGTCCTGGGCGAGCGTCTCGCCGGTGGCGTCGGCGGCGACGGGGGTGAAGTCGTCGCCGAGTTCGTCGCGTACCCCGTTCAGCTCGCGCTCGTGGCGGGCGATGCCGACGACGTGGGTGCCCGCGGCGACCAGGGCGGCGGCGATCGCGCGCCCGAAGCCGCGGGTGGCGCCGGTGACGACGGCGGTCCGGGGAAGCTGGGGAAGGGGGGATGGGGACATCGGATGCTCCGGTGTGGTCGACGGGTCGGGTCCGTATCCAGACCAGCCGTGGGAGGAAAAACCGTCGCGGCGGTCCTCATCGGCGCCGTGGTCCGGGAGTCGGTGACGCTGTGGCCAAAGGTGAGTCGGCGTCAGATGATGGGGATGGCATGCACCCGACACTCAAGGAGTCGACGTGAAGGCTCAGCACCTCCTCCGGATCACCGCGGCCGCCGGTGCCGCTCTCGCGCTGTCCCTGACCGCCGCCCCGGCCCTGGCCGCCCAGGAGGCCGACAAGGGCCTCATCAACTGCACGGAGATCAGCGAAGGTTCGTCGGGCACGATCGAGGGCGCCGGCTGCGAGGTCGTGACCTGGGCGGAGGGCAGTGGTCCCTACGAGGTGTGGAACACCACGACCACGGCCGCCTATCTCTGCCAGGTCGTCCTGGTGCGCGAGACCCACCCGCTGTCCGTCTCCGGGAGCTTCTGCTCGCTCATAGCCTGAGCGGCGCGGGGCATGACGTCCGCGTGACGCCCGCGCGACGCGGCCCGGCCCCGCTCAGCCGATGCTGAGCGGGAGCCGCGCGGCGAGATCGCCCAACGCGGCCCGCTCCGCGTCGGTCGGCGGGCGCCGGCCGGTGGCGACCAGCAGCGCGTCCCGGTCGGAGACCGCGGCGGGGAACGGCGTTCCGGCGATCCCCTCCAGCAACGTGCGGGCCGCCGCCAGGGTCTCGGCCGGCGGCTCGGCGGCCGACGGCACACCCGCGATCAGGTCGAGGTGGTGCAGGGTCCACTCGAGGACGTACGCGGACAGGAAGTCCCCGACGGTCAGCACCTTGTCCTGGGTGCTCACCCGGGCGGCGGGATCCGCGAGCTCGGCGGCGCGGCCCGCCGCGGCGCCGACGTCGTCGAAGTGGAACCTCAGCCAGCGCGGTTCGCCGTAGGCGGCGGCCAGCCGCGGGATCAGCGCGTCGAGCGGGTCCTCGCCGGTCGGGGGTTCGACGACGCTCCAGTAGCCGACCGCGTCCACGGTCGGCTCGGCGTCGGCGGGCGTGACCAGGGTGATCAGCACGTCCTGCGCGCCGATGACCAGATGGCAGACCAGATCCCGCACGAGCCAGCCGGCGCAACCGGACGGCCGGTCGAACTCCGCGTCGGGGAGGTCGGCGACCGCCGTGCGCAACGCGGTCCAGGAACGTGAGAAGAGATCCACCGCGGCACGGTAGTCCTTGCCGGACGGGGGGACAAGCGCGTCGCCGTCGGGCCCGAGGCCGGCCGCGCCCGCGGCGCCGGCCGGCTCGGGGAGCGCGACGCCGGGCGCCGCGGCGCTCCCGGGCTCAGCACAGGAGGCTCGGCGCGGCAGGGCCCAGCGCGACAGGACCCAACGCGGCAGGACTCAACGCGGGAGAGCTCAACGCGGCAGGACTCAACGCGGGAGAGCTCAACGCGGGATGGCCCAGCGCGGGATGGCCCAGCGCGGGATGGCCCAGCGCGGGATGGCCCAGCGCGGGAGGGCCCAGCGCGGGAGGGCCCAGCGCGGGAGGGCCCAGCGCGGGATGGCTCAGGGAGCAGGACCCAACGCGGGAGAGCTCAACGCGGGAGGGCCCAGCGCGGCAGCACGCGGCCCCAGCGCGGCAGCGCTCAGCGCGGCAGGGGCTGTTCGGCCCAGATGGTTTTGCCGGTGGGGATCTGGCGGCTGCCCCAGCGTTCGGCGACCTGGGCGACGAGCAGCAGGCCGCGGCCGCCCTCGTCGAAGGTGCGCGCCCGCCGCATGTGCGGTGCGGCGCTGCTGCCGTCCGACACCTCGCAGATGAGCGCGTCGCCGCGGATCAGCCGGAGCTGGACGGGCGGGGTGCCGAAACGGATGGCGTTGGTGACGAGTTCGCTGACGATCAGCTCGGTGGGGAAGAGCAGGTCCTCCAGTCCCCACCCCACCACCTGTTCGCTCGCCGCCTGGCGGGCGCCCGAGACCGCCTCGGGTTCGGCCGCGACCGGCCAGGTGGACACCTCGCCTGAGCCGAGCACGGAGGTGCGCGCCAGGATCAGGACGATGTCGTCGGTCGGGGGATCGTTCGGCACCCGGCGCAGCACCCGGTCGCAGCTCTCCTCCAGGCTGGCCGCCGGATCGAGCAGCGCGTTCCGCAGTCGGTCGAGTCCGACGTCGATGTCCCGTCCCGGGGCCTCGATCAGGCCGTCGGTGTAGAGGGCCAGCAGACTGCCCTCGCCGAGGCCGATCTCGACGGTCTCGAAGGGCAGGCCGCCCAGGCCGAGCGGCGGCCCGGCCGGCAGGTCCAGGAACTGCACGCCGCCGTCGGGGGTCACCAGGGCGGGCGGCGGATGTCCGGCCCGGGACAGGGCGCAGCGGCCCGACACCGGGTCGTAGACGGCGTACAGGCAGGTGGCCCCCACCTCCCCCGAGGCCTCGACGATCCGGCCACCGGTGTCCGGGCCCTCGTCCCGGTCGAGCCGGATGACGAGGTCGTCGAGCTGGGTGAGCAGTTCGTCGGGGGCGAGGTCGACGTCGGCCAGGGTGCGCACCGCGGTGCGCAGCCGGCCCATGGTGGCCGAGGCGCGGACGCCGTGCCCCACCACGTCGCCCACCACCAGCGCGACGCGTCCGCCGGACAGCGGGATGACGTCGAACCAGTCGCCGCCGACGCCGGTCCCGGAACCGGCCGGCAGGTACCGGTACGCCAGGTCCACCGCCGCCACCCCCGGCAGGCGCCCGGGCAGCAGGCTGCGCTGGAGGGCCAGCGCGGTCCGCCGTTCACCCGTGTAGCGGCGGGCGTTGTCGACGCTCACCGCCGCCCGGGCGACGATCTCCTGGGCCAGCACCAGATCGTCGGCGCCGAACGTCTCGGGCGTGCGGTGCCGCACGAAGTGCACCAGGCCGAGGGTGACCCCCCGGGCCCGCACCGGCACCAGCATCACCGAGTGCACCCCGTGCCGCCGCACGCTCTCGGCGCGGGCCGGGGAGGTCCGCAGCCACTCCCGCATCGGCTCGTCGCTCACCCGGTGCCGTGTCGCCTGGCCCGTGAGCAGCGCCTGGGACGGCGGGGAACCGGGCGGATAGACGTCCATTCCGCCCTGCGGCACCACCGACTCCGGGCAGCCGGGAAGCACCGAACGCTGCGCGGCGCGACGGTGGACGACCGGCGCGGTGGGCGTCAACGGCTCCGGCTCGTCGCCCAGGACGACGGACTCCATCAGGTCGACGGTGACGAAGTCGGCGAAGCCCGAGACCGCCACCTCGGCCAGCTCCTCCGCGGTCCTGGTCACGTCCAGAGCGCTGCCGATGCGGACGCTGGCGTCGTTGAGCACCGCCAGCCGGCGGCGCGCCCAGAACTGGTCGGTGGTGTCGACCACCAGCGCCGACAGCCCGTGCACGCCGCCGGCCTCGTCCTTCAGCGGGGAGATGAACGCCGACCAGGCGTGGTCGCGGGTCTCCCCCGGAGCTCGGGCGGGCTTCTCCTCGCTGTAGACCGTCTCACCGGTGAGCAGCACCTGCCGCTGCAGCGCGTCCAGCTCGTCGAACGGCGGGGTGGGCTGGATCTCCCACAGCGTCCGGCCCCGCATTTCCTCCGGCGCCAGGCCCATGGCCTGGCTCATCGTCTGGTTGCAGGTCACGAACCGCGCGTCGCGGTCGTAGATGGCCACGGGCAGCGGCAGCTGCGCGAGAGCCCGGTCCCACAGCTCCGCCTCCCCCAGGTCCGTCGGCCCGGAGGGGAACGTCTCCGGCGCGTGCGTGAACAGCCAGCGGCGTCCCCCTGACGCCTCCACCAGGGGCGTGCCACGGACCTGGGCGGTGACCCGGTAGCCCTCCCGGTGCCGCAGCCCCACGGCGCTGGTCCACGGCTCCCCGGCCGCCATCCGGCGCTGCGCGGCGGCGGGCAGTTCCAGGGCGAGCAGGCCGGCGGCGGACCGGCCCACGATCTCCTCGGGCCGGTATCCGAGCAGGCTCCGGGCCCCGGCGCTCCACAGCATGACGTTCCCGTCGGCGTCCGTGACGACCGCGAAGTCCTCCGGTGCCGGAGCGCTCCGCGCTCCACCGGTGGCGACGGGCTCGTTGTCCATGGGGGTCGCCTCGCCCTCGTTCCTGCCGTGCCCTCACGCGGTGCTCAGGGCGCGCATCGGCTGCCACGCCTCGTCGCTCCAGCATCCCGCCGCGCTGCACCCCCCGCACCCGGCCCCGCGCACCCGACTGCTCGACCGACCGCGGCGGTCACGCCGACGGCCGGGCCGCGCGGAGCGCCCGGCGGGTGCGCCGCGCGGACTCCGGACCCGGCCGGACGCGTGCGCCGCGGCGTAGGCCGTTCGGGTGGCTCCGGCTCACGGCCAGAAGCTGAACACGGCGGTGTCGCCCCTGCGCTGCGAGCTGGTGATGTCGAGTCCGTTGATCTCGCAGGAGACGTGCGGCGAGCCCACGCACTCTCCGGACATGTTGGGGCCGCTGACCCGGACGGTGATGCCGTTCTTGTTCACCCGGGTGATGCGGACCTTGGTGATGCCGTGGTCGCCGTTGGCGTTGAACGACCGGCCCTCCTCGATCCGCTTGTTGCAGTTCAGGTCGTAGCACGCCCGGAAGCCCGGGGTGGGGGCCTTGGCCTCGGCCGCGCTCGCCGTGCCCGCCGCGTTCGCCGTCATGCCGAACGCGAGCACGGCTCCGGTGGTGGCCACGGTGAGCACGCGCGACACCCGTCTGGTGGACTTCATCTCTCGACCCATCTCTCGACCCCTCGCTTCTGGTGCTGGTGACTGGCTGTCAGTGCCGTCTGACAGTGTTGTAACGCCATCCGCCGGGGAGGGGTCCCGATCCGGGTTAGGCGCGCGTGGCGGGGCCGCGGCGGCCGAGGGGTCGGTCACGGTGCCGTCGTAGTGCGCGTCCGGGGGACCGGGGCCCGGTCCGTCCAGACGAGGTCGGGGGTGAGCACCGGCACGGTGGCCCGCTGTTCCGCGGCGGCGCCTGGCGTGCCGCGGTGGATCTCCAGGTGGTAGGGGGCGCCGGCCGCGGAGTGGGCCGTCGGCAGGCCGGTCAACGCCAGGGTGACGGCACCGTCGGGGGTGATGGTCAGGGCGGGAGCGCGGGCTCGGCCGGCTCCGAGCTGACGCGCGGTCATCACCGCACCTGCCGTGCTGACGGTCATATCCCGTTTCACGGGAATTCACCGCGACATCGGGGTCGGGTTGCGCCGGGGCACCGGCGGATCACCGGCGGATCACCGGCGGGCGAGCAGGGCGTCCACCAGATCGCGCAGCGGCTGGTGGAGGTCCTCCTCGGTGGCCGAGGTGAGGGGTTCGAGGCCCGGCGAGGCGCGAAGCACCGTCAGGCCGAAGGTGGCGGCCAGGATGAGCTGGGCGCGCAGCAGCAGCCCGTCGCCGGCGGGGTCCTCGGGGCGCCACCCCGCCGTCCCGGCGAGCCGCTCGCTCACCGTGCGGAGCAGGTCGGTGCGCATCCGCTCGGTGCGCTCGTCACCCGAGGCGCGCAGCAGCAGGAGCAGCGCGTCCCTCGGGCGTTCCGCGGAGACGGCGTTGGCCGTCTGCCTGACGATGATCTCGGCGATGTCGGTGCGGTCGGACACCGCGCTCGCGGTGCGGCCGAGTTCCTCGATGGCCGCCGCGAGGCACGCCTCGAACAGCCCTTCCTTGGACTGGAAGTAGCGGTTGATCAGGGCGGCGTTGACGCCGGCGTCGTCGGCGATGTCCCGCACCGTGGTGGCCGCGTACCCGTCGTGGGCGAAACGGCGCCGGGCCGAGTCGAGGAGGAGCCCGCGGGTGCGGGCCGCGGCGCGGCGCCGGGGCGCCGCCGCGGGGGCGTCGTCCGCGGCCGTCCCGGGGGTGAGCTCGCTGTGGGGCCGGGGTGCTGCCATGGACGTCCTCTCCTGTGGTGGCGCGCACGGTACCTCCGCGCCCGCCTGATGTAAACAATTGTTGACTACGCGCGGCACCCTGCCCTACCGTCGCATGTAAGCAGATGTTGACTTACGGGTCTCGGGGGTCTCGGGTACGTCCCAGGGGGCCCGGGAGTCCCCCGGTACGCGAGGAGTCCCGCATGCACGTGGCCAAGACACCGGCCGGAACCGGCGGTGTGGTCGCCACCCTGGCCCTGGCCGGCACGACCGCCGCGATCATGCAGACGCTGATCACCCCGCTCATCGCGGAGCTGCCGCGGATCCTGGACACCACACCGTCGAACGCCGCCTGGGTGATCACCGTCACCCTGCTGGTGGCGGCGGTGTGCGTGCCGGTCTCCGGGCGCCTCGGCGATCTGCTCGGCAAGCGCCGGATGCTCCTGGCCTGCTCCGTACCACTCGTGGTGGGCTCGGTGGTGTGCGCGCTCGCCTCCTCCGTCGTGCCCATGATCATCGGACGTGGCCTGCAGGGCATGGGCATGGGCATGGTGCCGCTGGGCATCGCCCTGCTCCGCGACGTGGTTCCGGCGGACCGGCTCAGCTCGTCCATCGCGCTGGTCAGCGCCTCCATGGGCATCGGCGGTGGCCTCGGCCTGCCGATCGCCGCCGCGGTCGCCCAGTACGCGCACTGGCGCGTGCTGTTCTGGGGCTCCGCCGGCCTCGCCGCCGTGATCGCCGTCCTGCTCTGGCGGCTGATACCCGACGTGCCCGCCGGCGCCAGGGGCCAGCGCTTCGACGCCCCCGGCGCGCTCGGGCTCGGGGCCGGTCTGGTCTGCCTGCTGCTCGCCGTCTCCAAGGGCGGCGACTGGGGCTGGGCCTCGGCGACCACCGTCGGCCTGGCCGTCGCCGCCGTCGCGCTGCTGCTCGGCTGGGGACTCTGGGAGCTGCGCACCCGGCACCCGCTGATCGACCTGCGGAGCACCGCCCGCCCGCGCGTGCTGCTCACCAACCTCGCCTCGATCTTCGTCGGCTTCAGCATGTACGCCAGCATGCTGGTGGTGCCCCAACTGCTCCAGTTCCCCGAGGAAACCGGCTACGGCCTGGGCCAGTCGATGCTCGCGGCCGGTCTGTGGATGGCGCCCGGCGGCATCATCATGATGTTCGTCTCCCCGCTCGGCGGACGGCTCACCGACGCGCGCGGCCCGAAGCACACGCTGGTCTGCGGCGTCCTGGTGCTGGCCGTCGGATACGGGCTGGCGCTGCTGCTCATGGGGTCCGCATGGGGCCTGATGCTGGCCCTCATGGTCACCAGCGGCGGCGTGGGCCTCGCCTACGGCGCGATGCCCGCCCTGATCATGGGCTCGGTCGCGCTCTCCGAGACCGCCGCGGCCAACGGCTTCAACACCCTGATGCGCTCGCTCGGCACCTCCGTCGGCGCCGCCGTCGTCGGCGTGGTCCTCTCCGAGATGACCGTCACCATGGGCGGCTACAGCTTCGCCTCGGAGGACGGCTTCCGCGCGGCCCTGATCATCGGCGGCGGCGTCGCCCTCGTGGCCGCGGCCATCGCGTCCGTCATCCCGGCCGGCCGCCCCGGCACCGCGGGCAACGGCAGGAGCGACGCGCCCACCGTCCCCGAACAGGCGGCGGCCGAGGCCTGAGCGGCGCGGCCTGAGCGGCGTCGGCGGCCCCGGACCCGGACCCGGACGACGACGGCCCTCCCGGGCTCGTGGCCGAGCGCCGGGAGGGCCGTGTGTCGGTGCGGGGACGGGTCAGGAGTTGATCTGCTCGGTGACCTCGTCGGAGAAGGTGGTCAGGCGCGTGTAGACGCCGGGGTAGCCCTCGCGGGCGCAGCCGTTGCCCCAGGAGGTGATGCCGGCGAGCCGGCCGCCGATGACGAGCGGGCCGCCGCTGTCACCCTGACAGGTGTCCTTGCCGCCCTCGGGCAGGCCGGCGCAGACCATGACCGAGCGCTCGTACAGCACCGGGTAGGCGCCGTTGCACGTGGCGTTCGAGACCGTGGGGACCAGTGCGGTCCGCAGGCGGTTGGAGGACGGGCCGTTCTCCCGGGTGGTACCCCAGCCGAGGATGCGGGCGTTGGTGCCGGCGGCGTAGACGCTCGCGTCGTCCGCCCCGACGATGTCGAGGGGCTCGTACGGCATCTCCTTGAGGAGCGTCAGCACGGCGACGTCGGAGTGGTACGTGCTGCCGTCCCAGTCCGGGTGGATCCAGATGTCGGTCACCCGGCGCACGGTGCCGTCGTTGCCGTCGAGGTAGGTGCGGCCACCGACGCCGCGGATGTCCGCGGGGTCCAGCCCCTCGACGCAGTGGGCGGCGGTGACGATCTTCGTGGGCGACACCAGGGTGCCGCCGCAGAACTGCCACTGGGTGCTGTCGGTGATCTGCATGACGTACGGGTACCGGTCGGTGGTGGTGACCGTACCGCCGACGATGCGTTCGGACGGGTCGGCGCTGGCGGTGGACGCCGCCAGCACGCCTATGACGGACGCGGCGACCGCGGCGACGGCGAGTGCCGCCCTCGCCTTGGTGCGGCGGCTGAGCTGAGCGAGCACGCTACTCCTCGGGATTGTCTCGGTTGTGCAGAAGGAGACGCCTGAGAAGCCCAAGGCGTTGCAGTGAAATGGGCACGATCGTTCGAGACTTCACCCTGCCCGCCTCGGGCTGTCGGCGCGCCGCGTTACCGTGCAGGGAGCAGGTGGGGATGACGACCCGGCCGGGGACCGGCCGACGAGCCAGGGGAGGACCGTCATGGCGCTGTTCGGGAACGCGCACGCGATCGACGTGGGACAGGCGCAGCAGGAGTACGGGCGGCTGCTGGGGGCGGGCGAGCAGGTGCACGCGGCGTTCCTGCTGATCCGAGACACCATCCTGTTCACCGACCGCCGGCTGATCCTGGTGGACAAGCAGGGCATCACCGGGCGGAAGGTGGAGTACCACTCCATCCCCTACCGCAGCATCTCGCACTTCGCGGTGGAGACGGCGGGCCACTTCGACCTCGACGCGGAGTTGAAGATCTGGATATCGGGCAGCGCGACGCCGATCGAGAAGACCTTCACCAAGGGCGTGGACATCTACGAGGTGCAGGGGATCCTGACGCAGTTCGTGGCCAGGTAGCCGGCCCGGGCGGTCCCGGTCACGTGCCGGTCAGCTGCCGGTCAGGTGCCGGACGCGGCGGGCTCGTGCGCCAGATGGCAGGCGATGTTGGCGTGGAAGGGGGAGACGCCGGCGGCCTCCATCGGGGTGGTGCACAGGGAGTGGGTCGGGCTGTTCTCGCCGGTCTGGCAGGCCCAGCGCAGCTCGTTGCTGGTCTCGCCCGGGTAGCCGACGGAGACCAGATAGGTCCGGCACAGGGCGGCGTCGGCGTGCGCGGGGGCGGCGGCGACGACGGATCCGGCCACGCACGCGACGGCGGCGGCCGAGATGGACCACGCTCGGACGGCCGTTCTTCTCCTGGGTGTTCTTCTCGGTGTTCTTCTCGGTGTTCTTCTCATGGACCGAGCATGGCGCCGGCGGCGCCGCGAGGGGCCGCTCCCGTTCGGCCAACCTGGTCCGGCTCGATCCGACCGGCCAGGTCAGTCGGACCAGTTCAGACCAGTACGCCGGTCAGCGGGTCGTAGCGGAGCACCCGGGTGTGGCTCTCGGCGGGGTCGAGCAGGCCGCGGACGCGGACGGTCAGCAGGCCGACGTGGTAGTGGTCCTCCGTGGTGACGCGGAGCCAGGGTCGGCCGCCGCGCTCGACGGTGACCTCGTCGAGCAGGCTCCCGTCCCGGCCGGCGGCGATGGCGTACCCGGGGCCCTGGGGCGGGGCGATGTCCAGGCCGCCGTCCGGGCGGATGGTCAGGGTGACGACGAGTTCGCCGCGGCCGCCGTTCGCGTCGCCGACGAAGTCGTACACGGCCGCCGGATCGCCCACGTAGTGCCGGAGTCGGCCGAGGCCGGTGACGTCCATGCCGTTGTAGAAGTTCCTGGCGTCCGCGTCCAGCCAGAAGTGCGTGTTGTGGGTGGGCGCGGAGAAGTCGGCACCCGAGTTGTACGAGACGTGCCAGTGCGGCGGGTTGTCGGCGTGCACGGCGTTGTTGGTCTCGAAACCGGCGACGAACCAGCGGTGGCCCTTGGCGGCGGCCGTGGCCTTCAGCCCCGAGTCCAGCAGCACGGCGTGCGCGGCGACGAGCTGGTGGAGCTGCGACCTGACCTCGTGCGCCGGCCAGGGCACCTCCTGCCAGGGCCCGGCGGCGCGGTCCGGGTCGTTGTGGTCGAGCTTGAAGTACATGCCGGCGGACAGGTCGGGGTGGCTCCAGATCTGCAGCGTCGGCTCGTTGGCGCCGATCGTCGGCTGGTTGACGGGCAGCGTGAAGGTGAGGCGGTGCCGGTCCGCCGGGTCGCGCCGCAGGGCGAGCCGGCGCTCCATGTGCACGACCGCCCGCACCCGGACCCCCGGCCAGCGGACGGAGACCTCGACGCCGGCGTCGTTCCTCGGGCCGCTGACGAAGCTGTAGTACTCGGCCCGGCTGGCCACCTGGTACTGCTCGCCCGGCACGAAGGCGTACCCGGCGGGCAGGCTGATCTCCGGCGCGGCCGGTTCGCCGGGCCACGCCCGGACGAGACGGAAGGCGGCGTACCCGACCTCGCCCGCCTGCGCGGCCTCGGCGGCGTGCGGCTCGGCGGCGTGCGCGGCACGCGGCAGCGCGAGCGCGAGGCCGGCTCCGGACGCGCCGGCAACGACCGTGCGGCGGCTGAGCGTTGACATGGGCGTCCACCCTTCCGTATGTGTTCGTGTGACGAACACGGAAGATCCTCCACGAGATCCGGGCCGGGGGAACCTCCCGAACGCGAAGAGAAGATGAACCGTGCGCGGCCGGTCGCCGCCGGGAGGCCCGTCAGGGCCGGCCGACGGCGGGGATCTCCTCGCCGGGCGGAGGCGGTCCCGGCGGGGTGGCGTCGCCGAAGGGGGTGCCGGGCAGCTGCTCGCGGTGGTGCGGGGTGTGCCAGCCGGAGAGGTCGGGGCCCGCGGGCAGGATGCCGGTCGGGTTGATGCCGGTGTGGACCAGGTAGTAGTGCCGCTTGATGTGATCGAAGTCGACCGTGTCGCCGAAGCCCGGCGTCTGGTAGAGGTCGCGGACGTACGCCCAGAGCACCGGATCCTCGGTGATCTTCGAGCGGTTGCACTTGAAGTGGTTGTGGTAGACGGCGTCGAACCGGACCAGCGTGGTGAACAGCCGGATGTCCGCTTCCGTGATGGTGTCGCCGACCAGGTACCGCCGGTCGGCCAGCCGCTCGGAGAGCTGGTCGAGGCGGCGGAAGACGTCCCGGTACGCGGTCTCGTACTCCCCCTGCTCGGTGGCGAAGCCCGCGCGGTACACCCCGTTGTTGACGTCGCGGTAGACGCCGTCCGCGACCTCGTCGATCTCGTCGCGCAGCGCCTCCGGGTAGAGGTCCGGCGCGCCCGGCCGGTGCAGCGCCGTCCACTCGGTGGCGAGGTCGAGGGTCATCTGCAGGAAGTCGTTGGTGACCAGCCGGCCGCTCGGCACGTCCACGATCGCCGGCACGCTCACCCCGCCCGGATACCCGGTCTCGCGCGCGTCGTACGCCTCGCTCAGGTACCGGATGCCGAGCACCGGATCGCGTCCGTCCGGGTCGAGGGTGAAGCGCCAGCTGCGGTCGTCCTGGATCGGGTCCACGACGCCCGTCGGCAGGGCGGCCTCCAGGCCCAGCAGACGCCGTGAGATCAGCACCCGGCTCGCCCACGGGCAGGCGCGGCTGACCACCAGCCGGTACCGCCCCGCCTCGACGGGCCAGCCGTCCCGGCCGTCCGCGGTGATCCGGTCGGCGAAGTGGCTGCGCGACCGCTTGAACTTCTTCCTGCCGTACTCGGTGTTGCCGTCGCCCGTGCTCATCTCGTTCTCCTCGTCGTTCCTCCCATGGTTCCACGCCGCGCCGGCGGGGCGGGCGTGGCCGGTGGGCGGGCGGTGGGGGATCTGCCGGGAGCGAATCTGCTGCGGGCCGATACCTCGGACATGGGGGCGCCACCGGGTCGAGACTCGGGTCGAGTCCGGCGGAACGAGAGGAAGGACCGACCGATGGCACGGAACGCGCTGGAGCCACGCGCCGCGGAGGGGGACACGCCTCCGACCCGGTACGACGACCATCTGGCGGCGGAGTTGCTGAAGCAGCGGATCGTCTTCCTGGGCACCCAGGTCGACGAGGTGTCCGCGAACCGGATCTGCGCCCAGATGATCCTCCTGTCGGCGGAGGACCCGAAGACCGACATCAGCCTCTACATCAACAGCCCCGGCGGGTCCGTCACGGCCGGCCTCGCCATCTACGACACGATGCGGCTGATTCCCAACGACGTCGCCACGCTGGCCATGGGCTTCGCGGCGAGCATGGGGCAGTTCCTGCTGACCGTCGGCACCGCGGGCAAGCGCCACGCGCTGCCGAACGCGCAGATCATGATGCACCAGCCGTCGGCCGGCATCGGCGGCAGCACCGCGGACATCGCGATCCAGGCCGAGAACCTGGAGTTCACGAAGCGGTCCGTGGAGCGGATCACCGCGGAGCACACCGGCCAGACGCCGGAGACCATCTCCCGGGACGGCGACCGGGACCGGTGGTTCACGGCGGAACAGGCGAAGGACTACGGCATGGTCGACCACGTCGTCACGTCGCTCAGCGACGTCCGGCCGGCCGGCTCCCAGCGACGAGCGGGGTTCTGACATGAGCCAGTACACGATTCCGACGGTCGTCGAGCGCACGTCGTCGGGCGAGCGGGCGTTCGACATCTACAGCCGGCTGCTGTCCGAGCGGGTCATCTTCCTCGGCACCGAGATCGACGACGGAGTGGCGAACGTCGTCATCGCGCAGCTCTTCCACCTGGAGTCGGAGAGCCCGGAGCGGGAGATCTCGATCTACATCAACTCGCCCGGCGGCTCGTACACCTCGCTGATGGCCATCTACGACACGATGACCTTCGTGACCTCGCCCATCTCGACGGTCTGCGTCGGGCAGGCGGCGTCGACCGCGGCGGTGCTGCTGGCCGGGGGCGACCCGGGGCGGCGGGTGGTGCTGGAGCACGCGCGGGTGCTGCTCGGGCAGCCGGTGAGCGGGGTGCAACGGGGGACGGTGTCCGATCTCAGCCTCCAGGCCAAGGAGATGCTGCGGATCCGCGAGCAGGTGGAGGAGGTGCTGGCCCGGCACACCGGGCACGACATCGCGAAGCTCCGCTCGGACACCGACCGGGACCGGGTCTTCACCGCGCGGGAGGCGGTGGAGTACGGGCTCGCGGACCAGGTGTTGAGCAAGCGCGCCCTGCCCTCCTGACGTCGGGGGGCGTCAGGCGTTCGTCGGGGTGTGTCGGGGTCCGTCAGGCGTTCGTCACGCGGCCAGGCGGACCTCGCCGGGGCGGGCCGCCACGCGGCTCGTCCCGCCGGCGCGTCGGGCGGCCAGCTCCGTGACGGAGCTGAGGGACGCCTCGGCGCGGCCGGGGGTGCGGGCGTGCCGCGCGGCGCCGCCGGCGGACGTCCCGGCCCGCGTCAGCTCGTGCTGGGCCAGGGCGAGCAGATCCGCGAGCCGGAGGCCGAGCGCGTGCGCGGCGGCGGCGAGCACCTCGGACGACGCCTCCTTGCGGCCGCGTTCGACCTCCGAGAGGTACGGCATCGAGATGCGGGCCTCCTCGGCCACCTCCCTGAGCGTGCGCCGCTGGTCGAGCCGTTCGCGGCGCAGCACGTCGCCGACGACGTGCCGCCACAGCGGCTCCCTGGCCGCGGGACGCGCCGGAACCGCGGGCTCGACCGTCGCCGGCCCGGGCTCGGCCCCGGGGCGGCCGTGCGGCTCGGCCGCCGGCTCGGCCCGCGGGTCGCCCTGGGGGTCGACGCGCGGTTGGACGCGCGGTTCGACGCGCGGAGCCGCGGCCGGGCGCAGCGGGACGACGCGGGCTTGTTTCGGCGCGTGGTTGCTCACCCCCTCAGCCTAGGAACGTCCCGCCCGGCCGGGAGTCCCCCGGCGGTCCGCTCTCCGCGAACGGGGGCGCCGGGTCAGTCCAGGCCCGCGCACAGGTACGCGTCCATCAGGGACCGCACGGCGGCCTCGGCGACCAGCACGTCCACCCAGTCGGAGCTGGTGCCGCTGGCGTCGAGGACGATGCCGCGCTCGCCGTCGGCGGTGACGCCGACGCGGACGGTCGTGCCCTCCACGTCGCCGCCGTGGCCCCAACGACCGCCGCCGCACGGCAGCGGCTCGCGCATCAGGCCCAGGCCGTACCCGAGGCCGGGAAAGACCCGCCGGAACTCCGCGTTGGCGGGCACGGTGTCCCGCATCCGGGCCAGGACGGCCCCCCGACGCAGCACCCACCCCCTACCGAACGGCCTTCCCATCACACGGCCCCCGCCCCTCCGGCCAGCCCTGCCGCCACCGTTCCCCTCCCCGTTCCGGCTCATCCCCACGTACCGGCCCGGGGATGAGTTCGGAGGGTCCCCCCATGCGGGAGGGTGTAGGTAGGCCCACCTCGGGAGGCGTGTCAGGCGCCTGGGCGGAGGAGGCGGGGACGGGAGAAGGTGGTCTCATGACCGCGATGACCGCACCGAACGCAGCAACCACCGCCTCCGCCGCCGGCGGCCTCGACCACGCCGGACGCCCCCGTGGGGCGAGCCGGTTCTGGCGCGAACTGGGCTATCTGTTGGCCGGACTGCCGGTCGGCATCGCCGCCTTCACGGTGGTGGTCACCGGGCTCTCGGTCGGGGTGTCCGCCGTCGTGCTCGTGGTGGGACTGCCGCTGCTGGCCGGCACGCTGGCCGCGGCGCGCGGCTTCGCCGGCTGGGAGCGCCGGCGCCTCGCGGCCGTCACCGGCCAGCCGCCGCGGGCGCCGCGTTACGTCGAACGCGAGGGGCACGGCCTCGCCCGCACCCGGCAGGCGTTGCGGGACGGGCAGGCCTGGCGCGACGTGCTGCACGCGGTGGCGTCGTTCCCGATCCGCGTCCTCACCTTCAGCCTGGCGCTGACCTGGACCCTCGGCGGGCTCGGGGAGCTGCTCTACGCCACGTGGTCGTGGCCGATTCCCCGCGACGACAACGCGGGCCTGCTGGACCTGATGTTCGGCATCGACTCCCGGCTGGCCGACATCGCCTTCAACATGGGCATCGGCGTGGTGCTGCTGGCCACGGCCGTCCCGATGGTCCGCGGCCTCGCCGCGCTCCAGGCGGGCGTCGCGCACGGCCTGCTCACGCCGGCCGAGTAGCCGACGAGCCCGCGCGCGGGGCGCCGGCCGCGGGGCCGGGCCGGGGCCCGGGCGGCAGCAGGACGACGAAGCGGGCGCCGCCCTCGGGGCCGTGGGCGTGGGCGGTGATGGTGGCGCCGAGGCGGGTGGCGAGGCGGTGGGCGATGGCCAGGCCCAGGCCGGCGCCGCCCGGTCGGCTGTCGCGGTAACGGGCCCGCAGCACGCCGCGTTCGAACGCCACCGCCACGTCGGCCTCGGTCAGTCCGGGACCGCCGTCCCTGACCTCGAGCCGGGCCCCGCCCCAGGGGGTGTCGCCCGCGTCCGCCGGGTCCGGCGGGGCCTCCTCCTCGTGGAGTGCCAGCACCAGCGGCCCGCCCGCCGGGGTGACGCGGAGCGCGTTCTCCGCCAGGCCGTCGATGAGCTGCCGGACGCGGAAGCCGTCGGTCCGCACCGGGACGGGGTGTTCCGGCCGTTCCAGGCGGAACTCGACGCCGTGCCGGGCGCACCGCCCGGACCAGGCGCGGCCGGCCTCGGTCACCAGCGCGTCGAGGTCGACGTCGTGGATCTCCAGCCGGAAGTCGTCGGCCTCCATCCGCGCCAGGTCGAGCAGTTCCCGCACGAAGCGGTCGAGGCGGCGGGTCTCGGCGAGCACGGTGCGGCCGACCTCGGCGGTGTCCTCCGGCGGCACGACGCCGTCCGCGAACGCCTCGGCGTAGCCCTGGACGATGGTCAGCGGGGTTCGCAGCTCGTGCGAGACGGACAGCAGGAACTCGCGCTGCCGGTTCTCGCTGCGGGCCAGGGCGGTGTCGAGCGCGCCGAGCGCCTCGGCCAGTTCGACGAGTTCGGCCGGGCCGTCCGGCGCGAGCCGCAGACCCCGTTCGCCCTCGGCCAGCCGGTGCGCCACCTGGGCCGCGGTGACCAGCGGCCGGGCCAGCCGGCGGGCCAGCAGGGCGCCGGCGAGGGCGGCGCCGGCCAGCCCCGCGCCCAGCGGCCAGGCCAACGCGCCGCGCATCCGGTCGGTCGCCTGGGACACGGTGCTGAGCGGCTGGGTGAGCACCACGGCGCTGCCGTTCCTGGCCGGGTGGCCGGCCAGCAGCACCTGCCGGCCGTCCAGCGTGGCGGTGGTGGCGACCGGATAGCCGGCCAGCAGGGTCGCCCGGGTGTCGTCGCCCACCGCGGGCGCCGCCGGCCCCGTCGTCATGCCCGTCGGGGTGATCAGGGCCAGCAGCACGTCGTCGAAGCCGGTGATCCGCTGCTCGCGGTCGAGCAGCAGGGACGACATGGCGGGCGTCCGGCTGAGCACCTCGGCCCGACGGGCGAGTTCCTCCCGGCCCTGGGCCTCGGCGCTGGTGCGCAGCATGTACCAGGCGACCACGCCGGTGAGCAGCACGGCGACGGCCGCGACGGTGATGGTGAGCAGGACGATGTCCCCGGTCAGGCCGCCGCGGCCGGATATCCAGCCGGGCCACCCCAGCCGGCGTCCCCGCAGCCGACCCCACCGAGACCGACCCCACCGCAGCCGACCCCACCGAGACCGGCGCCGCCACGGCCACCGCGGCGGACGCCGCCGGCGGGGTCTCATGCCGACGGGTCCGGAACGCTGTAGCCGACGCCGCGCACGGTGCGTATCGGGCAGGCGTCGCCCAGCTTCGAGCGGAGCTGCGAGATGTAGACGTCGACGACCCGGGTGCCCCGCTGGTCCGGATAGCCCCAGACCTGGGCGAGCAGCTCGTCGCGGCTGTACACCCGGCCCGGCTGGCTGAGCAGGCTGTTCAGCAGGTTGAACTCGGTGGTGGTCAGCTCCACCGGACGGCCGTCGGCCCGAACGGTGCGGCGGGCCGCGTCGAGGGTGACCCGGCCGACGGTGCGGACCGGCTCCTCGGGACGCCCCGACGTGCGCCGCAGGATGGTGCGGACCCGGGCCACCAGCTCGCGCGGCGAGAACGGCTTGGTGATGTAGTCGTCGGCGCCCAGTTCCAGGCCGAGCACCCGGTCGGTCTCCTCGTCGCGGGCGGTGACCAGCAGGATCGGGGTCCAGTCCCCCTCCTCGCGCAGCCGTCGGCAGATCTCGTCGCCGTCCATCGTGGGGAGGCCGATGTCCAGGACGATCGCCACCGGGCGGAGCTGGCGCGCGGCGGCGAGCCCCGCCTCCCCGTCGCTCTCGATCTGTACGCCGAAGCCCTCGCGAGCGAGGTAGAGCCGCTGTAACTCGGCGATGTGCCGCTCGTCCTCGACGACCAGGACCAGGCCCTTGGCTCCCCGTGTGCCCTTGGTGCCCTTGCTGTCGGACATGGGTATCGATGCTAGCCCGGGTGGGGCGCGCGGGCGGCGGCGCGCGCCGGGTCGGGCCGCTGACCGGCCCGAACCCTGACACTGCCCGAACATTTCCCGAACATCGCGTTCGGACTGCTCGCGCAGGCTGCTCGGCAGAAGGCACCTGCGCCGCCGGCGGCGAGCGAACCAGCACCACGAGAAAGACCAGAAACACCAGCACCACAAGCACTACGAGCACCACGAGCACATCCAGCGAACCGGGCGACGCACCTGCCGCGCGCGGTTCGCGCGGCCGGAACGGACGGGGAAGGGAGAGACGGTCGTGGCCACCCAACGGGACACGCGACGGGAGTCGGAGGAACCGGTCACGACGGCGCCTCCCCACCCTCGTGCGGCCCGGGGCAGGCAGGCGGACCGCTGCCCCGGACGCGGCGAGCGACAGTGACACGCCGTGGGACGACGGCGACGGGACGGCACGGCGACCGTCGCGGGAGTGGCGGTCGCGATGGCCGCCGCCGTACTCGTCCTCGGACCGGTGAACGGGTCGGTGGCCGCGCCGGTGTCCGCGGCGGCGGGCACCGGCACGGGCGCCGATCCGCTCCGTGACGAGCAGTACGGCCTCGACCTCAGCGGGCTGGCCGGCGCCGGCCGGGCCGGCGCGGACGCGCGGGGCACGGTCGTCGCGGTCCTGGACTCCGGCGTCGACGCCCACCACCCCGATCTGGCCGGACGGCTCGTGCCCGGCATCGACCTGGTCGGCGGCGACGACCGTCCCGACGACGAGAACGGCCACGGCACCCGGGTCGCCGGCGTCATCGCGGCCAGCCAGGGCAACGGGCTCGGCATCGCGGGCGGCGCGCCGGGCGCCCGGATCATGCCGGTGCGGGTGATCGACCGGACGGGCGCGACCAGCAACGCCATCCTCGCCGAGGGGGTGCGCTGGGCGGTGGCGAACGGCGCCGAGGTGATCAACCTGGACCTGGGCGACCCCGCCCGGTGCCGCGCCGGCGTCGGGCTGCGCCGCGGCGGCCCACTGGACCGGGCGCTGCGCGGCGCCGCGGACGACGCGGTGATCGTGGTGGCGGCCGACCGGGCCGACGACGTCGCGGGCCTGTACCGGCTGGCCGCGCCCGTCATCGTGGCGGGCGCGACGGAGCCGGACGGGCGTCCCGCGCTCCGCCACACCGCGCCCGCACACTCGCCCCAGGGCGCCCGGGCGCCCTGGGAGTACCCCCGGCGGGTCTCCGCACCGGGTGTGGACATCGTCTCCACGGTGCCGGGCGGCGGTTACCGGCAGGCCTCCGGCACCTCGATGGCGGCCCCGCACGTGGCCGCGGAGGCGGCGCTGCTCATCGGGCTCGGCGCGGATCCGGCGCGGGCCCGGGAGCTGATCACCTCGACCGCCGCCAACCCGGCGGGGGACCCGCGGCTGGGGGCGGGGCTGATCGACGCCCGGGCGGCGGTCGCGGTGCTGCTGCTGACGCCCCTGACGCCGCAGGAGGCCCAGCACGCCGCGCCGCGGCAGACCGCGGGACCGCTGCTGGGCGTGGGCCTCGTCGCGGGGGTGCTGCTGCTCGCCTCCGGATCGCTGCTGCTGTCCAGGACCCGGCGCAGATCCTGCCCCCGCTGAGCGGGCGGGGTCGCGCGGCGCCGCGTGCTGGCGCCCGTGCGGCTGTCAGTGGGGCGGGGGACCATGGGAGGCATGCTGTTGTTCGTGGACGTCGCGGAGACGTCGCGGGAGGTGGCGGGGAGCGCGGCCCGCTCCGCCAAGACCGTGGCGCTCGCCCGGCTGTTCGCCAAGGCGGACCCGGACGACGCTCCGATCGTGATCACGTACCTCGCCGGGCGGCTGCCGCAGCGCCGGATCGGGGTCGGCTGGCGGGCGCTGAGCAGCCTGCGCCAGGCGCCCGCGCCGGTGGCGACGCTCACCGTGCGGTCCGTGGACGAGGCCCTGGGCCGGATCGCCGCCGTTTCTGGCAAGGGTTCGACGGCGGAGCGCCAGCGGCTGCTCGGCGAGCTGATGGCGGCGGCCACCGGGACGGAGCAGGACTTCCTGTTCCGGCTGCTCAGCGGCGAGCTGCGGCAGGGCGCGCTGGACGCGCTGGCGGTCGAGGGCCTGGCCGCCGCCGCGGGCGCCGAGCCCGAGGAGGTGCGGCGGGCGGTGATGCTCGGCGGCTCGCTCGGCGCCGTCGCCCGCGAGCTGCTGGCGCACGGCGTGGAGGTGCTGGGCGCGTTCCGGCTGCAGGTCGGGCGCCCGGTGCAGCCGATGCTCGCGCAGAGCGCGAAGAGCGTGGACGAGGCGCTGGACCGGGTCGGCCCGTGCGCGGTGGAGGAGAAGCTGGACGGGATCCGGGTCCAGGTGCACCGGGACGGGGAGCGGGTGCGGGTCTACACCCGGACGCTGGCGGAGATCGGCATGGGGGCACCTCCCAGGCGCCCCGGCGCCTGGGGGAGCCTGGCGGAGGTGCGGGCGGCGGCGTTGGAGCTCGACGTGCGGCAGGCCGTGCTGGACGGCGAGGTCATCGCGCTGGGACCGGACGGCCGGCCCCGGCCGTTCCAGGAGACCGCCGGCCGGGTCGGCACCCTGCCCCGGCCGCTGGCGGATGAGGCGGCGGGGCCGCTGCCGCTCTTCCCCGTCTTCTTCGACCTGCTCTACGTGGACGGCCGCGAGCTGCTCGGCCTGCCCGCCGGCGAGCGGCACGCGGAGCTGGCCCGGGTGGTGCCCGAGCACCGCCGGGTGCGTCGGCTGGTGGTGCGGGAGCCGGCGGACGAGGGGCAGCGGGAGGCGGCTCGGGCGTTCGCCGACGACGTGCTGGACCGCGGCCACGAGGGCGTGCTGGTGAAGGGCCTGGACTCGGCGTACGGGGCGGGGCGGCGCGGCGCCTCCTGGCTGAAGGTGAAGCCGGTGCACACCCTGGACCTGGTGGTGCTCGCGGCGGAGTGGGGGCACGGACGCCGCGCCGGGAAGCTGTCCAACCTGCATCTGGGCGCCCGCCGGGCGGACGGCACGTTCGGGATGCTGGGCAAGACGTTCAAGGGTCTGACCGACGCGATGCTCGACTGGCAGACCGAGCGGCTGACCGGGCTGGCCCTGGACGGCGACGTGGGAGGCGGGGACGACGGGGGCGGGGACCGGGGCGGGGAGGAGGGCTGGGTGGTGCGGGTGCGGCCCGAGCTGGTGGTGGAGGTGGCGTTCGACGGCGTGCAGCGTTCGACGCGCTATCCGGAGGGGGTGACGCTGCGCTTCGCGCGGGTGCTGCGCTATCGGGAGGACAAGCCCGCCGCGGAGGCCGACACCGTGGAGTCGGTCCGCGCGCTGCTCCGTTGAGCGCCCGTTGAGCTCCCCGCTGAGCGCCCGCTGAGCTCCCCGCTGAGTGGAAGGCCCGGATTGTGGCTCCATCGTTATGGGATCTTGGAAACATTCCGGCTGCAAGGCGCATCTATACCCATGAAGCCCATTGGGAACGAGGGGGATACAGATGCGCACGACCGTTCTCCGCCGAACCGTCACGGCGGGCGCCGTGGCGGCCGCGCTGTTGCTGTCCGGATGTTCGTCCGAGGGCTCGGAGGAGCCCTCGGGATCCACCGGGGACTCCCAGTCGCCGGCGGAGTCCGACGATGGCAACGACGAGCCGAACGGCGAGGCCGAGGACGAGGCCCCGCAGGAGCCGGCGGAGCAGGTCCTCTTCGCCTACGGCGACGAGTCGGACGAGGTGCGCGAGCTGCAGGCGCGGTTGGCCCAGTTGGAGTTCTTCACCGCGCAGCCCACCGGCTTCTTCGGCGACATCACGCTCGGCTCGGTCTCCGAGTACCAGCGCGACCAGGACCTGGAGGTGACCGGCGAGGTCACCGAGTCCACCTGGGACGCGCTGACCGGGCAGACCACGACGCCCACCGAGGAGGAGATGTTCCCGCCGCAGCCGGTGCTGGACTACGGGGCCAACTCCGAGCAGGTGCGGGAGCTCCAGGCCCGGCTGGCGCAGCTGGACCACTTCACGCAGAACCCCACGGGCTACTACGGCGAGGTCACCACGGCCGCCGTCAGCGCCTACCAGGCGGCGGCGGGCCTCGAGGAGACCGGCACGGTCTACCAGGACACCTGGGACGCGCTGACCGCCGAGACGGACACGCCGACCCAGGACGAGATGTACCCGCCGCTCGACGTGCCGGAGGCGGAGCCGGCCCAGGTGCTCGACGACCGCTGCCTGACGGGCCGGGTGCTGTGCATATCGAAGACCTCCTCGACCCTGTCCTGGGTGATCGACGGCGAGGTCGAGATGACGATGGACGTCCGGTTCGGCGCCGAGGAGACGCCCACCCGCGAGGGCGTGTTCGAGGTGTACTGGAAGTCCCGGAACCACCACTCGACGATCTACGACTCGCCGATGCCGTACGCGATGTTCTTCGACGGCGGCCAGGCCGTGCACTACTCGGAGGACTTCGCCGCCAACGGCTACAACGGCGCCTCGCACGGCTGCGTCAACGTCCGCGACGAGGGGGCCGTCTCGCAGCTCTTCGACGAGGTGAACGAGGGCGACAAGGTCGTCGTCTACTGGTAACCGCGCCCGCGGCGAGGTCGGGCCCCCGACCTCGCCGCGGAGTCATGCGGAGTCCAGCAGAGTCCTACACAGTCCTGCGGTCAGCCGTCGACCGCCTCGGCGACCGCGCGCACCAGCTCCGTCTCCTGCGGCCCCGGCGTGCCGGGCGCGCCGACCGTCTGGGTGTACCAGGCGCTGATGGCCAGGACGTGATTCCCCGAGATGACCGTCGTGTCGAGGTAGCCCAGTTCGGTGTCGAGGCGGGCACCGTCGGCGATGTCCGGACCATTGATCTCGTCGGCCGGGGGACGCCAGTTCTCGACGATCTCCGGATCGGTGTACACCACGGCGTCCAGCGCCGCCTCGTTGCCGGTGAAGGTGCAGCTCACGCCGCCCGTGTCGCTGAGCACGGTGCGTGCTGCCACGAGTTCCTCCCCGAGCACCTCGGCCGCGTGCGCCAGGTCGACCTCGGCGCACGGGCCCTCGGGCTCGCCGTCGGGGATGCTCGGCTCCGCGGGTACGCGTTCCAGGGCTAGGACGGCGACCGTGGCGACCGCCTCGCCGAGCTCGCCGTCGGGGATCGCGGGCATGCCGCCGGGTCCGTCGTCGTAGGTGTAGCTGATGATCAGCCCGACGTCGCCGTCGATCACCCTCAGCTGGCGGGAGCGGACCGACCCGTCCGGCGCGGTCGTGGCCACCACCTCGGCGCGGTCACCGAGGTTGTCCAGTGAGCCCGTGTCCCGTCCCTCGAAGGCCGCGAAAAGTGCCTCCTCGTCCGCACCCGCCACGGTGTTGATCCACACGCCGGGGAGACCCGGTATGTCATCCGAGTAGTAGCCGCAGGCGGCCAGCCGCCCACCGTCCGCCTGCGGATCGATCGTTCGCGCGGTGATGTGCAGGGCGGGGATGCCGAAGATGTCGGCCAGTTCGTCGGGCGCGAACAGCTGGCACTCGTCGAACCCGGTCTGCGCGGCGGGCTCCTGGGACTCCTGTTGTTCCTGTTGCTCCTGTTGTTCCTGTTGTTCCTGTTGCTCCTGCCCGCCGCCCCCGAAGGCGCCGAGGGAACTCCCCGCGGTGTCGCCCTCCGGCTCGGCCGAGTCACCGCTGGAACAGCCCGCCACCAGGGCCATGGTCCCCAGTGCCACCGCCAGTCGAGAAGGCCACCTCATGTCGCACTCCAAGATCGTGATCTCTTACTGGGTGCCAGCGTGGCCAACGGCGCTTTCCTGCCACTTTCACGCCGTGCGGGCGGTGTCTTCCAGCCACCACCGGGCGCGTCAGGGCTGGTTGGGGATGCTGCAGTCGGTGGGCGGTTCGCCGTTCGGCCAGGCCACCCCGTCGAACCGGATGCCGCCCTCCCGCTCCGGGTCCAGGCTGACCACGGACACCGCCTTGTTGTAGGCGTTGCCGTTGTTGTCCAGGCAGATCCAGCCGCTGGCGCCCTCGACCCGGTTGACGTCACGCAGCCGCGGCCAGGCGTTGCCGATGTCGGTCAGCGACGGGATCGGCTGGTCGGGGGTGACGCTGTTCCAGATCGCCCGCACCGCCGTGGTGACCGCGTCGTAGATGACGATCGCGCGGGAGTCGGTGAGGTCCAGCCGCTCCGCGCCGATCGGGCCCACGGGCCGCTCCTCGGCCTGCCGCACCAGCTCCTCCAACTCCTGGAACGCCGACGCGTCGCCCCCGGACCCGACCGGCGCGGAGCCACTCCCCCAGGCGTCGGGATGCGCGATGGCCGCGTACTGCACGGTCACGCCGTTGCTCAGCGCCTCCCAGCGGAGCTCCTTGTCGGTGGCCAGCGAGGAGGCCCCGGAGCCGGTGATCACGGTGAAGCTCCGGGTCGTGCAGTGCCGGCCGCCGAGCTCGTTGACGAACTGCCGCAGCTGCACCGGCCGGCCCGCGAAGTAGATGGTGTCGGCCGGGCCGGAGCAGATGTTGTTGACCATCTGGTTGAAGGTGTTGGACAGCGTGCTCTCGTCGTTGACGTCCGGCGGTGACTCGTACGTCTCGGGGGCGCGCTGGGCCTGCGCCGTGAGGTCGCCGAAGACGTCGGCGAGCGAGGCGATGTAGTTGTCGTCCTCCCGCTCGTCCTCCACCAGGAGAGTGCGGGTCGGGTCGACGGTCTCCGCGTTGAAGTAGCCCAGCGCCTGGGCCTGGTCGCCGTTGTCCGGGACGATCTTGGCCATGCCCGGGTACGCGTCGGGACGCTCGTCCGTGTTGCCGATGTCGTCGGCGGTCAGCGGCCCGGCCACCACCGGGATGCCGTGGTCCCTGGTCAGGTACTCGATGGTGGCCCGGGTGCTGGCGATCGAGACGTTGAAGCCGGTGACGGCGCGTAGCTGATGCTCCGAGTCCGCCATGTCGACGAGTTGCCGGGCGACCGGCTCCCAGTGCGCGTTGTCCGGCCCCGGGTTGGCCAGCACCAGGCGTATCCGCGGGGTCTCGTCCTCTCGGTGGTTGGCGTGGTACTGCGCCAGGTAGGCGCCCTGCACCTCGCGCAGCGTCTGCTCCCGCTCGACCTGGTCGGCGAAGTTCATCGGCACCATGAAGGCGACGGTCACGTAGCCCTCGCCGGAGCCGGTGACCCGGTCGTTCTCCTCCTCGATGCGCCGGGAGACGTCGTCGAGCAGCGGGTCGAAGCTGTAGCCGCCGTCGGTGACGCCGACGCATTCGCCCCCGCGCTCGGTCACCCCCTCGGCGCAGCTGCGGTCGCGGAGGGCCACGACAGCGACGACGCTGCCGGCCCCGACCGTCCCCACGACGACCACGCCGACCACCCATCGGGTCAACACACCCCAGGCGAGGGGCCGATACCAGGTGCGGGCGGGCCTGGAAGCCATCACGACTGCGTCCCTTCCGGTGTCTCGGGCAACGGTGTCCGCAGGGCGGGGGCCTGGATCCCCTCCCTGAGCTGGGTCCGCCAGGCGTGCGCCGCGTTTCCGAACACCCCGGCGTCGGCGTCGTGGTAGCGGTGCAGCCAGTCGAGGACGGAGTGGACCTCTTCCACGTCCTCGGGGTCGGGCGTGGTGGCCATCGGGTCGGACAGCCGCCACACGCAACGGGTCAGCTGCCGGATCGAGCGGTGCGCCGGATCGTCGCCGGAGCAGACGGGACAGTCCGGCGGCCCGGCCCCGGGGGTGCCGGGGGTGCCGGGGGCGCCGGGGGTGCCGGGAGTCCCGGGGGGACGCACCAGCTCGCGGGGCGCGCGGGGGGCGGCACAGACGATGTTGACGACGGTGAGCCACTGCCGGGGTGTGAGGCTCACGAAGAGCTCGTGCAGCCGGCGGGTCACGACCTCCAGTTCGCCCAACGCCAGGGCGTGGTGCAGCGAGAAGGCCCAGTGCACGCCGGGGGCGGACGGGGCACCGTCCGGTCCGGGGTCGGGCGGCCGGTGCTCGCGTAACCGTCCGTGCGCCGTCTCCCAGTCCGCCGGGTCGGCGTCGCGCGCGGGGCGCGGCCGGTCGGCGAGCCGGCGCAGCAGCAGCGCCCGCAGCGCCCGGTCGCGGACCGGCGGCGCGGCCGGCGCGGGCCACGGGTCGCGGCGCCAGTGCGGTCCTGCCAGCTCGCCCCGCACGTGGTTCAGCCGGCGGGTCGCGTCGCCGTCGTCCTGCGGCCGGGGCGTGCCGCGCTCGCGCAGCAGGGTGCGCGCGGCCGTGCTCTCCAGGGCGGCGGACAGCAGCACCGTGTCCCCCCGGCGCACCGGGAGCTGGCCGGGCAGCAGCAGTTCGAGCAGCTCGTGGCCGACGCCGTCCGCGAGGAGGTCGTCGCCGGTCAGCCGCGCCGGGTCCGCGCCGGCGTCGAGCCGTCGCAGCGCGGCGTCCACCAGGATCCGGGCGCAGCCGGCCCGGCCGCCGCTGAGCCGGGCGATCGGCCGCTCCAGGTCCGGCGGATACCTGACGGGACCGAGGGCGATCCGCAGCATCGTCCTGATGTGCTCCTGCCGCACCTCGTTGATGTGCAGCCGCAGCAGCCAGCCGGCGGCGGCCGTCGCGGCGGGGGTGGCGGAGGAGGGGGCGGACCAGGCGAAGGGGCGGCCGACGTCGTCGAGCGGGCGGGGGCAGCCGGCGTCGTGCGCGTCCCTCGCGTGGTCGCACGTCTCGCGGCCGAGGGCGGTGCCCACGACGACCGGGTGCACCGGCGACCCGCCCTCGGCGGCCAACGCCCGGTAGCCGTCGCCCAGCAACTCCAGGAACCGCGGTCCCACGCCGGCGTGCACGTTGTCCAGCAGGACCAGCGGCAGCGATCTGGCGTTGTGCCGCTGCAGGACGCCGTACCGGGCCGCGACGTCGGCCACGAAGGCCTCCACCAGCCGGCGCTCGGCGGTGCGCCGGCTCTCGCCCATGGTCTGGAAGTCGATGATGAAGTAGAAGAGCCGGTCGATGTCGTCGCCCAGCGCCGCCGCCAGCCGCCGGCCCCACCAGCGCAGCGGACTACGTGACCGCCGCGACAGCAGGAACTCCCGGCCGGTGGAGATGAGGGCCTGGACGAAGCTCTCCAGGCCGGGCAGCACGATGGGCAGGCAGTCGGTCAGCGCGGTCAGCCAGCCCTCGATGAGCTGCCGTCGTTTCCCCGGGTCGGAGAGGGCTCCGGTGACGAACTGCCAGAGCTCGCGCTGGGCCGCCAGCAGTCCGGCCGGGACCAGGCCCCGGCCGTCCTGGTCGGGTATCCAGGCCGTGGCGACCAGGAGGCCGAGGGAGAGCCGGGGGAAGGGCAGGCCGCCGCCGCGGGTGTGCAGGCCGAGCTGGTGCCTCAGCAGGTAGAGCAGGTGGGTGACCGGCGAGGCGGTCGGTGACTCGGTCAGCCGCATCGCGTCCAGGGCGCTGTTGCCCAGGTCCGGCGCGGCGAGGTCGGCGCGGGCCAGCGGAAGCCGGTGGGCGTAGCCGTCGGCGAGGGCGTCGAGCATCGCCGTCTTGCCGCTCGCCCGCCCGCCGGTGACCCTGACGAGCGGCCCGGCGCCGCCGAAGTCCGGCCGGAACCTGCGCTCCCTGGTTCGCTCCAGGCCGACCATCCGGGGCACGAGCCCGTCGAGTAACGCGCCCTGACCGTACGGTTCCTCGCCCATCGCCCCCCCGTGGCGCCGTTGACGTGGTTGTGCGCAGCTGTGCGGACCGTGCGTGGATCGTGTGCGGAGAACATCGCGGGTGACGGTCAACACGTTACGGGTCCACCAGCGATTTTCGGATGGTTGTACGGTTTTTGGCGCGGATAATGGCCCGATGCGCTACATCATCATCGGGGCCGGTGCGGTCGGTGGGTCGATCGGCGGACGGCTGTACGAGAGCGGGCACGACGTCGTCCTGGTCGCGCGGGGCGCGCACGCCGCCGCGCTGCGCCGGAACGGGCTGCGGTTGCGCACCCCCGAGGCCACGCTGACCCTGCCGGTGCCGGTCGCGGCGGGCCCGGAGGAGGTCGTGCCGCAGTCGGACGACGTGCTGGTCCTCGCGGTCAAGACGCAGGACGCCGTGCCGGCGCTCGACGCCTGGGCGCCGTACGCCGAGTCGGCGGGCGACCCGCCGGTGCTGTGCGCGCAGAACGGGGTGGCCGGCGAGCAGCTGGCGCTGCGCCGCTTCGCGCGGGTCTACGGGGCGTGCGTCTGGCTGCCGTCCGAGCATCTGGAGCCCGGCCTGGTGAGCGCGTCCTGCGCGCCGCTGACCGGGGTCCTGCACCTGGGCCGCTATCCGGAGGCCGCGCCCGACGACGTGCTGCCGCAGATCGCGGCCGATCTGGAGGCGTCGCGGTTCGCCGCCCCCGTGGTGCCCGACGTGCTCCGCTGGAAGTACGGCAAGCTGCTGCTGAACCTGGTGAACGCGGTGGAGGCGCTCTGCGGCCCGGTGGAGGACGAGGCGACGCGGGATCTGGCGCGCCGGGCCCGGGAGGAGGGCGAGGCCGTGCTGGCCGCGGCGGGCATCGCGCACGCGGGGGCGGAGGAGCAGGCGGCGGCGCGCGCCGGGCGGATGGAGATGCGGCCGCTCGCCGGCGAGGGCCCCGAGGCGCGCGGCGGAGGCTCGTCGTGGCAGAGCCTCAGGCGCGGTCTCGGCTCCATCGAGGCCGACTACCTCAACGGCGAGATCGTGCTGCTCGGCCGCCAGCACGGGGTGCCGACCCCGGTCAACGAGACGCTCCGGCGCGCGGCGAACGCGTTCGCCCGCGAGGGGCGTGCGCCGGGCTCGACGACCGCGGAGAAGCTCAACACGCGTATCTCCCAGCTCATCTGATCACCCGTCCATCCTCCGTTCGGTACGGTGATGCCCGTCAGCATCGCCGTCGTCTTCCCGGAGGGACGGATCATGAGCAGCAGCCGGCGCCGTCGCGCGCTCCTCGCCCCGCTCGTGTCCCTGGTCGCGGCGGCCGTGCTGGGGGCGCTCGCCGGCTGCAGCACCCAGGCCCCGGCGGGGCCCGCCGACGGCGATCCGGTGTCCGCTCCCCCGAGCCCGGACGAGTCCCTCACCCCGCCGGAGCCGGACGCCACCGGGCTCACCCAGGCGTCGCCCGACCAGGGCGTCACCGAGGAGTCCCCGACGCCGTCCGCCACCGAGCCCGACGACCCGGACGCCTCGGACGAGGGGGCCGAGGCCTCCGAACCACCCGCCACCGCGCCCGACCCGACCGAGACCGCCGCGCCCGACCCCACCGACGGCGCGGACCCGGGCGAGGAGGAGGCCATGGAGCAGCTGTGCGCGATGGGCGAGCCCTACGACTGGTGGGGCGACGCGAGCATCCGGCAGATGTGCGAGGACGAGTACGGCTACTGAGCCGGCGGCTCCCGGTCGGGAGCGGGGCCCAGCTTCGTCGCGCGCAGCGAGTACATCAGCGGAACGCCCGGCTGCCCCGGCGGAAAGCGGTGGTACCCGTCCTCGTCACGCTCCAGCACCGGATACCGCTGGAAGAGCGTGAACGGGTGCTCGTGCAGGAAGTCGACGCGCAGCCCGGCCCCGCTGATCGCGGTCAGCACCTCGCCCAGCGGATGGAACCACTCCACCGACACCGTCTCGGTCAGCTCAGGACCGCCGGTGTAGGTGTACGCGAAGTCCTCGACCTGGCCGCGTTCCTCGAAGTAGTCGCGCTCCACGGTGCGGCCGTCGTCCCCGAGCATGTCGGTCAACGGGTGGAACTCGGCCAGGTACAGCGCCCCGCCCTCGTCCAGCAGCGAGGCGACCACCCGCGCCCAGCGCACCAGGTCGGGCAGCCACACCAGCGCGCCGATCCCCGTGTAGACGACGTCGAAGCGCTCCCCGCCCAGGGCCGCGCCCGCCTCGTACACGTCGGAGACCACGAAACGCGCCCGGTCGGCCAGCCCGACGTCGGCCGCCAGCGCCCGGGCGGTGGAGATCGCCTTCTCGGAGAAGTCCAGCCCGGTGACCTCGGCGCCGCGCCGCGCCCAGGACAGCGTGTCCTGGCCCATGTGGCACTGGAGGTGCAGCAGCCGCAGGCCCGTCACGTCGCCCAGCTCCGCGAGCTCGAAGGCGCGCAGGGTGTCGCCGCCGGCGCGGAATCCCGACAGGTCGTAGAAGTCGCTGGCGGCGTGGACCCGCACCCGGTCGTCCCAGTTCGCGCGGTTCAGCCGGAGCCAGTCCGGGTGTCCCTCGCGGTACGGTCCGTCGCGGTGCGCGTCCGTCTCGTTCATGTGGGGGACGGTAGCCACCGAATCCGACCGGCGCCCAGCGGTTTTCCGTGAGCGCTCAGGGAGCGTCGCGGTAGGCGTGCGGGGCCACGCCGGTCACCTTGCGGAAGACCCGGCTGAAGTAGGCGCGGTCGTGGAAGCCGACCGCGCGGGCGATGGTCTGCACGCTGTCGTCGCTGCGTTGCAGGCGCTCCTTGGCCCGCTTGATGCGCAGCCGGGTCAGGTACTCCCAGAGCGTGACCCCGAGCTCGCGGTGGAAGAGCCGCCCGAGATGGTCCTCGCTCACCCCCGCGGCCTGCGCCACCTGCCAGCGGGAGAAACGGTGCCGGTAGTGCTGTTCGAGGTAGGCGAGGGCGTGCCGGACCGGCGCGTAGGTGCGTTGGGCGGCGGGGTCGGTGCGGGCGCGCTGGATCATCGCGGTCAGCAGCCGGGCGGTCTCCGCGTCGGTCAACACGTCCCGGCCGAGCAGCACCACGGACGGGTGGCGCTCGGCGCGGCGGGCGTCGGCGAAGGTGAAGCCGGTGTCGCTGAGCATCAGGACCGGAACGCTCGGCGGGCCGCCGCCGTCGCCGCCGGTCGAGCCGGTGGCCCCGGGAGCGGCGCCCGGGCCCGTCGCCTCGTGCAGCCGTTCCACCAGTTCGAACCCGTCCATGTCGGGCAGCGCCCGGTCCACGATGAGCAGCCCCGGCGGGTCCTCGGCGAAGAGCGCGCAGGCCGCCGTGCCGTCCGCCGCTGCGCGCACCGTGCGCCCGGGGAGCACGCCGGTGAGCAGCCGCCGCAGCCGCTCCCTGGTGTGCGCCGAACCGTCCACGATGAGCGCGGGCGCGGCCAGGCCCGACGGGCGCAGCGCGTGCAGCGCCTGGCCCAGGTCATCGCCGCCCACCGGGCCGTAGAGCAGGAACGGCGTGTGGCGCAGCGCCGGATGGTCGTGCAGCCGGCGGATGGTCGCCCACTCCTGCGCGGTGGCCCGTTCGGTGTCCCAGGCCACCGCGGCCGGCCCGGGCTCGCTGGTCAGAGTCGCCACGTCGTCGTCGGGGTGCAGCACCCGCGCGACCAGCCCGTGCCGGCCGGCCAGCGCCGCCACCTCCCGTGGCCCCGGTCCCGCCGACGCGGCGACCAGCAGGGTGCGCCCGGACGCGGCCGGCCGGGGCGGCGGTCCCGAATGCTGCTCGGCCGGGGTGGGCAGCGGCAGCTCCAGGTGGAAACCGGGTCTGGGTCTGCGCCGGAAGGCGACCGAACCGCCGTGCAGCACCGCGAGCCGGCGGGCGATGGCCAGGCTCAGCCGGCTGCCCGGCTCCCCCGCGGCGAACGGCTGGAACAGCCGCTCGTCCTCGTCGGGCGGCACGGTCAGCTCGGGGCTGGTCACGTCGACGTGCAGCCGGTCCGGGCCGGCCTCGGCGGCGAGTTCGAGGCCGGGAGCGGCGCCCGGTCCCGCCGTCGCGGTGATCAGGCCGCGGACGATCTGCCGCAGCCGGAAGGCGTCGGCGCGCAGCGCGGGCAGCCGGCGCGGCAGCGCCAGGCGCCAGCCGGGCCGGGCCAACGCCCCGAACGTCTCGGTCAGCAGCGGGCGCGGGTCGAGCAGCCGACGGGTCAGGTCCAGCGCGTCGATCTCCGAACGGGTCAGGTCCAGCAGGTCGTCGATGAGCCGCAGCAGCCGCTCGGCGTCCTCCGCGACGGCCGGATCGCGGCCCCTGGTGTGGTTCAGGATCGACTCCACGGGGGTGCGCAGCTCGTCGGTGGCGTTGTCCAGCAGCCGGGTCTTGAACTGGCTGGCCTGTTCCGCGGCGTCGCGCGCCCGGCGCACCTCCTCGAAGAGCCGCACCCCCTTGAGCGCCGCGCTGATCTGGTCGCCCAGCGCCCGGTACAGCGCGCCGTGCCGGGCGGCGTGCTGGCGCGGCCCGGCGTCGAAGAGGGCGAACCCGAGCTGCTCCTCGCCGATGTGCAGCGCCTCCAGCACGACGGTGAACCGGTCCTCGCGCGGCACCCTGGCCAGCGGCGGCCGCGGGACGTGCTCGCCGTCCGCGCCGGCCCACGCCAGCGGGCCCGCCTGGCCCGCGGTGCCGCCGGTGGCGCTGGTGTTGAGCAGCAGGCGGCAGCCGGGCACGCCGAGCCCCGGCAGATGGCGGCCCAGCGCGGTGCGTATCGCCTCGGTGTCCACCACCGTGGTCAGCGTGGTGCCGAGCTCGCGCAGCTTGATGGACTCCTGTTCCCGCGTCCACCGCTCGTACTCCAGCAGCCGGCGGGACTTGTCGGCCACCATCAGCCGGGCCTGGCCGAGCAGCCGCTCGGCGCGGGCGTCGTCGGGCCGCAGGTCCGCGCGGAGCCGCAGCAGCGCGCGGTCCCAGGCGGCGGCGTCCTCGACGCCCTGGATCCAGCCGTCGAGGCGGCGTTCGAGGAGGCTGAGGAAGGTGACGCCGGTTCCCGAGGCGATGTCGGCGCGCAGCGCCTCGGTCAGCTCGGCGGTCGCCTCGGGAAGCGACGGGGACGGCGACGGCGACCCGTCCGCGCCCGGCCCGGCCGTCTCCTCGGGAGGCGCACCTGCGGGGAGGGCATCGGCGGCGGGAGTATCAGCGGGAGCACCGGCGGCAGCAGCACCGGCGGCAGCAGCACCGGCGGCAGCAGCACCGGCGGCAGGCGTGTCGGTCGGCAGAGCCTTCGGGGGACGAGCCTCGGCGGGAGGATGCTCGGGCGCGCCCTGGATCACCAGCGGGGAGTGGCACCCGCAGGACCGGCGGGTGACCAGCGTGCCGGGCACCGCGCGCCGCGCCGGCGGGCGCCCGCCGCGCAGCCGGGCCAGCAGCGTGTCCACGGCGAGCGCGCCGAGCTCGGCGAACGGCAGCGCCACCGAGGTCAGCGGCGGATCGCTGAGCCGCGCCTCCAGCGAGTCGTTGAAGCTGATGACCGCCACGTCCTCCGGCACCCGGACCCCGCGGCCGGCGAGGAACCGCAGCGCGTCCGCGGCCAGCACGTCGCTGCACGCCACCACGGCGTCGAAGTCCCGCCCGGGGCGCAGCCCGCGGACGTCCACCAGCACCCGCATCGCCGAGGCGCCGGCGCCGTTGGCGAAGTCCACCGAGGCGGAGACCAGCGACCGGTCGTGGCGGATGCGGTGCTGGGCCAGGGCGTCGGCGTAGGCGCGGAAACGGTTCACCGAGACGGGGTTGGCCAGCGGCCCGCGCAGGCAGGCCAGCCGGCGGCGGCCGTGCGCCTGCACCAGGTGGCTGACGGCCTTGCGCATGCCGGCGTAGGAGTCGAGCAGCAGCGTCTCGTGGTCGGCGTGTTGGGGATGCTGGGGATACCTCCCGGTCTCCCTGGCGGGGAGCCCGGGTTCGCCGGGACCGTGCTGGCCCGGCTGTCCCGAGAGACCCGGCTGGCCCGGCTGGCCCGAAGGCCCGGGCGCGCCAGCGGCGTTGTGCGGCCCCGGGGCCTCCGCGTGCTCGGCGAGCGCCCGGTTCAGGCTGACCACGGGAAGGGCCGAGAGGTGCCGGATCAGCCGCTCGGCCCGCTCGTCCTCGGCGGTCAGCGCGCCGGCCGGCAGGCCCAGCGTGGAGGTCCAGCAGATGGCGCCGTCCAGCCGCAGCGGGCCGAGGTCACGACCGATCAGGTCGTAGATCGCGTTGCGCGGCGCGCCGTCGGGACGTAGTGCGTCGCCGGGGAAGCAGACGACGTTGACGTCGTTCCGTTCGGCCGCCTCAAGCACCCCGGCCCAGAGACTGGCGCCGACGCCTAGGTGGATGTTGGCCGTGACGAGCCCGACGGTGGGCCGCCTCGGCGCCCGCGTCGCTGCGGGCCCGCGTTCCGCCATGGGGGCTGCCTCGCTCGTGGGAAACGCTCGGCGTCTCTCGTGGCGAGGACGATAGCGGCAGGCCCGTGCCCGGACAAGGCGGCCAACAGCCTTGTCCGGGCTCGGACCCACGGAACGGGACGTCGATCAAGGACCTGTCAGATCTGACCGACCCCAGCGCCACCGGTCACGATCGACTTGACGTCCGCGGCCGGGTCCAGGTCGTAGCTGTACGAGGGGTTGCTCACCGAGCCGCCGGTCTCGCCCTCGCTGGAGTTGACGAGCTCGTTGTCCCGGGCGACCAGGTCGCCGGGTCCGGAGTCGCCCTCACCCAGGTGGTACGGGTCGTCGACGTTCTCGAAGTAGTTGCCCTCGACCAGCACGCCGGCGTCCATGGTGGACGCGACACCGTAGCTGCCGATGTCGTTGTAGTAGTTGTTGTAGACGTGCACCGGGTTGCCGAAGCGGACGCGCGGGTTGCGCTGGTTGGTGGCGTCGAACCAGTTGTGGTGGTAGCTGACCTTCAGGTTGCCGACGTCCTCGCCCGAGTTGTCGTCGTCGTGGCCGAGGAGCATGTTCTTGTCGGAGTCGTAGACGTGGTTCCACGACACCGTGATGTCGTCCGAGGCCCGCTTGATGTCCAGGCTGCCGTCGCTGGCACCGGTGAAGTCGCAGTGGTCGATCCACACGTTGGTCGAGTACTGCACGTTGATGCCGTCGTCGTTCGAGTTGCTGAACGTGAGGTTCTGGATGATCACGTTGTCGGCCTCGCTGACGTTCAGGCCGCTGCCGGTGATCTCGGCGTCGCTGCCGACGCCGATGATGGTCTTGTCCGAGGTGACGTCGGTCATGTCGGACAGCGAGATGGTGCCGCTGACCTCGATCTGCAGCGGGCCGTCGCTCTCCGCGGCCTCGGCGAACGCGCCGGCGTCCGACACCTGGACGACCTCGCCACCGGCGCCGCCGGTGGTGTTCTGGCCATAGCCCTCGGGGGTGCCGACGGCGAGCGTCTCGGCGGCCTCCGGCTCGGCGGCGGCCCCGTTCCACGCGGTCACGCCGCCGATCGTCGCGGCCGCCGTCACCACCGCTACGGCACTGCCCAGCTTGAACCGTGCGCTCGTCCTGCGCATGGGAATCTCCATCCATGTGGGGGTTGGTGGATGTTTGCTGCATGTGGGGGAACGACCGCCGACCGCGCGGCTCTCGGCGTCGGGACGATGCTAGGGCGGGGCCTGTGGACGATGACGGGCCCTGTGTGGACTATGGCGCGCTGCCCGGTCCCGCCGCCCCCGCCAGCTCCGCTGGGGAGGGCGTTCGCGCAGCTCAGCGCCGTTGTCGGTGCTGAGTGCGACACTGGAGACATGTGCCGAAGCATCAAGACGCTCCGCCCGCCCGCGACGCCCGAGGTCTCCGACGACGAGGTCCGCGCGGCGGCTTTGCAGTACGTTCGCAAGGTGTCCGGATTCCGCGCGCCGGCCGCTCACAATCGGGAGGTTTTCGACGCGGCGGTGGACGCGGTGGCCGAGGCCACCCAGCGTCTGCTGGACGGCCTGGAGGTCCGAGGCGCCCGGCCGAGGATATCCGACCGCTAGGTCCCGCCCACGGACCGGGCCGGGTCTCAGACGACCGGGATCTCAGACGACCGGGATCTCAGACGGCCGGGATCTCAGACGGCCGGCTACTCAGACGCCCGCAGTCTCAGAGGGCTGGGTCTCAGACGGCTGGGTCTCAGACGGCTGGTGCCCGCTTGTGTTTCTGCTGCTCTCCGGCGCCGTGACCGGGAACGCCCGTGTACCCCTCGCCCGAGCAGCGGGCGCACGCGACGCCCACGTCACCCTGGTGGTGCTGCTCGACGTGCCCGTGGTACTGCTCGCGCGCCCGCTCCGGGTAGCCGGTGAGTTGTGACTGCCAGCTGCACCCGGGGTTGTCGCACAGGTACCGGTAGAGGCTCTGCCGTTCGAGGCTGATGTGGATCGCCCCCTCATTCGGTGGTGGTCATGAGCGTATGGCCTTCGGCGCGCGCTGACCCCGCCCTACCCCCAGCGCGCCGCGGAGAGCCGCGTCCCGTTCTGGTGGCGCTCCACACCATGCGGGGTACCGTGCTCCGCGACGCCCCCGCCGCGGCACCGGGCGCAGGGCTCCTGGCCGACCCGCAGCAGTTCGCCGCTCGCGTCGTAGAGGTACACCAGGCACACCGACCCCAGGCATGCCCGGGTCGGACAGGGCTCGTTCGCCCGCTGCTCGGTGCCGGTGGGCAGCCACCGCGGCACCCAGGCACAGCGCAGGCACGGATAGGGGAACGACCCCTCGACGCCGAACAGCACGACGACGGTCTTGGCGGCCCCGCAGGACGGGCAGGCGTACGCCACGGCATCCCGGCTCTCACTCGGCGGACACTCTCCCGCCGGAGCCTACCGACGCCGATGACCGTCCGCGCTCGACCGACTACGGGATCGCCCCGGCGGGTTCCCGTCGCACCGCGACGTCCCCCGTCACATCTCCCGGGTGACGTCGATCGCGGACTCCTCGGAGCCGCTCACCGTGTGGTGGACCACCCACGTCGCCATCGGCTCGTCGTTCGCCAGGTCGTTGAGCAGATCGACGTCGACCGACATCCGGTTCACCGTGGGAATCTCGGACGCCACCGCCTGCCTGACGAACTGCTCGGGGTCGGCGCGCATCGCCTCCTGGTCGCCGTCCTCCATCACGATCCGGAAGATCTCGACCTGCCGCATCTCGTTCTCACCCTTGCGGTGCACCTGAACCATGTCCGCCTCCCGCTGCCGCGTGAACCTCTCCCACCAGCGTGCGCGGGACCGGCCGGTCGGCAAGTCGAGCCACGATCCCGGCGGACACGGGGCGTGGCGAACGCCACACACCGGGTCACCCGAAGGGGCGACGGGCTCAGGAGGGCGCGACCCCGCCATGACCCGCCATGGCGAAGGCCCCGCCGCGGTGCGGCGGGGCCTTCGTGCGATGCGCGCTCGGAGGGATTCGAACCCCCAACCTTCTGATCCGTAGAACGGGGCGCCCCGGTGCGGGTGGCCTGCTCGACCTGAAGCACCGTGTGCCGGTGGGGGCACATGACAGCCGATGTGCGCCCCTGTTGCTGTCACCGTTGCTGTCAGCCGCCCGCCAGCTGGCCTGCACCATCGCCCGACCCTCCGGTCGTCCGTCGGCACGTCCGAAGCTAGGGGCTGACATCTGATGATTTCGCCCACTGGGGCGTACCAGACGATAGCCTGACCGTGCGCATCTGGGAGAGGGCGACCTCACCCAACCCCGCCTTCCTCCTTCTTGCGGACCACAGATTGACTGCCGTGTTCTACTCGATCGACTTAGCCGCTCAACAGACCTCCTCCTCTGCGCTGCCCGCAACCGCCGTTGTGGCATCTTGCGCCCTTTTCTTTACGATCGCGTCGTTCTGGTGGCTGAATGCTCGCCAAGGACGCCTAAGGACCTGGGAGCCAAAATCCTTTGCCGTGGAATTGACAGCATCGGCGATGCGGCTTCGACTCCCGCTAGTACTGCACAACACTGGGGCGAAGCCGATCATTGTGCAAGATTTTCGACTTTCTTTCACCGACACCCCTGATTCGATATTCGATCTTCCATGGGTCTCCACTCGAAAGGGACTTCGTCCAGAGAAGGGCGAAGAACTCACCTTGCCGGCGGGATTTGCACTAGGCGGGAGGGCAGCCGAACAAGTTTTCATCGAATTCCGGACACCTTTTCCCGAATTTCACTGGACAGCTCGCGACTATAACGTGACGCTTAGAGTGAAGATGGGACACCGCAAGGATTGGAGAGTCCTTGCAAACTTCCCTCTTCGTTTTGGCCACATCCTCTATCCTGATCAGTACATGCCCTATAGCAACTCTCCTCGCAAGTTGACGGAAGACGAGACTTCGAAAGCCAATGAAGCTCTTGCCCGCCTAGCAGAATCGTTCGAAACTTCTATTGATCCCGGTGGCGACACCCCCACCTAGCGAGATCATCGTCTGGATCTCATTCAATCGTCTGCACATCGTCCCGTACCACGAAACGACGAAAAGAGGACTCATGCGCCTTCGCGACTTTCTTTACTTGGATACAGCGAGATTGAGTGACTACATGTCGGCACTCGATCCCGGACACCTTATCCAGATGCGAGAAAAAACGAAGTCAGAGAACAGCGGCCAACCGGACAGTGACGCCTACTTGGACGATCCTCCTACCAGCGTCCAGGAATCCAAGGAGGAAAGAACCCTTGAAAAAATTCTCAGCTACTCGGAAAAGCATTCATTCAACCGCCTATACGAATCACTCGAATCAAACATCAAGAAGTACGACGAGTACACCGATGTGGAAGTGCAGGAGATCGACAAGCATGCACTTGTTGAAGTATCGCGGAATTTCGAGGTTTCCCAGCTAACCCAGCTAATCGACTCATTGCTTGAATTCACGCAGATGGTCAAAGGCATGGGAGTCACCGATACAGACCCGGAAGCCGAGGTCGCCATTCAGGGGATCACTATGCTTTTTCGCGGAAGAGATGAGCAGCAAAAGGAGATCCCCATTGTGTCAACTGCGGGGGATCTCGAAACGAAAGTATTTTTCGTAGCCCGGAGTGATCACATCTTGCGAGGGATTGACGAACTCGAAGGCGAATCGACACTAGTCGGAAAAATTGATAAGATCATCCCGAATGAGCGCGAATTGGATCTCTTCGATGTCTTGAAACTGCTACCGAGGAAGATGCGGCGAAGTGGTGTGGCAACTGACCTAAAAGCTCGACTCATGGAAGCTTTTCGTTCCTGGCCTCATGAGCTGGGAGGGCCGATCGCCGAAGATGCCTTTATCCTGAAAGGTCCGTTGATTGCGGTTTCGCCACTCGCAGTTTACAGATAGAGCTACCAGAGAGGGCGGCCGGCCTCTAGGTATCGGGGCTCACCTTCAATCAGTGCGGCGAGGGCCTGGGCGACGCGCTCACGGATGCGCGGTCGTAGGGCGGCTATCGCGTCCTCTGGCCGAAAGAACGCACACGCGGACAGCTCGTCATCGTGCGGGCTGAGTCCTGCTGCCTGGGCAGGGCTCAGCGTTCCGCCGTCGAAGATCAGGACGAATTGATCATCCCAGGGTCCGTGGGGCGGGTCCCAATCCATCAACAACAGTCCTCGAAGCTCCGGCCGGATGCCGAGTTCTTCCAGAAGCTCGCGGTGTGCTGCATCCGTCGGTGACTCGTTCGCCTCGACCATGCCGCCCGGAAGGTCCCAACCCTCTTTGTAGGTCGGATTCACGAGAAGAATCCGTCCCGACTCGTCGCGCAAGATCACGTCTGCGGCGACGCGCTTACGGGCCTGCTTGGCGTTCCCTTCGGCAAGGTACACCTCCCATTCCGCGGTGCCGGGCTGGGGCTGGCCGGTCATGGCGCGATTCCTCCACTGTGTGACGGGGTGATGCCTGCCAGCAGCAAACTCCGTTGCTGGTTGACCATGGTGAGCGAGTCGAGAAGTTCGGCTACCGACCGTTCCGCCTGGAAGGCTCTGAGAGTCTGGGCCAAGTCGTCGAGCTGGTGCGTGATGCGGAGAGATCCGAGGGTGCGGCAGGACTCCAGTAATTCGGACGCGACGGTACACGCCGCATCGAGCTCGCCCATCTCAGCACGGATAGCAGCGAGTGAGATCTGACTGAAGACGCGACTTCGCGCCCTTTCTCCGGTACGCAACGAGACTGCTCGCTCGGCTGCCTCAGCCGCTGCTGGCAGCTGCCCCAGCTCTTGCAGGCAGAGCGTTTCTTCACTTGCGAGCGATGCCGCGTCAAACTGGCTGATCCACTCGGACGCGTTACCTTCCGCCTCGCGGCCTAAGGCATCCTCGGCCGCCGCGAGAGCTTGACGGCTGGCAGATTCCTCTCCCAATCGCGCCGACGCGCGGGCCTGCATGGCGTACAGCCGCGCGCTCAGCATCGGCACGAGAGGACCTGCCTTCGCCGCGGCTCGTCCGGAGCGGGCAAGATCTATGGCGTCGCGGGGTTGCTCCGATTGCAGCGCCAAGTGGCTCAGGCTGGCGAAGACATGGGCTGTGAGCGAATGGTCCGAACCAGCGCGGGCGAGGGGCAAGGCGTGCTCGAAATGCTGCCGCGCACGGTTGTCCTGGCCCGAGTCGTGAGCCATCCACCCGGCCATTTCCGTAAGGGCGGCTGCCGCAAGGAAGGTCTCCGGTGCGCTGTTGACGCTGTCGGCGCCGAAGATTCTGGGCGCCACCTGGGAGTTGAGATAGTGCATCACCGATCCGTACAGATGGCCCCCGCCAAGCTGTCGGTCCGCCATTCGGAAAGAGTCCATGGCGGTCCTGTCGGAGCGCATGTCACGATGGACGGGTTGGGCAGGATGAGCGGGCGAGGGGACAGGGATGGTCGTCGGCTCGGCCGGGCGCCCGTCGATTTCCTCGCGCGCGTAGGCGGCTGCCTGCTCCAACTCGTTCAGCGGCACTTCGAGGGCCTGAGCGAGGGCGGGCAGCCAGGAATCCGGGATGCGTTCACCGCGCTCCCACCGTGACACCTCGTTGCGGGTGAGGGACTGCACGCCGGACAGGGCGCACAGCTTGCTCGCCACCTGTCGCTGACTCAGCCTGCTCGTCCGCCGCAGACGCGCGAGGTACGCCCCGAACCACTGGCGCCTCTCCTGGCTCATCAACTGGCCTCCTCTCCCCTTCCAGTCTGGCCCCTCCCTGGCCCCCTGTCTGGCGCCTCCCAGTGATCAACGGAGCGGCTTCGATGAAAGGCCCAACGAACGGAAACCGCGAACCCCCGCGACCGTTGCGGGGTCCGGGGGCGTGGCCAACGCTGTGAAGGAGCGCTGACATGCCGCACTGTATCGCCAAGACCCTGGGGCTACTGCTCCGGCTGCTGGACCCTCCGCGCGGCCGTCATCGGTTGCGCCGCTCCGCTGCGGTCGTCGCCAAGTTTGACCCGCCGACGCTGCTGCTGCCGCGCGGTGCGGACGAGGTGGTCCGCCCGTACGTGCTGCCCCTCGGTGAGTGGCAGGACCGCCGTGAACTGCTGACGGCTCAGAGGGAGCGTCGGCGAGCGCTGTGGCTGGCGTCCTACGGGATCGACGTGGGTCCCAGCCGGATTCACGGCGTCGAGGTGGCCCGGTGAAGGGCTCGGGGCACCTGCCGGTCGGCTCGTTGGTGAGAGACGGGGCCACGGATCGGCTGGGCGTGTACCTGGGCGAGGGTGGGCCGTTCGCGCTGCTGCGACCGGTGTGCGGGGGCGAGGAATGGACGGCGCGACCGACAGACCTGCGGCAGGCGGTCTCGGAGTACCCGCGGCCGGCGGACGTGGAGCAGTTGCGCGGCGCCTATGCACTCCACGTGGCCGAGTGTGAGACCTGCGGGCCCGACGTGGCATGTGCCATAGGGCGGGCGCTGAGCCTGGCGTGCCAGGAGGCCATGCGCCCGGACCCCTCGGCGCCGCAATCTCTCTCCGCGTCCGGGCTGCTGGTGGTCCCCTCCGGGGAACCGGTGCCGCCCTGCCCGTTCCCGTGCTCCATCTGCCAGTCCAAGGGGCGCCAGTGAACCGCGAGAAGTTGCACGAGACGTACCAGCGGCTCGGCTGGCAGATCGAGAGCGCCGCCACGGTGACCCGCCCGAGCCCGGAGGCGGCGTGGTGACGACCGTGGTGGCCGAGCGGGAGCAGCAGACCAGCGCTGAGCCACTGCCTGAGGTGACGCGCTTGAATGAGCGGCAACTACTGGGCATCGACTGCGCCCGGTGTGGGCGGCACCTGGGCATGGACGCCCGCTGCCTCGGCGATGTCGCCGACCACGGCTACTCGCTCCGCCTCTACGCCTGCGCCCCGGCCTGCCCAACCGTGCCGCTGCCGCGCCGCCGGCGGTTCCACGCCTGGCCTCCGGGCGCCCCACCCCGACCAACGCGCCCGCCCCCCTGACGGGCATCAGCCCCCTGCCGCCCGGTATTGAGCGTCTCGAAGCCCCGTTGCGCTCTCCCGGGCTCGGCAGGGTCACCCATCCGCCCCCGGCCTCCGTCGGGGACGGAGCGGCGGCGCTTCCGACCGGACCAGCCCCGAGACGGGCAGACGTGCCCGACCTGAGCCGACGGGCTCAGCTCCCGCCCCGGGCCAGCGCCGCCGAAGCAGCCCCGCCCTGCCTGCGGGATCGGAGGACATCCTTCCAACGGCAGGGCGGGGCCCCACCCGGCGGCCAACGGGATACGGCCGCAATCCACCAACCACGAGAGAGGAGACCGATGAACCGCTTGGCCAAGGGCGGCCCGAAGGACAACCCTCCGCCCAAGACAACCCGACCCACCCGCTGACCGAGAGACGAAGAGACGATCATGCCGAAGACTCGCCGCACTGACACCCATACCGGAGGGGCCACCAGCGGCTACACCGTCAAGAAGGACAAGACGGCCGTTGCTCCCGATCTCAACGGCAACCGCGCCCAGCGCCGCGCGGCCGAGAAGCAAGCACGCAAGAAGAAGTAGCCCTCATACCCGGCCCGCGCCAAGAGTGCGCGGGCGGCCGGAGAGGCTTTGGGCGGGAGCTGCCAGGGGGCGAGAGAGCAGGGGGCCATACGCTCGTGCGGCGAATCGGGCTGGCTCCTGGCCTGCCCGCTAAGGCCCGATCTGGCCCCCTGCTCTTCGAGGCTCGCCCCCTGGTGGCTGCCTAAAGCCTCGGAGGCCGTCCGCCCCAGCCATCCAACCATCGTGCGACGCTCGGCAGTTCTCGGTGTAGATCGCGGAAGTGCTCTTGGGTGTCGGCGTGTTGCCGAGCGCGGGTGGTGGGCGGCTTGCGGGCGGGACCGGCCGAAGGCCGCATGCCCGTCCCGCAAGGGCCAGCCCGCCACCCGGCGCGCCGAAGGCGCGCCCTTGATCCTGTAGAGAAACTTTGCGGAACCTACAGGCGGAGCACCGCCGCTGCGTCGCCGCCCGTGGGACGGGTGGCGGAGAGCCATTCGGCCGAGCTGGCGGCTTCGAAGCGGTCGGCGGGGGCAGTGACCATCGTGACCTCAAGGGGGCGCCCGTTCTCGTCGGTCATGGTCCGGCGGACTTCGAGCACGGCCGTTCCGGTGGGCACGTCCAGGTCGGTGACTTCGTCACCCACGGGCATCCGGGCCGTGACAGTGCTGACGAACCGCACTGGTCCTCGGTCTTCCCTCAGTTTCTCGTAGTAGCTCCGCAAGGGCTCCGGGGCGTCTTCGCCTTCGTGCTCCTCGTCGAACCCCTCGGGCGCTTCCTCGCTGGGAAGCGATGTAGACGCATGTGGATGGTCAGAATCACTCGGATCGCGGTCCCAGAGATCGTCTGGCTCCTGAGGTGACTCGGCCTCCGGATCAGACCAAACCCCCACGAGATGCGAGGGGATAACCGAAGCGAGAGCGATGGTCTGATGTGTCGTGCGGTGGCGCCAGTACTGGTAACGGCGCAGGACCCATGTGCCGGTCCGAGTGTTGAGGGCTTCGGCCTCGTCGCGCGCGGCGGTCGTGATCAGCACGGCTTTCGCCCTGTCCCCACGCCTCAAGGCGATTGCGCGTGGGTGCTCCACTCGTAGCCAACCCTGCTCGGATGGCTCGTAGGAGTCGTCCAACAGATCGACGGGATCTGGGTCGTTGAACAGAATGACTCGCCGGTCCGGGCGGGGGCGGACGAAGGTGCCCCGTCCGTGGGCGACGCTCAGCAGTCCTTCTCCCACAAGCGCGTTGATCGCCCGGCGGACGGTCGGCCTGGACACCTCATAGCGCGCGGCCAACTGGATCTCGCCCGGAAGGGCCCCACCCGGGGGGTACACCTCGTCGCCCACGTCAGACCGCAGCTGATCCGCGATAGCGCGCCACGCCGGTCCCTGGCGCTCCTCCTCGGTCATAGAACCCCGACACCTCCACAACACAAAATGAAGCCCAAGAGGTAGCACATCTTCAGCTAGCATGTCGATGTGGAGCAAGATGTCCTACATCTTGTCCTGGGAGATCGCCCCCCGGACATGACAGCGGCAGAGTGGGCGGACTTCGGCCGGTGGCTCGAACGGATCACCGCGCCGGACTACAGGAGATGGGAGACAGATGTACGAAGGATCGAGGGCTGCGCCCATCCGGTGCGGCTCGCAGGAAGCGTCCTACTCGTGGACTCCGCGACCGGCGAGATACTTCACGAGCTGACCAGCGACAAACACGCTCCCCTGATGGTCCCTTGCGGCAACCGGCGCCGCGCCTGGTGCGCGCCCTGCTCGCGCGTCTATCAGTGGGACACCTGGCACCTGGTGAAGGCGGGCTTAGCGGGCGGCAAGGGCGTACCGGCGTCCGTCTCGACGCACCCCCGGGTGCTCCTGACCCTCACCGCGCCGTCATTCGGCCCCGTTCACACGCGTTCGGCGGACGGCGCCTGTCGTCCTCGGCGCGACGGTGGCGAGTGCGAGCACGGGATTCCCTCGGCCTGCTGGATGCGACACGCGGCGGAGGATCCGCTGATCGGGGCGCCGCTGTGCGCCGCCTGCTACGACTACGCCGGTGCCGTGCTGTGGAACGCGCATGCCGGTCGGCTGTGGAGCCGCTTCACCGACGTGGTGCGCCGTCAGGAACTTCCCCGCGCGGCCGGGGTGAGCAAGGCGGAGTTCGCCCGGCTGGCGTGTCTCTCCTTCGTCAAGGTGGCGGAGTTCCAGCGGCGGGGGCTGGTCCACTTTCACGCGGTGATGCGCCTCGATCCGCCCGAGCAAGGTGGGGCGCTGCCGGACTGGGCGGATCACGAGATCATCGCCGCGTCCGCGCGTCGGGCCGCATCGCGTGCTCGGGTAGTCACGTGCCCCAGCCGGGTCGGGCAGTGGAATCTCACCTGGGGCGCTCAGGTGGACGTGCGGCCGATACCCGAGACGGGCGACGGATCCGCCGACAAGGTTGCGGCGTACATCGCCAAGTACGTCACGAAAGCGGCCGAGGAATCCGGCACGGTGGACTTCCCGCTGTATTGCAAGGGCTGCCGAGGAACAGGGCTGGCACGTGTCTGCCACCACTGCGGGGGAACGGGTCTCCGCATTCCGCTCTCCGCACTGCGCGTTTCCTCGCACGTGCGGGAGTTCATCACGACCGCATGGCGCCTCGGACGACTTCCGGAATTCCGGGACCTGAAACTGAGGCGCTGGGCACATCAACTCGGCTACGGCGGCCATTTCTCGACCAAAAGCCGCGCCTACAGCACGACCCTGACCACGCTCCGAGCTGCGCGCGCAAATTACCGAGCTGACCAACTCAGCAAGCGATTCAACACGGCTGGAAAGCTGATCGTCGATTCGGACCTGAGATTCGTCGGAACGGGATACGCGAGCAAGACCGAAGAACAGATTGCCGAAGGGATTCGAGATGCCATCGCAGAAAATCGCCGCATCGCCCGTGAAGCTCTGGCCGACCTGCGGTGGCGGGAATCCGATCACTGGGAGGTCGAATGAGTCGCTCCAATCGGGATCGCCCGGTGGTCCTGCTGACCGTGGACCAGGTGGCCGTTCGCCTCCAGGTGAGCCGCTGGACCGTCTACAACCTGATCCGTTCCCGCGAACTCGTCTCCGTGACGATCGGCCGAAGCCGACGCATAAGCGAGGACGCACTCCGCGACTACATCAATCGACTCACTGAGAGGGAGGCTTACTGATGGGGAAGAAGAACGCAAACGGAGAGGGCAGCATCTTTCAGAGGAAAGATGGACGCTGGGTAGGCGAAGCCTACGTCCTCACAACCGATGGGACCTTCAAGCGGCGCACCGTCTATGGAAAGACATGGGAGGAGACTCACGAAAAGCTGACCAAGCTCAAGGCGGATTCCAACAGTGGCGTGCCCATCGCCACGAATAAGATGACGCTCGCCGAATATCTGACCTACTGGCTGACGAACGTGGCGAACGTTAAGGTCCGGAAGACGACCTACGTCAACTACGAGTCGTTAGTTCGGAACTACATCGTTCCGGGCCTCGGAAAAAAGAAGATCGCCCGGCTCGCCGCTCGGGATATCCGGGCGTTCCTCGTCAAGACGGCCCGCACCTGCCAGTGCTGCGCTCAGGGAAAGGACAAGAACCGCCCGGAGAGAAAGCAGCGCTGCTGCGCTGTCGGCCAGTGCTGCCGGAAGTACCCGTCCGATCGGACCGTGCGCTTCCTGCTGGTGATCCTGCGGGCCGCCCTTCAGCACGCCGTGCGGGAGGACGAGTTGCCGCGCAACGTCGCCCGGAACGTCGAACTTGGCATGGGCACGAAGCGGGAGATCGAACCGCTCGCCGTGGACGAGGGGCGGCGGCTCCTGACCGCCGCTCGGGGGAACCGGCTGTGGGCGGCCTACGAGCTGGCCGTACGCATCGGGCTTCGGCGCGGTGAGCTACTGGGCCTGCGCTGGAAGGACGTGGACCTGCACGAGGGCATACTCACGGTACGGCAGGCGCTACAGCGCGTAGGCGGAGAGCTGCTGATCGTCGCTCCGAAGACGCAGCGGTCGGCGCGCCGGGTCGCTCTGCCTGCCGAGTGCGTGACAGCGCTCCGCGCGCAGCGCGCTCAGCAGCTCGCAGACAAGCGGGCCGCCGGCGAGAACTGGAAGGGCACGGGCCAGGGGCTCGTCTTCACCACGAAGAACGGGACGCCCATCGAGCCGCGCAACCTGAATCGCTCCTTCGAGGCGCTGTGTGTCCGCTCCGGGGTCCGCAGGGTCCGGTTTCATGATCTGCGTCACACCTGCGCGTCACTCCTCCACGAGCAAGGCGCCGACGCTCGGATGATCATGGAAGTGCTGGGACACAGCTCCATCCGGGTCACGATGGACATCTACACGTTCGTGCGACTCGACGCGCAGCGCTCGGCCTTCGACCGCGTGGGTGATGCCCTCAGCGCTGACAGCAACCGGCGAGACGACGGGGAGGACGACGGCGACGGCCAGGCGGGCCTGCCCGTGGCAGTCTGATCCGTCGCGGCGGTTGCTGTCACCGACCGCTGTCACCGCTCATGCGCGAGGCCCTGTCGACAAGATCGACAGGGCCTCTGACCTGGTGCGCGCTCGGAGGGATTCGAACCCCCAACCTTCTGATCCGTAGTCAGATGCTCTATCCGTTAAGCTACGAGCGCTCAGCTCGCCCGCGAGGGGTGGGCTGGAATGCGGGACCAGCGTACATGACGTCCCGGGGGCGGGCGAAATCGTTTGGTCCCACCACCGCTGACCAGCACGAAAGCCCTGGCTGATGAGCCAGGGCTGACGGCTTGACGATCTTGGTGTGAGTGGCGGAGGCTCCGGGATTTGAACCCGGGATGGGGGGTCACCCCAAACCGCATTAGCAGTGCGGCGCCATAGACCAGACTAGGCGAAGCCTCCTCGCACAGCAGCGCGAAGACCGCGTGCGAGCAAATGATGCCACAGCCCGGAGGGACGCAGCCAATCGGATTCCACTCTAAGGAGGGAAGACCGCGCCCTTGAGTTGCGCAACGAACACGGTCGGGGAGCGTTAGCAGGGAGAGCGGGCAGCCCGCCCCTCGACGCCCACCCTCTCCCGACCCTGACGGCCGGGAGGCACCCCCGTCTCCGCCGGCCCTCTCCGGCGGATCCGCACGCACCTCACGGAGTGTCCGCATGCTGCACAAGACCCTCGCCATCACCGCCCTGACCGTCGCCACCCTCGCCGGGACCGTCTCCCCGGCGACCGCCGGCGGCGGGGTCGGCGCCGACACCCTGCCGGCGTTCGCGCCCAACCGACTCGTCATCACCGTCACCGGCACGGGTGACGCCGACGGAACGTACGTGCTCGTCTGCGACCCCGACGGCGGCCGGCACCCCGAACCCGAGGCGGCCTGCGACGCAGTTCAGAACGCCCAACAGGCGCTGGCCCCGACCTCGTCCGACGCCCTGTGCACCTACCTGTACGGCGGCCCGGCCACCGCGGAGGTCGAGGGCACCTGGCAGGGCGAGCCGGTCAGCGCCCACTTCGACCGCAGCAACGGCTGCGAGATCGCCCGTTGGGACAGCCTGGTGCCCGCGCTGCCCCGAATTGGGGGTGATCAGGCCTGATCGCTCCTGAATCGCGTTCTTTCGAACGCACCGTCGCGCCCCGGAGCGCTGCCCGTAGACTCCCCCTAATGACACGCACCGGGTCGTGCGCTTGAGAACTCACGGTCAAGGGAGGAACGACGTCGTGAGCAGCAGGCCAGCGAGGGGCGCTGCTCGCCTCGCCGCGATACTCGACGCGCTGCCCGACGCCCTGTTGCTGGTCAACGGCAACGGCACCGTCGTGAACGCCAACGCCATCGCCGTGGAGACCCTGGAGGCTCCGGGCGCGCCCCTGGTCGGCCGGGGCCTCCTCGACATCATTCCCGACTTCGATCCCCGCCGAATCCCGGGCTCCATGCGCCGCCCCGAGGAGGATCCGACCGTCCGCACCCGGCCGACCCGGATGGTCGCGCGGCGCACGGACGGCGCGGAGCTCCAGGTGGAGGTGACGAGCGCCGGGCTCAACGCGGGTCACACGCCCTACGCGTACGCCTCGGCCATCGAGGCGGCGTTCGCCGACGACTACTCCGGCGAGGAACTGCTCATGCTCGTCGTCCGTGACCTCTCCGGCACCCTCGACACCGAGGCCGAACTGGTGCGCCAGCAGCGGCAGACCGAGATGATCCTGCGCGCCGCGTCCGAGGGCGTGGTCGGCGTGGACACCGCCGGCCGCATCGTGCTGGTCAACCCGGCCGCGGCGCAGATTCTCGGGCACCGCGCCAGCCAGCTCGGTGGCCAGGAACTGCACCCCCTGATCCAGCACTCGCGCGCCGACGGCAGCCCGCTGGCGTTCGAGGAGACCCCGCTGCACGACACCCTCACCTCGGGCCGGAAGCACCGGGTGCGCGGCCAGGTGCTGTGGACCAAGGACGGCCGGGCCGTGCCGGTCGACATCACCACCGCCCCGGTGCGGGACGGCGACCAACTGGTCGGCGCGGTGCTGACGTTCACCGACCGCCGGGCCTTCGACGCGCTGGCCGCCCGCCACTCCCAGCTGTTGTCGGTCCTCGGCGACAGCCTGCGCGGGCCGTTGGAGCAGCTGCGCGCCGAGCTGTCCACGCTGGCCGCCGATCCGGCGGGGCAGTTGTGGCCGGAGGCGAACCAGGTGTTGCACCATCTGGCCGCCGGATACACCCGGATGACCACCCTGGTGGACAACGTGCTGAGCTTCCAGCGGCTGGACGAGGGCCGGGAGAAGCTCGACCGCCGCCTGGTCGCGCTGGACGAGGTGGTCGCCGCGGGCGTGGAGGGCGCGACGGAGCTGATCGGCCCGGGGCGCGCCCAGTTCGCGGTGCACGCCCCGCCGATCGAGGCGGAGGTGGACCCGGAGCGGCTGGCGCAGGCGCTGGCCCATCTGGTGGCGGACGTCGCGGGGGTGGACGCCACCGGGCAGCAGGTGATGACCGGGGGCGCGCTGGCCGGCGACTCCACGATCGTGGTGGCCGCGGCGCAGCGCGGAGACGTGGTGCGGATCGAGGTGCGCGGCCCCTATCCGGGCGGCGATCCCGTGCACGGCCCGATCGTGCAGGGCATCGTGCGGCAGCACGGCGGCGTGCTGCAGACGCACGAGGTGCCCGGCCAGGGCGGCGCCGGCTCGTCCGCGTACGTGCTGGAGGTGCCGGTCGCCGCCGGCGCGACTCCCCGGCCCTCGGGCGCGGGGAAGGCGCGCGACGCCACCGGCGACACGACCGTGATGCCGATGCCGACCGAACCGGCGCGCGGCACCGAGGGCGGAGCCGCGGTGGCCCTGGCCCGTCGCGAGCCGGGCGCGATAGAGCCGGCCCAACGCGCCCCGTCCGGGCGCCGGCGCAGGCAGGGCGCCACGCCCGCCGAGCCGCACGCGCACGCCCCGGAGGCCGGGGCCGAGGCCGAGAACGGCACGGCCGGTGGATCCGGTGGATCCGGTGGGAACGGGCGACGCCGCCGGGCGCTCACCCCGGCGCAGGCCCAACTGCCCGCGCAGGCGGCCAGGAACGCGGCACCCGTGGGGTCGCCGCCCGGGCCTTCCGGGCCCGGGGGCACGGCGCCCGAGGACACGGTCCCGGAGTCCACGGCCGGCGGCCAGGCGGCGCCCGAGCAGCCGACCGGACGGCGCCGCCGGCGCACCGGGGGTACCTCCCAGGGGTCCCAGGGACTGGCGGCCGAGCCCGGGCAGCCACTCGTCCAGGAGCAGGCCCAGGAGCAGGCGCAGGGGCGCATCGCCATCGGGCCCGTGCAGCAGCACGGCCCGTACGGCCCGGAGGGTCCCGGCGACGCCCAGCAGGCGCCGCACCAGCCAGCCCCGCAGTCACATCCGCAGGCCCCGCGGCAGCAGCCCGCCGGGCCGACCGGCGCCGCGGCGCTGGAGCCGGCCGTGGCCCAGCCCGTCCCCACGGGCCCGCACGGCGCCCCCGGCACCCCCGCCCCCGGTGCGGAGGGCATGGGGCAGGCGCAGCAGATGGATCCGGACGCCGAGGAGCCGCAGCCCGTGGAGCACACGGTGGTGGCGCGCAGCCCGATCCTGGACGGCAGCGCTCCGCGCACCGCGCCCGTTCGCCAGCCGCGCGCGCTGCCGATGCCGGGCAGCGAGCGGGCCAATCCGGACCCGCGGTCGTTGCCGGGGGTGAGCGTGCAGACCCTGGGCCAGGGCGTGTCGGTGGCCCGCCCGGGCGACCGCCGGGGCCAGCAGCCCGCGCCGCAGCAGCGCACCGCGCCCCCGCAGGGCCCCGGCGCCCCCCAGTCCCGTGGCGGGGGCTCGTCCGGGCCCGCGGCCACGCCGGCCAGGCGCCGCAAGCTCGCCGCGCCGCCCGCCGAGGATCCCAGGACGGCGTCCGCGGCGCCGGCCCTGCCGGCCGCCACGGGCCGCGAGTTCGCGATCGGCGCGCCGGCCGCCGACGCCGCCGAGGGCCCCGAGCCGCTGGACGGGCCGAACGGCGCCGTGGAGATCACCGAGGCCCAGGGCGCCAGGGCGGGCCAGGGCGAGCAGAGCGGCGGCCGCGGCCTGCGGCTGCCGGGCCCGGCGGACGACGAGCTGCCGCCCGAGCCGCTCGACAACCCGCGACGGCTGCTGGTGTGGCCGGAGCCCGACGTCTCCACCCAGCAGGCGCTCACCGACCGCGGATACCGGCCGGTCATCGTGCACTCGCGCGAGGAGGTGGACGCGCAGATCGCGGCCTACCCCGCGGCGCTGTTCGTGGACCCGCTGACCGGCCCGATCACCCGCACCGCGCTGCAGTCGCTGCGCACCGCGGCGGTGGCGGCCGAGGTGCCGGTGCTGGTGACGGCCGGCCTCGGCCAGGCGAGCCGGGAGGCGGCGTACGGCGCCGATCCGGCGGTGCTGCTGAAGGCGCTCGCGCCGCGGGACAGCGAGCAGCACCCGCCGCGGGTGCTGCTGGTCGAGGAGAACCAGGCGATCGCCAACGCGCTGTCGGCGTCGCTGGAGCGGCGCGGCATGCACGCGGCGTACGCGCCCTCCGACGCCCAGGCGATGGAGGTGGCGCAGCAGATCCGGCCCAACCTGGTGGTGATGGATCTCAACCAGGTCAGGCGCCGGCGCGCCGGGATCATCGACTGGCTGCGGGTGAACGGGCTGCTGGCCCGGACGCCGTTCGTGGTCTACACGGCGGCGGAGATGGATCCGGGGCAGCTGCCGCTGCTGGCGTCGGGGGAGACGGTGCTGTTCCTGGCGGAGCGGTCCACCAACCCCGAGGTGCAGGCGCGCATCGTGGATCTGCTGACCAAGATCGGCGCCCACTGAGGCCGCCGACCGGCGCGGCGCCGGAGGCGCGGACTCACGGGCACGGACTCACGGGCACGGACTCACGGGCACGGGCTCACGGGCTCACGGGCGCGGACTCACGGGCACGGGCCTGGGGGCGTCTCGGGGTGCCGTGACTCAGGGTCCCGTGACTCAGGGTGCCGTCGGGAGGTGCCGGATCAGGCGGCCATCGCCTGTTCGGCCTGGGCCAGCCGGGGCCGCGCCAGGTCGACCAGTTCGATGTCCTCCCGCAGCTTGGCCAGCGCGCGGGAGACCGCGCTCTTGACCGTGCCCACCGAGACGCCGAGCACCTCGGCCGTGGACGCCTCGCTCAGGTCCTCGTAGTACCGGAGGACGACCATCGCCCGCTGCCGCGCCGGCAGCTTCAGCACCGCGCGCCACATCGCGTCCCGCACGGCCTGCTGCTCCGCGGCGTCCGGTTCGGGCACCGGCTCGGGCTCGGGCAGCTCGTCCACGGCGTACTCGTCCACGCGGCGCTTGCGCCAGAGCGAGGTGCGGGTGTTGAGCAGCGCGCGCCGGACGTAGCCGTCCAGGGCGCGGTGGTCCTCTATCCGCTCCCAGGCCAGGTAGGTCTTGGCGAGCGCGGTCTGCAGCAGGTCCTCGGCGTCGCTGGGGTTGGCGGTCAGCGAGCGGGCCGTGCGCAGGAGCACCGGGCCACGCTCGCGGACGTACGTCGTGAAGGTCGGCGGCTGGGCGGGCGGGGCCGTCTCCGTGGCCTTCGCCGACCTCCGTGGCCGCACCGCCTTCGCGGCCTCGGCCGTCTGGGCTGTAGTGGGCGTGGTCATGCCTATCAAACTAGGAGGCATCACCCCCCGCGCGGATCGCCCAGAGGTCGCGATGGCATCTCCGCCCCAGGGTGTAGAGGTGGTGCTGGCGCCACCTCCCAGGGGTGGAGGCCCGCTACTCCCAACGTCAGGGGCCCTCAGGGATTCACCTGATGATCGACAACGCGCCGGGGGCGGACGCGACCGCGCGGCCGCACCCGAAGGCGCGACCGCGCGCTGCCGGCCGGTCCGCGTCGGGGCGATGACCCACCCCGGACGTCATCGCCCCCGGCCGGGTCCCCCCGAGGGTGCCTCGGGGGCTGGCGGACCGACGGACGGTGCGGTGACGAGAAGCTGCTGAAGAACAGGGCGACGTCGGTGCCGAGATGGCTGGGGGCGGTGTGGCCCGAGTCGTTCACGTCTGGAGGCCGTTCTCGTTACTGCCTCCGGGCTCCGTTGGCCGAGCGCCAGGGGCAGGGCGGCCACGGCGGAGAGGACTCGGGCGGTACGGGTGCTGGCCATGACGGTTCCTCCGTACGCAGCGGTGATCGGTGGGCGGGGCGGCCGGGCCGGTCGGCCGACCGCCCGGTGGTGCGTGACGTCGCGCCGGAGAACTGCCCCTCCGAATCCCCCACAAGCGGCTGGGGGCGCCGATTAGCTCGCACGAATGAAGCGGCGCCGACAAACGCGTTCCGCTCCGGAAGGGCTCAGACGGTGGCGGTCAGCTCCTCGATGCGCTGCGCGAAGTCCGCCACCGGCAGCGGCAACTCGATCTCGTCGACGAAGTGCACGGCGCCTGGCACGTAGTGCAGGACCGCGGTGGCGGTCGCCGTGAGGTACTCCCCGCCGTCCCCGCGCAGCCCGGTCAGCACCCGGAGCACCAGCGCCGGGTTGCTGCCGTCCTCCGTCGCCCCCTGCGCCCCGTGCGCTCCGCACCGCCAGGGCTCGTCCGGTCCCCCGAGCCCCGTGAGCCCTGTGTCCCCCGCGTTCCCCGTGCTCCCCGTGGCCCTCCCGACCGCGGCCGGCGGCGGTCCCGGATCGACCTGCCGGCGCCACAGCTCGGCCTCCCACGCCTCGCCGAGCGTCAGATGGTGCAGGTACAGGCAGTAGGCCGCCGCCGTGTCACCGGCGCCGGCGGCGAACTGCCACCAGAAGCGGGCGCTGTCCTCCCGGCCCGCCAGCTGCAGCACACAGCCCAGCACCCGGGCGCCGTCCGGCTGCGGGATCCGCCGCCCGAGGAAGGCCGCCATGTGCTGGAGCGCGCCGTCCCGCTCGACCACGGTCCGGCAGAGCATCGCCAGGTACGCCGCCTCGGTGAACCGCTCGGGCTCCCCGGCCGACCGCGCCGCCCGCCGCGCCGCGCGGCGCATCTCGTCGCCGATCCCGTCGCGGATCTCGTCGTCCAGGCACAGCGCGCGGTACAGCATGCGGTTGCTGACGCGGGCCGCGATCCGGCTCTCGGCGGCCTCGAGTTCCTGCTCGGAGTACGGCCGGGACTGCAGCACCGCGCGCGACAGCGCGCGGTCAACGGTCCGCTCCTCCGGTTCCCCCGTCACCGCGTCCTCCTCTCTCCAGGCTCTCCAGCCCGAGCGCTTCCTTCAGCCGGTGCCGGGCGTACCGGGCCGTGGACCGCACGCCGGGCACGCTGATGCCCAGGATGTCCGCGGTCTCGACGGTGCTGTAGCCGATGCAGTAGCGCAGCACGATGACGTCGTGCTGCCGTTCGGGAAGCTCGCGGATGGCCTGGTAGATACACAGGCTCTCCTCCAGCTCGCCGATGGGGTCGACGGCGGTGTGCAGGGCGTGCGTCTCGAAGACCGCGGTGTCCGTCACCACGGGCCGCCGCCCGCGGGCCCGGGCGGCGTCGATGGTGCGGTGCTTGAGTATGGTCCAGGCGTATCCGGCGGGGCTGTCCAGCCGCAGCACCTGGCGCCAGTCGGCGGCCAGTTGCTCGAAGGCGCGGTCCACCGCCTCCTCGGCGTCGGCCCGGGCCCCGAGGTAGAGCTCGGCCCAGCGGACGTAGGCGGGCCGGTACAGCTGGTGGAAGGCCCGGAAGTCCGCGGGGAGCGGGGACAGGGGGGCGACACCCGTTCGTCGTGCGGACGATGCCTCAGTCATCGGCGCCCTCCCGGCACGCGGCACCGCGGCGGGCGGGACCGGCCGCGGCCGAGCCGAGCGCGGCCCCGTCCGGGTCTCCAACGAGTGGTGGGTTCACGGACCTTCGGGTCCTCTCCTGTCGTGGTCGAGGAGCCGGCCAGCGGCCCCCCGGAAGACACGGCGATGCGCCTTCTGCTCGTAACAGCGCTCAGCGGGCACCGATCGTGCATCCCTAAGACAAGAAAACTTACGGAGCGAAGCTTGTCAGTTACACAAAAAGATCACTCCGGGCGCGGAAGCAGCCCGTCCAGGAAGGGGTTGCCGAACACCCGGTGCGGGTCGAGGCGGTCCAGAACGGCGATCGCGTGCTCCCACTCGCCGCCGCCGAACGAGGCGGGGATGTCCGTGCCGAGCACGTCGGGGTCGGTCCACGCCGCCGTGTCCGTGTATCCCCAACCCTTGGACCACTCCACCCGGGTGAGCGCGTACCCGCCGTCGAAGGTGCGCAGGCAGAAGTGCTCCAGCTCGCGGTAGAACTCCGGCGCGCCGGGCGTGCCGGGCAGCGTGAGGACGTTCAGCCACACCGCGCAGTCCCATTCGGGATGGTCGGGGTGCGGGCGGAGGGCGGAGAGCAGCGGCGGCCGGGCGTCGGGGGCGACCACCTCGGCGGGACGGTCGAGGCCACTGACCCGGATCTCCACCTGGCCGTTCATGGGGAAACGACCGGCCGCGGCCCAGGCGTCGAGGCGCTCCCGGTAGTGCCCGGTGAAGGCGGAGACGACCCGTTGGACGTCGGCCCGCCGGGTGAGCACCGCGTAGCCGTTGGCGGTCTCGCGCAGCGTGGTGGGCCGCAGGTAGAAGGTCAGGCAGTGGGACGGACCCCAGAGGTCCGCGGAGGCGGTCAGCGTCAGCCCGGTCGCGGCGGCCGTGTACTGGACCGCGCCGAGTTCGGGCGCGAGGTACCAGGCGCCCTCGGCCGTGATCCGGCCGACGAGTTCGGCGACGGGCGTCGGCAGCGTGTCGCTGAACGGGTAGTTGTACGGGCCCGTGACCTCCCGCGAGGTGGCCGGGCGGTCGGGGCTGAGTCCCCACAGCTTCAGCCAGGGGCGGTCGGTGAAGGCGAACCAGATCGCCTCCGCCCGCCCCCACTCGTTCACCAGGTCGCCGAAGGTGCGCCCAGCCGCCGCGGCCCGGCTGCCCGGCGCGGCGAACAGCTCGTCGGCGGTGAGGTCGACCCGGCTGACGCAGCGCAGCGGGGCCTCCTCGCCGACCTGCAGCACCGCCTCGACGATCAGCCCGCGCCCGAGATGGGTGGCGAGCGCGGCGCACGCGTCGCTCCCGGCGCCGCGGTCGAGGGTGGTGAGGACGTACGCGCCGCGGGCGGGGTCCCAGACGACGGCGGTGAGGGACAGCACCAGATTGCTGAGCGAGCCGTAGCCGTGGCCGGGGCGGGCGGGCTCGCCCACGACGGGAACGGCGGTGCCGTGCGCGTCGATGGCCAGCGCGCCGCCCAGGGTGAGCTCGCCGGTGGCCGGCGTGCTGGTCACTCCGAGGCCGCGGTCGGCCAGCCAGGCCATGAGGTCCACCAGCAGCACGCCGGCCTGCGCCCGCACCGCGCCGGGGGCGCCGGCCGGCGGTTCCGCCGGCTCCACCCGGGCGAGGTGCGCGGTGGTGTCCAGCAGCAACACGCGGGCGTCGGGGGCGGTGTCCGGCGTGATGGTGAGCGGGCTCCAGGTGTGTGCCATGCCCCGGGCCCGCAGCCGCCAGCCCGCGGCGTGCGCCCAGGTGGCGAGGTCGGCCACGTCCTGGCCGGTGCGGGGCGCGCAGGCCCACAGGCCCTCGTGGACGATCTCGCCCGCCCAGTTCCGGTAGGGCGAGCGGTACGGCACCAGCCCGCCCGGCAGTTCGGGCGGCGCGGAGGCCGCGGGGGTCGGCGAGCCGGTGGCGGCCTCGGCCGCGCCGCGCGCTCCGGTCAGGCCGAGCGTCCCGGCGGCGGCGGCCGCGGCAGCGCCACGCAGGACACCGCGCCGATGGGGGCGCCCCCGGCCTCCCAGGCCGGGGGAAGGTAAGTCCGGCGTCCGTGCCATACCGGCCACTATAGGGCGGGGCTCGGACGCCGCCAGGGGGCACGAGCGCGCGCCACGGGCGTTCCTGGAGTGCCGAGTTGGCCGAAAATCGACCAACGGAACGGCCGGAACCAGGGGTCTGTCGGGTGCGGGGCCGACGAGCCCCAATCCCAGGGAGATTCGATGCACAACAGGAAGAAACGGGCGCCCGTCGCGGCCTCGTTGGTCGTGGCGGGCGCCGTGGCGGCGGGGGTGGCGCTGCTGCCGCCCGTCGCCGGCGCGGTGGACCCGGCCGGCGGCGCCGCACCGGACGTCGCGGGCACGGTGACGCTGGTCACCGGCGACCAGGTGCTGCTGGACGCCGGGGACGGGTTCGTCGGGGTGCGGCGGGCCGAGGGTCGGGAGCAGGTGCCGTTCTCGGTGCGGGAGAGCGACGGCGGGCTGCTGGTGATGCCGCTGGACGCGGCGCCACTGGTCCGTCAGGGCGTGCTGGACCAGCGGCTGTTCGACGTGACCGAGCTGAGCCGGCCGGCGTACGACCGTCTCGCCGGCGGGGACGTGCCGGTCATCGTGCGCTACGCGGACGGCGCGGGCGGCGCGGGCGGCGACTCCGGGGGCGCGGCCGCGGCCGAACTGCGTCGGACGACGGGCGCCGAGGACACCACCCGGCTGGAGAGCATCGACGGCGAGGCCTTCACGCTCTCGGCGGAGGACGCCGCGCGGGTCTGGCAGGCGCTGACCGACGGGGCCGACGGGACCCAGCGGGACGGCGCGGCCGGCAGCGCGCTGGCGGCCGGCGTCTCGGCGATCGCGCTGGACGCGGTCGTCGAGGCCAGCCTGGACGTGAGCGTGCCGCAGATCGGCGCGCCCGCGGCCTGGGACGCCGGGTTCGACGGCGCGGGCATCGACATCGCCGTGCTGGACACCGGAATCGACACCAGCCACCCGGATCTCGCGGGCGGAAAGGTGATCGCCGAGCGGGACTTCAGCGGCTCCGGGCACACCGGGGACGTGGACGGCCACGGCACGCACGTCGCCTCCACCGCCGCCGGCACCGGGGCGATGTCCGACGGGCGCTACACCGGGGTCGCCCCGGGGGCCGAACTGATCAACGCGAAGGTGCTCGGCGACGAGGGCCAGGGCACGACCTCGGCGGCGATCGAGGGCGCGGAATGGGCCGTCGCGCAGGGCGCCGACGTCGTCAACATGAGCTTCGGCATACCCGACTCGGCCGGCGTCGATCCGCTGGAGGAGGCGGTCAACCAGCTGTCCGCGGAGAGCGACACCCTGTTCGTGGCGGCGGCCGGGAACGACGGGCCAGGCGCCGGGACGCTGGGCAGCCCGGCCAGCGCCGACGCCGCGCTGGCGGTCGGCGCGGTGGACGACGCGGACGTGCTCGCCGACTTCTCCTCGCGCGGCCCGCGCGCCGGGGACGGCGCGCTCAAGCCCGATCTGACGGCGCCGGGCGTGGGGATCGGGGCGGCCGTGGTGGAGGGCAGCCGGGTGTCCCAGGAGGGCGAGCCGGTGGCCGAGGGGTACGCCGCGATCTCCGGCACCTCCATGGCGTCCCCGCACGCGACGGGCGCGGCGGCGCTGCTGGCGCAGGCGCATCCGGACTGGACGGGGGAGCGGTTGAAGGCCGCCCTGGTCGGCTCCGCCGCGGAGCTCGCCGCCCCCGTGCCGGCTTTCGCCCAGGGTTCGGGTCGGGTGGACGTGGCGGCGGCGCTCGGGCAGGGTGTCGTGGCCGAGCCGACGTCGTTGAGCTTCGGCACCGCGGCCTGGCCGCACGAGGACGACGAGCCGGTGAGCCGGGAGCTGACCTACCGGAACCTGGGCGACGCCGACCTCACCCTGGACGTGACGCTGGAGGGCGTGGACCCGGCTGGAAACCCCGCTCCCGAGGGGATGTTCTCGGCCAGTGCCGACCAGGTCACGGTGCCGGCCGGCGGCACGGCCGCCGTCACCGTCACCGCGGACACGACGCTGGGCGGCGACGTCACCGGCGCGTTCAGCGTCGCCGTGACCGCCGAGGGGGACGGGCAACGGGTCCGCACCGCCGGTGCGGTGGAGCGCGAGGAGGAGGTGTACGACCTCACCATCGAGGCGATCGGCCGCGACGGCGCGCCCCGCCCGGACGGTGAGTGGGGGTACTCCCTGGAGGGCACCGACGGCACCCTCGTTGCCGCCTCGGAGGCCCGCACCTCGGAGGCGCGATCGGCCGAGGACGGGTCGGTGACGCTGCGGGTGCCGCCCGGCGAGTACTTCGCGGTGCTGGACGCCCTGACCTTCGACGCGGACGGGTTCCCGACCGCGGGCGAGCGGTTCGTTCAGCCGCTGGTGGAGATCACCGGGGACACGGTGATCACCTTCGACGCGCGCCAGGGCGAGGGCCTCGACCTGAGCGTCTTCGACGAGACCGCCGAGCAGACGGACATCATCCTGGGCCACGACCGCGCCGGCGCGGTCAACGAGTACCTCGTGCTGCCGCCCGAACTGGAGGCCGACTTCCGCACCCGGCACCTCGGACCGGAGCTGGCGGCCGAGGAGTTCTCCTCGTTCGTCGCCACCGGCTGGCAGGCCGAGGGTGCCCGGTACCACGCCTCCTATCCGCGCGACGGCAGCTACGTCACCGGGCTGACGGAGAGCCTGGCGGCGGACGAGGTCGCCGAGCTGGCCGTCCACCAGGGCAGCACCGGGGTGGACAGGTCCGGCAGCGTCGTGGTCTACCCGGAGGACTCCCCGGCCACCGGGCTGCGGGACTTCCTGTCGTTCGAGGAGCCGCTGCCCCGGGAGACCACCGAGTACGTCAGGGCCGAAAGCGGCGAGTGGGTGGTCGCGGGCCTGCAGTACAGCCCGGACCTCAGCACCCTGGAGTCGGACTACCAGACCCCGTCGCGCACGTACGCCGCCGGCGAGACGTACGACCTGACGGTGAACGTCGGCGTCATCGGCCCCGACCTGAGCCAGGGCCGCGGCCTGACCCGGAGCGGCGACCTGCTCTTCGCCGACCTCGGGCCGTTCACCGACGGCCAGGGGAACTCCCTGATCAACGGCCCGGGCAACGCGCTGTCCCTCACGCTCTACCGGAACGGCGAGGAGTTCCTCACCGAGGCCGACGCGCGCCACTGTGCGGGCTTCGACCTGCCGCCGATCGAGCTGAACGTGCCCGACTGCGTCCGGTTCGAACTGCCGCCCGAGGAGGCGGACTACGAGCTGGTCACCACCATCAGCCGGGGCGGGTACACCGACATCAGCACCGAGGTCACCACGGCCGTCACCTTCGCGTCGGGGCACGTCGCGGAGGACGTCGAGACCCCGCTGCCCGCCTCCGTGGTGCGGTTCGCGCCGGAGCTCGACCTGGCGAACACCGCGCCGGCCGGGGAGCGGATCCGGATCCCGGTCACCGTGCAGGGCTCGGCGGCCGGCGACCAGCGGGGCGCGCTGTCGGTCGAGGTGTCGCTGGACGGCGGCGAGACGTGGCGGGACGCGCCGGTGCGGAAGGGCGCGATCCGGGTGACGAACCCGGCGGCCGGCAGCTCGGTGTCGCTCCGGGCCGAGGTCGCGGACCTGGCGGGCAACACGACGGTGCAGACCATCATGGACGCCTACCGGACCCGTTGACGCGGCAGCGCTTGCCGCGCCGTGCCCGTGCCGAGGGGGTGCCGCCCAGCTGGGCGGCACCCCCTCGGTCTCTCCGGCCCTCTCTCCGGCCCGGCTACGGCGCCCTGTTGATGCCGCCGTCCACGTGGTAGTCGGCACCGTTGGTGCTGCCGGCCCGCGGCGACGCCAGGAAGACGATGGCGGCGGCGACCTCCTCCGGCTCGATGACCCGGCCGGTGGTGAAGCCCAGTTCGGCCAGCACCTGCCGGGCGAGCGTCTCCTGGTCCACGCCCCGGGCGGCGGCCAGCCGGGCGCCCGCCTCGCTCTCGCCGATCCACAGCCCGGTCCGGGTCGGCCCCGGCGAGACCGTGTTCACCCGCACCCCGTGCCGGCCCTGCTCCTGGGCCAGCGCCGTGCCGAACGCGGTGAGCGCGGCCTTCGCCGTGGTGTAGGGCATGGGTCCCTGCCCCGGCATCCGGGCGCCGATCGAGGAGACGTTGACGACCGCCCCGCGGGTGCGGTGCAGTCCGGGCAGCGCGCGGCGGATCACCCGCACCGCGGCGAGGAAGTTGAGCTGCCAGACGGCGTGCCACTTCTCGTCGTCGAAGTCGGCGAAGCCGCCCGCCATGTCGCCCACCGCGCCGCCCACGTTGTTGACCAGGACGTCCAGGTCGCCCACGGCGTCCTGGGCGCCGTCCACCGCGGTGTGCGCGCCCTCCGCGGTGGACAGGTCCGCGTGCACCACGGTGACGCCGGTCGCGGCCAGTTCCTTGGTGGTGGTGCGGGCCACGGCCACGACCCTGGCGCCCTCCGCGGTCAGCGCCTTCACGGTCGCCAGCCCGATGCCTCTGCTCGCGCCGGTGACGAGCGCCGCCTTGTCGCGAAGGTCGAGATCCATGCCGCGTTCCTTCCGGTTGGTCAGGTGGTTGGGTGCTCAGGTGGTGGGGTGGCTCAGGTGGTTGGGTGCTCAGGTGGTTGGGTGCTCAGGTGGTTGGGTGCTCAGGTGGTGGGGTGGTTGGGTGCTCAGGTGGTTGGGTGGTCAGGTGGTTGGGTGCTCAGGCGTAGGGGTAGAAGCCCTGGCCGGTCTTCCGGCCGAGGTGGCCGGCCTCGATCATCCGCAGCAGCAGCGGGGGCGGCGCGTACAGCGGCTCCTTGAGCTCCTCGTACATGGCCTCGCCGACGGAGGCGATGATGTCCAGGCCGATGAGGTCGACCAGGGCCAGCGGCCCCATCGGATGGCCGCAGCCCAGCACCATGCCCTTGTCGATCTCCTCGGCGGTGCCGCCGCCCGACTCCAGCAGCCGGATGGCGGACAGCAGGAACGGCACCAGCAGCGTGTTGACCATGAACCCCGGCTGGTCGCGGCCGTGCACGGTCTGCTTGCCGAGCTGGTCGGTGACGAACGCCCGGGTCCGTTCCAGGACGTCGGGGCGGGTCCGCAGCGAGCCGACCAGCTCGACGAGCGGCATGGCCGCGACCGGGTTGAAGAAGTGCACGCCGACCACCCGCCCCGGATCGTGGGTCGCCCGGCCGAGCTTGCTGATGGGGATGGAGGAGGTGTTGGACGCGAGGATCGCGTCCGGATCCTCGACGACCCGGTCCAGTTCGGCGAAGACCTCCTGCTTGTCCGCCAGCCGCTCGCGCACGGCCTCCAGGACGAACTGCCGGTTCCGCAGGGCCTTCACGTCGGTCGAGAAGGCCACCCGGGCCAGCGCCGCGTCCCGTTCCGCCTCCGTGATCCTGCCCTTGCGCACCGGCCGGTCCAGCGCCTCGCGCAGCCGCCGCCGGCCCCGCTCGGCCCCGTCCTGGTCCGCCGCGACCACCACCACGTCCAGCCCGGCCCGCGCGCAGACCTCCGCGAAGCCGGTTCCCATCACGCCACCGCCCACGACGCCGACCTGTGTCACCCCGCCGGCCGTCCCGGTCATCGCGCCTCCCCGGTCGGCGACCAGCGCAGCAGGCAGTTGGCCATCGACATGCCGCCGCCGAACCCGGACAGCAGCACCAGGTCGCCGGGCCGCACCGCGCCGCCGCGGACCGCGTCGTCCAGGGCGACCGGCACGCCGGCGCTGCCGATGTTGCCGTAGCGCTCCAGGACCCGGGCGACATGTGCCTTCTGCAGCCCGCAGCGGGCCACCAGCTCGTCCAGCAGCACGCCGTTGGCCTGGTGCGGGACGAAGCAGTCCACGTCGCTGGCGTCCAGGTCGAGGCGGGCCAGCAGCCGTTCCAGGGCCGGCGGCACCTGCTCCATGACGAAGTCGCGGACGCCGCGGCCCTGCATCGTGAAGTAGTGCCCGCCCTCGGCGACCGTCGCCGCGGAGGTCGGCACCCGGCTGCCGCCGGCGCGCACCTTGATCAGGTGCTCCTGGTCGCCGCGGGTGGTCAGGTCGGTGGCGAGGATGCCGGTCCCCTCGGCAACCTCGCCGACGACGGCGGCCCCTGCGCCATCGCCGAGCAGCACCGAGGTGCGGCGGTCGTCGAAGTCCAGGATCCGCGAGTACACGTCGGCCGCGACCACCAGCACCCGGCTGCCGGGGTTGGCGACCACCAGCGAACGGGCCAGTTCGAGTCCGTAACCGAAGCCGGCGCAGACGGCGTTGATGTCGAGGCAGCCGGCCGCGTGCGCGCCGATCAGCTGCTGCACCAGCGCGGCCGTGGGAGGCTGCGGGTGGTCGCCGGTGGAGGTGGAGACCAGTAACCGGTCGACGCCGTCGGCAGGCACGCCGGCCGCGGCCAGCGCCCGGGTGGCGGCGCGCGCCGCCAGATCGGAGGTGGCCTCGTCGTCCGCGGCCCACCGGCGGGCGCGGATCGCGGTCTTGCGGCTGATCCACTCGGCCGTGATCTCCGGCACCCGGGCGGCCACCTCCTCGTTGGACACCTCGCGCGCGGGCACGTAGGAACCAGTCCCGAGGATCCCGACGGAGGGTCCGTTGGCCGGTGGGTGCATGGTGCTCCTCGTCGTCTCGCCGGTCATCCTCTCGCCGGTCATCGTGTCGCCGGTCCTCATGAGGAACCAGTCCCGAGGGCCCCGACGGAGGGTGCGTTGGCCGGTGGGTGCATGGTGCTCCTCGTCGTCTCGCCAGTCCTCGTCTCGCCGGTCCTCATCTGGCCAGTCCTCATCTCGCCGGTCCTCATCTGGCCAGTCCTCATCTCGCCGGTCCTCATCTCGCCGGGGTCTCGGCGGGTCCGGCGGAGAGCCCGCGCAGCGGGTTCAGCCCGTCCTCGCCGATGCGGTCGCGCGTCTCCTGGTCGGTCACGCCCAGGCCGGTGCGGGGGGCGACGCAGAGCACCGCGATCTTGCCGAGGTGGCGGTTGGTCTGCACGAGCCGGCAGGCCTCGGCGACGTCGGCCAGCGGGTACACGGCGGACATGGTGGGCACGATGCGCCCCGACTCGATGAGCCGGTTGCACTCCCACGCCTCCTGGAGGTTGGCGATGTGGCTGCCGACGATCCGCTTCAGCCGCATCCACAGGTAGCGGTTGTCGAAGACGTGCTGGTAGCCGGTGCTGGAGCCGCAGGTGACCACGGTGCCGCCGCGCCGGGCGACGAAGACGGAGATGCCGAAGGTGGCCCGGCCCACGTGCTCGAAGACGATGTCCGGGTCGCGCCCGGCCCGTTCGCGCACCAGGGCGCCCAGCCGCCTGCCGATCTTGAGCACCTGGTCCGGATCGTCCGCCGGATCGCCGGTCAGCCCGATCTCCTCGCGGTCGATGACGATCTCGCAGCCCAGCCGGCGCACCACCTCGGCCTTGTCCGCCGAGCCGACGACGCCGACCGGGATGCCGCCGCCGTTCCGCACGAACTGCACGGCGTAGCCGCCAAGGCCGCCGCCGGCGCCCCAGATCAGCACCACGTCGCCCTGCTTCATCCGGGCGCCGTGCTCGCCGACCAGCATCCGGTAGGCGGTGCCGGCGCACAGCGTGGTGCAGGCGGCCTCCTCCCACGTCAGATGCCCGGGCTTGGGCACCAGCTGGCTGGCCCGCACCACCGTGAACTCGGCGAGGCCGCCGAAGTTCGTCTCGAAGCCCCAGGCGCGCTGCTCCTCCCCCAACATGCCCTCGGCGTGGGTGGCGGGCTCCTGGTCGTCGATGTAGGCGGGGCTGACCACCACGTGGTCGCCCACCTTCCAGCGCCGCACCCCGGAGCCCACCCGGGCGATCACCCCGGCGCCGTCCGACCCCACCACCTGGTGGGGCAGGTCGTGGCGCTCGGCCCAACCGCCGGTCCTGGCGAACCGCTTGAGGAGCTGGAACGTCGGGAGCGGCTCGAACATGGCCGACCAGACGGTGTTGTAGTTGACGGCGCTGGCCATGACGGTCACCAGCACCTCGTCGGGCGCCAGCTCCGGCATCGGCACCTGGCCGACCCGCAGGGACTTCCGCACGTCCTTGTCGTCGACGCCGCGGAACAGGTCCACGTCCTCGATCCGCAGGTGCGCCGCGGTGTACCTGTCGGGGACGGGCAGGCGCGCGATCTCCTCGCTGGGCGCGCCGGCCAGCACTGCTTCTGACAGCGGGCTCAACGGGGGGCTCATCTGGGTCAACGGGGTCATGCCATCACTCTCTTCTCCGTCTGCGGGCGTTCCTCGTTTCGGGTGGGCGGACGTCCCGCTCGCGTCCGCGCGGTCATGGCCGCGACTCCAGCGCGGCGCGCATCCGGTCGGCGAGCGCCCCGACGAACCGGGGGTCGAGCACCGACCAGTGGTCCCCCGGCACGGCGACGGCCCGCACGCCGTCCCGGTAGAGCGGGGCGGCGGAGCGCAGCAGCCGGCGCCGGGAGCGCGGGGTGAGTCCGGCCTTGAAGACGACCGCGCCGCAGTCCACCGGGCGCGGCACATAACGCAGCAGGGCGCGCACGTTGGCGTGGTAGACCCGGACGTACTCCTCGCCGAGATGCGCCAGCGGCCCGCCCGCGGGGTCCGCGTTCTCCGGCCGCACGCCGGCCAGTTCCAGGCCGGCGGCCACGTGCCGGGGCCGCAGGAACGGCAGCGCGGTCTGCGCGCGGGACATCAGGGTGCCGGCCAGCAGCGCGGGCCGGACGCCCAGCGGCAGGCCCCAGGTGTACGGCAGGAAGCCGTCCACGAAGAGCAGCGGCTCGACGCGCTCGCCCCGGGCGAGGAGTTGGCGCGCCATCTCGTGGGCGACCATGGCGCCGAGCGACCAGCCGCCGAGCCGGTACGGGCCGTGCGGCTGCACGGAGCGCAGCAGCGCAAGGTTGTGGCGGGCCGCCGCCTCGAACCGGTCGAACGGCTCCGCGTCGTCGTGCAGCCCCGCCGCCTCCAGCCCGTAGACCGGCTGGTCCGCGCCGAGCAGCGGCGCGAGGTTCCGGTAGCAGAGCGAGGTGCCGGTGCCGGGCGCGGCGAGGAACAGCGGCGGCCGCGGGTTCGCTTGCGCTGGCAGCCGCGCACCGGCTTGCGCCGGCAGGTGCAGCGGCAGGAGGCCGCGCGCCGGGCGGGTGGCGGATCGGCCCTCCGTTCCGGGCTCGGCCCTGCGGGCCAGGCCCGCGGTCGGGCCGGTGCGCGGCGCTGGTTCCGCGCCGGGAGCGGCTCCGGCGTTTCCGCCGGGCCCCACTCCGGTGCCCGGCACCGGCCCGGCGGGTCCGTGCGGGCCGGTATCGGGCGCGGTGACGTCGCCGCGAGCCGATGTCTCCCCCGCGGGCCCGGGGGACGGGTCGCCTCCGGCGTCCGGGCCGGTGCGTGAGTCGTTCTCCGGCTCTGCTCCGGTGGGCAGGGCGAGGTGGGTGAGGGTGGCGAGGGTGGGGGAGGCCACGAGGTCGGCCAGGGCCACCCGGACGCCGGTGAGTTCACGGACCTTGCCGAGGAGTTGGACGAGGGCGAGGGACTCGCCGCCGAGCCGGAAGAAGTCGTCGTCGGGGTGGGCCGCGGAGACGCCGAGCGTGCGCCGCCACAGCTCGGCCAGCTGGCCGGCCGCGCCCTGCCGCGCCAACGTGGTGGGCGGCCTCGGCTCGGCGGCCGGGCTCGGGGCGGTCACCCCGGTCGGCGTCCCGGTCGGCGGGGTCGCCGGCTGGAACTGGATGGTGACCGTCTGGCGGGCGAGCTCGTGCTGCGGGTCGCGGAACCGGTCGGGGTCGGCCAGGCCGGCGACCAGCACGGCGGCGGCGGCTCGTTCGGCGGGACTGGCGGCGACGCAGGCGAAGCCGGCCTCGGCGAACGCCTTGGTCCAGCCGGCCGCGTCCGGCGGTCCGGGCCGGCGCGCGCCCTCGTCCGGGTCCCCGTCCGGGTCCGCGGGCTCCCCACCGGGGCCGGCGAGACCCCAGACCAGCGGCGCCCATCGGTCGGTGGCGACGGGTTCGACCAGGCAGAGCACGCCGTCCCTGCGGACCAGCCGGCCCAGGTTCCGCAGCACGGCGGGCGCCGAGGGCGCGAGGTGCACCGTGTCGCAGGCGACGACGAGGTCGTAGCTGCCCGGCACGAGGCCGACGCTGGCCGGGTCCGCGGTCAGGTCGAACGCGCGGATGCGGACGGACGTCTCGCCGCGCCGTTCGGCCTCCTCCCGGAGCGCGGTCACCCGCGCCGGGTCGGCGTCCGTCGCGTCGTAGGTCAGCGGTCCCGTGCCGGCCAGCGCCGGGGCCAGCCGCCAGGTCAACTCGCCGTGACCGGCCCCGACCTCCAACACCCGGAACGGCCCGTCGGGCTGGCCGGTCCGGTCGGCCCGGCCCGCCCGGCTCGCCCGCCAGGCCGTCAGCGCGCCGGGCAGCGCGGCCAGGCAGGTCGCGGTGTCGCCGAACGCGACCTCGTTGTCGGCGAGGTGGGCGCGCGGCGGGGTGTCGCCGCCACGGAGCAGGTCCGCGGGCGGGACGCGGCCCGCGAAGACGTCGGGGTAGCCGGCGACGCAGTGCTCCAGCAGCCGGCGGACGCCGGCCAGCTCGCCCAGTTCCGCCGCGCGGCCCAGCGCCGCCCGTACCCGTTCGTCGAGGTCGTCGACCGCTGTGAGGCGCTCGTCCGGGCCGGTGAGCCAACCCTGTTCGACCAGCAGCGTCACCAGGTATCCGGCCAGGGCCGGCAGCCGCCGTTCCGGGTCGAGCGCGGCGGCGAGGTCGCTCCTGCTGGTGGCGTGGTCGCCGTTCGCGCCGAGGCCGGTCGCGTCGCGGACGAACCGGCCGGCCAGGCCGGCGGCGTACGCGTCGAGCGCGTCGGTCAGGTCGGGCCGGTCGGCGATCCTGGGCCGGTCGTCGGCGGGCCAGGTCAGGGCGTTGGCGACCGCGGGGGCGGCCGGTTCGGGGTCGGGGGCGTGGGCGCTGAGCGCGGCCGTCACCCTGGTGCCGGCGGCGATGAGTTCCTCGGCCAGTTCGGCGGCCCGGGCCGCCGTCTCGCCGTAGACGACCATCCCGGCGGGAACGTCCCGCGGGGCGGGCCTCGCCGGCCGCGTGGGCAGCGGCCGGGAGTCCAACGGCACGGGCGGCAGCGAGCACGTGGTGGGGCGCTCGGTGAACAGCGGCTCCCAGTCGACGGGGAGGCCCGCCGCCCACAGCCGGCCCAGCCCGTCGAACAGGGTGCCGCGCCGCGGTTCGGCGGAGCGGCCCAGCAGCGGGATGCCGACATGGGCGTCCGTCCAGTCCGGATGCCGGCGCAGCCCGCCGGTCAGCAGCTGTCCGGGCCCCACCTCGACCACCACGTCGCATCCGGTGGCCAGCAACGCGCCCATGCCCGAGGCCAGCCGCACGGTGTGGCACATCTGGTCCGACCAGTAGTCGGGGTCGCGCAGCCGCTCGGGATCGACGAGGTCTCCGGTGAGGTTGGACACCACGGGAAGCTCGGCCACGCCGGACGGCACCCGGGCGAGTGCGGTGCGCAGCGCGTCGCCGACCGGCCGCATCTGCTCGGTGTGGCCGGCGGCGGGGGCGCGCAGCAGGGTGCTGTCGAGCGACCGGCGGGTCAGGTCGCCGGTGAGCCGTTCGATGGCGTCGGCGGATCCGGAGAGCACCAGCTGGCCGGGACCCTCGGTGGCGACCGCGATGTCGCTGCCGGCCAACAGGTCCGCCACGTCGGCGTGTTCGGCGTAGACGGCGAGCATCCGGCCCGGCGGGATCCGCTCGATGGCGCGGGCCCGCGCGGCCACCAGCTCCAAGCCGGCACGGAGGTCCCAGACGCCGGCCAGCGCGGCGGCCGCGTACTCGCCGAGGCTCTGCCCGAGCAGCGCGGTGGGCCGCACCCCCCAGGCGAGCAGCTGCTGGCCGAGGCCGTAGGAGAGGGCGAACAGCGCGATCTGCTGGACCATGCTGTCCCGGGCGGCGGCCTCGTCCGCGTCCGGGCGCAGCGCGACGCTGAGGTCGACGTCCCAGGCGCTCCTGGCCCGGCCCATGGCCTCGTCGAAGAGCTCGCGGAACACCGGGAGTTCTGCGTAGGCGGCGGCCGCGGCGCCGGGGTAGAGGGCGCCGTGGCCCGGGAAGACGAAGGCGGCCCGCACGTCGGCTCTGACGTGGGTGCCCGGTCGGCCCGCCTCGTCGCGCAACTCCGCGGCGGCGGCGTCGAGGTCCTCGGCGACGACGCTCACCCGGTGCGGCTGCGCGGTCCTGCCGTGCACCAGGGTCCAGGCGGCGGCGACCGGGTCGGGCGCGGCGGCGCCCTCGCCCGCGGGGTCGATGCGGTCGGCGAGTTCGGCGCGCGCCCGGCGCAGCGCGCCGCCGGACGGGGCGGAGAGGCAGAACACCCGGGGGCCGCTGCCGGACACCGGGCGCGGCGGGCTCTCCAGCACGGCGTGCGCGTTGGTGCCGCCGATGCCGAACGAGCTGACGCCGGCGAGCGCGGGCCGGTCGTCGGGCAGCGGCCGGGTCTCGGTGATCACCCGGAACGGCGAGGTCTCCAGCTCCAGCTTCGGATTGGGCCGGGAGAAGTGCAGCGTCGGCACCAGTTCGCGGTGCTCCAGCATCAGCGCGGTCTTGATCAGGCCGGCGACGCCGGCCGCGGCGCTGGTGTGCCCGATGTTGCTCTTCACCGAGCCCAGCCAGCAGTAGCCGACCCGGTCGGTAGCGGAGCGGAACGCCGCGGTGAGTGCCGCGACCTCGACGGGGTCCCCGAGCTGCGTCGCGGTGCCGTGCCCCTCGACGTAGGTCAGGTCGGCAGGGTCCACCTCGGCCTGGCCCAGGGCGAGCCGGATCACGTCGCGCTGCCCGGTCAGTGAGGGCGCGGTGTAGCCGATCTTGTCCTTGCCGTCGTTGTTGACGGCGGAGCCGCGCAGCACGGCCATGATCCGGTCGCCGTCGGCGAGCGCGTCGGCGAGCCGGCGCAGCACCACGGCGCCGGAGCCGTGGCTGGGCACGGTGCCGGTGGAGTCGGCGTCGTAGGAACGGCAGCGCCCGTCCCGGGACATGACGTGCCCCTCGGCGAAGACGTAGCCGCCGGGCTGCGGCAGCACCAGCGTGCTGCCGCCGGCCAGCGCCACGTCGCACTCGTAGTTCCGCAGGCTCTGGCACGCCTGGTGGGTGGCCACCAGCGAGGTGGAGCAGGCGGTCTGCACGGTGATCGCCGGGCCGCGCAGCCCGAGCTTGTACGCGACCCGGGTGGCGAGGAAGTCCTTGTCGGTGCCGAGCACCCGGTTCAGCAGGCTGGTGTCCTCGGCGGCGTCGAACGCGCTGAGCGGCGAGTCGCAGCCGGCGAAGACCCCGATCCAGCCGGGGTGGTTCGCCGGCCGCACCCCGGCGTCCTGGAGGGCGGCGAGGCAGACCTCCAGGAACACCCGCTGCTGCGGGTCGATGGTGCGGGCCTCGCCGGGGCTGTAGCCGAAGTGGTCCCAGTCGAACGCCTCGCCGCCCGGCACCACGCCCCGGACGGGCACGAACTCCGGGTGCCGCAGCAGCCCGTCGGGGACGCCCACGGCGCGCAGCTCCCCCGGGCCGAAGCGGCTGAGCATGTCGGTGCCCGTCCTGAGGTTCCGCCAGAACGCGGCCAGGCTGGGGGAGCTCGGCATCCGGCAGCCCGCGCCGATGATGGCGATGGCGTCTTCCATCACTCGTCGCCCTCTCGTGAAGAACTACCGCGTGACTCAGCACCGCGTGACTCAGCACCGCGTGACTCAGCACCGCGTGACTCAGCACCGCGTGACTCAGCACCGCGTGACTCAGCACCGCGTGAACGTCCCCCGCCGCGCGCCGCCTTCGCGCGCCGCACCCGGGCGGCGATCGGATCGGCGTCGTCGCCCGCGTCCCCGGGCCCCGCGGTCCCCGCCGGGCCGCCGGTGGACAGCGGGGTGGTCCCGGTGCGGCCCGCGGGGCCCGCGGCCGGGGTGGACTCGCCGTCGAGCCAGCGGGCCAGGCCGCGGACGGTGGGGAACTCGAACAGCCGGAAGATCGGCAGCCGCCGGCCCAGCGCCGCCTCGAGGCGGGACTGCAGCGCGGCGAGGAGCAGCGAGTTGCCGCCGACGTCGAAGAAGTTGTCCTCGGCCCCGACCTCGTCGACCGACAGCACCTCCGTCCAGACGGAGGCGACCCGGCGTTCCAGTGCGGACTCGGCCGCCGCGCCCCGGCCGCCGGCGGCCCGGCCGCCCGGCTCCGGCGCGGGCAGCGCGCGCCGGTCCACCTTGCCGCTGGGGGTCAACGGCAGCGCCGGCAGCAGCCGGACGTGCGACGGCACCATGTGGTCCGGCAGTTCGGCGGCGACCGCGCGGCGGACCGCCCACTCGTCCAGGTCCGCCCGCTCGTCCGGCACCAGGTGGGCCACCAGCCTCCGGTCGCCCTCCCGCGGCTCCCAGACGGTGACGGCGGCCTGCCGGACGCCGGCGACCCGGCGCAGCGCGGACTCGATCTCGCCCGGTTCGACGCGGAAGCCGCGCACCTTCACCTGGTCGTCGGCCCGGCCGAGGAACACCAGCCGGCCCTCGGCGTCCCACCGGACCACGTCCCCGGTCCGGTACACGCGTTCGCCCGGCGGACCGAAGGGACAGGCCACGAAACGCTCGGCGGTCAGCCCGGGCCGGCCCGCGTAGCCGCGGGCGAGCTGCGCCCCGGCCACGTACAGCTCGCCGGCGACGCCGGGCGGCACCGGGCGCAGCGCCGCGTCCAGTACGAGAACCCGGGTGTCCGGCAGCGGGACGCCGATGGGCGGCACCGGGTCCCGGCCGGTCAGCGGCTCGCTCATCGCCGCGCAGACGGTGGTCTCGGTCGGCCCGTAGGCGTTGAGCACCCGGCGTCCGGGCAGCCAGGCCGCCAGCACCTCGGCCGAGGCCGCCTCGCCGGCGACCACCAGGCCCGTGAGGTCGGGAAGGCCCGTCGGGTCCAGGGTCCGCAGCACCGAGGGCGGCAGCGTGACGTGGCTGATCCGCTCGTCCCGCAGCACCTCCGCCAGCTCCCGGCCCACCAGCCGGCCGCCCGGTCGGGACACCAGGGTGGCGCCGGCCGCCACGCTCACCACCAGCTCCGAGACGGCGGCGTCGAAGCTGGGCGAGGCCCACTGCAGGATCCGGTCTCCCGGCCCCACGCCGAAGCCCGCGACCTGGGCCGCGGCGAGCGCCCCGACGGCGCCGTGGGTGACCTCGACGCCCTTGGGTCGGCCGGTCGAGCCCGAGGTGTAGATGACGTACGCGGCCTGGTCGGCGCGGACGGCGACCCCGGGGTCCGTGGTCGGCTGGTCGGACAGGTCAGCGTCGCGCGCCCACGCCTCGTCGAGCACCACGACGGGCGCGGCGTCGCCGAGCATGAACGCCGCCCGCTCCTCGGGGTAGGCCGGGTCCACGGGCACGAACGCGCCGCCCGCCCTGGCCACCCCGAGGACGGCGGCGACGAACACCGGGGAGCGTTCCAGCCGCAGCGCCACCCTCCCCCGGGCCCTTGAGGGCCCGGGAGGTGCCCCCAGCTCGGGGCCGACGCCGCGTTGGATCAGTTGGTGCGCGATCCGGTTCGCCCAGGCGTCGAGTTCGGCGTACGTCCACGAGTCGGTGCCGGAGGCCAGGGCGACGGCCTCCGGCGACCGCGCCACCCGGCGGGCGAACAGTTCGGGCAGGGAGGCGGCCCGGTCCGGCAGGGCGTCGCCGCCGGTGCTCCACGCCGCGAGCGCGGCGCGTTCGTCCGGGGTGAGGATCTCGGCCTCGCCGAGCGGCGCGTCGGGCGCGGCGACCAGGGCGCGCAGCAGCTGCTCCCAGCGGGCGACCAGCGTCGTCACCGTGTCCCGGTCGAAGAGGTCGGTGGCGTACTCGACCAGCCCGGCGAAACCGGCGGGGGTGCCGTCGTCGGCCAACCGCTCGCTGAGCGCCAGGTGCAGGTCGAGCCGCGCCGTCCCGGTGCTGACCAGGGCGGGGCGGGCCCGCAGCCCGGGCAGTTCGAAGCCGGGATCCGCGTCGTTCTGCACGGCCAGCGAGACCTGGAACAGCGGGTGGCGGGCCATCGACCGGGCCGGGTTCAGCACCTCGACGAGATGCTCGAACGGCACGTCCTGGTGCTCGTAGGCCGCCAGGCTCGCCTCCCGGACCCGCCGCAGCAGTTCGGCGAAACTCGGGTCGCCGGAGGTGTCGGCGCGCAGCACCCAGGTGTTGACGAAGAAGCCGACCAGCTCGTTGAGCGCCTCGTCGGTGCGGCCGGCGATGGGCGAGCCGATCGGCACGTCGGTGCCGGCGCCCAGCCGGGTCAACAGCGCGGCCAGGCTGGCCTGGAGCGCCATCGACACGGTGGCGCCGTGGGCGCGGGCCCGGGCGGCGACCGCCGCGTGCAGTTCCGCGTCCCAGCCGAACGGCACGACGTCGCCGGCGTGCGACGCCCGGGCCGGCCGGGGCCGGTCGGTGGGCAGCTCGATCGCCTCGGGCAGGTCGGCGAGTTGCTCCCGCCAGTACGCCAACTGCCGCGCGTACAGGCTGTCCGGGTCCTCCCGCCGGCCGAGCAGCTCCCGTTGCCACAGCGTGTAGTCCGCGTACTGCACCGGCAGCGGCGCCCAGTCCGGCGCCCGGCCGGCGGACCGTGCCCGGTACGCCGCCACCAGGTCCCGGGCCAGCGGGCCCATCGACCAGCCGTCGGCGGCGATGTGGTGCAGCACCAGCACGAGGGCGTGGTCCTCGGCGTCCACCTCGAAGAGCCAGCAGCGCACCGGGATGTCGGCGGCGAGGTCGAAGGCGTGCCGGGCGGCCCGTTCGACCTCCGCCGGCAGCTCGGCCTCCGGCACCCGGCGCCGCTCCCACGGCAGGTCGAACGACTCCGGGAGCAGGGCGCGTTGGTACGGCTGTCCCGCGACGTCCCGGAACACGGTCCGGAGCGCCTCGTGCCGGGCGAGCACGTCGCCGAGCGCGGCGCGCAGCGCGTCGGCGTCGAGCCGGCCGGACAGTCGCAGCGCGAGCGGGATGTTGTAGGTCGCGGACGGGCCCTCCATCCGGTGCAGGAACCACAGCCGCTGCTGGGCGAACGACACCGGCAGATCGTCGGGTCGTGCCATCGGCGTCAGCGCGGGCCGCAGCGGCGCCGCCGAAGCTGCAGGAGCCGCCTGGGGCGCGTCGGGCGCGTCGGGCTCATCGCCGAGTCGGGCGGCGAGTTCGGCGACGGTCGGCGACTCGAACAGCGCCCGGACGGGCAGTTCCACGGACAGCGCGGCGCGGATCCGGCTGACCATCCGGGTCGCCAGCAGGGAGTGGCCGCCGAGTTCGAAGAAGTCGTCGTCGATGGTCACCGCGCTCGCGTCCGGCAGGCCCAGCACCTCGGCGAACAGCCCGCACATCGCCTCCTCGCGCGGGGTGCGCGGCGCCCGGCCGCCGCCCTCGCCGGTCCCGTAGTCGGGGGCGGGCAGCGCGGCCCGGTCCAGCTTGTCCCTGGCGGTCAGCGGCAGCGCGTCCAGCACCACCACGGCCGCCGGCACCATGTACTCCGGCATCCGCTCCGCCACCCACTCGCGCAGCGCCGCCGGCAGCTCCTCGCCGGCCACGCCCGGCTCCGGCACGACGTAGGCCACGAGCCGCCGGTCGCCGGGACGGTCCTCGCGCGGCACCACGGCGGCCCGGTTCACACCCGCGTGGTCCTGGATCACCGCCTCGATCTCGCCGGGTTCGATGCGGAAGCCGCGGAGCTTGACCTGGTCGTCGGCGCGGCCGGCGAACACCAGCCGGCCGGCGGCGTCCCAGCGGACCACGTCGCCGGTGCGGTACATCCGGGTCCCGGGCGGGCCGAAGGGGCAGGCCACGAACCGCTCCGCGGTCAGGCCCGCGCCCACGTAGCCGCGCGCCATGGCGTCACCCGTGACGTACAGCTCGCCCGCGACGCCCGCCGGCACCAGCCGCAGCGCCTCGTCCAGCACGAACACCCGGCTGCCCGCCAACGGCGAGCCGACCGGCAGCGACGGCGCCGCCAGCTCCGCGTCCCCGATGAACTGGCGGGTGGCGAAGACGGTGTTCTCGGTCGGGCCGTAGCCGTTCACCACGGTCAGCGCCGGGTAGGCGGCCCGCAGCCGGCGGACCGACTCGGGGGAGACCACGTCGCCGCCGGTCCACACCTCGGCGACGCCGGCGAAGCACTCGACCTGCTCCTCCACCATCAACGAGAACAGCCCCGAGGTCAGCCACAGCGCCGAGACCTCGTGCTCGACGATGGTCCGGGCCAGCGCGGTGGGGTCCACGCGGCCGGTCTCGGCCACCACCATCGCGCCGCCGCCCAGCAGCGGCACCCACATCTCGACGGTCAGGGCGTCGAAGGTGTGCGGCGAGTGGAACATCATCCGTCGCGGCGCCATGCCGGCGAAGCAGCGGTCCAGGGCCATGGTCGCCGTGTTGCCGTGGGTGATCTCCACGCCCTTGGGGCGCCCGGTGGAGCCCGAGGTGTACATCACGTACAGCGCGTTGTCCGGGCGCACGGCCACGCCCGGATCGGCGCTCGGGTCGGTGGCCGGGTCGGTGGCCGGGAGTCCGGAGGGGTCCGCGTCGTGCGGGAACTCCTCCATCCACGCCGCGTCCAGCACCACGACGGCGTTGGCGTCCGCGAGCAGCAGCGCCACTCGTTCCTCCGGCCAGCTGGGGTCCACGGTCACGTAGACCCCGCCCGCCTTGGCCACGCCCAGCAGCGTGGCCACCAGCGGCGCGGAGCGCTCCAGCAGCAGCGCCACCCGCCGGTCGGGGCCCACCCCGCGTTCGACGAGATGGTGCGCGATCCGGTTCGCCCAGGCGTCCAGTTCGGCGTAGCTCCAGGACCGGTCGCCCGCGACCAGCGCCACCGCGTCGGGCGTCTCGGCCACCCAGCGGGCGAAGAGTTCGAGCACCGTCGTGTCCGACGCGCCCGGCACGCCCTCCCCGGTGCCCCAGCGGTCCAGCCGGACCAGCTCCGCCGGGGCGAGGATCCCGGCTCGGCCGATCGGCGTCCCGGGCGCGGCGACCAGTTCGCGCAGCAGCCGCTGCCAGCGGTCCAGCAGGGTCTCCACCGTGCCGGCGTCGAAGAGGCTGGTCGCGTACGTCACCATCCCGCCGATGCCCGCCGGCGTGCCGTCGGGGGCGGTGCGTTCGGCGAGGGAGAGGAACAGGTCGAACGGCGACGCGTCCTGGGTCAGCGGCTCCGGGCTCACCTGGAGCCCGGGCAGCTCGAAGTTGGGCCGGTTGGTGTTCTGCAGGGCCAGCGACACCTGGAAGAGGGCGTGGTGGGCGGTCGAACGCGCCGGGTTGAGGGCCTCCACCAGATGCTCGAACGGGAGGTCCTGGTGCTCGTAGGCCGCCAGGCTCGCCTCCCGGACCCGCCCCACCAGTTCGGCGAACGTGGGGTCGCCCGAGGTGTCGGCGCGCAGCACCCAGGTGTTGACGAAGAAGCCGACCAGGTCGTTGAGCGCCTGGTCCATGCGGCCGGCGATGGGGGCGCCGAGCGGGATGTCCGTGCCGGCGCCCAGCCGGGTGAACAACGCGGCCAGGCCGGCCTGCAGCACCATCGACACCGTGGCCCCGTGGGCGCGGGCCAGCTCCGCGACGGCGGCGTGCAGTTCCGCGTCCCAGTCCAGGCGGAGGGTCTCGCCCTCGTAGGAGACGACCACGGGGCGGGGCCGGTCGGTGGGCAGCTCGATCGCCTCGGGCAGGTCGACGAGTTGTTCGCGCCAGTACGCCAACTGCCGCGCGTACCGGCTGTCCGGGTCCTCGCGGTCGCCCAACAGCTCGCGCTGCCACAGCGTGTAGTCCGCGTACTGCACCGGCAGCGGCTCCCAGGCGGGCGCCCGGCCGGCGGACCGCGCCTCGTACGCGGTCATCAGGTCCCGCGCCAGCGGCTCCATGGACCAGCCGTCGGAGGCGATGTGGTGCAGCGCCAGCAGCAGCACGTGCTCCCGCGCGCCGACGTCGAACAGCCGGCAGCGCAGCGGGATGTCGGCGGCCAGGTCGAAGGTCTCGTGCGCCGCCTCGTCCAGCGCCCCGGCCAGCTCGTCCTCGGCCACCCGGCGCCGCTCCCACGGGAGCACCACGTCGTCGACGGGGAGGATCCGCTGGTGGGGCTCGCCGTCGCGTTCCTCCACGACGGTCCGCAGCGCCTCGTGGCGGCCCAGCACGTCGCGGACGGCGGCCAGCAGCGCGTCGGCGTCGAGGTCGCCGGACAGCCGCAGGGCCAGCGGCATGTTGTAGGTCGCCGACGGGCCCTCCAGCTTGTGCAGGAACCACAGGCGCTGCTGGGCGAACGACACGGGCAGGAGGGCGGGCCGCCGCATCGGCACCAGCTTCGGGCGCACGTCGTCCGCGTCGGCCGTCGCCTCGTCTCCGTCGATGAGCTCGACGAGTTGGGCGACGGTGGGTGCCTCGAACACGGCGCGGACCGGGAGTTCCGTGCCCAGCACCGCGCGCATCCGGCTGATCAGTCGGGTCGCCAGCAGGGAGTGCCCGCCGAGCTCGAAGAAGCCGTCGTCGATGGTCACCGAACCGACGCCCAACACCTCGGCGAACAGGCCGCAGAGCACCTCCTCGCGCGGCGACCGCGGCGCCCGGCCGCCCGCCTGCCCGGCCACGTAGTCCGGCGCCGGCAGCGCGGCCCGGTCCAGCTTGCCGTTCGCCGTCAACGGCAGCGCGTCCAGCACGACGACCGCCGCCGGCACCATGTACTCGGGCAGCCGTTCCGCGACCCGCTCCCGCAGCACCGACGGCAGCCGACCCGCCGCACGCGCACCCGCCGGCGTGTTGGTCAGCATCCGGGTGTCGGCGGGGTGCTCGTACACGCCCGTCACCACCCGCCCGGGCACCAGGCCCGGCAGCACGACGGCGTCGAAACGGTCCGGCGCCTCGGCCGACCACGTCGGCAGCACCGTCACCCCCCGCTCCCGACCCCAGCGCCTGAGGTCCTCGGGGTCCGCCGCACCGGACGTCTCCCCGGCCAGCCGGGCGTTGGGGATGCCCGCCATCCGCATCGGCTCGCCGGCCCACCGCTCCAGGGTCTCCGGGCCCGCCCACACCACGGCCGACGCGCGGCCGGCATCCACCGGCTCCACCGGGCCCTTGTGCAGGACGACCTCGTACCGGTGCTGGGTCAGCTCGTTGCGGTACCCGCCCTCCTTCAACCGGACGTCCACACCACCCGCATCGACCCGGGCGGCCCACACCGCGAAGAAGCCGGGGTCGACCACCAGCTCCTTCTCCAGCAGCACCGCCCGCTCCACCGCGGCCCGCACCGCCCGCTGACCGTCCCGCGGATACCGGGCGCGGTGCACCGCCTCCCAGAAGAGGCGGACGGTCCGGGCGTTGCGCACATCGCCCACGACGATCCGACCGCCCGGCGCCAGCAGCCGCCACGCGGTGTCCAGCACCCGCTCCAGGTACTCGGCGTCGGGGAAGTACTGCACCACCGAGTTCAGCACGACGGTGTCGAAGAAGCCCTCGGGCAGCCCGGACGCGTCGTCCGCGCCCTGGCAGCGCAGCTCCACCCGGTCGCCGAAGTCGGCCCTCGCCACCTGGGCGCGCAACCGCTCCACCATCACCCGGGAGAAGTCCGTGCCCCAGTACGCCTCGCACTCGGGCGCGATCCTCGCCAGCAACAGGCCGGACCCGACGCCGATCTCCAACACCCGGCGGGGCCGCCACTCCTGGATCCGACCCACCGCCGAATCCCGCCACGCCTCCATCTCCCCCACCGGGATCGGCTCACCGGTGTACGAGCTCTCCCACCCCGTGAAGTCACCGCCGAGCGCGCCGCCGGCCTCGCCGTACATGACGTCGTAGACCTCTTGCCACTCCTCCACCTGCTCCTCGACCTCGTCGGCGGCCACCGCCAACTCCGGTACGACGTAGGCGACGAGGCGGCGGTCGCCCGGGGCGTCCTCGCGGAGCACCACCGCGGCCCGGGCCACGTCGTCCCGTTCCCGCAGCACGGCCTCGACCTCGGCGGGCTCGATGCGGAACCCGCGGAGCTTGACCTGGTCGTCGACCCGGCCGAGGAACACCAACCGGCCGGCCGCATCCCACCGCACCAGATCCCCGGTCCGGTACATCCTCTCGCCCGGTCCTCCGAAGGGACACGCCACGAAACGCTCCGCGGTCAGCGCGGCGCGCCCCACGTAGCCGCGCGCCAGTCCGCCGCCCGCGACGTACAGCTCCCCGGGCACGCCGGGCGGCACCGGCCGCAGCGCCGCGTCCAGCACGAACACCCGGCTGCCGGCCATCGGCGAACCGATCGGCAGCGACGGGGAGTCGAGGTCCGTCGCGGCGACGAAGTGGCGCGTGGCGAACGTGGTGGTCTCGGTCGGGCCGTAGCCGTTCACCACGGTCAGGCCCGGATGCGCGGCCGTCACCCGGCGGACCGACTCGGGCGGGACCACGTCGCCGCCGGCCCACACCTCGGCGACGCCGGCGAAGCAGTCGGGGCGTTCCTCCACCATCAACGAGAACAGGCCGGCCGTCAGCCACAGCGCCGTCACCCGTCCCTCGGCGACGGTGCGGGCCAGCACGGCCGGGTCCAGCCGGCCAGATTCGGCGAGCACGACGGTGCCGCCGCCCAGCAGCGGCGCCCACAGCTCGTACGTGGAGGCGTCGAAGGTGTGCGGCGAGTGGAACAGCACCCGCCGGTGCGCCTCGCCGAAGCTGCCGTCCAGGGCCAGATCCGCCACGTTGCCGTGGGTGACCTCCACGCCCTTGGGCCGGCCGGTGGAGCCCGACGTGTACATCACGTACGCCGCGTTCTCCGGACGCACGACGACCGCGGGGGCGCCGGCGGGGTGGGCGTCGCCCAACTCCTCGGCGGCCCACACCTCGTCCAGCACGAGCACTGGCTCGGCGTCGGCCAGCAGCAGGGCCACCCGCTCCGCCGGCCAGCTCGGGTCCACGGGCACGTAGGCGCCGCCGGCCTTCAGCACGCCGAGGATCGCCGCCACCAACGCCGGCGAACGCTCCAGCAGCAGCGCCGTTCGCCGCTCGGGCCCGACGCCCCGCTCGATCAGCTGGTGCGCGATCCGGTTCGCCCACGCGTCCAGTTCGGCGTAGCTCCAGGACCGGTCGCCCGCCACCAGCGCCACCGCCTCCGGCGAGGCCGCCACCCGCCGGGCGAAGAGCTCCGGCAACGCGGCGCCCGCCCCGGTCACTCCCGCGCCGGCGCCCCAGTCGGTCACCAGGTCCCGTTCCGCCGGCGCCAGGATCTCGGCCCGGCCGACTCGCGTCCCGGGCGCGGCGACCAGCTGGTGCAGCAGCCGCTGCCAGCGGTCCAGCAGGGTCTCGACGCTGGCGGCGTCGAAGAGGTCGGTGGCGTACTCGACGACGCCGACCAGGCCGGCCGGGCCGCCGTCCTCGCTGGTCCGTTCCAGGAGCGAGACGAAGACGTCGAACCGCGAGGTGTCCGTCCACGCCGGCTCCGGGCGGACCCGCAGCCCGGGCAGTTCGAAGCTCGGGTGCGCGTTGTTCTGCAGCGCCAGGATCACCTGGAACAGCGGGTGGTGGGCCATCGACCGGGTCGGGTTGAGCACCTCGACGAGATGCTCGAACGGCACGTCCTGGTGCTCGTACGCGGCGAGGCTGGTCCGCCGGACGCGCCGCAGCAGTTCGGCGAACGTGGGGTCGCCGGAGGTGTCGGCGCGCAGCACCCAGGTGTTGACGAAGAAGCCGACCAACTCGTCCAACGCCTCGTCGGTGCGGCCCGCGATCGGCGACCCGATCGGCACGTCCGTGCCGGCGCCCAGCCGGGTGAACAGCGCCGCCAGGCTGGTCTGGAGCACCATCGACACCGTTGCGCCGCTCGACCGCGCCAGCGCCGTCACCGCGCCGTGCAGCTCCGCGTCCCAGGCGAACCGCACGGTGTCGCCCCGGTAGGAGGCGACCGCGGGCCGCGGCCGGTCGGTGGGCAGCGTGATCGCCTCGGGCAGGTCGGCGAGTTGCTCCCGCCAGTACGCGAGCTCCCGGGCGTAGCGGCTGTCCGGGTCCTCGCGGTCGCCGAGCACCTCGCGCTGCCACAGCGTGTAGTCCGCGTACTGCACCGGCAGCGGCGCCCAGTCCGGCGCCCGGCCGGCGGCGCGCGCCGCGTAGGCCGCCATCAGGTCGCGCGCCAGCGGCTCCATCGACCAGCCGTCGCCCGCGATGTGGTGCAGCACCAGCACCAGCACGCGGTCGTCCGGGCCCAGTTCGAACACCGTGGCGCGCAGCGGGATCTCGGTGGCGAGGTCGAAGGAGTGGTGGATCGCCCCGGCCACCGCGCCGGCCAGGTCGGCCTCGGCCACCGGGCGCCGCTGCCACGGCAGATCGAGGGTGTCGGCGGCGAGGATCCGCTGGTACGGCTGCCCGTCCCGCTCGGGGTAGACGGTCCGCAGCGCCTCGTGGCGGGTCAGCACGTCGCCCAGCGCGGCGCGCAGCGCGTCGGCGTCCAACGCGCCGGACAGCCGCAGCACCAGCGGGATGTTGTAGGTCGCGGACAGGCCCTCCAGCTTGTGCAGGAACCACAGGCGCTGCTGGGCGAACGACACCGGCAGCAGGTCGGGGCGCGCCGCCGCCGGGGCGAGCCGCGGCCGGCCGTCGGCGGACCCGTCGCCCGCGCCGTCGAGCCGCTCGACGAGCCCGGCGACCGTCGGCGCCTCGAAGATCGTCAGCAGCGGGAGTTCGACGTCCAGCGCGGCCCGGATCCGGCTGACCAGCCGAGTCGCCAGCAGGGAGTGCCCGCCGAGCTCGAAGAAGCCGTCGTCGATGGTCACCGAGCCGACGCCCAGCACCTCGGCGAAGAGCCCGCAGAGCACCTCCTCGCGCGGCGACCGCGGCGCCCGGCCGCCGCCCTCGCCCGACCCGTAGTCGGGGGCGGGCAGCGCGGCCCGGTCCAGCTTGCCGTTCGCCGTCAACGGCAGCGCGTCCACCAGCACGACGGCCGACGGCACCATGTAGTCCGGCAGCCGCGCGCCCACCCGCTCCCGCAGCAGCGCGGGCAGCGCCGGGCCCCGGGCGCCGGCCTCGGGGATCACGTACGCCACCAGGCGCCGGTCGCCGGGGCGGTCCTCGCGCAGCAGCACGGCGGCCCGCGCCACCTCGGGCTGCTCGCTCAGCACGGCGTCGATCTCGGCGGGCTCGATGCGGAACCCGCGCACCTTCACCTGGTCGTCGACGCGTCCGAGGAACGCCATCCGGCCGGCGGCGTCCCAGCGGACCACGTCCCCGGTCCGGTACATCCGCCGCCCGGGCGTGCCGAACGGGCAGGCCACGAACCGCTCCGCGGTCAGGCCCGCGCGCCCCACGTATCCGCGCGCCAGGGCGCGCCCCGCGATGTACAGCTCGCCCGGCACACCCGGCGGCACCAGCCGCAGTCCGGCGTCGAGCACGAAGACGTCGCAGCCGTCGAGCGGGGCACCGAGCGGCAGCGGGTGCGTGACCTCGGCCGGTGTGTGCATGACGTGGCACATGGCGAAGGTGGTGGTCTCGGTGGGCCCGTACGAGTGCACCATGACGAGGTCGGGGCAGACCTCCATGGCGCGCCGCACCGCGTCGGGGGAGACCACGTCGCCGCCGGTGAACACCCGGGAGACGCCGGAGAGGCAGTCCGGCTGCTCCTCGGCCAGCACGGCGAACAGTCCCGCGGTGATGCCGGCGGCGGTCACGTGCTCGCGGCGGATGATCCGGGCCAGCGCGGCCGGGTCGATCCGGCCCGGCTCGGCCACCACGACGGTGCCGCCGGCCAGCAGCGGCGCCCACAGCTCGTACGTCGACGCGTCGAAGGTGTGCGGCGAGTGGAACAGCACCCGGTCGTGCGCCTCGGCGAAGCCGCCGTCCAGGGCGAAGTCCACGACGTTGCCGTGGGTGACCTCGACGCCCTTGGGCCGGCCGGTGGAGCCCGAGGTGTACATCACGTAGGCGGCGTTCTCCGGGCGCACGGCGACGCCCGGGTCGGTAGCCGGGTAGCGGGACGGCTCGGGTCCCTCCGGCCGCCGCCAGTCCTCGGCCCACGCCTCGTCCAGCACCACGACGGGCGCGGCGTCGGCGAGGATGAACTCCACCCGCTCGCGCGGATACTCCGGGTCGATCGGCACGAACGCGCCGCCCGCCCTGACCACGCCGAGCAGCACCGCGACGAGCAGGGGGGAACGCTCCAGCAGCAGCGCAGCGCGCCGGTCGGGGCCCACCCCGCGTTCGACGAGGTGGCGCGCGATCCGGTTCGCCCACGCGTCCAGTTCCGCGTAGCTCCAGGACCGGTCGCCCGCCACCAGCGCCTCGGCCCGCGGCGCCCGCGCCACCTGGCGGGCGAACAGTTCGGCCAGGGTCTCGTGCGGCGCGAAGGCCGGCACGGCGTCGGCGGTGACGCCGGCGCCCCAGCGCAGCAGGCGCGACGGCTCGTCGGCGGTCAGCGTGTCCAGCCGGCCGACGGGACGGGTGGGCTCCGTGACCAGTTGGCGCAGCAGCCGCCGCCAGCGGTCCAGCAGAGCCGTGACGGTGTCCGCGTCGAAGAGGTCGGTGGCGTACTCCACGACGCCGGCGAACCCGGCGGGCCCGCCGTCCCCGTCGCGGCCCTCGCGGAGCGAGAAGGCCAGGTCGAACCGCGAGGTGCGCATGGTCACCGGCTCGGGCGCGACGGTCAGTCCCGGCGCCTCCAGGGTCGGCAGGGCCTCGTTCTGCAGGGCCAGCGACACCTGGAACAGCGGGTGGTGGGCCATCGACCGGGCCGGGTTCAGCACCTCGACGAGGTGCTCGAACGGGATGTCCTGGTGCTCGTAGGCGGCGATGCTGGCCTCGCGGACCCGGCCGAGCAGCTCCGCGAACGTGGGGTCGCCGGAGGTGTCGGCGCGCAGCACCCAGGTGTTGACGAAGAAGCCGACCAGCTCGTCCAACGCCTCGTCCGTGCGACCCGCGATCGGCGACCCGATCGGCACGTCCGTGCCCGCACCCAGCCGGGTCAGCAACGCGGCCAGGCTCGCCTGCAACACCATCGACACGGTGGCGCCGTTGGCCCGGGCCAGCGCGGTCACCGCGCCGTGCAACTCGGCGTCCCACCGGAAGCGGAAGGACGCGCCGGAGTTGGAGGGTGTGGCGGGGCGCGGCCGGTCGGTGGGCAGCTCGATCGCCTCGGGCAGGGCGGCCAACTGTTCGGCCCAGTAGGCGAGCTGCCGCGCGTACCGGCTGTCCGGGTCCTCCCGGTCGCCCAGCAGTTCCCGCTGCCACAGCGTGTAGTCGGCGTACTGGACGGGCAGCGGCGCCCAGTCCGGGGCCCGGCCGGCGCGGCGTGCCGCGTAGGCCGCCATCAGGTCGCGCGCCAGCGGGCCGACGGACCAGCCGTCCGCCGCGATGTGGTGCAGCACGACGACCAGCACGTGTTCCGCGCCGCCGGTACGGAGCAGCGTGCCGCGGACCGGCGGGTCGACCGCCAGGTCGAACGCCTGGTGCGCGGCCTCGGCCACCGCGCCCGCCACCTGGTCCTCGGTGACGGACCGCGACTGCCAGGGCAGCTGGAATGCGTCGGGACCGAGGACGCGTTGGTACGGCTGGCCGTCGACGTCCTGGAAGACGGTGCGCAGCGACTCGTGCCGCCCGACGACGTCGGCGAGCGCCGCGCGCAGCGCCTCGGCATCCAGCTCACCGGACAGCCGCAGCGCGAGCGGGATGTTGTACGTCGCCGACGGCCCCTCCAGCCGGTGCAGGAACCACAGCCGCTGCTGGGCGAACGACACCGGCAGCGGCTCGGGCCGTACGGCCGCGGTCGCGCACTCGGGGCGCGCCTGGCCGGCGTCCCGGTCGGCGAGGCGGTCGGCCAGTTCCGCGACGGTGGGCGTCTCGAACACGGCGCGGACGGGGAGTTCGGCGCCGAGCACCGTGCGGACGCGACTGACCAGCCGGGTGGCGAGCAGCGAGTGCCCGCCGAGGTCGAAGAAGCCGTCGTCGATGGTCACCGCGCTCGCGTCCGGCAGGCCGAGCACCTCGGCGAACAGCCCGCACATCAGTTCCTCGCGGGGCGTGCGCGGGGCGCGGCCCTGCCCCTGGCCGGCCGTGTAGTCGGGGGCGGGCAGCGCGTTGCGGTCGAGCTTGCCGTTCGCGGTCAACGGCAGCCCTGCCAGCACGACGAACGCCGAGGGCACCATGTACTCCGGCAGGCGGGCCCGCACGCCGTCCCGCGCCTCGGCGACGAGTCGCGCCTCGTCAACGCCGGTCGCCGGCACGAGGTAGGCGACGAGCCGACGGTCGCCGGGCCGGTCCTCGCGCAGCACCACGGCGGCCTGGGCCACATCGTCCCGCTCGCGGAGCACGGCCTCGATCTCGCCGAGCTCGATCCGGAAGCCACGCAGCTTGACCTGGTCGTCCGCCCGGCCGAGGAACACCAGCCGGCCGGCCGCATCCCACCGCACCAGATCCCCGGTCCGGTACATCCTCTCGCCCGGTCCTCCGAAGGGGCACGCCACGAACCTGCCCGCTGTCAGCCCGGCCCGGCCGGCGTAGCCGCGCGCCACGCCCTCGCCCGCGATGTACAACTCCCCCGGCACCCCGGGCGGCACCAGGCCCAGCCCCGCGTCCAGCACGAAAACCCGGGTGTTCGACAACGGAGCGCCGATGGTCGGAGCGGCAGCGTCGTCGTTGAGAGGGGCGAAGCTGGACCAGATGGTCGCCTCGGTCGGCCCGTAGACGTTGGTCACCGATCTGCCGCGCCGCACCAGCTCACGCGCCAGGTCCCCGGGCAGCGCCTCGCCGCCCACCAGGACATCGACTGCGGACAGCTCGTCGTCGGCCGCGGCCACCACCTCGCCCCACAGGCTCGGCGTCGCCTGCACCACCGACACCGCGTGCTTCTCCACCAGCCGCAGGATCTCCCGCGGCTCCTTCGCCGCCCGATCGTCCGCCAACACCACACACCCGCCGGTCACCAGCGGCAGGAACAGCTCCAGACCCGCGATGTCGAACGCGATCGTCGTCGTCGCCAGCAGACTCCGCCCATCGAAGCCCAACTCCGCCATGCTGCACAGGAAACCGGCGACGTTCCCGTGCGCCACCGCCACGCCCTTCGGCCGCCCGGTCGAACCCGAGGTGTACATCACGTACGCCGAGTTCTCCGCACGCACCGCGATCTCCGGACCCGTGGCCGGCAGTCCCGACAGGTCGGCGTCGCGCGCCCACGCCTGATCCAGCACCACGACGGGCTCGGCGTCCGCGAGCACGTACGCGACCCGCTCCTCCGGATGGCCCGGGTCGATCGGCACATACACCCCGCCGGCCTTCACCACGCCCAGGATCGCCGCCACCAACACCGGCGACCGCTCCAGCAGCAACGCCACCCGCCGCTCAGGCCCGACGCCCCGCCCGACGAGATGGTGCGCGATCCGGTTCGCCCACGCGTCCAACTCCGCGAACGACCACGCCCGGTCGCCCGCCACCAGCGCCACCGCCTCCGGCGACTCCGCCACCCGCCGCGCGAAAAGCTCGGGAAGCGAGCCCGCGAACTCGGCGTCGGGGCCGGTCCCGGCGCCCGCCCATTCGGCGAGTTGCTTCCGCTCGGTCGCGGTCAGGAGCTCCGCCCGGCCGATCGACGCCGCCGGCCGGGCGACCAGCTGGCGCAGCAGCCGCTGCCAGCGGTCCAGCAGCGCGTGCACGCTGGCGGCGTCGAACAGGTCGGTGGCGTACTCGACGGAGCCCGCGATGCCGGCGGGCCTCCCGTCGTCGGACAGCTTCTCCCGCAGGAAGAGCGAGAGGTCGAAGCGCGACGTGCCCATGAAGACCGACTCGGGACGCACCCGGAGGCCGGGGAGTTCGAAGCTCGGCTCCGCGTTGTTCTGCAGCGCCAGCGACACCTGGAACAGCGGGTGGTGGGCCATCGACCGCGCGGGGTTGAGCACCTCGACGAGGTTCTCGAACGGGATGTCCTGGTGCTCGTAGGCCGCCAGGCTGGCCTCCCGCACCCGGCGCAGCAGTTCGGCGAAGCTCGGATCGCCCGAGGTGTCCGCCCGCAGCACCCAGGTGTTGACGAAGAAGCCGATCAGCTCGTCCAACGCCTCGTCCGTGCGACCCGCGATCGGCGACCCGATCGGCACATCCGTCCCCGCACCCAACCGGGTGAACAGCGCCGCCAGGCTCGCCTGCAACACCATCGACACCGTCGCGCCGTTGGCCCGCGCCAGCTCCGCGACCGCCGCGTGCAGCTCCGCGTCCCAGCCCAGCCGGACCACGTCGCCGGCGTACGAGGCGACCGCCGGCCGCGGCCGGTCGGCGGGCAGCTCGACCACCTCCGGCAGACCGGCGAGTTGCTCCCGCCAGTACGCCAACTGCCGTGCGTACAGGCTGTCCGGGTCCTCACGGTCGCCCAACAGCTCGCGCTGCCACAGCGTGTAGTCCGCGTACTGCACCGGCAACGGCTCCCAGCCGGGCGCGCGCCCCGCGCACCGCGCCTCGTACGCCGCCACCAGATCCCGCGCCAGCGGACCCAACGACCAACCGTCTGCCGCGATGTGATGCAGCACCAGCACCAGCACGTGCTCCCGCGCCCCGGCCCGGATCAGCGAGGCCCGGATCGGAATGTCCACGGCCAGGTCGAAGGCGTACCTGACCGCCTCCGCCACCGCGCCTGCCACCCCGTCTTCGGCCACCTCCCGCCGCTCCCACGGCAGGTCGAGTCGCTCGACCGTGCGGATCTGCTGGTACGGCTGGCCGTCCACCTCCTGGAACACCGTCCGCAGCGACTCGTGCCGCCCGACCACGTCGCCCAGCGCCGCCCGCAGCGCCTCGGCGTCCAGCTCGCCGGACAGCCGCAGCACCAGCGGCATGTTGTAGGTCGCGGACAGTCCCTCCAGCTTGTGCAGGAACCACAGGCGCTGCTGAGCGAAGGAGGCCGGGATCATGGTGCGGAACCTTTCCTCGTTAGCGACTTGGGGGTGCGGTCCAGGTCACGCGGGCCTGGGGAACGGTTGGGGGAACGGTTGGGGGACCGGATGGGGGAAGGGCCGGGGCGTCCCGGTCGGGGTGCTGTCCGCAGCCGAGTTCAGGGCCGACATCTCATGTGCCGACCTCCCGCTGCCGACGCATCGGGCGCAGCTTCGGGCGCGTGCTCTTCTCGCCCAGCCGGTGGACGAGTTCGGCCACGGTGGGCGCCTCGAACACGGCCCGGACCGGCAGTTCGGCGCCGAGCACCGAACGGATCCGGCTGATCAGCCGGGTGGCCAGCAGCGAGTGCCCGCCCAGGTCGAAGAAGCCGTCGTCGATGGTCACCGAGCCCACGCCCAACACCTCGGCGAACAGCCCGCACAACGCCTCCTCGCGCGGGGTGCGCGGGGCCCGGCCGCCGGCCGCGGCCGGGGCGTAGTCGGGCGCCGGCAGCAGGGCGCGGTTCAGCTTGCCGTTCGCCGTCAACGGCAGCGCGTCCAACACCACCACGGCGGACGGCACCATGTACTCGGGCAGCCGGGCGCCCACCCGCTCCCGGAGCACCAACGGCAGCCGACCCGCCGCCCGCGCCCCCGCCGGCGTGTTCGTCAGCGCCCGCTCGTCATCCCCGGCGGGGTGCTCGTAGAGCCCGGTCACCGGCCGGCCCGGCGTGACGCCCGGCAGCACGACGGCGTCGAAACGGTCCGGCGCCTCGGCCGACCACGTCGGGACCACCGTGACGCCCCGCTCCCGACCCCAGCTCCTGACGTCCTCGGGGTCCAACGCGCCTGCCACGGTCCCGGACGCGCCGGCCTCGGTCGCGAGCCGGGCGTTGGGAATGCCCACCACCCGCACCGGCCCGCCGGCCCACCGCTCCAGGGTCTCCTGGCCCGCCCACACCACGGTCGGCACCCGGCCGGCGTCCACCGCCTCGACGGGTCCCTTGTGCAGCACCGCCTCGTACCGGTGCCGGGTCAGCTCGTTGTGGTACGCGCCCTCCTTCAGCCGCACGTCCACCCCGCCGGCGCCCGCGCCCGCCGCCCACGTGGCGAAGAAGCCCGGGTCGACGACCAGTTCCTTCTCCAGCACCACCGCGCGCTCGGCCGCCGCGCGGACCGTCTGCCGCCCGTCGCGCGGATGCCGGGCCCGGTGCACCGCCTCCCGGAACGCCCGCAGGGTGCGGGCATTGCGCACGTCGCCCACGACGATCCGGCCGCCCGGCGCCAGCAGCCGCCACGCGGTGTCCAGCACCCGCTGCAGATAGCCGGCGTCGGGGAAGTACTGCACCACCGAGTTCAGCACCACCGTGTCGAAGAACCCGACAGGCAGCCCGGCGTCGTCGTCCGCCGCCTGGCACCGCAGCGTCACGCGCTCCGCGAACGGGGCGTCCGCCACCTGCTCGCGCAGCCGGTCCACCACCACCCGGGAGAAGTCCGTGCCCCAGTACGCCTCGCACTCCGGCGCGATGCCGGCGAGCAGCAGGCCCGAGCCGACGCCGATCTCCAGCACCCGGGCGGGCCGCCACTCCAGGACCCGCGCCACCGCCGCGTCGCGCCACAGCCGCATCTGCTCCAGCGGGATCGCGGAGCCGTCGTAGGCGGAGCTCCAGATGCCGAAGTCCTCGCCCAGCTTGACCGGGGCGGCGGCGTCGTACATGGCGTCGTAGATCTGCTGCCACTCGCCGACCTGCTCGACGGCCTCCTCGGGCGCCGGCTCGACGTCGGGCACGACGTAGCCGACGAGCCGGCGGTCGCCGGGCCGGTCCTCGCGCACCAGCACCGCCGCCTGCGCCACGTCGTCCTGCTCGCGCAGCACGGCCTCGATCTCGCCCAGCTCGATCCGGAAGCCACGCAGCTTGACCTGATCGTCCGCCCGGCCGAGGAACTCCAGCCGGCCGGCCGCATCCCACCGCACCAGATCCCCGGTCCGGTACATGCGCTCCCCGACCCCGGCCCCGCCGAACGGACACGCCACGAACCGGCCCGCCGTCAGCCCGGCCCGGCCCGCGTAGCCACGCGCCACGCCCTCGCCCGCGATGTACAACTCCCCAGGAACACCCGGCGGCACCAGACCCAGCCCCGCGTCCAGCACGAACACCCGGGTGTTCGACAGCGGCGAGCCGATCGACACCACCGCGTCCGTCTCCTCGTCGCCGACCCGCAGGTAGCTGGACCAGATGGTCGCCTCGGTCGGCCCGTAGAGGTTCGTCACGGACCTGCCGGCGTCGACCAGCCGCCCGGCCAGGTCGCCCGGCAGCGCCTCGCCGCCCACCAGCACGTCCACGGACCTCAGCCCGCCCTCGGCCGCGGCCACCACCTCGCCCCACAGGCTCGGCGTCGCCTGCACCACCGAGACGGCGTGCCGGTCGATCAGCCGCATGATCTCCCGCGGCTCCCTGGCCGCCCGGTCGTCCGCCAGCACCACGCAGCCGCCGGTCACCAGCGGCAGGAACAGCTCCAGACCCGCGATGTCGAACGCGATCGTCGTCGTCGCCAGGAACCGCCGGCCGCCGCCGAAGCCCAACTCCACCAGGCTCAGCAGGAAGCCCGCGACGTTCCCCTGGACGACCTCGACGCCCTTCGGCCGGCCGGTCGAGCCCGAGGTGTACATCACGTACGCCGCGTTCCGCGGATCGACCACGACGTCGGGCGGGGTGCTGGGGTAGGCGTCCACGGTGCCGCGCGCCCACTCCTCGTCGAGCACCACCACGGGTTCCGCGTCGGCCAGCACGTACGCCACCCGCTCCGCCGGATGACCCGGGTCGATCGGCACGTAGACCCCGCCGGCCCTGGTCACCCCCAGGATCGCGGCCACCAGCAGCGGGGTGCGCGGCAGCCGCAGCGCCACCCGCCGCTCCGGGCCGACGCCGCGCTCGACGAGGTGGTGCGCGACCCGGTTCGCCCACGCGTCCAGTTCCGCGAACGACCAGGAACGGTCGCCGTGCAGCAGCGCGATGGCGTCCGGCGACCGCCCCACCTGCCGGGCGAACAGCTCGGGCAGCGTCTCGCAGGGCCGCTTGGCGGCGTGTTCCCACGTCTCGCTGCCCCACTCCAGCACGCGGGTCCGCTCGGCGGACGCCAGCAGCTCCGCGGCACCGATCCGCGCCCCGGGCTGGGCGGCCAGCTGGCGCAGCAGGCGCTGCCAGCGGTCCAGCAGCGCGTGCACGCTGGCGGCGTCGAACAGGTCGGTGGCGTACTCGGCCATGCCGACGAGCCCGGCCGGCAGCCCGTCGTCGTCGGTCCGCTCGGTGAAGGAGAGGAAGAGGTCGAGGCGCGAGGTGCCGGTGGGCACCAGTTCCGGGCTCACCTGGAGCCCGGGGAGTTCGAAGCTCGGCCGGGTGTTGTTCTGCAGCGCCAGCGACACCTGGAACAGCGGGTGGTGGGCCATCGACCGGGCCGGGTTCAGGGCCTCGACGAGGTGCTCGAACGGGATGTCCTGGTGGTCGTAGGCCGCCAGGCTGGCCTCCCGGACCCGGCCGAGGAGCTCGGCGAACGTCGGGTCGCCGGAGGTGTCGGCGCGCAGCACCCAGGTGTTGACGAAGAACCCGACGAGGTCGTTGAGCGCCTCGTCGGTCCGGGCGGCGATGGGCGAACCGATCGGCACGTCGGTGCCGGCGCCCAGCCGGGTGAGCAACGCCGCCAGGCTCGCCTGCAACACCATGGAGACCGTGGCGCCGTTGGCCCGGGCCAGCGCGGTCACCGCGCCGTGCAGCTCCGCGTCCCACCCGAAGCGCAGCAGGTCGCCGGCGTACGAGGCGACGGCGGGCCGCGGCCGGTCGGTGGGCACGTCGATCGCCTCGGGCAGGGCGGCCAACTGCTCACGCCAGTACGCCAACTGCCGCGCGTACCGGCTGTCCGGGTCCTCCCGGTCGCCCAACAGCTCGCGCTGCCACAGCGTGTAGTCCACGTACTGGACGGGCAGCGGCTCCCAGCCGGGCGCGCGCCCCGCGCACCGCGCCTCGTACGCCGCCACCAGATCCCGCGCCAGCGGACCCAACGACCAACCGTCCGCCGCGATGTGATGCAGCAGCACCACCAGCACGTGCTTCCGGCCGCCCTCGGCCCGGAACAGCCAGCCGCGGACGGGGATCTCGGCGGCCAGGTCGAACGCGTGGCGGACCGCCTCGGCCACCGCGCCGGCGATCCCTTCCTCCGGGACGGCCCGCAGCTGCCAGGGGAGCTCGAAGTCGTCGGGTGCCAGCACGCGTTGGTACGGCTGGCCGTCCACCTCCCGGAAGACGGTCCGGAGCGACTCGTGCCGGACCAGCACGTCGCCCAGCGCCGCCCGGAGGGCCGCGGGGTCCAGTTCGCCGGAGAGCCGCAGCACCAGCGGCATGTTGTGGGTGGCGGACGGGCCCTCCAGCTTCTGCAGGAACCACAGCCGCTGCTGGGCGAACGACACCGGAAGGGTCTCGGGCCGCTCCGCGACCGTGGCCAGCTCCGGACGGTCCCCCAGGCCCTTGAGGGCCTGGGAGGTACCCCCATGGCCGGTGGGGGAGTCGAGCCGCTCGACGAGCGCGGCGACCGTCGGCGCCTCGAACACGGCGCGGACGGGGAGTTCGGCGCCGAGGACTGTGCGGACGCGGCTGACCAGGCGGGTGGCGAGCAGCGAGTGGCCGCCGAGGTCGAAGAAGCCGTCGTCGATGGTCACGGGGGTGCGCGCGCCCAGCACCTCGGCGAACAGCCCGCACATCAGCTCCTCGCGGGGCGTGCGCGGCGACCGGCCGCCGTCCTGCGCGGTGGCGTAGTCGGGGGCGGGCAGCGCGTTGCGGTCGAGCTTGCCGTTCGCGGTCAACGGCAGCCCGGCCAGCACGACGAACGCCGAGGGCACCATGTACTCGGGCAGCCGGGCCCGGGCCCGTTCCCGCACGGCGGCGGGAAGTCGGGCGTCGTCGCCGCCCGCCTCGGGCACGAGGTAGGCGACGAGCCGGCGGTCGCCGGGCCGGTCCTCGCGCACCAGCACCGCCGCCTGCGCCACGTCGTCCTGCTCGCGCAGCACCGCCTCGATCTCGCCCAGCTCGATCCGGAAGCCACGCAGCTTGACCTGATCGTCCGCCCGGCCGAGGAACACCAGCCGGCCGGCCGCATCCCACCGCACCAGATCCCCGGTCCGGTACATGCGCTCCCCGACCCCGGCCCCGCCGAACGGACACGCCACGAACCGGCCCGCCGTCAGCCCGGCCCGGCCCGCGTAGCCACGCGCCACGCCCTCGCCCGCGATGTACAACTCCCCCGGAACACCCGGCGGCACCAGACCCAGCCCCGCGTCCAGCACGAACACCCGGGTGTTCGACAACGGCGAGCCGATGGTCGGGGCGGCCTCATCGTCGATGCGGGCGAAGCTGGACCAGATGGTCGCCTCGGTCGGCCCGTAGACGTTGGTCACCGATCTGCCGCGCCGCACCAGCTCACGCGCCAGGTCCCCGGGCAACGCCTCTCCGCCCACCAGCACGTCCACGGCCGCCAGGCCCTCGCCGGCCTCCGCGACGATCTCGCCCCACAGGCTCGGCGTCGCCTGCACCACCGACACCGCGTGCTTCTCCACCAGCCGCAGGATCTCCCGCGGCTCCTTCGCCGCCCGATCGTCCGCCAACACCACACACCCGCCGGTCACCAGCGGCAGGAACAGCTCCAGACCCGCGATGTCGAACGCGATCGTCGTCGTCGCCAGCAGACTCCGCCCACCGAAGCCCAACTCCGCCATGCTGCACAGGAAACCGGCGACGTTCCCGTGCGCCACCGCCACGCCCTTCGGCCGCCCGGTCGAACCCGAGGTGTACATCACGTACGCCGCGTTCTCCGGCACCACGGCGACCGCGGGGGCGCCGGCGGGCTGGTCGTCGCCCGGCTTCTCGGCGGCGGCCCAGGCCTGGTCCAGCACGAGCACCGGCTCGGCGTCCGCGAGCACGTAGGCGATCCGGTCCGCCGGATGGCCCGGGTCGATCGGCACGTACACCCCGCCGGCCTTCACCACGCCCAGGATCGCCGCCACCAACACCGGCGACCGCTCCAGCAGCAACGCCACCCGCCGCTCGGGCCCGACGCCCCGCTCGATCAGGTGGTGCGCGATCCGGTTCGCCCACGCGTCCAACTCCGCGAACGACCACGACCGGTCGCCCGCCACCAGCGCCACCGCCTCCGGCGACTCCGCCACCCGCCGGGCGAAAAGCTCCGGCAGGACCGCGTCCGTGATGCGGGCCGGCATCCGGCCGGCCGCCGCGGCGCCGTTGCCCCACCGCAGCAGACCGTCCCGCTCCGGTTCGGTGAGGATCTCGACCCGGGCCAGGGATGTCTCCGGGCGGGCGACCAACTGGCGCAGCAGCCGCTGCCAGCGGTCCAGCAGCGCGTGCACGCTGGCGGCGTCGAACAGGTCGGTGGCGTACTCGACCATGCCGGCGAGGCCCGCGGCGGTGCCCTCGGGGCTCTGCTGTTCCAGCAGGGAGAAGGCGAGGTCGAACCGCGCCGTGCCGGTGGTGGACGACTCGGTGCGGACGGTGAGTCCGGGCAGTTCGAAACTGGCGAGGGGGTTGTTCTGCAGCGCCAGCGACACCTGGAACAGCGGGTGGTGGGCCATCGAGCGGGCGGGGTTGAGGGCCTCCACCAGATGCTCGAACGGGATGTCCTGGTGCTCGTAGGCCGCCAGGCTGGCCTCCCGCACCCGGCCCAGCAGTTCGGCGAACGTCGGATCGCCCGAGGTGTCCGCCCGCAGCACCCAGGTGTTCACGAAGAACCCGACCAACTCGTCCAACGCCTCGTCCGTACGACCCGCGATCGGCGACCCGATCGGCACGTCCGTCCCCGCACCCAACCGGGACAGCAACGCCGCCAGACTCGCCTGCAACACCATCGACACCGTCGCGCCGCTGGCCCGCGCCAGCTCCGCGACCGCCCCGTGCAGCTCCGCGTCCCAGCCGAACCTGATGACGTCACCGCGGTAGGAGGCGACCGCCGGCCGCGGCCGGTCGGCGGGCAGCTCCACCACCTCCGGCAGACCGGCGAGTTGCTCCCGCCAGTACGCCAACTGCCGCGCGTAGGGGCTCTGCGAGTCCTCCCGGTCGCCCAACAGCTCGCGCTGCCACAGCGTGTAGTCCGCGTACTGCACCGGCAACGGCTCCCAGGCCGGCGTCCCGCCGGCGGACCGCCCCTCGTACGCCGCCACCAGATCCCGCGCCAGCGGACCCAACGACCAGCCGTCCGCCGCGATGTGATGCAGCACCACCACGAGTGCGAAGTCCTGCGGGGCGACCTCGAACAGCCAGCCGCGCAGCGGGAGGTCGGCGGCCAGGTCGAAGACGTGCCGGGCCGCGTCCGCCACCACCCCGGGCAGCTCGGCCCTGCCGACTCGCCGTGCCTCCCACGGCAGGTCGAACGAGCCCGGGGCCAGGACGCGTTGGTACGGCTGGCCGTCGACGTCCAGGAAGACGGTGCGCAGCGACTCGTGCCGCGCCACCACGTCCGCGAGCGCGGCGCGCAGCGCGTCGGCGTCCAGCCTGCCGGACAGCCGCAGGACGAGCGGCATGTTGTGCGTCGCGGACGGGCCCTCCAGCCGCTGCAGGAACCAGAGCCGCTGCTGCGCGAACGACACGGGCAGCTGGTCGGGGCGCTCCGCCGGCACCAGCGGCGGGCGCGCCGCGGCCGCCTCACCGTTCCCGTCGATCAGCTCGACGAGCTCGGCGAGTTCGGCGACGGTCGGCGCCTCGAACACCGCCCGCACGGGCAGCTCCACGCCCAGCACCGCGCGCATCCGGCTCAGCAGCCGGGTCGCCAGCAACGAGTGCCCGCCCAGGTCGAAGAAGCCGTCGTCGATGGTCACCGAGCCCACGCCCAACACCTCGGCGAACAGCCCGCAGAGCACCTCCTCGCGCGGCGACCGCGGCGCCCGACCGCCGCCCTGTCCCGCCACGTAGTCCGGCGCGGGCAGTCCGGCTCGGTCCAGCTTGCCGTTCGCCGTCAACGGCAGCGCGTCCAGCACCACCACGGCGGACGGCACCATGTACTCCGGCAGCCGACCCGCCATCCGCTCCCGGAGCACCGACGGCAGCCGACCCGCCGCCCGCGCACCCGCCGGCGTGTTGGTCAGCGCCCGCTCGTCATCCCCGGCGGGAGGGGCGTAGACGCCGGTCACCGCCCGCCCGGCCTGCTCGCCCGGCAGCACGACGGCGTCGAAACGGTCCGGCGCCTCGGCCGACCACGTCGGCAGCACCGTCACGCCCCGCTCCCGACCCCAGGCTCGGAGCTGCTCCGGCTCCACCGCACCGGACGTCTCCCCGGCCAGCCGGGCGTTGGGAATGCCCACCATCCGCACCGGCTCGCCGGCCCACCGCTCCAGGATCTCCGGGCCCGCCCACACCACGGCCGGCACCCGCCGCACGTCCACGGGCCGGACGGGATCCTTGTGCAGGACGACCTCGTACCGGTGCTGGGTCAGCTCGTTGCGGTACCCGCCCTCCTTGAGCCGGACGTCCACGCCGCCGGCGCCGACTCCGGAGGCCCAGACGGCGAAGAAGCCCGGGTCGACCACCAGCTCCTTCTCCAGCAGCACCGCCCGCTCCACCGCGGCCCGCACCGCCCGCTGCCCGTCCCGTGGGTGCCGCGCGCGGTGCACCGCCTCCCGGAACACCCGCAGCGTCGCGGCGTTGCGCACGTCGCCCACGACGATCCGGCCGCCCGGCGCCAGCACCCGCCAGGCCATCCCGAGCACCCGCTCCAGGTAGTCGGCGTCGGGGAAGTACTGCACCACCGAGTTCAGCACCACCGTGTCGAAGAACCCCACCGGCAGCCCGGAACCGTCGTCCGCGCCCTGGCAGCGCAGCTCCACCCGGTCGTGCCAGGGCAGGTCGGCGACCTGGCCGCGGAGTCGTTCGATCGCCACCCGGGAGAGATCGGTCCCCCAGTACGCCTCGCACTCCGGCGCGATCCTCGCCAGCAACAGGCCGGACCCGACGCCGATCTCCAACACCCGACGCGGACCCCACTCCAGGACCCGACCCACCGCCGAATCCCGCCACGCCTCCATCTCCCCCACCGGGATCGGCTCACCGGTGTACGAGCTCTGCCAGCCCGTGAAGTCACCGCCCAGGCCGGCCGGGTCGGTGTCGTCGTACATGGCGTCGTAGATCTGCTGCCATTCGCCGACCTGCTCGACGGCCTCCTCGGGCGCCGCCGCCACGTCCGCGACCACGTACGCCACCAGCCGCGGGTCGCCCGCCCGGTCCTCCCGGACCAGCACCGCGGCCTGCGCCACGTTGTCCTGTTCCCGCAGCACCGCCTCGATCTCGCCCAACTCGACCCGGAAGCCACGCAGCTTGACCTGGTCGTCGACCCGGCCGAGGAACACCAACCGGCCGGCCGCATCCCACCGCACCAGATCCCCGGTCCGGTACATCCTCTCGCCCGGTCCGCCGAAGGGGCAGGCCACGAAGCGCTCCGCGGTCAGCCCGGGGCGGTCGAGATAGCCGGTGGCCAGCTGCGTGCCGGCCAGGTACAACTCGCCCACCACGCCGGGCGGAACGGGCCGCAGCCCGCCGTCCAGCACGTAGACCCGGGTGTTCCAGACGGGCGCGCCGATGGGCACCACGTCCGCGCCCGGCGTGCTGTGCCAGTAGGTGACGTCGACCGCGGCCTCGGTGGGACCGTAGAGGTTGTGCAGCTCGGCGTCGGGGAGCGTGTCGTGCAGCCGCCCCGCCAGGGCGGGCGACAGCGCCTCGCCGCTGCAGAAGATCCGGCGCAGGCTCGTGCAGCGGGCCGCGGCGGGCTCGTTGAGGAAGGTGTCCAGCATCGAGGGAACGAAGTGGATCGTGCTGATCCGCTGTTCCTGGACGAGCCGCGCCAGGTAGCGGGGGTCACGATGGCCCTCCGGCCGCGCGACCACCAGGGTGGCGCCGGCGAGCAGCGGGGCGAAGAACTCCCAGACGGAGACGTCGAAACCGGACGGCGTCTTCTGCAACACGCGGTCGTCGGGCCCGAATCCGTACGCGTCCCGCATCCACAGCAGGCGGTTGAGGATGGCCCGGTGCGAGACGGCGACGCCCTTGGGGCGGCCGGTCGATCCGGAGGTGTAGATCACGTAGGCGGGGTGCTCGGCGCGGAGTCCCACCTCGGGCGCCCGGTCGTCCGCCCGGCCCTCCGGCGGGCCCGCCGGGTGGTCGTCGCGGGCGGCGCGCACGGCCGCCGGGTCGTCGAGGTTCGCGACGGGCCTGGCGTCGGCGAGCAGGTAGGCGATCCGCTCGGGCGGGTAGCCGGTGTCGACGGGCAGGTAGGCGGCGCCGGCCCGGAGCACGGCGAGCAGCGCGACCACCAGCTCCAGGGAGCGCGGCAGGGACACCGCGACGACGTCGCCGGGGCGGGTGCCGTTCGCGATCAGCCGGTGTGCGAGCCGGTTCGCCCAGGCGTTGAGCTCGGCGTAGCTGAGCTCCTCCCCCTCGAAGACCACGGCGGCGTCGGTGCCGTTCCGCGCCGCGACGAGCTCGGGGACGGTGGTGTCGGGGAGGGCGTGGGCGGTGTCGTTCCAGGCGCGCAGCACGTCGTCCCGTTCGCCCGGGGTGAGGACGTCGACCCGGCCGACGGGGGTGTCGGGCGCCGCGACGAGCTGCCGCAGCAGGCGCTGCCAGCGGTCCAGCAGCGTCTCCACCGTGCCGGGGTTGAAGAGGTCGGTGGCGTACTCGACGACGCCGGTGAGGCCGGCCGGCGCGCCCTCGGAGTCGTGTTGTTCGGTCAGCGACAGCAGCAGGTCGAAGCGTGCGGTGCCGGTGGCGACCTTGTCGGGGGTGACGTGCAGGCCCGGCAGTTCGAAGCTCGGCTGGGTGGTGTTCTGCAGCGCCAGCCAGACCTGGAACAGCGGGTGGTGGGCCGTGGAGCGGGCCGGGTTGAGGGCCTCCACCAGATGCTCGAACGGCACGTCCTGGTGCTCGTACGCGGCCAGGCTGACCTCCCGCACCCGCCGCAGCAGTTCGGCGAACGTCGGATCGCCCGAGGTGTCCGCCCGCAGCACCCAGCTGTTGACGAAGAAGCCGACCAGCTCGTCCAACGCCTCGTCGGTGCGACCCGCGATGGGCGAGCCGATCGGCACGTCCGTGCCCACGCCGAGCCGGGTCAACAGCGCGGCCAGGCCGGCCTGCAGCACCATGGCGACGGTGGCGCCGTTGGCCCGGGCCAGCGCGGTCACCGCGCCGTGCAGCTCCGCGTCCCAGGCCAGGCGCAGCAGGTCGCCCCGGTAGGAGGCGACCGCGGGGCGCGGCCGGTCGGCGGGCAGTTCGATGGCCTCCGGCAGTCCCGTCAACTGCTCGGTCCAGTACGTCAGCTGCCGCGCGTACCGGCTGTCCGGGTCCGCCCGCTCGCCGAGCACCTCGCGCTGCCACAGCGTGTAGTCCGCGTACTGGACGGGCAGCGGCGCCCAGTCGGGCGCGGCACCCGCGCGGCGCGCCTCGTACGCCGTCATCAGGTCCCGCGCCAGCGGGTCGAGCGACCAGCCGTCGGCCGCGATGTGGTGCAGCACCACGAGGAGGACGTGCCGCCGGTCGTCGACGCTGAACAGCCAGGCGCGGGCCGGGAGGTCGGTAGCCAGGTCGAAGGGGTGCCGGGCCGCGGCCCTGAGCTCCTCGTCGAGCCGCTCCGCCGGCACCGTTAGCCGCTGCCACGGCAGGCTCAGCAGCCCGACGTCGAGGACGCGTTGGTGCGGCTGGCCGTCCACCTCCTGGAAGACGGTCCGCAGCGACTCGTGCCGGGCGAGCACGTCGCCCAGCGCCGCGCGCAGCGCGCCGGCGTCCACCTCGCCGGACAGCCGGAGCACCAGCGGCATGTTGTACGTCGCCGAGAGCCCCTCCATCCGGTGCAGGAACCACAGCCGCTGCTGGGCGAACGAGAGCGGCACCAGGGCGGGTCGTTCGGCCGCCGTCAGCTCGGGGCGGGCCCGGTCGGTCCCCCGACCGCCGTCGATCAGCTCGACGAGCGCGGCGACGGTCGGCGCCTCGAACACCGCCCGCACGGGCAGCTCCACGCCCAGCACGACGCGCATCCGGCTGACCAGCCGGGTCGCCAGCAACGAATGCCCGCCCAGCTCGAAGAAGCCGTCGTCGACGCTCACCGAGCCCACGCCCGGCACGCCCAGCACCTCGGCGAAGAGCGCGCAGAGCACCTCCTCGCGCGGCGAACGCGGCGCCCGGCCGGTGCCCGCCGCCCGCTCGCCCGCCGCGGCGGCGGGCGCGGGCAGCGCGGCCCGGTCCAGCTTGCCGGCGGGGGTCAGCGGCAGGGCGTCCAGCGGCACGAAGGCCGCGGGCACCATGTAGTCGGGCAGCCGCGCCGCCGCCCACTCCCTGAGCCCCCGCGGCGGGCCGCCGCGCTCGGCGACGTCCGCTGCCGGCACGACGTAGGCGACGAGCTTCCCGAAGGCGCCGGGTGCGTCGTGGCGGACCACGACGGCCGCCCGGGCGACGTCGTCCCGTTCGCGGAGCACCGCCTCGATCTCGCCGGGCTCGATGCGGAAGCCGCGCAGCTTCACCTGCTCGTCGGCGCGGCCGAGGAACACCAGCCGGCCCTCGGCGTCCCACCGGACCACGTCCCCGGTCCGGTACACGCGTCCGCCGGGTGGCCCGAAGGGGGAGGCCACGAAGCGTTCCGCGGTCAGCCCGGGCCGGCCCGCGTAGCCCCGGGCGAGGCCCTCGCCGGCGACGTACAGTTCGCCGGCCACGCCGGGCGGCACCAGCCGCAGCGCCCCGTCGAGCACGAACAGCCGGGTGTCGGGGAGCGCGGTGCCGATCGGCGGGGTGGTCTCCTCGCCGGTCAGCGGTTCGCTCATCGCGACGCAGACGGTGGCCTCGGTCGGCCCGTAGGCGTTCACCACCCGCCGGCCCGGAGCGGCCCAGCGGCGCACCAGGTCGGGGGAGCAGGCCTCGCCCGCCACCACCAGGGTCGCCACGGTGCCGAGCGCGTCCGGGTCGCCGGCCTCGTCCACCGTGGCCAGCACCGAGGGCGGCAGCGTGACGTGGGTGATCGCTAACCGCTCGATCAGCTCGGCCAGTTCTCCGCCCACGACGCGGCCGCGCGGGGCCACGACCAGCTCCGCGCCCGCGGCGACGCTCATCAGCACCTCGGACACGGAGGCGTCGAAGCTCGTCGAGGCGAACTGCAGCACCCGGCTCCGCGGCGTCACCGCGAACCGCTCGGCCTGCGCGACCGCCAGGCGGCCCAGGCCGCGGTGCGTGACCTCGACGCCCTTCGGCCGGCCGGTCGAGCCCGACGTGTACATCAGGTAGGCGGCGGCGTCCGGCCGCAACGCGCGGGCCCGTGTCTCCTCGACCGGGTCATCGGCCGGGTCATCGGCGGGATATCGGGTCAGGTCGGTGCTCTCGGCCCAGTCGGCGTCGAGCACCGCGGCCGGCCGGGCGTCGGCCAGCATCAACGCCACCCGGTCCCGCGGGTAGTCCGGGTCCACCGGCAGGTAGACGCCGCCGGCCTTCCAGACGCCCACCAGCGCCGCCGCCGAGAGGGCGGACCGGCCCAGGGCGACCGCGACGCGGCGCTCCGCCGTCACGCCCCGGGACCGCAGGTGGTGCGCGATCCGGTTGGACCAGGCGTCCCATTCGGCGTAGGTCCAGGTGCGGCCGTCGCCGGCGAGCGCCGGCGCGTCGGGGGTGCGGGCCACCCGCTCCCGGAACAGCGCCAGCCCCGTCTCGGCGGGCGCCGGCCCGGCCGCGGGGCTGCCGCCCGCGGGACCGCGGCCCCAGTCCAGCAGCCGGTCCCGCTCGGCGGGTTCGAGCGCGAGGGCGCGCCCCACGGGCTGGTCGGGCCCGGCCTGGGCGATGTCGCGGACGAGCCGCAGCAGCCGCGCGTGGTGGTCGTCGAGGTCGGCCTGGCCGTAGTGGTCGGCGGCGGCGTGCGTGTCGATCCGCAGGCCGCCCCCGGGCAGCCGGCAGAAGAACAGCGACAGGTCGTCGACCGGGCTGGGGGAGAGCTTGTGCAGGCCGGCCGAGAGTTCGCCGAGCCGGAACGACTCGCCGATCGGCAGCTTGTTGACGACGGGCCCGAAGTACGGGCCGCCGGGGTGCGGCACCAGATCGCGGCGGATGTCCTCGCCGCGGTAGTCCTGGTGGCGCAGCGCCGCGTCCATCTCGGCGGAGACGGCGCGCGCCAGTTCGGCCCAGGTCTGGTCCCGGCGGACGGCGACGCGGAGCGGCAGCACGTTCGCGGTCAGCGTGGGCAGGTCGCGGAGGTCCTCGGAGGTGCGCCCGCTGACCGCGAGGCTCAGCATCACGTGGTCCTCGTCGCCGCGGGCCCGGCCGACGTACGCGGCGGTGGCGGCGGCGAGGAGCCGGAACCACGGCGTGCCCGCCGCGGTGGCGGCGGCGGTGACGCGGGCGAACTCCTCGGGGTCCAGCACGGTCTCGGCCCGCCGGACCTCGCGGGCCAGCCGCGCGCCCCCGGCGACGTAGGTCGGCTCGGGACGGTCGGCGAGCCGCGTCCGCCACCAGCGCGCGGACTCCTCGAACTCCGCCGAGTCGCGGTGCCGTTCCTCCCGCGCCAGATGCTCGGCGAACGAGCCGAACCGGGCCGGGTCGGGCCGCCCGCCGGCGGCGAGCGCCGTGTAGACGTCGGCCAGCCGCCGGTTGACGGACGCGATGCCGATGCCGTCGACGACCAGATGGTGGAACCCCTGGTAGAGCAGGCTGTGGTCGTCGGCGACGCGGAGCAGCGCGAAGTCGAAGGCGGGGCCGCGCTCCAGGTCGTACCGGACGGTCATGCGCCGGCGCATCCACCTCAGCGCCGCTTCGCGGGGGGCGAGGTTCGCTTCTAGGGGGGCGAGCGCCGCTTCGCGGGGGGCGAGCGCGTCGCGCAGGTCGACGACGGGCACCCGGACGTCGACGTCCTCGGCGACGCACTGCGTCGGGCGGCCCTCGACCTCCAGGAAGACGGCGCGCAGGCCGTCGGATTCGCCGATGACGGTGCGCAGCGCGCGTTCCAGAAGGGCCTGGTCCACCGCACCCGGGATATCGAGGTAGAGCGCTATGTTGTAGGAGAGGCTGCTCTCGTCGGCCTGCTGTGCGTACCAGATTCCCCGTTGAGCAGCGGAAAGCGGCATCATCGGGCCGCGCGCGGACGGCCTCTCCCCCATGTAGAACTCCTCTTCACCACAGGCGTGGAACCACGGCTAAGTGATCCAGGGCAGCACACGTGACGGGTCGGTACAGACAGGGAATTGGCAGGCGGTCGCACGCTGACGTGTTCGGTCCTGATTGATGTTCATCCAAACATCAACAGCGGCTCCACCGTACCTCTGACATCCGAGACCACAACAGGCGTCCAAAGAGTGGTGAAGCTCTCGCCCCCCAGCGGGAACACGGGTGTCCAACCGCCCATTATTGACAGTTGGACACCTCGTTCATCAGGCGTAACGGGTGGGCCGGCCCCGCTCGTCCACCACGACCACCTCGACGCCGGCCGCCCGGAACCGAGCCACCTCGTTCATCAGGCGTAACGGCTGGGCCGGCCCCGCTCGTCCACCACAACCACCTCGACGCCAGCCGCCCGGAACCGAGCCACCTCGGCGGGCTCCGCGCCGTCGTCGGTGACCAGGGTCCACGACGCCGGCATCCGCGCCCAGGCGTGGAAGGGGCGGCGGCCGAGCTTGCTGGCGTCGGCGAGCACGTACACCCGGCCGGCGCGGGCCATCATCAGCTCCTTGAGCCGGGTCTGCTCCAGATCGGCCTCGCAGATGCCGCGTTCGACGGTGAGGCCGTCGGCGCCGAGGAACACCCGGTCGGCGGTGACCCGTTCGAGTGCGGCCTCGGCGAACGGGCCGACCATGCCCTGGCTGATGTGCCGCAGCCGGCCGCCCAGGCACAGGACTTCGACGCCGTCCGCGTCGGCCAGCTCGTTGACGACGGTGAGCCCGATGGTGACCACGGTCAGCCGGTCGCGGTGCCGCAGCGCCCGGGCCAGGTGTCCGGTGGTGGTGCCGGCGTCGAGCAGCAACGTCTCGTCCCGGCCGACCCGTTCGGCCGCCCAGGCGGCGATGGCGCGCTTCTGCCGGAACGCCTCGTGGGAGCGTTGACCGAACGAGGTCTCCACGGCCGGCGCACTCGGCATCGCGCCGCCGTAGGTGCGGGCCAGGTGGCCCTGCGCGGTCAGCAGGGCCAGGTCGCGACGGATCGTGGACGCGGTGACGCCGAAGTGCTCGGCCAACTCCTCGACGCCGGCCCGCCCGTCGGAGGTGGCCAGGGCGACGATGGCCCCGCGCCGCTCGTGCGCCGTCAGTCGTTCGCTCATCCCCGCATGCTCACCCACGACTCGGGCTCGCACCGGGATCGGGAGCGGGACTGGAGGCGGGATCGGAGGCGCGATCGGAGGCGCGATCGGGCGCGGGACTGGGGGCGAGCGTCGCGGCCTGACGTAGCGCCTCGATCATGCTGCCGGCGTCGGCCGTGCCGGTCCCGGCGATGTCGAACGCCGTGCCGTGGTCGACCGAGGTCCGGATGACGGGCAGCCCGACCGTGATGTTGACGCCCGCCTCCAGGCCGAGCACCTTCACCGGCGCGTGCCCCTGGTCGTGGTACATGGCCACGATGAGGTCGTAGTCGCCGCGTCCGGCCAGGAAGAACGCCGTGTCGGCCGGCAGCGGGCCGCGGGCGTCGATTCCGTCGTCCTGGCAGCGCCGGACCGCGGGGACGATCTTCTCCTCCTCCTCGCCGCGGCCGAACAGCCCGTCCTCGCCGGCGTGCGGGTTGATGCCGCACACGCCGATCCGCGGGGCCTCGATGCCGGAGTCCCGCAGCGTGGCGTGCCCGCGCCGCACGGTGCGCTCCACCAGTCCCTCGTCGATCCGCTCGATGGCGTCGATCAGGCCGATGTGGGTGGTGACGTGGATGACCCGCACGGTGGGCGTGGCCAACATCATCGACACCTCCTCGATGCCGCACAGTTCGGCGAGCAGCTCGGTGTGCCCCGGGAACGGGTGCCCGCCGGCATGCAGCGCCCGCTTGTTGAGGGGAGCGGTGCAGATGGCCTGGACGCGGCCGGCGACGGCCAGCTCGCACGCCACCCTGACGTACTGGTACGCGGCGTCGCCGGCCACCGCCGACAGTTCGCCGTAGGGCAGCCCCTCGGGCAGCAGGTCGAGGTCGAGCACCTCGATGGTGCCGGGCGCGAACGTCGCGTCCTCCGGGCCCGCGACGGCCCGCAGTTCGACGTCGACGCCGCAGATCCGGGCGGCGTCGCGAAGCCGGACCAGGTCGCCCACCACGAGCGGCCGGCAGAGCGCGCGCGTCTCCGGTTCGGCCAGCGCCCGCACCACCACCTCGGGGCCGACCCCGGCGCCGTCGCCCATGGTGACGGCGACCAGCGGTGTGTTCATCTCTCCTCCTGGGGCTGCTGCTGGGGGTGTTGAGGTTGCTGGGGGTGCTGGGGGTGCTGCGGGTCGACGCCGAGCCGGCGGGCGATCCGCAGCAGGGCGTCCGGGCCGCCGAACGCGCCCGGTTTGGTGACGACCGTCCGGCCGTCCGGCGTGCGGCTCACCACGGCGCCGTCCTGCCAGGCGGCGACCACGCGGAGTTCGGCGACGCCGAGTTCGGTCAACACGGCGCGCGCCGTCTCGCCACCGGTCAGCACCAGGGCGCCGTGCGTCGCGGCGACCGCGGCGGCGGTCCTGGCCAACGCCGCCGCCGCGGCGGGCGACCGGGTGCCGCCGCCTTCCCGGCCACGCGCGAGCTCCGGCAGCCGCAGTACACCGGGACGCCCCGCGAGCCGCGCCGCCGCCTTCCCCGGCTCGGCGCTCGGGTCCAGATCCGGGTCCAGGCCCAGGTCCAGATCCGGGCCCAGGTCCAGGTCCACGACGGCGTCGACGACGTCGCCCAGCCGCGCCACCTGTTCCCTGGCCACCGCCGCGGCCGACCCCACCACGAACAGCACGGGGCCGTCCGCGCCCTGCTCCGGGACGGCCGAGGAGCCGGCGCCGGCGCTGGCGCCGGCCGGAGGAAGCGCCCTGGCCAGCGCGTACGCGAGACCCGCCGAGCCCACCCAGCGGACCGGGCGGCCGGTCGCCCGACCCGCGTGGACGATCCGGTCCAGGTCGTCCGCCGACTCGGCGTCGCACACCGGCACCGCGCCGTCGGCCAGGACCGCGCGCAGCCGTTCCGTCAGGGCGTCGGCAGCGCCGCGCACGGCGGGCAGTTCGACCGGCGCGCAGCGGACCGGGGCGAGGGCCGCCGCGACGCTCTCCGGCGCCGGTCGGGACTCGGCGGCCCAGATCCCGGAACGCGCCAGCGGCACCCCGTGGACGTGCACCACACCGCCCAGCACCGTGCGGCCGAGGGCGGGCGACGCCGTGGCCACCAGCACCGGCGCCCCGCCCGCGGCGAGTTCCGCCACCTCGGCGGCGAGCGGCCCCCGCAGCGTGGAGTCGATCTTCTTGACCACGGTCGCGCCGTCGGCGCCGCGCGACAGCGCGGCCCGGCAGCGGCGGGCGGCCTCCCGGACGGACAGGTACCGGGAGTCGGTGTCCACCACGACGACCTCGCGAAGTTCGCGAACCTCGCGCGAATCGCGCACACCCGCGAGCGTCTCGATGCGCACAGCACGCGGCAGGAACGCCGCGCCGCTCTCCGCCGCGCCGGTCAGGTCGTCCGCGACGACCAGCACCTGATCAGCCGTCGAGCCCATCGAGCCGCCTCCTTTCCACCGTTGACTTGCCTCGTTCCGAACGACCCCGATTCTTGCGCGTTTCGCGCAGAGATGCGAGGGTGAGGCACGACGCCGCGAACGGAGGTCCCCGCCGTGCCCCGACCCCGACCCGTACTCGGCACCATGACGTTCGGCGACACGGTGGACCGGGAGACCGCGGCCACCATGCTCGACCTGGTCCGGGAGGCGGGCGTCACCGAGCTGGACACGGCCAACGGCTACGCCGGCGGCGCGACCGAGACGATGCTGGGCGAGCTGCTGCGCACCCGGCGCGACGCGTTCGCCGTGGCCACCAAGGCCGGCATGCCGCACCCCGACGCGGGCGACGCGCCGCCGCTTTCGGCGCCCGCGCTCCGCGCCTGCCTGACCGGCAGCCTGCGGCGGCTCGGACTCGACCGGGTCGACCTGTTCTACCTGCACCAGCCCGACCCCGCCACGCCGTTGTCCGAGACGGTCGAGGCGCTGGCGGCGCTCGTCGGGGAGGGCCTCGTCGGCCGGATCGGTGTCTCCAACTTCGCCGCCTGGCAGATCGCCGAGCTGCGGCACCTGTTCGCCGAGGCCGGCCTGCCGGGTCCCGACGTCGCGCAGCAGATGTACAACCTGCTGGCCCGCCGCGTCGAGGAGGAGTACGCCGCGTTCGCCGCGGCGGCCGGCGTCGAGACCATCGTCTACAACCCGCTCGGCGGGGGCCTGCTGTCCGGCCGGTACCACTTCGACGCCGACCCGGGCGAGGGCCGCTTCGGCACCTCGCGGCTCTCCCCGATGTACCGCGAACGGTACTGGCAGCCGCGGCTGTTCGACGCCGTCGCCGCCCTCTCCGCGGTCGCCGCCGAGGCCGGCCTGACGCTCCCGGACCTGGCGCTGCGCTGGCTGGTGTCCCGGCCGATCACCGACGCCGTGCTCGTCGGCGCGTCCCGGGTGGACCATCTGCGCGCCAATCTCGACGCGTTGGCGCGCGGCCCGCTGCCCGACGACGTGGTGCTCCGGTGCGCCGAGGTGGGCCACGACCTGCGCGGTCCGATGCCGGCCTACCACCGCTGAGCCGCGCCAGGCCCGGCCGAGGCCACCCGCACGGCCCCGACGCCCGTCAGGTCCGCTCATAAGTCACTCGTAAGCCTCGTAAGCCAGGGGTTTCATCCCTTGTGCCGACGGCGGGCAAGGCTCACGCTGGTCCGCGGTCGCACACGGCCGTGTGCGAGCCGAAGTCGTTTCTTCCTCAGCGGCCCCCACCCGCCCCAGGAGGCTTCATTGCGCACGAGACTCCTATCCACCGCGATCGCCGTCGCCGCCGCCGGATCCCTGGTCCTGTCAGGCGTCGCCCAGGCGTCCCCCACATCGCACAACCCGTCCGTGTCGGCGCTCGCCCGCGGCTCCCAGGCCGGAACGGCCGTCGTCAGCGGGCACAACGAGCCGGGCAGCCGGATCACGGTCGCCGGCGAGCGCACCGCGAGCGCGCACACCCTGGACGTCGACTACCAGGTCCAGGAGACCGGTTACTGGTGCGGCCCGGCCGCCACCCGGATCGCGCTCTCCGCGCGCATCGCCCCGCCGAGCCAGTCCGACCTGGCCTGGCAGCTCGGCACCACCGAGAACGGCACCGACCACATCAGCCAGGTCACCGGCGTGCTCAACGCGAACCTCGGCACGGGCTGGTACGAGACCAAGGAGATGCCGAACGACCCGCCCACCCAGGCCCAGCGGGACCTGCTGTGGAACGACATCGTCCTGGACATCGACAACAACTACCCGCTGGTGGCCAACATCGTCGCCCCGCCCGGCAACCAGCCGCCCGGCTACCCGCCGGACCAGACGATCTACCACTACTTCACGGTCATCGGCTACGACGACGCGAACCGCACCGTCCTCATCGCCGACCCCGCCTCCTTCGGCGGCAACCAGATCTACTGGCTGTCCTTCGACCAGCTCGCCACCCTCATCCCGCCGAAGGGCTACTCCGCCTGACGGCTGGCGCCTCGTGCCTGACCGCTGGCGCCTGGCACCTGGCACCTGACGCCTCGCGCCTGACGCCTCGCGCCTCGCGCCTCGCGCCTGGCACCTCGCGCCTCGTGCCTGGCACCTGACGCCTCGCGCCTCGCGCCTCGCGCCTGGCACCTGACGCCTCGCGCCTCGCGCCTCGCGCCTCGCGCCTGGCACCTCGCGCCTCGCGCCTCGCGCCTCGCGCCTCGCACCTGACGCCTCGCACCTGACGCCTCGCGCCTCGCGCCTCGCGCCTCGCGCCTGGCACCTGACGCCTGGCACCTGGCACCTGGCGTCGACCTGACGCTCCCGGCTCCATGCCCGCCCCGGGCATGGAGCCCGCGTCGTTCCCGGGCAGGAATCTCGCACCCGAGAGGGGTCCCGGCGGCCCGCCCCGAGAATTCCGGGCAGGGAGGTGACCGCTCATGACCCTGCAGGGACGCATCCTGTTGCGCGAACTCAGCGCGCCCACGATGGCACCGGCGGACGTTCTCTTCCGCGGCTACGCGGGCGCCGGGGATCCGCCGCCCCGCCTCTGGCACTGGCACGACGCGGTGCCGGCCACCCAGGACGAACACCGGGAGTGGACGGCGGCGTCGCGCTGGTACCAGGCCGCCGTCCACGCCGCGGAGGCGGAGCTGGCCCGCGTCACCGCCGGCTGGCACCGCCGCCTGCCCGGCGGGCGGCCGCGCCTGGACCAGGCCCGGCTGCGCCATCACGCGCTCACCGCCGCGGCCACCGCCGCCTATCGCCCGATCCACGAGGAGATCACCCGCCGGCTCGCCGCCCAGGAGGCGGAACAGCGCCGCCACCTGGAGGCACTGCGCCGCGAACAGGTCCGGTCGCTACGCCGCGCGCAGCGCCACGAGCGGGAGCTGCGGCGCCGCTACCAGGCCGTGGCGGCGCAGCCCGTCTGGGGCTGCCTGCTGTCCCCCACCACCGGCGGCACCGCCGCCTTCGTCTACCGCCACGACGTCCCGCCCACCGACCGGCCCCCGGCCAACGTCACCCGCCACTCCCGGGAGCGACTGACCGCGGCCGACCTGGAGGACCTGCTCCTCTTCCTGCACGGGCACCTGCGGGTCACCACGATCGTCTGGGAGTCCGCCGCCCGCCGCCGCGTGGCCGACGAGACCGCCACGGACCGCCTCGCCGGCTCCTTCGACGACTGGTGGCTCACCATCACCCGCCGCCACTGGCCCACCCCCACCGCCTTCCCC